>CAWFBS010000009.1:0-219448 GCA_963814115.1 uncultured Chloroflexia bacterium | reverse complement strand
CGCCGCAATAGTCCCGGCGCATGTCAAGCATGCGCTCTAACCAACTGAGCTAACCGCCCAATGTCTTGTGCTCAGGGACACCGCACGCCCCCGAGCCATCGCTGGTGGGGCTACCGCACGCTGGTGACCTTGAGAACCGCCAGCAGGAGCGCTCCGAAGATGAGCGCCGACCCCACCAGCGCGGCCCATTCTACGGTACCCGACGATGTGACGACGCTCGCGACCAGCTTGCGCCGCTCCCTCGCTCCGCACCGGCCGGGCCCGCGGATGATCGAGACCTACACCAGGACCGTGGAACAACTGGCCGCCTACCTCGCGGACGCCGGCATGCCGACGCGCGTCGCCGACGTCAAGCGCAAGCGCGTAGGGGCATGGATCACCGACCTCCTGGCCCGCCGCGCAGCGACCACCGCACACAACCGCTTCCGCGGCTGCCAGGCGTTCTTCGAATGGTTTGTGGAAGAGGGCGAGGTACCTGACGCCCGAGCTGATCGCAGGCGCAGCATCCGGGGTTGCTTCACGACGAACGACGTTGGTGCAACACCTGCGCCCTGGCGCGGCGCCCGGCTACTCCCACGGCTCCCGGCTCCGCACCGGGCGCTCCGCTCTCCTTGGAGGATGGGACTGCCACCGGCATCCGGGGCCCTTCCCCTCGGTAGGACAATCAACGTCAGCGGGAGGCTCTGACACGCGGCCCGTGCCCACGGCCGCCCAAGACCGCGCCGAGCCACTGGCGAGACCGACCCGCTGGGATTGCGTCCCGAAGGAGATCTGGATTCATGCGGTCCCTGGCCGCGAGCCCGCTGGCGCTGTCGCTCCGCGGTCCATTCGCCAGTGCCCCGTGCCGCACCCGCGGCGAGCCTGACGGGATGTGGCCGGTTGCGGTCACCGTGCCGATCTCCGGCGTCGGATCCCCGATCAACACCATCAAGCCACTTTCGCACCGGCGCGCGCAGGAGGAAGGCGCCCCGAGCCGGCACCGTCCGTTCCGACACAGCAGGGACGGTGTGACCCACGGTTTCACGAATTGGAGGGGGAGGAGGCTGGACAGATGATCGATCAGATGTCGCGCTGGTACCGGCGACCCGCCAGGCGTGTGACCAACCGGGTGATCGCGGTTGGCGTTGCGACCGTCGTGCTCATGGGCGCGATCGTAATGGAACCCGGCGTTGCCTCCGCCGCGACGATCGTCCAGGGCTGGCAGACACGGGTCGGGGGCGGCCTGACGGACACGTCCACCCTCACCGTATACACCACAGGCAGCGGCATCCTCCGCATTCGCGCGACGAAACTCCGCACCGGCGCGACGTTCGGGGTGACCGTCTACAAGGGCAGCTGCGGGTGGATCGTCCCCGCCCTGGGGCCGGCCCTCTTCTCGCTCCCGTCGGTGGTGTCGAGCTCCTCGGGCGCCGTCACGCGTAATCTGGCCATTAGTGCCACCCGGGTCAAGCAGGTCCGCGCTGCCTGGAACGCCGGGGCGGGGGTCGCGCTGGTGCTCCGCCTGGGGTCGAAGCTGTGGTGCGGCGAGTTCGCGGCCCTCGGCCGGCGGGGCCAGACGGTCCGCCTGGAGAACGCCCAATACCAGATCGTCACTCGCGCGGAGCGCTGGGAAGGAAACGGGACGAGCCAGCCGGAGGCGGGCGGAGCCTACGTGACGGTATACGTCCGGATCAAGGCGCTGAAGAAGACGAGCTACAACGATCGCAGCTACACACTCCGGGACGCCACAGGCACGGACTGGCAGCAGCCGATCGTGATGTTGGGGAAGCGAGAGCCGGCCCTCGGGTCCGGGGTCCTCCTGGCCGGCCAGAGCGCCGAGGGGTGGGTCACGTCGATCGCTCCAGAGGCGCAGCTGGCTTCTCTGACGTTCGTGTACTGGATGCACTGGTCGGGCTACGTCATGTTGCATGAGAGCCCCACGCTCGTGGTGCCCCTCGGGACGCTCGCGCAAGCGCCGGTGAGCCCAGCGACCTCGCCGGGCGAGTCGCCCGGCCCGTCACCAAGTCCAACGCCGGGGATCTGAAAGAAGCTGCTTCCCCCGGTGCGGCGGGTCGCGATGGCCGAGGACGGGCGAGGTGCGGGGAGGCGATCTGGACGCAAGCCCCCGGGGCCTGCCACGATCCGCCCTGTGTACGGCTACATGGTACTCACTGCCGCCGCACGACCCGATCTCACCGACGCCATGCGCCGTTTGGGTGCCTCGCCGTGGCCCGAGTTCCTTCTCGGCCACGATGAGGTCGTGAACCGTCTCTGGGATCGACTCTACGAGCTGTGGGCCGACTATCAGTTCGCTCTGGTCGACCCCGATGGCGACGACCCGATCGCGGTCGGCAACTCCCTGCCGATCCGCTGGGATGGCAACCCCGCGACGTTGCCGCCGGGAGGGATCGATGCGATCCTCGAGGACGGCGTGGCGACGGTCGAGGCGGGCGCAGAGCCGACCGCCGCGTCAGCCCTCATGATCGTGGTCGCGCCTGGCAGCCTCGGCCTCGGCTTGAGCGCGACGTGCATCAGGGTCATGCGCGGGATCGCGGCCGACCATGGACTGGCGAGCCTCGTGGCACCCGTACGCCCGACCGAGAAGCATCGCTACCCGCTGATCGCCATGGAGCACTACTCGAGCTGGCGTCGCGCCGATGGCGCGCTGTTCGATCCGTGGCTCCGAACCCACGAGCGGGTCGGTGGCGTCGGCGCGGGCGTCGCTCCCGCGTCGATGACGATCCGCGGCAGCGTGGCCGAGTGGGAGGACTGGACCGGGCTACCGATGCCGGAGACCGGGTCCTACGTGGTGCCAGGCGCCCTCGTGCCGGTCGAGATCGACCGCGAGAGCGACGTGGGCCTGTACGTCGAGCCCAACTGCTGGATGGTGCATCGGGCACGCTGACCCGCCGGAGGGATGCGCACGCGTACCGGGCGTCCGGGGGCCGATTGGGCCAGAAGTCCCTTGCCGTGCCGCCTCCCAAGCCGTCACCGTTTATCCACACGCGCGGGAGGCTCTGACGCGCGGCCCATGCCCACGGTCGCCCAAGACCGCGCCGAGCCACTGGCGAAACCGACCCGCGCCCGACGCGGAAGGACACCCCATGCGTCGCCTGTCCATCGTCCTCGCGGCCGCGCTGATGTTCGCGCTGTGCAGCGCCGCCCCGACGAGAACCGCGGAGACGACAGAGGGAGTGGCCCCGGGTCCCCGAAACGGAGGTCGATGATGAGGCGACTCCTGGCAAGCCTCCTGGCAGCAGGAACGCTGCTTGGAGCCTGCTCGGGCGCGGCAACTCCTCGGATCATCTATGTCACGCCCGAGCCGACGCCGACCCCGACAGCGACGCTGAGGCCGACACCCACGCCGACGCTGAGGCCGACACCCACACCGACGCTGAGGCCGACCCCGAAGGCGACCCCGACACCGACACCGACGCCACACATCACCGAGTCCGAGCTCATGGCGGTCTGCAAGGGGAAGCCTATTCCCGCGGCGGCCAAGTACGGTGGCACCGTCCATCCGCTCGTCATCGTGGGCCGGGGCTATTGGTACCTCGAGCCGAGCGTCAGCTACGGGCACGGTGGCTACGACATCAACGTCAAGTGGATGGACGATCTCTGGCCCGGCCCCATCCAGCTCGTCGTCTGCGTCGACGACGCCAAGTCCGTGAAGGTCGGCTCATGCGGCACGTACACCCGGAAGAGCGACGGCACAGTGGGCGAGATTGTTCAATACCGGTACACCCAGAAGGTCCGGGTGGTTGTCGCCAGGACCGGCAAGGACTTCCAGTACAAGACCCTTGCCGGAAGCACCCCGACGTGCGCGGCGTCTCTCTCGCTACCCGCCTCCGGTCCCCCGCCCTGGGACTTCTACGGCGACTACCCCACCATCGAGGTGATCAACACTTATGCCACGTCGGTCTCGAAGCAGAAGGTGAAGTAGGCCGGCCGTGGTGGCCCCGGTGATGGTGCCGGCCCTCGTTTTCGCGTCCGCGCTCGGGACGAGCGTCACCGAGCTTGAAACGGTGACCCGGGACTACTGCGCCGGCCACTTCTAGCATCGACCTCGCCGCAATCCGAAGCCGAGGAGCCCGTCAAGGCTCCCCGGCTTCTCCGCGTCGTGGGAGGCGGACATGGAAGGGCGCGCCGGGCGTCCGGGGGCCGGCTCATGCCGAACACCCCTCGTGCAACACCTGCGCCCGTCAAGCGTCGTACCTGCAACGCGGAAGGCTCTGACGCGCGGTCCCTACCCTTGGCCGCCTGGACCGCGCCGAGCCACTGGCGAGACCGAACCGCGTGGATGCGTCCCAGGGAGGCTCCTCGGTGCGTCGCATCGCATCGCGGTTCGCGGCCCTCGGCCCCTTGTCAGTGTCTTCCTAAGAACCACCAGTCAGGACCGGTAGCAAGATCGCCATGAGTCGCGCCAGATCGCCGTCGTGGTCGGAGCCCGTCGCGGCCGGGGTCGGGGCCGGGATGGCGTTCGTCGTCGGCCTCATCGGGACGGCGGCAGCCGGGATCCTGTTGGTCGATGGCCGTGACGACAGGATTGACTTTCTGCTCGTGGGGGTTGGTGCCGTGGGCGCGGCCTGCGCCGTCATCGGGGCCTTCTGCCGTTCCCGAGTCAGGGCGCTGCTGGCGGGCGGGGTCGGATCGGCGGCGGCGGTCGCGCTCGTGAGCGGATGGTGGGCTTGGCCCAGCTGGTTGGTCATTCTCTGGGTGCTCCTCGGGGTCCCGTATCTCGCCGGTTTCGGCACCGCCACTGTGCTGACCGGCGCCTTGCTGTGGGGGGTGCGCCACAACCCCGCCGCCGCCGTCCTGGTCGCAGCCGTGATCGTCGGCGTGGTCGGGGTGGGTGCGGCCTACATCGGTCCGAGACTGATCGAGGGCCCCTGCATGGGGACCTCCCTCGAGCAGGCCGCCGCCTCGTTCTCGTATCTGCAGCTCGACTCGGGGTCGGGCGGGCTGAGGGTTTCCCTCGACTATCAGATCAAGGCGGCCGGTCACGACGCGGCGCAGGTCCGGGCCGCCTACTACGGTGCCGCCGTATATGACGACGACTACACCGCCTTTCTCAAGAAGCGACTCTGCTTTCCGGCAACGGTCCGTTCCCAGGTGGATGCTCTCACGGCCGCCGTCGATGCCCGAGCGAGAGTCCAGCGACTTCTCGTGGGCGACCCGTTCAACGCCGACCTACTTGCCCAGCTCAGTTCGTCGCAGGAGAGCGTGACCGTCGCGACGGTGGAGTTGCGCCGCGTTCTCGGCCTGCCACCGCTCTCGGAACCGAGCACGGCACCAGGCAGTTGAAGGCGGCGAGCCAGCCGTCTCGGGCGGCGGCTCACATCCTCCGAAACCGGCGGCTCCCGGCGGCTCCGGGCGCGGATGGGCCGATCAGCGCGAACGGTCCAGGGCCCGGACGATGATCGCGAGGCCGATCAGGATGATCAGGAGCGGTCCAACGGGGAGGTCGACACCGTAGACGCTGCCGAGCCCGGAGAGCAGCGCGACCGTTCCCAGGATCATCGTGAAGAAGCTGACCCTGATCCCGGCGACCAGCCGGACGGCGTTGAGCCCGAGCATGATGACACCGGCACCCACGAGCCAGGTCCCCCCTGGCACGGACGGGAGCAGCGCGAAGCCTCCCAGCATGATCAGGAAGAGGCCCCAGCTCGTCGTCTCCAGGCGCCGATTCAGATCGTGCTTGGCCGGGGTCATTGGGCTCCTCATGTGGGTCCTCCGTGACTCGGTGAGGACGAGATTATCGCCCCGTTCCCGCGGCGCGCGACCTCTGCGCCGGGGGCTGGCAGCGGGTCCGCAAGAAGCTCCCGGAGCTCGTCGATCCCCATCCCTGCCCCGAGTCCGAGCGCGACCGCCACGCGGGCCTGCACCGGTGTCAGCGAGTCGGCCATCAGGGCGCCGGCCCGCTGCCAGGTCGTGCCGCCCCCGGGGAACCCGTAGAAGGGCCCCACGGGACCGGCACCGGTGCGGCTGGCAAGGGCAACGGGGATCCCCGCGGCCATGGCGTCGATCGCGGCGCGGAGGAGGTCGGGGTGGGTGTTGCCGGAGCCTGTCGCCGCCACGACGACGGCTCGCGCCCCCGCCGCCACCGCCCGATCAAGGGCTCGGCCGTCGGTCTCCAGCGCGGCCGTGACGATCTCCACCGGGCCGCCGGCCGCGGCGGGAACGGGAGCGATGCGACGCCTGGGGCCACGGGGAGCCAGCGTCACCCGTCGCTCCCCCACCCGACCGAGCGGCCGGCCGGACCGACTTTCGAAGGCGTCCACCGCGCTGCTGTGGCGCTTGGCGACGTCGTCGGCCGCGATGACCCGCCCGCCCATGGCGACCAGCACGCCTGCGCCGCGTGCGGACGAGTGGACGGCAAGTCGTACCGCGGCGCCAAGGTTCGCGGCGCCGTCCCATCCAGGGTCGCTCGCGTTGCGCATGGCCCCGGTCACCACGACTGGCCTGGGAGCGAGCGTGACAGAGGTCCCAGGCGAAGGCGGTCTCCTCGAGCGTGTCGGTCCCCTGGACCACCACCACGCCCGTGATGCTGGGATCCGTGCAGGCGGCATCAATCGCGGCTCCCGATCGCGAGCACATCGGCGAAGGAGAAATGGCTGGCCGGTGTCCGCCCGCGGTCGACCACCACCAGCTCGGCGAGCTCGTCCAAGCCGGGTACGAGCCCGAGCAGGTCGGCGCCGGCGAGGGTGGGGACGGCACCGCCCGCGACCGGGTCGACGGTCATGCTGATCGTGCCCCCGGTGAAGACCACGGCGACCCGCGGGCGGGCCGGCGCGACTCGCGAGCGGCCCGAGCCGGAGTGGGAGCGGGCACCCGCGGGCCCGGCTGCCTCGCGGTTCATTGCTCGTCCGACGGAGGGTTCTCGGCCGTGGTGGACGCCGTGTCGCCCGGCGCGGGGACCACCTTGTGCCGGGCGTGGACGACGATGGAGCCGACGCCGCTCAATCCGACCAGGCACGCGGCCGCGAGCAGCACGGGCGCAGTGCCCAGCGTGTCTGAAACCGGGCCGACGATGATGATCGGAAGGAAGCTCGCCACCGACACCAGCGTGTTCAGGATGCCGAAGACGCGGCCCCGGACGTCCTCGGGGATCTCCTCCTGGAGCTCGGTCTGCGCAGGAATGGCGACCGCCGCATACGCCATCCCGGCGACGAAGGCGATCGCCACGACCACTGCCAGGACGGACACCAGGGCCGACGTGTCGAGGACGGGCTGGGCGGCGCTGACACGCTGGAGCAGCTCGCTGATCGGGTTCACGATCGTGATCAGGACCAGGCACGCTCCAAGGGTCACCAGCCCTACCTCGATCGTCCGGCGACGCGGCACGATCGTCCGGATCGCGTTGACCAGCAGGACCCCGGAGACGACGCCGAGGCCCAGCGGGAGGACCACGACGACGAAGTCCTTGGATGTGAGCCCCAGGACGCGAACCGCGAAGCCCGGCCCCAGGGCGCCCAGCACGCCGACGATCGACGCCGCGACGCCGAGGTAGGTGAGGGCCCAGGCGACGGTGGGGTTCGCGCGAATGTAGCCGATCCCTTCCTGGAACTGACCGATCACCGAACCGACCGCAACCCCGGCGTCGTGGAGCGCGTCGTGGCCGGCCGGGAGCGGTTGCGGGGGCGCCGGCGCGAGGGTCCAGCAGAGCGCCGCCGAGACGAGGTAGAGGACGGCGACGACGACGATCAGTGGCGTCGGCCCCGCGATCGTCACGACCAGCGGCCCCAGGAGCGTGAAGCCGAGGGCGAACGCGGCGTTGATCGTGAGGGTGAAGATCCCGTTCGCCGCGGTCAGCTGTGCCCGTGGCACGAGCAGCGGAATCATGCTGAGCTCGGCCGGCGCGAAGAAGGTGGTGGCGATGGAGACCGCCAGGTTGAGCAGAAGGATGACCCCGACGTTCCTGTCGAAGAACGCGACGAGGAAGAACAGCCCGGCCCGGATCAGGCTCGTCGCGACCAGCACCAGGCGCCGGTCGAAGCGGTCCACGTAGACGCCGGCTAGCGCGCCGAAGATGACTGCTGGTGCCAGGAAGCTGATCAGCAGGACCGACACGGCGCTGTTGGAGCCGGACGCCGTGAAGATCAGCACGGTGAGGCCGTACAGCACCATGTTGCCGCCGACCTGGGTTGCCAGCTGCGACAGCCAGACGATCAGGAACGGCCGGTTCCGAAAGACCGCCAGCGCAGAGGCCGGCTGCTCCAGCACCTCCCGGCGCCCGTTCACGCGTCGTCCTGCTCGGGGCCGCGCGCGCCGAACGCGACCAGCCGGCGTTCGACCTGGCGCCGCTCGACAAGCACGCGACGCCCGCAGGTGGTGCAGCGCAGCCCGAGGTCAGCCCCCAGCCGGTCCACGTCCCAGGTCCTGCCCCCGCAGGGATGGGGTCGGCGAAGCTCGATCCGGTCTCCCAGGCGGAACGGGACGGGCAGAGTCATGGGCGCAAGGTCTCGTGCATCGGCCGCGAGGGTAGCATCCGGTGGGCGCCTCGCGCCCCATGATCGACCATGGCAGGTTCGCGGCGCGATCAGAGGCGCGGCTTCGCGTCGTGTGGGATGAGATCGCGCATCGTCCCTGGCACCTGGATCTGGTCGGCGGGCGTCACCTCGATCCCGAGGTCCGGGTTCGTGGCGAGCTCCTGCGCCACGAGTCCGCCCACCCGGGTGAGGGTGCCCGTGATCGTGGCCGTGTTGCCGATGGCATCGACTTCGAGTGGGTCGCCGAGCAGCGTGTTGTCCACGGAGAGGGCGCCCGGCGTCCCGCCCGCGATGGTTGCTGGGACGACCCGGACGCCACCGATGGAGATCGCCTCGGCGCCTGCGTTGCGAAGCTCGTTCACCAGGTCCTCCACCACGACGACCGAGACCGGTCCGCGGATGACCACCCGCACTCCCTGGCCCTGGGCCGGGTCGACGCCCGACCAGATCCTGGTTCGCACCAGGTCGTCCCGGAGCTGACCGGCGGAGGTCTCCCCGCGCGCCTTGCTGGCGTCGATCGACGCAAGCTGCTGGCCCAGGTCGGCGACCTCAGTGCGGAGCTGGTCGTTGCGCGTGTTGAGGTTGGCCACGAGAAGCGTCAGGTCCTGAGCGGACAGCTGCTCGAGGCCCGTTCCGCTGGTCTGGCTGCGGACCTGGGCCACCACGAGGAACCCGAGGAGCAACGCCACGACCGCCATCGTGATCTGGCTGCGCGGGCTCCGCATCTACGGGTTCCCCGACGGGGCCGGCGAGACCGGCGGCTGCGCATACCGGATCGTGACTGTTCCCGCGTAGGCAGGCACGACGAGGTCGGCCGGCTGGGCGATGGAGACCTGGATCCCGTTCGGCCCGGCCCGGGAGTCCACGAAGTCGATCCAGCTCGCGGACGAGGCCAGCTGGGCATCCATGTCGGCCGGCCCGACCGCCTTGACCTGGTAGGGCGGCGCGAGGTAGGCGGAGTTGACGAGAAGGGATCCCCCGATGTCGAGGATCGCGGTGGTAGCCACGACCCGCTCGTCGTTGACCGCGACGGCCTCGGCGCCGGCCAGCCAGAGCTCTTCCACAACGGTCCGGACATCCAGGCCGGTCACGAGGAGGTCTCCCCCTCCGGCGGCCTGTGCAGCCTGGGGGGCATCCTGGAGCTGGACCACCAGGCCGTTGCCCTCCAGCGCCGTCAGGCCCGCCGACAGGCGTGCCTGGAAGAGGGCATCGTTGAGCTGCTTGACGAGCGCGTCACTGCCCTCGCTGCCCGTTTCGGCGGCGGTGATCCGGTCGCGCAGGTCCAGGATCTGGGCCTGTAGGCCCTTCTGCTCGGTTCGAAGGCTGAGCGCAGTCTGGATGAGCGGCGCCCGCTCCTGGGAGGTGTACTGGACCCGGGGGGTCTCCGAGCGAAGCTGGGCCGCGATCAGGAACCCCAGGGCGACAAGCGCCACGAACAGGGTGATCTCCCAGGTCGGGATGGAGCGCATCCTCGCGCCCAGACCGCTCATGGGAGCGACGCCGGCGGGACGGGATCGTCCCCACCGGACGCACGTTGTATGCGGCGGCGGCGGACGTAGGCGAGTCCGGCACCGATGGCGAGGCCGGCGGCGGCGATCGCGAGCAGGAGCAGCTCACCCGAGTCGCCGCCCGCGGCCCCCTGGGCGGACGCCGGGCCGGCAGCTGGCGAGCTCGCGCCCTGGGGTGGCGGCGAGACCGCGACGGCGGGGCCTCCAGCGCTCGGCAGTGAGGCAGCCCCGGGGCCGCCCCAGCCGGGTGGCACGCTCCCGGGCGGCGCCGGCTGCGGTCCGTACCGGGTCGGGGCGGCCGCTCCCAGGCTGGCGAGCCAGGCCGCCTCGAACCCCGCCACGTTGACCCCGATCGCCGACGTGAACGCCTCGTCATCGGTGCGGCCGGCGGCGTAGGAACGGATCAGTGCCACCAGGTGATCCTTGCCGTAGGTCCGCACGAAGAAGTCGATGGCCGACACGCTCTCGCCGTAGGCCAGGAAGAAGCCGTCCGCGCTCGTCGGGAACTGGCCAGTGAGGCCGGCAAGCGAGAGCAGGTTGCCCTGAACGACTGCCTGCTGCACGGCGTCGCGCCAGGACGGCGTGTACCCCTCCGAGAGGTAGACGGCGAGGCCCTCATTGAGCCAGCGTGGCGGGAAGTGGTACGGGTTTCGGACGGCGGTATTGAAGACCAGGTGGGTCAGCTCGTGTGGGATGACCACGTTGACCCAGGAGTCGCCCACCGCGCTCGGCTCGATCAGGGCGAACATCGTCCGGATGTCCGCGTCGGCCTCCCCTCCCACGTTCTCCCTGGTGCCCGGACCCAGCGCGTCATAGAAGGGTGCCTGCGCCGCATAGACGAAGAAGTCGATGGGCTCCGTCTCCTTGACGCCGAGCAGGTCGGCAGCCTGCTGCACGCCCTTCTCCCCCACCGCGAGGGCCTGGCGGGCGAACGCGTCGGACCCCTCGTACCAGTGAAGGCGGACGAGCGGGCCCGAGATCGTCTTCCAGGCGAACCGCGTGTCCGCGTACAGGACGCTGACCGAGGGGCCCTCCACGGGGGCGCCGGACGCCGGCGTGATCCGCCAGCGCGCGACGAGCGGCGTGTTCGGCATGAGATGGCCGTCCGCCGTCTCCGACCAGCTGCCGTGGAGCGTCAGGGCCCCGTTGCCCGACGGGACCGGGATCTCGTGGACCAGGGGCCCGAGTGCCGTCGGGAACGTGATGAGCAGCTCGACTCGCTGGATCGGTCCGCCCACCGTCACCGGTTGCACGAACGTCACGCCCGTCCCGAAGACGGCGTTTGCCGATGGCGTGCCGAATGACACGTCGGCGGCCTGGGCCGCGGGCACGCTGAGGACCGGCGCAAGTCCGAGCCCGACAACGAGCGCGACCAGGATGCGCAAGCCGCGGGGCGCCATCACGGGGTCCCCGCCGCCCATGCCATCCCGGCGATCCGGAGGATCCCCAGGCCGTTCATCTGCGCCCCGAGGAGCCCCGTCCGGCTCAACGCGAAGCTCGTGCTGTAGGAGGCCGGCACCACCGGCGCTTCGTCGCGGACGATCGCCTGCGCATCGTCATAGGCGGATCCGATCGTGGCGGGGTCCTCGCTGGCGACCGCGCGTGCGATGGCAGCGTCGAACGGCGCAGAGGTCCAGCCGCCGTAGTTGTTGGGCTGGCCGCCACCGAGAAGGATGCCCAGGAAGTCGTACGGCGACGGGTAGTCGGCGACCCACCCGAGCGCCCAGAACTGCGGCCCGGCCGGGGTGCCGAGCAGGTTGAAGAAGTCGGAGAAGTCGAGCGTCTCATACCGCACCGTGACACCCAGGTTGACCTTGAGCTGGTCGATGATGCCGGCGTCATAGCCCGTGCCCGTGTCGACGAGCGTCACGACCGGGAAGGTCGTCGGGTCCGGGTAGCCGGCCTCAGCCAGGAGGCGCTTCGCGGCGGCCGGATCGAACGTCGGCAGGAAGTCCCCGGCGCTGCGGCCCGGGATGCCGGGCGGCACGATGCCGGTGGCCGGCAATGCATCGGCGCCGTCCGCCAGCTGCACGACGCGCCGCCAGTCGACGGCCTCCGCGAACGCGCGCCGGACAAGCGGGTCGTTGAAAGGAGCCCGACGTGTGTCGAAGCCGTAGTACGTGACCGCTAGGTCCGCCGAGGAACGAAGCTGCGGCCCCAGCGTCCGGTCGTAGGTGATCCAGGAGGCGTCGTCGGGGCTGACCGGCGTCCAGTCCAGCGTCCCTGCGTCGAAGACATCGACCGGGGACTGGCCGCCCAGGTCCGTCACGAGGGTCACCTGCGAGATCGCCGGTGGGCCGGCCCAGTAGTGGCTGTTGGCGGTCAGCTGGAGCTCGGTTGAGGTGCGCCCCGCCAGGACGTACCCACCGGACGCCACAAACCCCGGCCCTGGGTCGAGGGCGTTCGCGTCCCGGCCCACGCCCGCTGGAACGACCGCGAGCGACGGGCTGGCCGCGATCGCCGGGAAGTCACCCGCGGGGCGCGTCAGGCGGACCTCGAAGAGCTGCCCGTCCGTGTGGAAGCCAACGCTCGCGGGGTCTGTCGAGGCACCCGTCGCATAGGCGCGCGCACCCACCACGTCGAACAACAGCGCAGCCAGCGGCGACGGCGCGGCGGGATCGAGGACGCGCAGCCAGCTCCGCTCCACGTCGGCCGCCGTGATCGGCGTACCGTCGGAGAAGGCGAGACCATCGCGCAGCGTGAAGTCGACCGTCCGGTTGCCGTCCTTGAAGGTCCAGCCGGCAGCCAGCGCGGGGCGCGGCGTGAGGCTGCCGTCGATCGCGGTCAGCCCCTCGAACAGCTGGGCGATCACGGCGGCGCTGCCGGCATCGCCCGCGCGAGCCGGATCGAGCGTCTGCGGATCGGACATCGCGATGCGCGTCGCCCGGTCGGCGCTCCGCGCCGCGCCACCCGACCCCGCGGTCACGAGCCCGGCAACGGCGAGGAGCCCGGCGATCCCAATGGCCAGGCCGCGCCCAGTCCAGGTGTGCCTGCGGGGATGGCGCATGAATGGGCCCATGAGCCGAGTATAGGTCGAGCTCAGGCCAGGCTCGGAACAGTGGTTCGTTCCCCCCTGGTCACGCCCCCGCGTCGCGCTGGCGCCGGGCCTCGTAGAAGAGGATGGCCGCCGCCGCGGCGACGTTGAGCGAGTCGGCGCGCCCACGCATGGGCAGGCGGACCGCGGTCACATCCTCGCCCGACCACGCCTCCGTGAGGCCGCTCGCCTCGCTACCCAGGACCACTGCCACCGGACCGCGGAAATCCGTGTCCGTGTAGGGCACGCTACCGTCGACGCGCGCCGCCACGATCCGCAGCCTGCGATCCCGGAGCCAGGCGAGAACGTTCGCCGTGCTCGCGACGGCCAGCCGGAGGGAGAAGACAGTCCCCAACGACGCCCGCACGGCGTTGGGGTTCCACGGATCTGCCGCGGCCATCACAGTCCCGGCCGCGATGAGCGCGTCGAGTCCCGCCCCATCCGCGCTCCTGCAGACGGCCCCCAGGTTGCCGGGCTTCTCCACGTCCTCCAGGATGCCCACGATCGGTGCCTCCGGAGGCAGCCGAAGCGCCTCAAGGGAGGTCCCCGGCGCGGTCGCCACGGCCACGATCCCGCTCGTGCGCTCTCCGTACGCGAGGCGCGCCAGCAGCTCGGCCGTGACCGGCGCGACAGGCACCCCAAGGCCGGCGGCCCGGGCCACGACGGCGTCGAGCCCGGGTTCCACGCCGGCGCGGGGCGCCACGAAGACCTCCGCGAGCTCCACGCCCGCGTCGAGTGCCCGGGCAACCTCGCGAACACCGTCCACGAGAAGCAGGCCGGTCCGTGCACGCTCACGCCGATCCCGCAGCGATGCCGCCGCGCGGAAGCGTGGGTTCGCCGTGCTGGTGAGGGTCGGGGACGATGCGTGCTCGCGCGTCACGGCGCCCACCGGATGGCGAGGCCGGCGGGGAGCTGGCGCCCGTCAGGACGGCGTCCGCCAAGGGGAACCACGTCGGCGCGACCCGCGATCGCTGGCTCGAAAGCTTGCGCGATCGCGGCGCGCAACCCCGTTGCGTCGAGCCCGGTGGTGTGCGCGGTCAGCACCAGGAACTGCGGCGATGGACCCATGAGGGCGGCGCAGCCAACCAGCAGCGGGACGAGGTCACTCGCCATGCGCCAGGCGGCGCCACCGCGCGGTGCATGCCCATAGGTGGGCGGATCCAGGACGACCCCGTCATACATCCTGCCGCGGCGTGCCTCACGCACGACGAAGGCACGGGCGTCATCCACGATCCACCTGACCGGGGCGTCCCCGAGGCCGGTCCCAGCCGCATTGCGCCGAGCCCAGGCGACCGCGGGCCGCGAGGCGTCGACATGGGCAACCCTCGCGCCTGCCCGGGCCAGCGCAAGCGTGGCAAACCCGGTGTAGGCGAACAGACTGAGCACCTCGGGCGGCCGGCCGAGCCGGATGAGCGCCGCGTCCGCTTGACCTGCTGCCCAGCCGGCCGGCTCCGCGTGCTCCGGGAAGAATCCGACCTGGCCCGCCGGCGTGAGGCGGAGCTCCAGGCGCAGCCCATCGATGACCACATCCCAGGACGGAGGGACGGCGTCGGCGGGATCCCAGCCCGCCAGGTCGTCTGCTCCGGCGGCCCTGCCGAAGCGGGCGGTGGCGCCCGTCCAGGCCCGCTGGTCCATCACCGGCACATCGGCCACGCCCGGGGACGGTCGATCCAGGGTCACCGCGCCGAACCGGTCCAGGCGGCGACCGGCACCGAAGTCGAGAAGGGCGTAATCGCCGGCGCCGGGATCCACTCGATGATCCTACAGGCATGCCCACCGCGCGGCCTGCCAGCGGCACGGCCGGTCCCGGGCACGAAGCCGCGGTCGCGGCGTTCCCGTGCGGGAAGGTACCTGGAAGCGCCCGGCGTTTGGCTGCGCCCGGTGAACCGTGCCCGGCCAGCACCCGCGACTGACGGTGACCCGGGGCACCGCCAAAGGTCCTGGCGCCTCTATCCGTTCGTACCGGAATTGTGATAAACCGACAGCGCTGGCGATGGGTACTCCGGTGACCCGGAGTCACGGCACAGGCCAACGGAGGGTACGGAATGTCGCTGCTCCAGCGGGTCGAACGGGCGCAACGCGGGATCGACATCCCCGACACCGGCGCCCTCGTGCCCGTCGGGCCGGCGACGCCACGGCCAACCCCTTCGCCAGGAAGGGGGGATGCCCTTCGCGACATCCGGGCCCGCCTCCACGACGAGCTGATCGGCGCGTACGACGCGCTGCGTGAGGCCGGGGACGACGCGGACGTGCGCGCCAGGGTCGAGGCGATCGTCGATCGAGCCGTGGACGCGCGCGGGTTGGTCATGACCCGCGACGAGCGACGGCGTCTGGTCGATGAGATGGCCGACGATCTGACAGGCTTCGGGCCGCTGGAGCCGTTCCTCCGCGACGAGTCCATCACCGAGGTCATGGTCAACGGTCCGGACCACATCTACATCGAGCGGAACGGGAAGATCGAGCGGGTCGAGAGCACCTTCCTGAGCGACGAGCACGTGCTCCGGATCATCGACCGGATCATCACCCCGATGGGGCGCAGGATCGACGCGATGAGCCCCAGGGTGGATGCTCGGCTCCCCGACGGGTCGCGGGTGAACGCGGTCATCGAGCCGCTCTCGCTCGTGGGTCCGGTGATCACAGTCCGCAAGTTCGCCGCCCGGCCGTTCACGGTCGAGGACCTGGTCCGCTTCGGCACCGCGACCGCCGAGATGTTCGACTTCCTCAAGGCCTGCGTGGAGGCCCGCCTGAACATCTTCGTGTCGGGCGGCACCGGCTCGGGCAAGACGACGACCCTGAACGTCATGTCGTCGTTCATCCCCGAGGACGAGCGGATCATCACGATCGAGGATGCCGCCGAGCTGCAGCTCCGCCAGGTGCACGTGGTCACGCTCGAGTCCCGGCCCCCGAACCTCGAAAGCACGGGTGAGATCACGATCCGCGACCTGCTGCGCAACGCGCTCCACATGCGACCCGACCGGATCATCGTGGGTGAGTGCCGCGGTGGCGAGGCGCTCGACATGCTGCAGGCGATGACCACGGGCCAGGACGGCTCGCTCTCCACCGGGCACGCGAACAGCCCTCCGGACATGCTCCGGCGCCTCGAGACGATGGTGCTCATGGCCGGCTACGAGCTGCCGCTCCGCGCGATCCGGGAGCAGATCGCCTCCGCGGTCGACCTGATCGTCCACACCGCGCGCCTCAAGGACGGCTCGCGCAAGGTCGTCAACATCACCGAGGTCTACGGGATGGAGGACGACCAGATCCTGACCCAGGACGTGTTCGTGTACGAGCAGACCGGGATGCAGGACGGCAAGATCGAGGGAACCCTCAAGCCGACCGGGATCCGGCCCACGTTCATGGGAAAGTTCCGGTCGAGCGGCGTCCCGCTTCCGCCGGGCGAGTTCGGGATTCCCCCGGAAGACCCCGCCCAGCCCGACGCGGTGCGGGGCCGCAAGGGGCGGCTCAGCTCCGGTGAGACGCCCCCCTCCTCCCCGGAGGCACGGCCTCTTGTCGGCTCCGGCAGGGCGGTCACGGCCGGCGGCATGGTCTACATCTCGTCGATCGGGCCCGTGGACCCGGACACCGGCCAGGTCGTCAACGGATCGATCAAGGAGCAGGCGCGCCAGTGCCTGCGCAACCTGGAGTCGAAGCTCATCTCCGCAGGAAGCTCGCTCGAGAAGGTGGTCTGGGCCAACTGGTCGCTGCGCGACCCCACCGAGTTCGACGCCTTCAACGAGGAGTGGGCGCGCTGGTTCCCCGGCGACACGCCGGTCGGCCAGGGGACGCTGATGCCGGCGCTCCAGCGCCGCGCCGGCTTCCGGGTCTCGATCGGGGTCATCGCCGAGGCGTAGGCTCGCTGGGCCCGGCCCGCCGGCGACGAACGACACATGGAAGGAGGGGCGGCGCGCCCCGCCCCTCCTTCGCTGCGAAGGTCAACGAGAACCCGGTTAGGACATCTCGCCCGGGTCCGACACGGCCGCCGCGCGCATGGCCTTGGCCACGTACCAGACGAAGATCGCGGCGCCTGTGACCGCGAACAGGCCGATGCAGATCCAGAACAGCGGACGGGCGACCGCCATGTTCGAGGTGCTCACCAGCAGGGCTGGGATGTTGCCCAGGTTGGTCTGGTCCTGGGCCTCCATGCCGTAGACCTGCGGAACGATGTACAGGATCGAGGCGATGATCAGGAGAATGCTCTCGAGGCGGAACGCCCCAGCGTCTTCGTCCGCGTCCCGGACGAGCTTGACCGCGAGCGTCCAGAAGAGCACGACGACGGCGAGCGGGGCGGTGATCGGCAGGCCGTCGCCGGTCAAGTAGAAGTTTGGCATCAGGAAGACCATGCTCAGCCCGAGGGTGACCACCAGCAGGCCGTCGCGGAACAGGACGTACGACAGCCACCACACGTCGCCGCCGAAGCGGAGCGTCAATCGCCGCAGGAAGCGAATGATGTACGGGCGGGCGAAATGCAGGATCAGGGTGAACGACCAGAGGATGGGCAGGACGGCGGCGACGGACGCCACCATCCACCCCGCGCCCCCGGACGTCAGCGTCGTCGCGAGCTGGTCGGCATTCAGCGGTGCGTTCATCGGTTCGTCTCCGGGACTGCCGGGGCGGCAGGTCGCCGCACGCCGGTCTGGCGCAGGTTGTAGACGGCGGCGGCGATCCCCATGATCCCGACCAGGACGGCCGAGATGTAGCAGAGCGGGAGCGCGACATCCGGGTTGGACGACGACACCAGGGCCGAGACGATGCCCGGCAGGTGCGCGCCGTGGAGCTGGGTGCCCTGCACCCCGATGAGATATGGCCCGATGTAGAGCGTGGCGCCGACGGCCAGGAGCAGGATCTGCCACTGGTAGCCGCGCCGATCCCCGTCACCCTTCGTCATGAGCTTGATCAGCAGCACGGCAAAGGCGCACGCGGCAGCGATGCCGCCCGTGATGGGCAGGTCCTGCGCCTTCACGACGTCCGGGTAGAAGAAGATGAAGCTGCCCAGGAAGACCTGGACCGTGAAGATGTCGCGGATCGCCACGTAGATGATCCACCACAGGTCGGCGCCCAGGCGGAGGGTGAACTTGCTGGTCGTGGTCGCCATGTACGGCCGCCCCAGGTGCAACGCCAGCACCAGGAGCCACAGGACGACGAGGGCCGCGGCGATCGTGCCCTCGACGAACGCCTCACCGGCGCTGAAGAGACCCGATACCTGGTCGGGCGTCATTGGAGATCACCTCCTGCGATCGACTGCGTCGCCGCTGGCACGGGCGACTGGGGTGGGACCGGATGGACGTTCTCGTGGGGTCCGCGGCCGGCCATGACGGTGACGCTGGGACAGCCGTAGACGGCGTCGCAGCGGAAGCAGCGGGTTGCCTCCGAGCGGGCCACATCCTCGGCGAATCCCGCCTGGGTGGCCGCAAATGTTCCGAGCTGGACCACGGGGAGCGGGGCATGCGCGCGTGGCCGGGCAGCGAGATCCACGGACAGCGTTCGCTCGGGCGCGGTCTTGTAGCGGACCGCGGCCATGATCTCCGCCTCGCCGTCGTGGGCGCCGGCGAGGTACTCATGGATCGAGGCTGCGGCGCGTCGGCCGGCCGCCACCGCGTCGATGATCGTCTTGGGACCGGAGACGACGTCGCCGCCGGCGAAGATCCCGGCGCGCCCGGTCGCCAGCGTGTGGGGATCGGCCACGATGCCGGCCCACCCGCTGACCTCGATTCCCGCGCCCTCGGGGAGGATGGATGGGTCCGGCTCCTCGCCGATCGCGACGAGGATCGTGCTGGCCGGAACGTCGCGGATCGCGTCCGGCACCGCCTCGTAGACGGCACGTCCGTGCTCGACCCGGCCCGTCGGCCGTTGCACCTGGGCGCGGAGGGCCATCAGCGCCCCCTCGCGGCCAACGACCTCGGTCGGGGCAAGCCCGGCGAGGATCGTGATTCCCTCGCGTTCTGCTGCCTCGATCTCCTCCTCCTGGGCCGGCATGTCGTCGCGGCCGCGGCGGTAGACGATGGTCACCGAGTCGGCGCCGGAGCGCCACGCCGAGCGGGCCGCATCCATCGCGGTGCTGCCGCCGCCGACGACGACGACGGGACCCGACAGGCGCGGATTCTCTCCGAGGTTGACTTCCTTGAGGAAGCGCGTCGCCGGGATCACCGCGCGGAGGTCGTCGCCGGGAACACCCAGGCGCCGGCTCTTCGAGGCGCCGGTCGCCAGGAACACGGCCGTGAAACCCTCGCGCTCGAGGTCACCCAGGGTGAAGTCGCGGCCCATCGCCGTGTCGAGGCGGAGCTCGACCCCCAGCCCCACGATCCGCTCGATCTCCTCGCGGAGCACCGATCGCGGGAGGCGGTATTCCGGGATGCCGATCGCCATCATGCCGCCCGGGACGGGCATCGCCTCCATGACCGACACCTGGTAGCCCAGGCGGGCCAGGTAGTACGCAGCCGACATGCCGGCCGGGCCACCGCCGACGATGGCGACGCGCTCGGCACGCTTCGTTGCGGGCGGCGGGACCGCGGGGAGCTTCCCGTGCTCCACGGCAAAGCGCTTGATGGTCCGGATCGCGATCGGCTCGTCCAGCGTGCCGCGACGGCAGGCCGCCTCGCAGGGCGCCGTGCAGATCCAGCCGCACACGGAGGGGAATGGGTTGACCTCCGCCGCGACCGCGTAGGCGTCGTCGTAGCGGCCGGCGGCCACCAGGCCCACGTAGCGGCCCGCGTCGGTCCCGGCCGGGCACGCCTCCTGGCACGGGGCGATGGGCGACGCCGGCGCGTCGGTCACCATCGACTGCCAGACTTGCCATGGCTCCGGCCGTGACCGCGTGCGCCACGTGAACAGATCACCGAATGGCGAGTCGTGGACTGGCTTGAGCGCTTCACGGGTGATCGCAGAAAGCGGCATCCAGCCGCTCTCCTCTGGAACCGGCCGCTCCACTGGACCCTGGCGCGCGACGAGGGGCGTGGGCTCCTTCATGACCGCGAGGGTCATGACGTTGGGCGGGCATTCGCGGATGCAGATGGAGCAGCCGATGCACTCGCCGACCTGGACGGGGTGCTCCATCATCCACGGGAGTGGCCCGCCGCCCTCGCTGCCGACCTCGATCCCGGGCGTCGCCGGGCGGCTCATGTCGAGGGCCTCGACGGGGCAGACGTCCATGCAGACGCCGCAGTTGATGCAGTTGGCGTGGTCGATGTCGATGCGATAGCCCATGGCCTGCCTCCAGACGGATCCGGCAGGTCGAGCATGCGGCCGCACCGGCCGCCGCGCCACGTTCGGTCGGGCGGGAGGCGGGCCCACCCGATCGGATGGGCGGTGGGGGCCATATGGCCCGGGCCATCGGTCACAGAGGGACGTTCGGGGTGGCGGAGAACGTGGCGAGCAACGCCGCCGGCACACGAGCGTCGGAGTCGTGCGTCAGCCGCACGGGTTTCCACGGACTGTGCGACAGATGCACGCTCCGACCGGGAATGCCGGCCCAAGGGCCCGGGCGGTGGTCACGGAAGGCCTCCGCGGGCAGACCGCCTTGGATGCGCCGGATTCCCGGGTTCGATGCACGGTCTTGACCCGCAACACGGCTGCAAGCCACGCGATCGGGTCCGACTGTGCAGTTGGCGCACAAGGCGCGGGCTGGAACGCTGCGCGCCGTCGGGTCAGCCGTCGGGGATCAATCCCTCGCGCACCGCCCGGGCCGCGACCTCGGTCCGGCTGCCTGCGTGGAGCTTCTCCAGGATGTTGCGGAGGTGGAACTTGGTGGTGTTCTCGGAGATGCCGAGCGCTGCGGCGATCTCCTTGTTCCGCAGCCCCCCGACCACCAGTCGAAGCACCTCGACCTCGCGCTCGGTGAGGCGGTCCGGCTCATGCACCGCGCCGCCGCCAACTGACTGGGACCGGGCGGCCGGGCGGGCAACCTCGGCCAGGATGCGCGCCGCCGTGACCGGCGAGATGGCGACCTCGCCGCGCTCGACAGCATCCAGCATGGCGCGGAGCTGGTGGGCCTCCAGGTCCTTGAGCAGGTACCCGCGAGCGCCGGCCTTGATCGCCAGGAAAAGGTCGTCCTCATCCTCGCTCGCCGTGAGCATCACGATCGGGATCTCCGGGTGCAGCGCCGCGAGTCGCGCCGTTGCCTCGATGCCGCCACCCCCGGGCATCCGGACATCCATCAGGACAAGGTCAGGGCACATCCGTTCGGCGAGCTCCACCGTCGCATCCCCGTCGGAAGCCACGCCCACGACCTCGTGGCCCCAGGCCCCGAGCAGGGACGCGACGCCATCCCGGAAGAGCGCGTGGTCGTCGGCAAGCAGGATGCGCATCAGGCGGGGGCCGCCGCCGCGACGGGTCCCGTGATCGGTCGGAACGGGATCTCGAGCCGCACGATCGCTCCCCCTTCCGGACCGTTCTCCCACTCGACCGACCCGCCGACGCCTGCCGCCCGCTCGGCCATCGAGCGCAGACCGTAGTGGGGGCGGCCGTCGCGCGGCCCGACGGCGGAGAAGCCGTGGCCGTCGTCTCGGATCGTCACCCGGAGTCGACCCTCGGCCGTTCGCAGGTCCACCGTCACCCGCCGGGCGCCAGCATGCTTGCGCACGTTGGTGAGGGCCTCCGCGACGATCCGGAATGCCTGGGTCTCAACCTCGGGGTCCAGCCTCGCACGCTCGACCTCCGGCCCGGCATGAACGACGATCGCCAGCTTTGCGGACTCGGCAAACCCCCGTGCGTGGGTGCGAATGGCCGCGACCAGCCCGGCCTCGGGACCGATCGGGCTGCGCAGGCCCAGGATCGTCTCGCGCACGTCCACGTAGACGGACCGCGCCGCCGCGGACAGCTCTCCGAGCTGGAGGCGCGCGTCGTCGATCCGGCCGGCGGCCAGGAACCCGTCGACGGCCTGCGACTTCGTGTTCACGTAACCGAGAACCTGAGACAACCCATCGTGAAGCTCGCGGGCGATCCGCTCGCGCTCCCCCACCACGGCCAGCTCGCGCAGGCGCGCCTCCAGCCGCGCGTTCTCCAGGGCGATCGTGGCCTGGTTGGCCAGCGACGAGAGCGTCTCCAGGGCGTCCGCGTCGAAGCCGCGTACGGATGACGCGCCGACCGCAAGAAGACCGATCGTGGCCCCGCCGCGCTGGAGCGGTGCGGCGACGCGCGCCACGGCGGACGCCGGGGAGACGAACCGCAGGATCTGGTCCGCATCCGACGCCTCGGGGAGATCGGCCAGGTCAGCCCCCGCGGCTGGCGCTCCTGAAGTGAGCGCGTCGGGGACCGCGCTTGCCGCTCGCCGGGTCAGCCGCCCGTCCGGTCCGGCGAGCAGGAGGAGAACGACGTCCACGCCCAGCAGCTCGCGCGCATGGGTCACGATCGCGTCGAGGACCCGCTCGATGTCGGTCAGGGACGCGATCGCGACGCTCACTCGGTGAAGGGCTCGTGCCGACGTGGCCCGCGCCTCCATCTCCACGGTGCGCCTCCGCAGTGCGCCCGTGAGCGCGTCGATGCGGCGGAAGGCGAGCGTCGCGAAGATCCCGGCGAGCAGAAGCGTCGCGCCCACGACAAGCACGGTGTCCATGGGGAACGGAAGCGCCCTGTCAATGAACTCGTCGCTGAGCAGCTCGATCACGCCGACGATGAGCGCCGGCACGATGACGACGAGCCAGCGGACGCGGTTCGACACCCGGGACCTCGCAACCGACACGGCCAGCAGACCGCCGTGGACCTCAACGGCGTCGCCAGAAGCATACGCCGCGGTCGAGGCGGCTCCCCGCGGCCGCCATCGGCTGGCGGCGCACCAGCGCGTCAGCCGGTCGGTCGGGATGCGACGGACGCCGGCCCGGCCGACCGGTTCGCCGGCAGCGAGAGAACGAAGCGCGCCCCGCCCCCGGGCGCTTCCGTCGCGACGAGCGTCCCGCCATGGAGCTCGGCGATGCGGCGCGCGATGGCCAGGCCCAGGCCGCTGCCCGCGTCGGCAGCCGAACGCGAGCCGGGCAATCGCGCGAACGGTTCGAAGATCGCCTCCCGGGCCTCGGGTGGAACCCCGGGCCCCTGGTCGTCCACGCGCACGGTCGCGGCGCGCCCGCCCTCCTGCACTGCCGTGACGCTGACGCGACCGGCCGAAGGCGAATGGCGGGACGCGTTGTCGACGAGGATCAGGAGGAGCTGGACAAGCCGGGCCGGGTCGCCGACAACGGGCAGGTGGGTCCCATTCTCGTCCGGCCCGACCAGCTCGATGCCTCGCTCTGCCGCCAGCGGACCGGCGCGTCGGACCGTGTCGCGGGCGACGTCGGCGAGGTCGAGATGGTCGACGTTCGATGGCCAACGTTCCGCGTTCCGAGGCGGCCAGCGCGAGCAGGTCGTCGACCAGGCCGCCGAGTCGGTCGGACTCGGCCATGATGTCCGCGATGAGCGCGTGACCTTCCTCCCGGACGAGACCCTCCCGCTCCAGCACCTCGGCGGAGGCGCGGATGATCGCGGCCGGCGTTCGGATCTCGTGCGAGGCATCCGCCACGAAGCGCCGCTCCATGGCGAACGCCGCCCGGATCGGTACCAGGGCTCGGCCCGTGACAAAGAGCGTCACGAGCGCGGCGCCGGCCAGCCCGACCAGGCCGACCAGGCCCACGATCGCGATCAGGCTCTGCGCCTGGCGATCATGGAGCGTCAGCACGAATCCGGCCTGCAGCCAGCCAGCGGGCCGGTCCACGTTCCCGATCGGAAGCGTCAGGAGGCGGATGGGGACCGTACCGTCCGTGACGGTCCGGAGGTCGCGACCCGTCGCGCGCGCCGCGGCAACCGCCGCCTGGTCGGGAAGACCCTGGCGCGGAACGCCCGACGGATTGGAGACCAGGCTGCCCGCGGGATCGAGAATGAGGAAGAACGTGTCCGACGTCTCCGGCGGCCGCTCGTCGGCTGTGTCGCCACCGGACGTGGGAAGCTCGCCGGCCAGCCGCTGCGACTCGGCCGTCGCGGCCTGGTCCAGGGCATGGTCCACGTCCTGGTCCAGCGCCCCCGTCGCGATGATCGCGGTCGCGGCCCCGATGGCAAGGACAAGCGCGCCGACCAGCAGGAGCGTCACGACGGCCAGCCGCCGGCGCGTGGACGTGAGCAACCGTCCGGCCGGGGCGCGGTCGCTCACGCGCTCGACCTCAGCGAGTAGCCGACTCCGCGGACGGTCCGGACGCCGGTCGTGCTGTCCAGCTCCGCCAGCTTGCGTCGCACGTACGACACGTACAGGTCGACGACGTTCGAATAGACGTCCGGCTCGGCGCCCCAGACGGCATCGAGCACTTGCTGCCGCGTGACCACCCGCTCCACGTTCCTGATCAGGTAGGCGAGCAGGGCGAACTCACGCGCGGAAAGGTCCACGCTCCGATCTCCGACCCGCGCGACGTGGCGTTCTTCGTCCAGCTCGAGATCCCCCGCCGTCAGGCGCGGGGTCGGGGAGGCCGTCGCGCGCCTGCCGAGCGCGCGAACCCGGGCCAGCAGCTCGGAGAACGCGAACGGCTTGGCGAGATAGTCGTCCGCACCGGCGTCGAGACCGGAAACGCGGTCATCGACACCGCCGAGCGCCGTGAGCATGAGAGCGGGCGTCTGGATACCGCGCGTTCGGAGCAGCCGCAGCAGATCGAGGCCGTCCAGGTCGGGAAGCATCCGGTCCAGCACGAGCACGTCGTAGGGGACCGCATCGGCCGCCCCGGCGAGGCCGAGCGCCCCGACTGCGTCGCCCGCATGGTCGACGACGTTGCGTTCCGCAACCAGCACGCGGCGGATCAGCTCCGCCATCTTCGGCTCGTCTTCGACCAACAGAATTCGCATCGGCAGAATCCTCCGGGTCCGGGTCCGGCGCGTCAACGGCCGAATGCCATTTGTGTCAGGACGCGCATCCAAACCACCCTGAGCGTGCCCCCGGGGATGGCACGTTTGACGGAAACGGGAGCATGGCGCATAACTCGCAGTCAATGTGACGGAGGCCTCGACGCGCGTGTCCCCGCACGGTCACCTGGACCGCGCCGAGCCAATGGTGAGCCCGATCCGTCACGCACAGAGGCGCGCTCGGCGGTGGTCGCCAGCGCCCAAGGGGGGTCAAACGTGCGTTCGCGTTCATTTCTGCGCCTTGCCGGCTCGCTCGGTGGGTCGGTCGCGTTACTTGCCGGTTCGCTGCTCACCGCGTCGGGGGTGGCAGCGGGCGGCATGATCTTGTACGTCGCACCGACCGGCATGGCGGGCGGCGCCGGAACCTCGTGCGCGACAGCTCTCTACAGCACCATCGGCGCTGGCGTCAGCGCGGCGGCCGCGGGCGACACCGTGGTGGTGTGCGCCGGAACCTATACGGAATCCGTTGCTGTCGGGAAGACACTCAGGCTCATCGGCCGGGGAGCCACCATCGACGCGACCGGGCTCGACAACGGCATCAAGATCACGGCATCGAACGTCACGGTCTCCGGCTTCACCGTCGAGAACGCCACCGGCGAGGGAATCCTCGCCCAGCAGCCGAACCCGGTGAAGGGTCCGATGGTCGGCGGCCAGCAGCTGTACACGGGCGTGCCGATCACGCACGTCACGATCACGCGCAACGTCATCAAGAACAACGACCAGGGCGGACTGCCCGCCAACGTGGCGACGACCACCTACCCCGAATGCCAGGCGTCCGGGAACATCCCCGGCGACTGCGGTGAGGGGATCCACCTCTGGAGCGTGGCGAACTCGAAGGTCACATTCAACACGGTGACCAACAACGTGGGCGGCATCCTGCTCACCGATGAGTTCGGGCCGACCCACGACAACCTCATCGCCGGCAACGTCATCACGGACAACATCTACGACTGCGGCATCACGCTGCCCTCGCACAACCTGGGCCGCGATCCGACGACCGGCAAGTTGATGCCGACCTTCGGGGGCGTGTTCAACAACACCGTCCGCAACAACATCAGCATCGGCAACGGCGGCGCGGGCGTGGGGATGTTTGCCCCGTTCCCCGGCGCCGCGTCGTACAACAACGTCGTCGAAGCCAACGCCATCAGCGGCAACGGCGAGGCCGGCGTCTCTCTCCACGGTCACGCACCGGGCGCCTACATCGGCGGCAACAAGATCCTCAACAACATCATCGGCCCCAACAACCTCGCCGGTGATATGGACGTGAGCCCGAAGGCCGACCTGAAGACGACCGGCATCCTGGTCTGGTCGGCGGTCACGCCGATCACGGTCACCATCTCCGGCAACACGATCTTCGGCAGCTGGTACGGCATCTGGCTGGGGCACGTGGTGAGCGCCCCCGGCGCCGCGACCGGGAACTCCATCTGGACAACCACCACCCGGGTCCGCCACGCGTAGACCGCAACCTCGCACGTAGCCCAGAGAGCGGGCCCGGCCTCGCGAGAGGTCTCGGGCCCGCTCTCTTGCTTTCCCGTGAATTCCGGTGGGCACGCCGACGAGGATGTCGTGCCGTGCTCACTTCGACGCGCCGGACGGCGCGCTTCTGGCTCGTGGGCACGATGGACCGCACGTTCGCCGTCGAGCGCCTCGCGCAGCCGGCTCGGCCTGACCGTCCTCGGGCGCGCTCGGCGGGGTTCGGCCGGCTTCGGCCAGCCGTCCTGCCTGCTCAGCCGTGGAGCGTGATGGCTCCCGTTGTCTTGTTGACGACGATCGGAAGCGCGGTGAGCGGGATGGGCGCCGGGCCCTGCAGGACGTCCGCGTTGTGGGTCGGATCGAACACTGCCCCGTGACAGGGACAGAACAGCAAGCCCGAAGGTGAGTCGTACTGGACCGTGCAACCCTGGTGGGTGCAGACCGCGTCGAAGGCCACCACGCTCCCATCGGCGAGCCGGATCAGCACAGCCGGATCGCCGCTCGTCGGGTCCGTGAATGCCTGCGCGGTCCGCGGTTGCAGGCTGCTCAGGCTGCCGATCTGCCCGGCGACGGGTGCCGCCGATGCGCCGGGAGCTGCAGAGGCGGCCGGCCCACCGGCGCTTGCGCCGGTGCCTGTCGCCCCTGGCGATGCTGATGGATCCGCCGCGAGTGGGATTGGGTCGCGACCGCGGAGCAGGCCGCCAAAGCCGGCGAGGCCACCCACGGCGAGCGCGGCCGCGGCGATCACTCCGCCCTGGAGGAGCGCCCGGCGCTCCGGAGACGCCGCGGCCGGATTGCCGTCCGGGGCAAGAGATCGAGGGAAGGGAACACGGAGAACTGCCAGATCGCCGTGGCCCGCGAGGGCCAGCGTCAGCCACCCGGCCGCGTACGGCAGGTCCGGACCGTAGTAGTAGGGATGGACGCTCCACGACGCGGTCAGGAAGAAGAGAAGAGATACCGCAGTCCCGCCGGCTGCGCTGGCCCGGTAGAGCAGCCCCGTGAGGGCCCCGACGCCGATCGCGATCTCCGCCATTGCCATGAGAACACCGATCAGGACCGGGTTGGGCAATGCGAAGACGGTGACCAGGCCCGCGAGCGGGCTTTCGTGGGTGAACGCGGTCAGCTGCTCGGCGATGGAGCCGGGGCCAGCCGCATTCAGGAAGCGCGGATCGATGAACTTGTCGATCCCGGCATAGAGAAACGTGGCCCCGATGAAGAAGCGGAGTGGCAGGAGCGCCTGGAAGAACCGGCGCTCCGCAGGAGGGGCAGTCCGTGCCCGTTCCGTCCGGCCCCGCGGCGCGGCGCCGGACCGAAGTGCGGTGTCCTGGAATTCTGGGCGTCGGGTCGTGGGGCGGGGGCGCTCGCGCCGGCTCATGGCTCCTCGGGATTCGGCTGGAGATCCATCATGCCGGATGCCCGGCCGAATGCCGATATTCGCGCGATTAGGTTTTGGCTACCTGACCGGCGGCCCGGCGAGGGCCGGTGCGCCGGTGAGGCACCTCGTCACTTCGGCTCGGAGAGCCAGACAGCGATGTCGCCGGCCGACGGGACGCGCCCGTAGCTGCGGATCACGCCGTCGATGACGAGCCCCGGGGTCGAGAGGATCCCGTGCGCCGCGATCTCCCGGAAGTCGGTGACCTTGACGATCTCGGCCTCCACGCCGGCCAGCACGGCCGCCTCCCGCGCGTTGGCCTCCAGGTGCTTGCAGTTGGAGCACCCGGAGCCCAGGACTTCGATGGTCTTCATGGCCAAATCTCCTATGCGATGAGCGCGTTGAAGAGGTACCCGATGGCGAGGATGCCGAGCGTCACCACGGTCATGAAGACGGCCAGAAGCTGGGGCTTGATGACACGCCGCAGGATGACGAACTCGGGCAGGCTGATCGCCGTGATGGCCATCATGAAAGCGAGCGTGGTGCCCAGTGGCATGCCCTTCCCGAGGAGTGCCTGGACGATGGGGATGGTCCCCGCGGCGTTCGAGTAGAGCGGGATCGCCAGGAGAACGACCAGGGGCACCGCGAACGGGTTGGATCGGCCGCCGATCGAAGCCACTAGCTCCGTCGGCACGTAGCCGTGGATGAAGGCGCCGATCCCGATCCCAACCAGCAGGTACGGCGCAATCTTTCGGACCAGGTCGCTGGTGGAACGCCAGGCGTCCGCGAGCCGCTCCGCCCACGTGAGGCGGATCTCGATCGAGCCGCCCGCCGTCCCCTGGAGCTCCCACACGTAGTCCTCAACGTAGCGTTCCAGGCGCAGGCGCCCGATAAAGAGGCCACCGACAATCGCGACCACGAGCCCGGCCGCCATGTACGTCAGGGCGATTCCCGGTCCGAACAGACCCCACAGGAGCACCAGGGCGACCTCGTTCACCATCGGCGAGCTGATCAGGAAGGCGAACGTGACGCCGAGCGGCACCCCGGCCTCGACGAAGCCGATGAAGAGCGGCACTGCCGAGCAGGAGCAGAAGGGGGTGACGATCCCGAATGATGCCGCAGCGACGGTCCCGGCCAGCAGCCCGCGGCCGGCCAGGGCGGTGCGGACGCGCTCCGGCGAGAAGAAGCCCCGGACGAGGCTGACGGCCGTGACGATGCCGAGGAGCAGGAGGAGCACCTTCGGCACGTCAAGGAGGAAGAACGCGACCGCCTCGCCGAACTGCGAGCCACGCTCCAGGCCCAGCAGGGTGAAGGACGTCCAGTCGGCGAGCGGCGCGTTGGCGAGCCAGGCAACGAGCCACGCCGCGACCGAAACCCCCACCACGAGCGGGAGGGGCAGGCGCGGCCGGCGCAGGGCGAGCGCGGTCACCCGAGCACGTCTCCGATCGCCGCCGCCGCCGCGGCGCACGCCGCCTCGTCACGCTCGTAGTAGACCCAGCGCGCGTCGGATGCATGTCGGCTGGCGCAGACGAGCCCGGCCTCCCGCAGCCGGGCGAGGTGATTGCTGACGTTGTTCTGGCGCTCCCCCAGCGCCGCCGCCATCTCGCACACGCAGTGCGGTCCGTCGCGCAGCATGCGCAGGATGCCCGCTCGGCTGGAGTCGCCGAGCAGTGCCGCAGCGGCCACGGCCGCCTCGACCTGTGGGGCGACCAGATCGAGCCGCGGGGCGGCGACGACGGGCAACTCGATCGGCATGGCGCACCTCCGGGGTGACGGTGCCGGGTCTGCCACCCGGCAACATCTCAGTCCCTACTGTGTCAGCAGCGCCTGATGTATCGGCAGTGCCGTTCGTCATGCAGGCCCGGGACGTCCGGTCCGCGTCGCCGCCGACGGCCCGGCTGGAGATTCCCGAACCGAACTACCGCTCGAACCGCGTCCCAGCTTGTGGCAGATAGCCCGGCGGCGTCATCGCGGCAGGAACCCGCTCGTCCGGCTCCGGCGTTCCGGCGACGAGACCGACGGGAATGACGCCTGCCCAGGCGGGCCAGGACTCGTCACCGGGTTCATCGTGGGCGCCATCGGCCCGGATCTTGGCGGAGGCCTCGGCCAGGTCCGTCCATAGGACGGTAGCCGGAACAGCGCCGCGAGGAGAGGCGGTGCTGCCCCGTGAGCCCCGGACCACGTGTCGACGATTCCCGATGCTCGATCCGTGGCCGTGGTGCTTCACGGGATCCCGATCTGGCGGGGGCGCTCGCGCGAGCGTTCATCGCCAACCCGATGGTGGTTTGGCGATGGTGACCGCCGACGACCTGGTGGTGCGGATCGAACGCTCGTTTGAGCTGGTGAACACGCTTGGCCGACCGGCGTATCCAGCGCGCGAGGCGGCATCCTTGGATATCGTGCGGCAGATGACACGGGAATGGGACGCCGTGGTTTACGACAGGGTTGCGGGCCCCCAGGCGCGTTGGGGTGCGGGCGTGATCGGCCGGCTCGATCCGTTCGGCATCGGGGGGCTGCTGGACGCTGGCTGCGGAAGTGGGCGCGTGACCGAGCAGGTGCTCACGCGCCTGCCGGAGGCGCAGGTCATCGCGCTCGACGCCTCCGAGCGCATGCTGGCGGAGGCGCGCCGCAGGCTCGCCCGCTTCGGCTCCCGGGTCGAGTATGTCCGTGCCGATCTGCGGGAGCCGCTCCCCGTCGACCATGCCGTGGACGCCATCGTGTCCACGGCCACGTTCCACTGGGTGCCCGATCACGCGCACCTGTTTCGCCGCCTCGCGACAATCCTCGTCCCCCACGGCCAGCTGGTCGCCCAGTACGGCGGCGCCGGCAACATCGCGAGCGTGGTGCGTGCCCTGGCGGAGATCGGCGACCCGCTCCCCGGCCGGTGGACCTACCCGGAACCTGGCCCCGAGCGGCGCGCGCTGCTTGAAGCAGGGTTCGTCGACGTGCAGGTGTGGCTGCAGCCCGAGCCGACGGCGTTCGAGCCGGGCGAGCCGTTCGAGACGTTCCTGGCGGCCGTCGTTCTCCGCGAGCACCTTGCGCTCCTGCCCGAGGACGAGCGGATGCCGTTCGTGCGCCAGGTCATGGCGCGCCTTCCCGACGCATCGCTCGACTACGTACGACTGAACGTGGTCGCGCGCCGGGCCTGAGGTCCTGGGACCAGGGCCGCCCGCCGTCAGCCGGGGGCAGGAGGCTGGCGCGGGCCGGGATCAGCGCCCAGAAGCGACCGCTGTTCCAGCAGGCGGTTGCGCTGCGTCACGATCTTCCGTCGAGCGCTCCTGGGGGCGGGCTGGCAGACGCGCGACGACCGCGAACAGCACAGCGGTCATGCCGAGGACCGCACCGGTCTCGGATGGGAAGCCGCCCGGCGATTTCGACAGCTCCCACAAGACCGTTGGAGCGAACGCGACGATGGCGGTCAGGACACGTGCGTGCCGAGCGCGGCGGGCCACGTATTCGAGGCCGACGAGAACTGGAAGCAAGCCGGGCAGGACGAAGATCCAGCGGACCAGGAGAAAGCCGGCCACCAGCAGCGGCAGGACGACTGGCGTCACGGACATCGTCACCCCCGGCACCAGTTCGACTGGCGTCGAGGGAATGGTCGCCCCCGCGACGATCGCCGCCGCCGCCCCGACCATGGACACGGCCTCGAACGCCAGCAACACCAGCAGGGCATTGGCGAGGACCCGGACGGTCCCGGCGCGCCAGCCATAGGGATCGCGATGCCTGGCGTCGCGGACCAGCTGGTTCGACATCGTCATCTCCCTGTCTGCCGCGCACTCGTCCCGGATGCCCCCTGCTCCAATGACGCCCCGATCGCCTCGGGAGTGTTGTTCGTGGTTGTCACACCCGACCTCGATGCCGCCGTCCCCTCCCTCTTCAACGGTGTGCCGGGGCCGACCGCTAATCGAAACACCCAGGCCATGGTGTCGCGGGGCCCGGTGACGAAGCCGTCGAGCGACCATGACGCCTCCTCGGTGCGAGTGCGCACCACTACTGAGACGCCGCGCACACCCGTGAGTCAGCCATCGAGCTTCTCCGGCTGCCTATCCCTAACGCCCCCGGCGGGCGGTCGTTATCGTTCTCGCCAGCGCAGGCATTCGGTCCCTTGCGACCACTGTCGGCCGTCCCGTCGGGAGGAACCAGATCGTGCGTCACTCCCGAAGTCTCGTCATCGCGCTCGTGGTGCTCGGGCTGTCCGCCGGGGCCGTCTTCGCCGTCAAGTCGATCTCGGACGTCGCCAACCTATCGAACTCGGGACTCCCCCACGCCCAAGCACTCTCAGGGCAGGCGCCCGCCTCGGGCTCCCGTGGTCAGGCCACACGCGCAAAGGCGGCAGAGCCGGACGAGCCGACGGACTCGACGACCGGGACGGGCAAGCCGACCGACCACCATGGCGCAGTCGACTCCTCCGCGGCCCAGCTGGCTTCCTCTAGGCGCTCGAGTGGAGCTGGCCCGCCACCACGAACCCGTCGCGGCGGGTCCCGGTAGCCACGTGCAGGGTCAACCTGACCATCATGGCTCTGGTCGGGTAGTCGCTCGTCGCGGCGCTCATGACTGGGGATCCGTCTTCAGGAGGACGACGATGTCGGGCGGTGTATGCCGCATGCTGACTGGAGTAGGGGGGTCATCCCCGTGAGGATCACCCCCTACTCATGCGTGATGGTCGCGGGCACGAGCCGGACAGGTCCGCCGAAGGCTAAGCCAACGTGGCAGACGTGTCACTCGCCAACATGGGCGTGTGAATGGGTCGGGCCGTTGCGGTCCTCGACATCCGTCGCGTCCATGGCGGCGAGCATGGTGCTACCGCGCGGGGAAGTGATCGTCGAGCACCTGAATGGCGTGAGCCTGCGGGATCGGGAAGTAGCAGAGGACCAAGTTCCCATTCTTGTCGGCGGCCTCGAGGCTCCCGACCAACATGGGGTACAGCTTCTCGAGCTGGTCGATGGTCACCTCTGTCAGCCGGCCGGGCGGGCACGTCCCTGTCGGCGGTGCGGCCAGCGCTGCCGGCGCACCGACGAGCGAAGCGAGTAACGCCCCGGCTGCGATGATCGACGCGGACCTCGCGCGGAATGACCGAACTGTATGCACGGGCCAACCCCCCCTCCGGACCGAGGTCGGTCTCGCCATTGGCATGCGACACGAGTCAGGCGACCGGACTTTGGGACACCGTGCCGTGGGAACCCTCCCTCATGCAAGGCTCCCGCCACTTCCGCCGGTCCGCAGATAGTGACGGTCGTGGCGCCCGAGCGCCAGTCGGTTATCCACAAGATGTGGTGCGGAGTAGCACCAGCCCCCGGCCGGCGCGGCGCGCTGCCGCTAAGCGAGGGTCCCGCGCAATGACTCCCGGATCGGCAGCAGTGGCCTGATCAGGATCAGCGCGGCGGTGTCGAACGCGAAGTGAATGCCCATCGACGCGGCGATCCCAAGGCGGTCATACGCGAGGCCGAGGACGAGCCCCATCCCGAACGCGAGCGCGGCGTAGGCGAACTTCCCGGCGGAGGGGTGGCGGAAGTCGGCAATGACGCTGTGGGCCAGCATGAACAGGATCGAGGCGACCACGATCCCGGCGGCGGGCTGGATCGCCGCCCGAAAGAGCGTCTCCTCGCCGAGCGCCGCCGCGAGGCCGATCAGCGCGAAGTTGAGCGCGGTCGGACGCGCCGACGTGAACCGGCTCAGGAATGGACGGACCCGGTCGGCGAATATCGGGCGGGTCACCCCGAGCCCGAACAGGCCACCCACTGCGGCCCCCAGGACGATCCCGACGGCGGCCGCCAGCAGCGGGGTCACGGGGGTGGCGAAGGCATCGACGAGCGCATGGCCGGTCACGAAGATCACCACGATCCCGACGACCCCGAAGGCCAGCTCCACGATCACCGACTGGGGCAGCGTCGGCGCATCCGGCCCGACTTTCGCTTGCTCGACCATCCGTTCACCTCCGCGCCAGCCATGGTCGGAGGCAGCCGCATGGACGGGAAGGGCCGAAGTAACCGGAGTGGATCCCCAATCGACTGGTTCCGGCTGCCCGACGCACCGCCCCGTGCAGTTCGCGTAGTCGTGCGTCGCCGCCGAGCCAGCGGACGAAGGAAGCCGCGCGGCGGAAGGGTGGATGTCGGTCGTGGACCATAGACTTGTGGACCAGCCATCCCGGCCCCAGGAGGAGGATCGTTCATGACCATGGAGTACGTCTCGCTGCCCGGTGAGACCGCTCCGCCCGTGCCTGACGGGCCGAAGCTGTGCGACGGCGACGACATGCGCATCCTGCACAATGCGTTCCTGTGGGGATACGCAGAGGCGCCCGGAATGGTGCGCGGCGCTCCCGCCGGTGACGTGGCGCGCAGCGAGTTCCTCGGTCAGTGGCTCGCCGATCTTGACGCGACGCTGCACACGCATCACGAGAGCGAGGACCAACTCCTGTGGGGCAAGCTCGAGCAGCGCGCTCCTGCCTGCGCGCTGCACGTCGGCCAGATGCGCGCGCACCACGCGCACGTCGCGGAGCTGCTCGAGGAGGCGAGTCCGCTCCTCGCCCGATGGCGCGCGACGGCCGACCCGGTGGTCGGCGAACAGCTGGCCGATGCCTACGAGCGGATGCTCGATGTGCTGAAGGTCCACCTGCGCCGCGAAGTGGTGGAGGTCGTCCCGGTCGCGGAGCGGGTGGTCACCAGGGATGAGTGGACCGCGATGGCCGACCACAGTGTCGGGGTGATCCCGAAGAGCCGACTCCTGCCGCAACTCGGGATGCTGCTTGCGAACTCCACGCCGGCGGACCGCCAGCGGTTCTACGCGGGGATGCCCCTCTCAGTGAAGGTGCTCTGGCGCCTCGTAGGCAAGCGCCAGTACGCGAAGCTGTTCAGGCTACTGTTCCCGGGCAGGTCCGTCCCACCGACCATCTGAGCAGGTTGAGGAAGAGGACGGCACCGTCGACCCGCCCATCGTCATCCCTGAGAATCAACTGGCGCCCCCGGACGGACTCGAACCGCCGACGCAGGCCTTAGGACGGCCTCGCTCTATCCACTGAGCTACGGGGGCGTGGGGACCGATCGTACTCCACCCGGTCCGGCGGACTTTCCCGTGCTCCGCCTACAATCGCCGCGCGATGGACCCGGCGGCACCTCCTACTCCCCTCCCCGATCTCGTCCTCTGGCGAGGCGACGGGTGCCACCTGTGCGATGACGCGCGCGAACTGGTGACGGCGATCCTCGGCGAGCGGGCTGGGGCGAACCTGCCGGCCCCCACGCTGGTCGAACGCCGGATCGCGGACGACGCCGAGGCGCAGCGGGCGCTCTTCGAGGTGATCCCGGTCCTGGAGATCTGCGGTCGGCGGCTGCCGCTGGCGCTCCGGCCCGGCCCGGTCCGCGCGTTCCTGGCCGACGCGCTCGACGGCGCCCGCGCTGGCAGGCGCCGGCAGGACCCGCCGAGCGGCCCGGAGTCCTGACCGCATGCCACCTTCGGAGCTGACCCTGCTCCTGGCCTTCGGGGCCGGGATCATCAGCTTCGTCTCGCCCTGCGTGCTCCCCCTGGTCCCGGCCTACCTCGCCCAGCTGACGGTGGTGGCGGTGGTCCGGGGAGACGGCCGGGCCGCTGGCGGTGCGTCGCGCTGGATGGCGGTTCGCCACGCGGTCGCCTATGTCGTGGGGTTCGCAGCCGTCTTCACCTTCCTGGGCGTGAGCGCCACCTTCCTGGGTGGAGGCCTGTACGACTGGCTCCCAACGCTCCGTGTGGTCGGCGGGCTCCTGTTGGTCATCATGGGCCTCAACCTGGCGGGGATCCTGACCGCGCCGGCGATCCAGCGCCTCCTGCAGCGAACGTGGCGGCCCCTGGAGGCCGGCGCCTCTGCCCAGCTGGCCCATGCCGGCGGGACGGTGTCCCTCGCCGGCCGGCGTGACGCGACCTCCGTCCCCGGCGTGGGCGAGCGGCTGGGCGGGCGGCTCGTGGGTGCCCGCGGCGGTTGGCTCGCGTCGTTCGGCCTGGGGGTGGTCTTTGCCGTCGGCTGGACGCCCTGCATCGGGATCATCCTGGGCAGCATCCTCACCCTGGCCGCCACGTCCGGGCAGACCCTCCAGGGCGGCCTCCTCCTGTTCGCCTACAGCCTGGGCCTGGGTCTCCCGTTCATCGCGCTCGCGGTCGTCTATGACCGCGCTCCCGCCTTCACCCGGCCGCTCGTCCGCTACGGAGGCGCGGTCAGCCTCGTGGGCGGCCTCCTGGTGATCGCGATCGGCTGTGCCATGGTCTTCGACTGGTTGACCCTCCTGGCGCGCCTCGCGCCCGGCGTCTAGATCGAGACCCGGTGCCCGACACCCCCGAGCTGCCGGCCGGTGCGCCGGAAGCGCCCGAGACACGCCGCGGCCTGGTGGGACCGTTCACCGCCCGCCACCTCGCCGCCGCCCTCGGGAGCGTCGTGATCGTGACGGCGATTCTGCTCGTGGTCACCGCGCCCATCGCCACACTGCCGGCGGCCGGGATCGCGCCGCAGCCCACCCAGTTCGCGATCGGACCGGCAGTGGAGGGGTTGCGCGTCGGAGACCTCGCCCCCGAGCTCCAGGTGTCCGGCACCGATGGCGGCCCGGCACCCCTGCTGGATCTATCAGGCGCCCCGGTGAGGTTGTCCGATCTTCGGGGCCACCCCGTGTGGATCAGCTTCTGGGCCAGCTGGTGCCCACCCTGCCAGGACGAGACGCCGGTTCTGCGGGACACCTTCGATGCCTACCGGGACCGCGGACTCAAGCTGGTCGCGATCAGCGTCCAGGAATCGACCGTGGACGACGTGCGCGCGTACGCCGTGAAGTACGGACTCGACTACACGATCGCCGCCGACCTGGCCGGCGACGTGTTCCGCCGCTACCACATCTACGGCCTGCCGACCCAGGTGTTCGTCGACGCCGATGGGATCATCCGGGCCGTCGTCCAGGGACCCGTCGATGCCCAGATCGCAGAGGCCAGTCTCGCGCTCGTCGGGCTTCCCCCGAACACGACGTCCCCCCTGGGCCCGGCCACGGGGTCCTCCGTGCCCGCACGGCCTCCTGCGACCGCAGCGCCCTGAGCGGAGACGAGCGGCTTCGAACCTAGACGATCGGCTCCCAGGCGAACCGGCCCCGCTCCGGGACCAGGCGCCCTACGGGCCGTTCGCGCTCGTGCGACAGGACCACGGTCCAGCGCTCCTCGGCGGCGCGGGCGAACAGCGTGGCCTTCTGCGCCACCGAGTCCAGCGGGAAGTCGTCGAATGCGGGGATCCAGCGCGGGTTCGCCGACCAGGGCCGCATCGCGATGTCGCCGAGGAACGCGAGCGTCCGGTGCGGAGCCCGCACCACGATCGCCTGGTGGCCGGCCGTGTGCCCGCCCGTGGGCACCGCCCAGACGCCCGGCAGAAGCTCCACTTCGCCGTCGGCTGCGCCCGCCACTCCCCAGTCATGCACGAGACGCAGCTCCGGCTGATCGTAGGAGGCCACGATCCGCGGGTTGGTATCGAGCGCGATCGCCCATTCCGCACGCTGCGCCACGATCCGGGCGCGCGGGAACGCCCGGGTGCCGTCCGCCCGGAGCAGCCCGCCGGCGTGGTCGTAGTGGAGGTGGCTCATCGCGACGACGTCGACGCTCGCGGGATCGAACCCGGCCGCGACGAGCGCCGGCACCACGGGCAACCCCTGCAGGCCCCGCCACGTCCGACCGCGTTCGTCGAGACGCTCCCCGATCCCCGTCTCGACGAGGACCCGCCCCGCCGGTGTCTCGATCAGCAGGCAGTTCAGGGCCTGGAGCAGCCGGCCCTCGGCGTCGATCTCGTCGGCAACGAGCCGGCCCCACAGGACCCGCGGGACCGGGCCGAACAACGCCCCGGCGTCCGATCGGAACGTCCCCGCCTGGACCAGCCCAACGCGGATCCCCGCGCCGAGATCCGCCGACCAGTGGACCGCGTCGTTGAGCGCCACGCGGTCTCCCTCAGTCCGTTGGCGCCGGGTCGACCCGGCGGCCGGCCGCGAAGTCGCGGTGGAAGGCGGAAGCCGTGGGCTGGCTCTGGCCCTGGTACTTCGACCCGAGCCCGGCGCTGCCGTAGGGCCGCTCCACCGGGCTGGACATCCGGAAGAAGCTGATCTGGCCGATCCGCATGCCCTGGTAGAGGGCGATGGGCAGGCTCGCCACGTTGGAGAGCTCGAGCGTGAGGTTGCCCTTCCAGCCGGGGTCCACGTAGCCGGCCGTAGAGTGGATCAGGAGCCCAAGCCGCCCCAGGGAGCTCTTCCCTTCGAGCCGAGCGACGAGATCGTCCGGCAGCTCCACCCATTCGAGCGTCTGGCCCAGCACGAACTCGCCGGGGTGGAGGATGAAAGGCTCGTCACCGGCGAGGGTCAGGAGCTCGGTCAGGTCCGGCTGCGACTGCCGGACGTCGATGTACGCGTACCGGTTGTTGCGAAAGACCCGGAAGCTCCGGTCCAGGTGAAGGTCGACCGAGCTGGGCTGGAGGTCCACGGGATCGTACGGCTCGATCCGGACCCGGCCGGATTCCAGCTCCGCCCGAATGTCGCGGTCGGCCAGCACGCTCACGGCGCGACGTCGGGCACGGTCTCACGCTGGGCGAAAAGCGAGTCGACCTCCCGCTTCAGCGTGGCGAGATCTTCGAAGCTCTGGTAGACGCTGGCGAAGCGGATGTAGGCGATGTGGTCCAGTGCCCGGAGCTTCTCCATGGCCAGCTCCCCGACCCGGGCCGACTCGACTTCCGCGCTTCCCCCCGCCCGCAGGGCCGCCTCGATCTCGTCCGCGGCCCGCTCGGCGGACCCGTCGACCACCGGCCGGCGTGTCAGCGCCTTCCGGAGACCGGCCGCGAGCTTGTCGCGGTCGAACTCCTGGCGGGCCCCATCGCGCTTGACCACCACGAGGCGCGCGGCCTCGACACGCTCATACGTCGTAAAGCGGGCCCCGCAGGCCGAGCACTCGCGCCGGCGGCGGATCGTCGCGGTCTCTTCGAGGTCGCGTGAGTCCACGACCCGCGAGTCGCGCGACTCGCACTGTGGACAGCGCACCGGCAGCTCCTCGCTCAGGGCCACTACATCTAGTGGTGTTGTCGCACCATACCACGAAATAGCGGCACTTCTGCCGCGTTTGGACTTGCCGGCCGGTCCCAGGCGAAACAGGGACGCGCGAGACGGCCTGCTCCGATCAGCGTCTGGGCGGGCCGCTGAACCAGCGCGGCGACGTTGGCGACGGCCGAGGCGACCGCACGTTCGTGCCGATCTCCGCGATCGTCTCGCGAGCGTGAAGGATGTTCAGGTAACCGCGCTTGATCGCCGTCTGGCCCTCCGCCTCGCGGGCGCGGCCGACGCTGGCGGCCGAGAGCACGTCGCAGCCGTGGTTGATCATCTCCACCGCGCGAGCCGCCCGCTCCAGCTCCTCCGAGAGTCGCAGGCGCAGCTGCTCGTATCCGGCGGGGACGACGAGGGCTCCAGCCTCGTCCCGGTATCGCCCGAGCGCATCGCGGGCCGCCTCCAACGTCTCGAGGATGCTGTCCGGTGCGACCTGGCCGCGGCGGACAGCGTCGATCCGCTCGGTGGCTCCCATGAGGCTCGCCTCGATCCTGGCGGCGAGATCGCCGGACGCCTGCCGGAACGTGTCCAGGTCCCGCGTCTCGGCCACGACGCGGGCGGTCCGCCGCATGACGAGCACGACGGCTGCGACGATGAGAATGAACAGGAGGAGCGGAATCCCCAGGAGGAGCGAGGACATGGCGCAGCCCCTAGCCGGCCCGCGCGCGCAGCGCCGCGGTCAGCGCCGCCACTACTGCCGCCTGGTCCGCGATGACGAACAGGTCCGCGAACTCGGCGATCGGCGCGTCCGGGTCGCTGTTGATGGCCACGATCGTCTCCGCCGTCTGCATCCCCACCTTGTGCTGAATCGCCCCGGAGACGCCACAGCCCAGGTAGAGGGTCGGTTTGACGGTCTTGCCTGTCTGCCCGATCTGCGTGGCATAGGGTGCCCAGCCCGCGTCCACCGCGGCCCGGGTCGCACCCACGGCCCCGCCCAGCAGAGCGGCCAGCTCGCCAAGGGCGGCGAAGCCGCCGGGGCCACCGACGCCCCGGCCGCCCGTGACGATCACCCGCGCCTCCTCGATGCTGGGACCTGCGGACTCGACGGCGACGCGTTCGACGACGCGGACGAGAGGCACCTCCGCGACGCCTCCCGGAATGCCCTCCGCGACGCGGCCGGGCGTCGCGAGCGCGGCGGCGGTCACCATGTTCGGGCGGAGCAGGATGATGCCTGTGTCCGCGGTGAAGGCGCTCCTGGTCTGGAGCCGTCCTCCCCATGGCTGCGCCTCCACCCGCGGGCCCTCGGGCACGTCAGCTGTGGCGTCCCCCCAGGCGACGGAGGTCACGTTCGCGAGGACGCCGATGCCAAGCAGCGCCGCGAGCATCCCGGCAACGTCCCGGCCGTCCGGCGTCGCTCCGAGGAGAAAGTACGCCGGGCGTGGGTCTGTGGAGGCTGCGAGTGCGACCACCCGCGCCGCCACCACGGCAGCGGCCGGGCGGCCCGATGCCTCCGGGGCACGCACCATGTGCACGTTTGGCAGGAAGGCCGCCAGGCTCTCCGCCGCCTTGTCCGGCTCCTCCGCGACCACGACCCCGACGACGGCATGCCTGCCGGTCTCCCCGAGGGCACGGGCCGCCGTCGCAGCCTCTCCGGAGAGCTTGGTGAGCGTACCCGCGCCGGTGACCTCGCCGATCACCCACATCTCGCCGGCCATCAGATCACCCGCCGCTCGACCAGGAATCCCACGATCGCGGCAGTTGCGGCCGCCGGATCCGGCTCGCGGACCACCCGCCCCGCGCCTCGCGGCGAGGGCGCGCTCGCTTCGAGCACAGCGGTTGTGGCACGGGCTCCCCCGACTGAGCCGTCCCCGAGGCCGATCTCCGCCAGCGTCCGGGTAGCAATCTCCTTCGACCGCGCGCCCATGATCCCGCGCAACGTCGGGTAGCGGGGCTCACCCAGGAGCTGCGTCCCCACCACCAGCGCGGGCAGGCTCGCCTCCAGGACGTCGTGGCCGATGGCGCTCAGCCGCTCGACGCGGACCCCCCCATCGACAGGCTCGATCCGCTGCGCGCGCGACAGGTACGGGAGGCCCAGGAGCGTGGCGACCCCGGCCGCCACGACGCCACCCCCCCCGTCGGAGGTATCGTCCCCGGCGAGCACGAGGTCGAACGCGAGGCCGCGCAACGCCGCTGCCAGCACCTGCGCCGTCGACCACGCACAGGAGCCGGCCAGCGTCGGATCGCTCACCAGCACCGCCCGGGTTGCCCCCATCGCCAGCGCCTTGCGGATGGGGTCGGTCAGGCCGCCGGGCGCCATCGACAGGAGCGTCACGTCGCCACCGTGCGCTTCCACGAGCTTGAGGGCCGCTTCCAGCACGTACTCGTCGTTGCCATTGATGACCGCGCTGACCGAGCGATCCAGCCGCCCGTCGTCGGCGAGCCGTTCCTCCCCGGGGTCGGGCACCGGCTTGAGGAGCACCACGATCCGCACGGTCTGGCGTTCTCCCTGCGTGACTCTGCGGGGTAGGATCTAGCTGCCGTGGGCCAGGAGCGCCCGCGCGATCACGAGTCGCTGGATCTGCTGGGTCCCCTCGTACAGCTGCGTGATCTTGGCGTCGCGCATCATGCGCTCAACCGGATAGTCGTCTAGGTAGCCGTAGCCACCCAGCACCTGCACGGCGTCGGTGGTCACTGCCATCGCCGCGTCCCCCGCGACGAGTTTACACAGCGCCGACCACCGGGCAGCGTCGGGCGCGCCGGCCTCGATCTCCTGGCATGCCGTGTACAGGAGCTGGCGCGCCGCTTCCGTGCGCGCGTCCATGTCCGCCAGGAGCCCCTGCACGAGCTGGAATTCGCCGATCGTGCGCCCGAATTGGCGTCGCTGCCCGGCGTATGTGGCGGCTGCCTCGAGCGCGCCCTGGGCGATCCCGACCGCCTGGGCGGCGATGCCCGGCCGGGACCGGTCCAGGGTCCGCATTGCAAGGCTGAACCCGTCGCCCTCGTCACCCAGGCGGTTAACCGCGGGCACTCGCACCTCGTCGAACACCAGCTCCGCGGTTGGCGAGCCTCGGATCCCCATCTTGTGCTCCAGCCGGCTGACGCTGAACCCCGGGCTCGTCGTCTCGACGATGAAGGTCGACATCCGTCGGTGACGGTCGGCCCCGGGGTCCGTGACGGCGAACACCGTGACCAGGCTCGCCACACTCCCCTGGCTGATGAAGCGTTTCACGCCGGAGAGCACGTACGTGCCGCCATCCCGCACGGCGCGCGCGTGAACGGCGGACGCGTCCGATCCGGCGTCCGCCTCGGTGAGCGCGAACGCGATCAGGTCGTGCCCGGAGGCCAGTCCCGGCACGAAACGGCCCAGCTGCTCGTCCGACCCCGCAAGGAGGAGCGGCAGGGCGCCAAGCTCCTGGACCGCCAGGATCAGCCCGGTCGTCGCGCACGCCGCCGAGAGCGCCTCGATCGCCAGGCAGATCGTCAGCAGGTCCGCGCCGAGCCCGCCATACCGTTCGGGAAACGGCAGGCCCAGAATCCCCTGCTCCGCGAGAAGCGTGCGGAGATCCTGGGGGAACTCGGCGGTCCGGTCGATCTCCGCGGCGCGTGGCGCGACCCGCTCGCGGGCCAGCGTCCGGACCGCGTCCCGGATCGCGCGCTGGTCGGCGGTGAGTCGGCCGGGGGCCTGGGCTGGCGTCACGCAGGCGATCCTAGCACCGCCCGCTGGCCGACCCGCCATCGCCGCCGCTGCGCCGGAGCGCGCGCCTGCCCCCGAGCCCCCGCGCCCCACCCTTCTGCCTATTCCCCGTGGTTGTACGGGCCGTGCAGGGTCTCCAGCGCGTGATCGAGGACCGGCTCCAGCACCGCCATCGATTCGAGCGCCGCGCGCGGGCTGCCCGGGAGGTTCACGATCAGCGTCTGGCCCCGCACGCCAACGACCGCGCGGGACAGGATCGCCATCGGAGTCCTCGCGCGGCCGTCGGCCCGCATCGCCTCGGCAAAGCCGGGCACCTGGTAGTCGATCACCGCGAGCGTGGCCTGCGGCGTGACGTCCCGGGGTGTCAGACCGGTGCCGCCGGTAGTCAGGATCAGCGGATGGCGCGTTGCCGCCGCGACGAGCATCGACTCGATCCGGCGGCGCTCGTCCGGGACGACCTCGCGCTCAACGGCGAACCCGAGGTCGGTCAGGCGCGCGGCAATCTCCGCACCGGAAACGTCCTCGCGCTCGCCGGTGGAGCTGCGATCGCTGACCGTGAGCACGAACGCCGTACGGGACCTTGACCGCATCGATCACGGCCCCGGCCGGCGTGACGGGCGCCGGATCCCACCCGCCCGGGCCGGGCCGCGAACGCCCTTTGCTCGCACCACGGGCGGCCCTGAGGGCAGGACGCGACTCCCGGGGCCGGCCGGGTGTCGGCCAGCTGGGTGCGGTGCGGCTGGGTGCGCGACGGCCGCCGCGGGCCCGCCGTCCGGCGACTCCCGCCGCCACTCACCAGACTTCCCGCCGATCTTGCTCAACAGCCGTACGTGGCGGATCTCCACGCCCTTCTCGACGCCCTTCACCATGTCGTAGACGGTCAGCGCGGCCACGCTGGCCGCGACGAGCGCCTCCATCTCCACGCCGGTCGGCCCGACCGTGGCGGCCTCGGCACGGACGCGCAGGGCGGATGCGGCCCGATCGGGCGTGATCGTGACGACGAGGTCCGTCAGGGCCAGTGGGTGGCAGAGCGGGATCAGCTCCGCCGTCCGCTTGCCGCCCATCACCCCGGCGATCTCCGCGACCGTGAGCACGTCGCCCTTCGGGCCGCGCCCGTCGATCACCAGGCTGAGCGTTTCCTGGCTGCACACGACCTCGGCCTCCGCGACCGCCCGGCGCGCGGTGATCGCCTTCGCGGAGACGTCCACCATCCGGGGCCTTCCGCCGCGATCCACGTGGGTCAGGCGGCGGCGATCCGCCCGCGGCTTTGATCGCTCGTCCATGCCACCTCCGTGCCGGGAGCTCCCCGGTCTCGCACCCACGTTCAGGGACGGTCCAGCCACCACAGCTCGACGCCGGAACCCGCCGGTAGCCCGCCGACCGATTCTGGCACGACGGCGAGTCCGTCGGCCGACGCGAGCGCCGAGAGCTGGTGGCTCTCCTGCCCACCCGCCAGGACCACCCGGACGCGGCCGGCCGCATCCCGGATCGGCGCCCCAGTCGCCGGGTCCCGCAGGGCCGCCACCCGCAGGAAGGCCCGCCGTCCCGCCGACTTCGTGACCGGCTCCTCCAGGATCGCGATGTCGACCGCGCGCAGAAGCGCGTCCGGGTTCCGGCCGGCGAGCCGGCGCAACGCGGGCCGCACGAACACCTCGAACGTGACGAAGACGGACACCGGGTTGCCCGGCAGACCGAAGAGGAGCACCGGGGGACCTGGCCGGTCGCCGCCGCGGGGAGCCGTCCCGAACGCGAACGGCTTGCCCGGCTGGATCGCGGCGCGCCAGAGGTCCACGGTTCCCACCCGCGCGAACGCACCGCGCACCACGTCGTAGGGACCCACCGAGACGCCGCCGCTGACGATGACGAGATCGGCGTCGCTCAACGCCGACCGCAGCAGCTCGAACGTCGGCTCGAGCCGGTCTGGTGCGATCCCGACGTGGCGCGCATCGGCGCCGGCCGCCGCGCAGAGGGCGACGAGAGCCGGCCCGTTCGAGTCGGGGATGCCGGCCGGGCCAAGGTCGCTGCCCGCCCGACGGAGCTCGTCGCCGGTGGAGAGGACCGCGACCCTCGGCCGAGCATGAACCGAAACCCGCGCGACGCTGCCCGCGGCGATGATCGCCAGCTCGGTCGGCCCGACCGCCCGCCCGGCGTGCAGGATCCGCCGCCCGAGCTGGAGGTCGCTGGCCCGCATCCGCACGTTCCTCCTGCGCGCCGTCGCCTCGTGGACCCGTATCCACGCAGGAAGCGGCCCGGTGGCGTCGCGGCCGCGGGGCCCGGCCGACCCATCCGCCGCCACCGGCGTCGTGAGCTCCACCGCCACCACCGCGTCCACACCGGGCGGCGTGGGAGCGCCGGTCGCGATTCGCAGGGCAACGCCCGGAACCACCTCGATCTCCGCCGCGCTCCCCGCGGCCACCTCGCCGGCGACGCGGAGCAGCACGGGATCCTCTTCCGTGGCCTCAGCCACATCGGCCGAGCGGATCGCGTACCCGTCCATCGCCGAGTTGTCCCACGGCGGCAGGTCGGTCGCGGCAACGACATCCGCGGCGAGCACCCGCCCAAGGGCGTCGGAGAGGTCCACCACCTCCGAAGGAAGGGGCGCGGGAATCGCCGCGAGGACCCGCGCGCGCGCATCCTCGATCGACATCAGCTCGTTCACGGCCGGGACCTCGCCTGGATCGACCGCTCGTGGACCAGCCGCCCGATCCCGCGCCGGGTGAGCACGCCCACCAGCTGTCCGTCGGTGATCACCGGCAGCCCGTCCACGCCTGCCTCTTGGAGCAGCGCTGCTGCCGGCCGCAGATCGTCCCCCGGGGCGGTCGGCGGGAGCAGGTCTGATGGTGTCATCGCAACCGCCGCCTGCGTCCGTTTCCAGGCCGACCGGCCTGCCCGCCGGAGCTCCCGCGGCCCGACCAGGCCCACCAGGCGGTCGCCCGCCATGACCCGGACCAGCGAGACACCCTCCGGTCCCGACAGGACCGCCGCGAACGCGTCGAGTGTCACCTGCGGCGGCACCGCGGGGAGGTCTCGCTCCATTGCGTCGCTGACGGTAGCGCCGGCGACGAGCCCTTCGAGCACTTCCTGCCGAACCTGAGCGCCGCTCGATCCCCGCACGAACCAGCCCAGCGCGCCGACGAAAAAGCCGTCCACGAGATCCCCGGTCATCGCGAGCAGCACACCGGATCCCATCAGCCCGATTCCAAGAAGTCGTCCGGCGAGGCCGGCCACGCGCGTCCCCCGACCTTCCTCCCCGGTCACCTGCCAGGCGATCGCCCGGAGCAGCCGGCTGCCGTCCAGCGGGAAGACCGGCGTCAGGTTGACCAGTCCCACGATGCAGCTCAGCACCCCGACGATCGCAAAGGCGTCCCCGATCGCCTGCGCCGCGACCGCCGAGGCCCCGGGTGGACTGATCACCGCCGAGATGGCCATCGCCACCAGACCGAGGCCAAGGCTTGCCGCGGGCCCCGCGATGGCGATGGCCGCCTCCCCGGCGGCCGTGCGGGCGCCGCGCTCCGCCGGCGCCACGCCGCCGAACAGAAGGAGCGTCACCGAGGCAGGGGATGCGTGCGCCCTGCGTCCCACGGCCAGGTGTGCGAGCTCGTGGAGGAGCACCGAGGCGAAGAAGCCGGCGCCGGCGGCGATCGCGACCGCCCAGGCGACGCCGCCCGGCCAGCCCGGGTTCTGGCCGGGAAGGTCCACGGCCCCGAGCGACGCCACGAGAAAGGCCGCGATTAGTGTCCACGACAGGTGCACGCGGATCTCCGTCCCCATCAATCGCGCAACCGGGACGCCCCGCGTCAACATGTCAGGCGCGTCCCCGCGCCATCCGGCGCGCAAACGCCCAGGTCGCCACCGTGAAGAGAAGACCCACGACCGCGATCGCGACGCTGGTCTCCGTCCAGAAGTCGTACGGGAAGAGCTGGACCAGCCGGTCCGTCGCCGGGTCGAACTCCCAGTTCCCGGCCGGAAAGAGGAGGTCGTGGAAGATCGTGAATGCCTGGTTGAAGGCGACCGCGAACGCGATCCCGAGCACAACCGCGCCGAGGGCGAGGAGCGCGGCGCCGCGGGCGATCGCCCGCCAGAACCAGGCCCGGCGCCGCCAGCGGATCCCGCCAAGTGCGAGGACGACGATCCCGGCAAGAACCGCCAGGGCGAACACGACCACCACCCTGTGGACGTCGGCCATATGCGCCCGTTCGCGCGCGTCGAAGACGGGCACGCCGTCCACGGCCTGGGTGAAGGTGCCCGGACCGAGGAACACCTCGCCGACCACGGAATCGGTCACGGTGTGCACGGTCGACGGCGGATACCCGGTCCAGAGATCGGCACGAGTGCGGTCCTGCTCGAAACCAATCCAGACTGGGTTGAAGAACAGGCCCACGGCGAGGCCGACAAGCGCCAGGATCGTGGCCAGGGCCACCGCGACCGCCGCCGGCGACCAGCGCGCATCTCGCCCGCCGGACGCCGCGGCCATGGCCGTCATTGGTCGTGGAGCGTCCGGGCCTGTTCCCACCACGTCTCGACCACGAGGTCCGTCGGCGGCGTCACCTGGAGGCGGCCCGCCGCCCGGGCGAGCGCGGCGCTGAACGTCTCGAGATCCACTCGGAGCACGGATCCGAGGCCATCGAAGCCGGCGACGGCGAACAGGTCGTGCTCGGCGGAGCCGAACCCCGCCAGGTTCAGGAGCAGGGCCTCGTCACGCCAGCGCAGGACGTCGTTCGTGGACGCGTCCACCTGGTCCGCCAGCGTCTGGCGGCGCGTCGGCGTCTCCGAGACCTCCAGCAGGAGCCCGGTCGTGAAGATGCCCTGGCGCGCCAGGCGCTCCAGGTGGATCGGCTCGATCCGGGTCAGCTCTGCGATGGGTGGCACTGGCGCGATTCCTCCGGCAGGGTGGCGCGTGGAGGCGCCATTGTAGGTCCGCCGCAGCTGGCTGGCCGGAGCGCGGTCAGGCGCGCATGCACGGTCCGGCGACGAGACCCTCCGACCGACGGTCCTCGCGCCGCCCATACGCGCGCGACGTGTCTCAACGCTTCGGCTTGTCCTCCCCCCACTTCCAGCGGACGTCGTCGTCTTCCTGCGGGACACGCGGGGGGCTCTCGAGCGCGTCGGGCCCCTGCGAGGCGTGGTATCCGCCCAGCCGGGACGAGCGAACCCACGCCCTGGAGAGCAGGACCAGGACCAACCCAACGACGAAGAGCAAGGCGACGGTCGCCAGCACGGCTTCCATGGCGGGCATGATGCGCCGTTCCAGCGGCACTGCGCCGGGCGGAGGTACCCGTTCTACGTCGATTTTCTGCAACGCGGATCGAAGCGAGTTGCCACGTCGGTGCTCCCGCGATGCGTGGGAGTTGGCCTCGCAAACCGGCTAGGATCGACGCGTGCTCCGATCCGCCGTCCGTCCAGCGTCTGTCGTGCGCGTCCGCGCGACCTCTCGCCTCGCAGGCGTTGCCCTCGTGATGACGCTGGTCGTGGCCGCCTGCGGGGCGAACCCGAGCGCTGCCCCTACCGTCCTCGGGGCTGCCGGCACGGCAAGCCCAGTGGCGGTTCCGTCCGAAGCGCCGGCCAGCCCGGTCGCATCCCGGACACCCTCGCCGCCTCCAGCGGCGACCGCCCATGCCACCGCGGCGACGCCTACCGTCAAGTCGTTCTGGGCGGCCGTGACGCGCGGCCTGAGCGCGGCCGGGCACCTCCAGGTCACCATCTCCGGTCCAAACCCCGGCGTGCTCCGCTACGAGCCGACCGTCTCGGCAACCGTGGCCAACGGCCAGATCGGCTTCATCTGCCTGGGTAGCGCGGCGTTCGACGGTCAGTCAGGGTTCGCGCGCGTCCCCGGGAGCTGGGACTGTGGCGCCGGCGCCCTGGTCAGCGGCTTGCGCAAGATCGGCGAGCCGGCCGACTCCTGGAATGCGTCCAGCCCGTCCAATTCTTCGATCAAGGAATCCGTGAGCATCGCGCCGGATGGTAGCTGGACCTGGTCCTATTCGGCGACGTCCGTCTTCCTCGGCGGCAAGGTCAGCGTGCACGTCAGCCTGGACCCGAAGAGCGGCCGCATCCTGGCCGCACGCCGCGTGGATCCGACCGGCACGACAACCTACACCTTCGACTACACGATCACGTTCCCGGCGCTCGCGGTCCCGGGTTGAGCTGCACCCCGCGGATCAGACCTCCAGGCGCGCCGCCTCCTCCTGGAGCAGAGTCCACACCCGGGCGACGTGGCGTGGCTCGGTCCGGAGGTTGCCGATCGCGACGCGGATCGTGAACCGGTCGCGGAGCCGCGTGTGCGACAGGAGAACCTCGCCCGTCGCGTTGACGGCCGCCATGAGCCGTTCGTTCGCGGCGTCAAGTCGCGCCCGCACATCGGGCTGGTCCGCCCGGTCTGCCACGTGCGCCGGACGCCAACGGAGGCACACCGTGGAGAAGTGGACATCCGCGAGGCGCTCGAAGTCGGGGTGCGCGTCCACGTCCGCAGCGAGCTGCCCCGCCAGCCGGCAATGCGCGTCGACCCGCCGTCGGAGGCCGTCCACGCCGAAGTAGCGGACCAGGAACCAGAGCTTCAGCGCGCGCATCCGGCGTCCAAGCTGGGGCTGGTACTCGTTGAAGTCGACCACCGGCCCCGCCTGCTCCAGCGTCCGCAGGTACTCCGGCACCAGGCTGAATGCCGCTCGGAGCGATGGCATTCGCCTGGTGAGCAGGAGCGAGGCGTCGAGCGGCGTGAAGAACCACTTGTGGGGGTTCACCACGATCGAGTCGGCGCGCTCCCAGCCCTCGAAGAGCCCTCGCCGCTCCGGGAGGAGCGCGGCCGCCCCGCCGTAGGCCGCGTCCACGTGGAGCCAGAGGCCTTCCCGGGCGGCGATATCCGCAATTGCCGGCACGGGATCGACCGCGGTTGACGAGGTGGTGCCGATGGTCGCGACGATGGCGATCGGCATCATTCCCCCGGCGCGATCAGCGACCAGCGCGGCCTCCAGCGCATCCACGCGCATCGCGTAGGCATCGTCCGTCGCGATCCGCCGGCAGGCCGTCCGACCCAGCCCCAGGGTCATGCAGGCCTTCTCGATGCTGCTGTGGGCCTCCTCGGAGGCGTATACGACGGGCGCGCCGATCTCCGGCCGGCCCGCCAGGCCACGGGCCGCAGCGTCGAGACCGACCGCCTCACGAGCCGCGGCGATGGCGATGAGCGACGACGTGGACGCCGTGTCCGTCAGGAGGCCATCGAAGGCATCGGGCACGCCCAGCGCACGCCGGAGCCAGCCGACGACCAGCTGCTCCAGCTCCGTCCCAACCGGCGACGTTCGCCAGAGCATGGGGTTCTGGCCAAGCGCGGCGGTCACGAGCTCGCCGAGGATGCCCGGGCCCGATGATGTCGTGGCGAAGTAGGCCATGAACCCGGGGTGCTGCCAGTGGGTGGCATTTGGCTCGACGAGGCCGGGAACGTCAGCGAGGATGTCACCGATCGGCTCGGGCCCTTCGGGGGGCTCGGCCGGCAGCCGGGCGAGCAGGGCGCCCGGCTCCACGCGCGGCAGGATCGCGAAGTCCTCGACCTGCTCCAGGTAATCCGCGAGCACGTCCACGGTGGCATGGGCGGCAGCCCGGAACTGGCCCGGGCTCATGTCCCCCAGGCCACCACGCTGGGCGGGATCCAGGGTGTCGAGCCCCGCCGGATCGAGGCCGGCCGGGAGACCGGCCCCGTCAGCCCGCTGGGTCACGCCAGCAGGTGCGCGCGCATCTGGTCGAGCTCGTTCCGCAGGGCGGCGGGCAGCCGATCGCCGAAGCGAGCGTAATGCTCCTCGAACTGGGGCAGCTCGGCGACGATCGCCGGGCCGTCCACGCGCAACAGCTCGGCCAGGTCATCCGGCGAGGTCGCCAGGCCGTCCGTGTCCAGGTCAGCCGGTGTTGGCAGGAGCCCGATGGCAGTCTCCACCGCGCCCGCCTTGCCGTCTCCGCGCTCGAAGATCCACTTCAGGATCCGGCTGTTCTCGCCGAAGCCGGGCCACAGGAAGCGCCCCTCCGCATCACGGCGGAACCAGTTGACGTAGTAGATCCGGGGCAGCTTGTCCGGGCTTGTTGCGGCGCCGACCTCGAGCCAGTGGGCCCAGTAATCGGCCATGTTGTAGCCGCAGAACGGAAGCATGGCGAACGGGTCGAAGCGCAGCTTGCCGACCTCGCCGAACGCCGCCGCGGTCGTCTCGGAGCTCATGATCGAGCCCATGAACACGCCGTGCGTCCAGTTGAACGCCTCGCGCACGAGCGGCACGACGGTGGCCCTCCGACCGCCGAACAGGATCGCGTCGATCGGCACGCCGGCAGGGTCCTCCCACTCGGATGCGATGGCAGGGTCCTGGCCGGCCGGAGCCGTGAAGCGGGAGTTCGGGTGGGCCGCCACGCGACCGGCGTCGGGCGCCCAGTCGCGGCCGGTCCAGTCGACGAGGTGGGCCGGCGGAGTGGATGTGAGGCCTTCCCACCAGGTGTCGCCGTCGTCGGTCAGGGCGGTGTTCGTGAAGATGATGTTCCGCTCGAGCGTCCGGATCGCGTTGGGGTTGGACTTCGTGTTCGTGCCGGGGGCGACGCCGAAGAAGCCCGCCTCCGGGTTGATCGCGTAGAGACGGCCGTCGGCGCCGAAGCGCATCCAGCAGATATCGTCGCCGACTGTCTCCACCCGCCAGCCAGGCAGCGTGGGGACGAGCATCGCCAGGTTCGTCTTGCCGCAGGCGGATGGGAACGCGCCCGCCACGAACTTGCTGCGCCCGTCGGGGGCGGTCACCTTGATGATCATCATGTGCTCGGCGAGCCAGCCCTCGTCGCGGGCGATCGCCGAGGCGATCCGCAGCGCATAGCACTTCTTGCCGAGCAGGGCGTTGCCGCCATAACCGGAACCGTACGACCAGATCTCGCGGGTCTCCGGGAAGTGGACGATGTACTTCGTCGTCGCGTCGCAGGGCCAGGGAACGTCCGCCTGGCCCGGGGCGAGGGGTGCGCCCACGGAGTGGAGGCAGGGCACGTAGTCGCCGGTCGCCCGGATGGCATCCAGCGCGGCCGTGCCCGCGCGCGTCATGACCTCCATGTTGACGACGACGTAGGCCGAGTCCGTGATCTCGACGCCGAGGCGGCTGATCGCCGACCCGATGGGTCCCATCGAGAACGGGATGACGTACATGGTCCGGCCACGCATGGAGCCCCGGAAGAGCTCCGTCAGCGTCGCGCGCATCTCGTCCGGGTCGCGCCAGTTGTTGGTCGGGCCTGCGTCGGCAGCGTCGCGCGAACAGATGAACGTCCGGTCCTCGACGCGTGCGACATCGCTGGGGTCGGATCGGGCCAGGAAGCTGTTCGGCCGAAGGACCGGGTCGAGGCGCGTGAACGTTCCCGCCTCCACCAACCCGTCGCACAGGGCCTGGTACTCGGCAGGGGATCCATCGCACCAGTAGACCGCGTCCGGCTCGGTGAGCGCCGCGATCTCGTCGACCCATCGGGTCAGGGCGGGAAGGTCGGTCGGGGGCTCCAGGCCGATGTGCCCCATTGCCCCGTGGTCCGCGAGCCCGGGGCCGGTTCCTGTCTGCACGGCGCTCATCGTCAGTCTCCCAATCCGCGAGCGACTCCAGCGGCCGCGTCGGACCGTCCAGAGCCTCGCACCCTAACGATAGCGACGTCGGCAAATCGCCATGGGGCGCCCGCAGCGCCGCTCGGAAGCCACTGGCGGGCCTGGCGCCGGCGACGCCCGCCCTGCCGCCCGCGGGCCTTTGGCGGCCCGGCGCGAGCCCGAGAGAAGCCCGCTGCAGAACACGACGTGGCCTGGCACGGCATACTTCCCGGACCAGAGCAGGCATTGAGGTGACCGTTGGTGGCCGAGATGCACCGCCTCGGGCGGGATGGAGGAGGGACGCGATGAGTGGTCTTCGAAGGCGTGCCCTTCTCGTGGTCGCCACGATTGCCGTCCTGGCGACGGCGGCCGCCCCCACTGCGAGCGCCGCGACGATCCGGCGCACCTGGACCGCGGCGGTCTCCGGCGCCACCGCGGGCGGCGGAACCGCCAGCGGATCCGCCGTGCTGGTTCGCTACTGGGCCGGGACCGGCAGCTTCTCAGCGCAGCTCCAGGGGCTCCGTCCCTCCGTGACATACGCCGTGTCCGTCTACCGGGGCACCTGTTCGAAGCCGACGCTCCTGCTGCGGCTCCCCAACCTGGCAACCGACGCGGACGGGAAGGGCTCGGCGTCCGGTACGATCACGCTGGCCCGCATGACGCCGGTCTGGAACGCATCCGAGAAGGGCTCGATCGCCCTCCGGCTCCGGTCTGGGTCGGACGTCCACTGCGCCACGCTCAGGCACCCGGTCACGACCCGGATTTCCATGCCGAGCATGGGCATCGACCTGCCGGTCGTCTACCAGCCCGGCAACGCGTTCCCCTGGTGCAACGTGGCCATGTACCTGCCGGGCCTGTCGCAGCCAGGTGAGGCAGGTGTCACCTTCCTGTACGCGCACGCCCGGACCGGCATGTTCCTCCCACTGCTCACCGCATCGCGCGTCAACAACGGTTCCCGCATGCTGGGCATGAAGGTCTACGTCTACACGAGCGACGACCACCTCTACACGTACCAGGTCACCCGCGTGCTGCGCCACCAGTACGTGCTGCCGGATATCTGGTCGCTCAAGGGTCAGCAGGTCTGGCTCCAGACGTCGGAGGGTCCGTACGGCACCTATAACAAGCTGATGGTGGTCGCCCAGCGCATCTCCGTGACCACGGCAAGCTATGCGGACGCACATCCGACGGCCCATCCCATCGTGTGCAGCCTGTACTGACAGCGGCGGACCCCCTCCCAGGCGGCGTTCGCCACTCGCCGGACGCGTGCCCACACCCGCGGGTTGGACCGGCGCCGGTCAGCGGAGCGGTACCCGGAGGGTTCGCGGACGAAGAGCCGCTTGCGTCTCCCCGTCGGGACGCGCGCGAAGCACGACTCCAGGCGCTCGCAGCACGACAGCGCCCACCGCCACCACGCTGACGGCGGCCAGGACGGGGACGGCCGCCTTTGCGGCACGGGGCGGAAGGACGAGCTCGAAGAACGGGATCGGGTCGCCCCAGCGCTGCTGGAGTCGCCCGACGGGGCAATTCCCGCGACCCACCACGAGCGCCCCGCCCTCCACCAAGAGGAAGCCGACGCTGCCCCACAGGGCCGGGCTCCTGCGCCCGGTCACGGCGCAGGCGCCGATGTAGCCCAGGCAGGCCAGCTGCGCGACCGACCACGCGGCATGAACGACGCGCCACGCCCTGGCCCGACGACCGAGTGTTGACCACGCCACCGCAGGAGGATACGACCGTGCCGTCTCCGCCGAGGCTCCGCGCGGGGCCCGGCGCGGAGCGGGGGCCCGTGTCCAGGCGCCAGCCAGACGTGGCGTGCCCGGTCGGGGGAGCGCGAGCAAGACGCCGCTCGCGGAGGCAAGTGGCGTCCCAGTGCGCCATGGAGCCGAGATCTGCGGTCAGCCGGTCGCTCGAGTCACGCTACGGCTTCGGAGTTGACGACGAGCTTCGAGGGCGCCTCGCTCACCGGCGGTCGAAGGTCAAAGCCGTCGATCGCATCATGCGGCATCTCCTGCCCAGAATGCCCATTCGGCCACGAAGCCGAGTCCGGGCGCGTGCTGCGTGTCGGTCGCCTCGGGGATGGTGTGGAACTGGCGTTGCGTCCCGGCGAGCATCGAGATCACGGCGTTCGCGTCGCCTGTCGCTGCTAGGTCGGTGGGTATCTCAGCAGGGATGAACCCGCTTTCGCGGGTGCTCCGATTGCGTGGCATCGCCATGTCTCGGGCCCTCCAATCACAACGGCCGCCCGGGTGGTGTAGTGACACCCGAAACGGCCGCGTTGGAGGTGTATGCAATTAGTCGACGACTGCGTCGAACATATGCAGTATACACGCATGGGTGCCAACCACCGGTTCGGCGTTGCCAACCGCAACGCCCGCACCCCTGACCGGCCGGGGGCTGGTGACCCGGGGTAGTTCCGCGGCCCTCGAACGCCCGGTGCGCTTCCCCATGGCCGAGAGGAGAACGTCAGCGCCTCGCCTTCGTCCTGATGATCGAACGGAGGACGAGGTGAGCGACGTTGTCAACGCCGGCACGCTGCAGGATGAGGCAGGTCGTGCCTGCCGGGGTGGGCTTCCACGCAACCTCCAGGGCCTTGCTGACGTGGACCCGACCGGAGTCGCTCCTACGGCCCGCTGATCACCCAGCGGACGAAACGTCCGACCAGGAAGCCGGCGCCCTCGAGGAGGAGGCCGCCGATCAGCAGCGCGCCGGCCAGGACGAAGCCAAACGCCTGCGGGCACCCCGGGACCGGGAACGGAGTGCTGAAGCAGACCGGGCCGGCCGCGATCGCCGGGACGAGCACCCCGAACGGAATGCTGAGCCAGACACCAAGGAACATCGCGAAGCCCCGTGAGAACCCGGAGATCAGACCTCCAAGGGCGAGGCAGGTCCCGAGGGCGAGCAGGCCCCCGTCCTCCAGCCTGGACGCGATCGCGACCGCGGACAACAGCGCGACGATTCCGATCGCCGCCCCGACGAGAAACCGGGACCAGGGTCCCAACGACGTCGCCCGGGCCGCTGCTCTCGGCTCGTCCTGCCCCTCACTCATCGTCAGCATCTCCCCGGCCGACGGCCACCAACCACCACGTCCGACGCGGGGCCCGTGCTGCCCTGGTTCGCCGCGTCAGCCTCCGTCAGGTGCGCCTTCGTCGCATTGCAGACACGACGCTTGACTGGCGCAGGTGTTGCATCAGCGGCATCCGTCGCTAACCGGCCCCCGCCCGCCCGGTGGGCCTCAGTCGATCTCTAACCGCCGTAGCCTGAAGACCCACAGTCGACGGTGAGCCGGCCACAGGAGGAACGGGTTGATCAGATACCAAGGGAACACAGACGGCGTCACACCCGGGCATCTCGATGGCTTCTGGGTTGACTGGCCCGTTCGTCCGTCTGCCGAGACGCACCTGCGCATCCTCTCGGGAAGCGAACACGTCGTGCTCGCTATTGACTCCGACGCCGAGGATCGCGTCGTCGGCTTCGCGACAGCCGTTGGTGACGGTGTGTTCGCGAGCTACATCCCGTTGCTGGAAGTGCTACCGGACTACCAGGGCCGCGGCATTGGCTCGGAGCTGATCCATCGCCTGATTGTGCGGTTGGCTGACCGGTACATGGTCGATCTCGTGTGCGAAGACGGACTGGTCCCGTTCTACGAACGGTTCGGGATGGTGCCATGCGGCGCGATGATCCTTCGCCGCCGAGAGGTGCTGGGAAGGTAGGCGAACTAGCCCCCGGACGCCCGGTACGCGTCCCCGGGGTGGCTCAGATTGCCCGGTGCACCATCCAGTAGTTGGGCTCGACGTACAGGCCCACGTCGCGCTCGCGGTCGATCTCGACCGGCACGAGCGCGCCTGGCACCACGTAGGACCCGGTCTCCGGCATCGGCGACGGCGCCGGCTTCCCGGCGGCGGTCGAAACCTCGAACGAAGCGAACTGCCGCCTCTACGAGCGCCTGGGCTTCCAGGCCCCGGCGACCGAACCGCGCCTGACGGCGGGCTGCGGGTATGGGTCCTCGTCCGGCCGGCACGACGCTGAACAGCGGCGCGTCGCGCAGGATCAGAGCCCCGCCGACCGCGCGGAGGGGCACCTCGCCCGCAGCGGCTGAGGGCGGTAAGGGATGGGTAAGGGATGTGGCCCGAATCAACCGGCCCCCGGCGGCGTACCGGGGGCCGATCTCGTGTTCAGGGCGATGGTCGGGGCGGAGCGATTCAAACGCTCGACCTCCTGAACCCCATTTGCGCCCGACCGTGTTCCCCTACCCCGAATCGTGCTCACGCCAGTCCATGGTGGACCGCTCTGGACCGCTCTGAGCCGTGCTGGTTAGGGTATGCAGCTAGGGTACGGAGCGGCCCCCGGACGCCCGGTGCGCGTCCCATCCTCCGAGCGCGAGGCCCCGCTGCGTCTCAGCTCCCGCGGTCGGCCACGCGATGGGCCTTGGCGATCACCTCATAGCCCGCGTTGTTCGGGTGGACGTTGAAGCCTTCGCTCATGTGCGTCAGTTCGAGCGTGCGGCCCTGGAAGAGCGGGTAGCTGTCGACGACCACGTCGCCGAAGGTGGTCGTCGCACAGGCCAGGATGTCATCGAGCCCGGTGTCCCCGCAGCCTGCCCCAGGGTCGGCCCCGCGCTCGACCAGGGTGATGATGGGTTCGAGCGGATTGCCGGTGCCCTGGAACGCGTTGTAGGGCAGCAGCACGAAGACCTTCTCGTCACCCGGGTCCTTCGCCAGCGCCGCCTGCAGCGCATAGAGGATCTGGGGCATGTTCGTGGCGACCCCCAACATGGCGGACTGGATCAGGCCGAAGCAGGTCGGAGAGCCGGGATCCGCCAGGCACGAATCAGATGGATCGTTGATCAGGTTGAGCATGTCATTGCCCCCGACGCTGATCGTCACGACCCGCGTGTCGGTGGCCGGATCGTTGATGATCTGCAGGGCCTGCACCAGCTGGCCCGTGAGCAGGTCCCCGGTGGTCGTGCCCCCAACGCCCAGGTTGATGAGCTCGTCCGCGCCTCCATGGCTGGCGCCCTGGAAGTAGCCCGCGAGCCTGGGCACGTAGCCGGTGTGGTCCGGAACGGAGGCCCCGTCGCCCCAGGCGAGCGAGTCGCCCATCGCGACGTAGACGGTGTGGGGCGGCCTGGCCGCGGCGGCAGGCGCCGCGAGCGCGACCGTGAGGCTCACCGAAGCGAGCAGGATGAGAGCACGACGCATGGGAACCCTCCCTCGGGACGCGATCTGCGCGGGTCGGTCTCGCCAGTGACTCGGCGCGGTCCCGGCGGCCAGGGTTCGGACCGCGTGTCAGAGCCTTCCGCGTTGCAGACAGGACGCGTGACGGGCGAAGGTGTTACACGAAGGGCGTTCGTCGTGAAGCGGCCCCCGATCGCCCGGTGCACCTCCCGGGACGCTCAGCCCAATCTGGCGAGTCTGGCGATCCCGCGGCCGATCCCATAGCCAACCAGGAGCGGGACGGCACAAATGAAGCCGATTGCGACCGACCCCACCATGCCTTCCGAAGTGGTGAGTCCAGTCACGGACACCGCCACCTCGAGCCCCAGACTCACCACGAGCACGCCGGCGAGCAGCGCCCCTGCCCCACCCCAGCCGCGAACGAAGGCCGCTTCAACGAGACCCGCCATCGCGAGGCTTGCGAAGAGGAACTCCAAGGCGGGACCAATGCACCCGTACACGAACGGGCCCCGACACGACGCGGCCGTCGCGGCGTAGCCCACTGGGATCAGGATGCCCGCGGCCGCGAACGCGGCCGCGGCGCGCCGTCGCCGGCCCGCTGCGTCCTCGATTGACATGGTCAAACGCCCCAATCGATCGTGGCGGAACCTCCAACGCGGCGCGGAGGTGACGGCCAGGTTCGGACCGCGTGTCAGAGCCTTCCGCGTTGCAGATGAGACGCGTGACTGGCGCAGGTGTTGCACCAGGGGCGTTCGTCGTGCAGTGGCCCCCGGACGCCCGGTGCGCCCTCCATCCCACTAGGCGAAGGGCACCGCCCGGGACGGGCCTTCGTCCGAGTCGCGGTCGCGTGTCACGGCGCGATCCCCCGCTCGGGGGCCCAGGCGACGAAGGCGAGCCAGTGCGCCGAGTCTGAGCCGGCGACCAGGCGCCGGTCCGGGCCCTGCGTCGAGATGACCTCGACGGCGAGGTTCGGTGCGTCGATGTAGGCCAGCCAGCGGCCGTCCGGCGACCAGGCATACGGCTGGAACCCGTTGATGTCCTCCACGCTGATGGCGGCCTCGGGCTCGGTGCCCGCCGGGTCGCGGAGGACAAATGCGCTGTTGCGGATGACGGCGATCCGCGTGCCGTCGGGCGACCAGGAGGCAGCGTTCCATGCGCCACCGGAGGTCCCGACGTCGCTGGCACTTCCGCTTGCGACGTCCAGCACTGCGACCCGCCGGCCGCCTGTTGCGTTGAACACGAAGGCGAGCCGTGAGCCGTCAGGCGACCAGGCCGGGAACCCTGCCCCATCGAGCGGGATGGGCCCGATGGCCTTCTGGTACTCGACGACCTGGCCAGTCGTGACGTCGATCAGCAGCAGGCGCGCCGATGCGGGGGGACCGGCGGCGACCAGGGCGAGCCGGCGCCCGTCGGGGGACCAGGCGAGCGGCGGGCTCGGCCACGCCTCCGTGATCAGCACCCGCTGCCCCGTCCCGTCGGCGCGCATGACGACGAGGTCTGAGATGAGCTGGTCGGAGGGGTACGTCCCGCCCTGGGAGCCGCACATCCGGGGCGGCGCCCCGCTGTGGTAACGAACGAAGGCGACGAAGCGGTCGTCCGGCGACCAGGCGAAGCCGTGATCCTCCGAGCGCAGTCCCGCCGTCACGGTGCCCACCAGGGCGCCGTTGCTCGTCTTCGTGACCAGGCGCGGCACGCACTTGTCGCCGTTGACGACCAGGTGGACCCGGGTCCCATCGCCCGACCAGGCTGCCGTGAGTCCGGTTCCGACGCGGTGCTCAGCCGCCGTCGCCAGATCGACAACAGAGAAGCCGAACCCGTAGGTGGTCTCCGAGACGAACCGACCCACGAGCAGCCGGCCGGTCGGCGGAGCGATGCTTGGCGCTGGAGTGGCAGCCCGAGTCGGCGACGATGTGGCAGTAGCGACCGGCGTGGGGATCGATGCGGAAGGGAGCCCCACCGAGGTCGGGAAGGTTGACATCGGCGTCGGGCTCATGGCGCACCCGGCCAGGAGCAGGATGGCCGTCAGACCGACGAGGGACTGCCCCGTTCGGAGGCACCCGTCCATCACCCATCCTTCCGCGACGCATCCTCGGGTCGCTCTCGCCAGTGGCTCGGCGCGGCTCAGGCGGCCAGGGTGGCCGCGCGTCAAAGCCTTCCGCGGTGCAGACAAGACGTTTGGCGGGCGCAGCTGTTGCACCTACCCGGTGTCATTCCGATCCCGGCCCCCGGCTCCTCCTGGGCGCTCCGCGACCGCAGCACTGCTCCTCGAAGGCGGCGAAGACCTCGGGATCGTGTCGCGGCTGATCGGTCACTCCGACCAGAGCACGACTTCGGATGTCTACGCGCACCGGTCCCGGCGGACACTCGGACGGGCCGCGTCCCGGCTCGAAGACGCGATGAAAGACACGGCCAGCGGATGAGCTAGTGGCACGGCTCGCGGTACGGCCCGAATCAACCGGCCCCCGGCGGCGTACCGGGGGCCGATCTCGTGTTCAGGCGATGGTCGGGGCGGAGCGATTCGAACGCTCGACCTCCTGAACCCCATTCAGGTGCGCTACCAAGCTGCGCCACGCCCCGACGCATCGAAGGATAGCAGACACCCGAACCCGGACGGCGAGAACACGACGATGTCTCCGGACGGCGAGGATCCCTCCCGCCTCAGCGGGACGGGCGGGTCCCGGGACGTGCGGCGGCGCGCGCCTTCGACGGGGAGCCGGCCGCCTGGCGTGCCGAGGCCGCCGCGGCCCGAGCCCTGGCGGCCGGCCGCGCGCGACGCGGACGCTCCGCGCCCCGGTTTCGGAACACGAGCTTGATCGGCGCCCCGTGGAAGCCCAGCACGTCGCGGATCCGGTTCTCCAGGTAGCGCCGATAGGAGAAGTGGATCAGCTCCGCGTCGTTGGCGAAGAAGATGAACGTCGGCGGCTCGATGCCCGCCTGGGTCGCGTAGTAGAGACGCGCCCGGCGGTTCTTGACCGGCGGAGGCGCCTGGCGCGCCACGGCGTCCGTGAGCAGCCGGTTCAGCTCCCCGGTCCCGATCCGCTTGCGTCGCTCGCCCCACACGTCCACGGCCAGCTCCAGCACGCGATCCACGCGCTGCCCGGTCTTCGCGCTGATGGACACCGCCGGCGCGAAGTCCAGGAACGGCGCGTCGCGCTGGATCCAGGTCACGTACTGGTCGAATGTCCGGTCCGTCTTGTCCTGGACCAGGTCCCACTTGTTGATCGCCAGGATCAGGCCCTTGCCCGCGTCCACCGCATAGCCCGCGACGTGGGCGTCCTGCGCCGTCAGCCCGTCCACGGCGTCGATGACGAGCACGACGACGTCGGCTCGATCGACCGCCTTGAGCGCGCGGAGGGTCGAGTAGCGGTCCGCGCTGGGACCCGACGCGACCTTGCCGCGGCGGCGAATGCCCGCGGTGTCCACGAGCACGATCTCGCCCTGCCCGAAGCTCATCCGCGTGTCGATTGCGTCACGGGTCGTCCCGGGGATCTCGCTCACGATCATCCGCTCCTCGCCGAGGAGCGCGTTGAGCAGGCTGGACTTGCCCACGTTGGGCCGCCCGACCAGCGCGATCGTGACCGGGCCCGGCACGTGGTCGGGGTCGAACTCGTCGTCCGCGAACGCCGCCTCCGCTCCCGTCTCCTCGAACGGCGCGATGCCCTCCGCCAGCGCGTCGGTGACGTGGGCGACGGCGAGGTCCTGGCGTGCCTCGCGCGTCTTGCGGGCACGCTCCTCTGCGGTTTCCGCCGGAAGCGCCTCCACGATGGCGTCGAGAAGGTCAGCGACACCCCGGCCGTGCGCAGCAGAGATCGGCCACGACTCGGGCCAGCCCAGCGCCCAGAACTCGACGGCGTCGAGCTCACGCTTCGCGTTGTCGGCCTTGTTCGGCGCGAGGAGCACCGGCGCGCTCGCCCGCCGGAGCATCTCCGCCGCCTCCGTGTCCGACGGCGTGATGCCGGTGGTCGCATCGAGGACGAACACGATCACGTCCGCCTCGGCGATCGCCAGGCGCGCCTGCTCCTGGACTTTCGCCTCGATCGCGTCCCCGGGAGACGTCTCGAGCCCGCCGGTGTCGACGACGAGGAACGACCGCCCGTTCCAGTCGGCCTCGGCGTACAGCCGGTCACGGGTGGTCCGGGCGCGATCCTCCACGATCGCCGCGCGCGGGTCGCCCACGATCCGGTTGAAGAGCGTGCTCTTGCCGACGTTCGGCCGTCCGACCAGCGCGACGACCGGCAGCGAGCCCAATCGTCGCTCAGCGAGCGGCGGCGGGCGCAGCGGCCCGGCGGGTCGCGCGAGGATCGATCGCGCCAGCCCGCCCGGCGCGCGACGCGGACGAAGCCAAGCCCGATGCGGGCTTGGGCAGCGAGCTGGTGCGTCCAGCCGCCGTCACGGCGGCCCCCAGCGCCGCGACCGCGAGCTGGTGGGCGCGAGCGGCGGCCGGTCCTGTGCCCGCCATCGCGAGGATCCGCTCGGCCACAGCCTCCAGGTCCTCGATGGGAGTGGAGGTTCCGCCCGTCACGCCGACGACCCGCACCGCGTCGAAGATGGACGCGTCGGCCAGGTCCTCCGCGCGCTCGACCTGGATCGCCGGCTTCCCGACGATCTCACACAGGCGGGTGAGCTCCTTCGTGTTCGCCGAATGACGCCCGCCCACGACCACGATGAAGTCGACGGCCCGCGCGAGCTCCACCGTGTCCTCCTGGCGTCGAATGGTTACCGGGCAGACACTGTTCACAACCTTGAGCTCGTGGGCACGCCCGACCATGAAGGCCGCCAGGCGTTCGAACTTCCAGGGGGGCTGCGTGGACTGAGTGATGAGGGCCATCCTCTTTCGGCGCGGGATCCGGTCCCAGTCGGCTTCGTCGTCCACGACGATCGCACCGGGCGCGAAGCCCAGCAGGCCCACGACCTCGGGATGGTTCGGCGTGCCGAGCAGGACGATCGTGTACCCCTCCGCAACGAGCTCCTGGAGCTGCTTCTGCTCGCCGATCACCCAGGAGCACGTGCCGTCGATCACCTCCAGGCCGCGATCCGCGGCGGCCGACCGGACGGCTGGGGTAACCCCGTGGGCCCGGATCACGACGGTGGACCCGGGGGTGGCCTCCGAGATCTCCGCGATGCTCACGATGCCGCGCGCACCGAGATCTGCGATCACGCCCTCGTTGTGGACGACCTGGCCCAGCGTCTGGGTCCACTTTCCTGCGTCAGCCGATTCCTTGGCCTTGTCAACGGCCTCGCGGACGCCGTAGCAGAAGCCCGTCCGCTTCGCGATCCGTACCTCCTGCACCGTGCCCATGGCCGGATTATCGCACGCAGACTGTCAAAACCCCGCCTGGCCGCCTGCCGCGGCGAGCAGCGGGCCGTAGACGCCCTGCTGACGGGGGGGAAGCAGCGCCGCGATGTGAAGCATCAGGCGCGTGGTGACCTCCTCGAGCGGTTCCCTGCGGCCCTCGGCGTCGACGCGGCGTTCCAGGATGAATGGCTCTCCGACCTCCATCCGGATTTGCCCGCCCAGCCGCCAGATCTTCCGGCCGCGTGGCCAGAACAGGTCCGTGTCGATGACCCCGATCGGCAGGATCGGTGCGCCCGTGCGCAGGGCCAGGAGCGTGACCCCGTCCCTGGCAACCTGGAGGGCACCCGTCGGGCTGCGCGTCCCCTCCGGGAATGTCCCGAGCACGCGGCCGTCGTCCAGCACGGACTTGGCGAGCCGGAACGCCTCCGTGTCGGGAGCGCCACGCCGGATCCCGAAGGCGCCGTTCATCCGGATGAACGGACCGACGATCGGCCAGGCCATCGCCTCCGCCTTCGCCATCCAGTGGGCCGGGCGGCCCAGGCTCGATGTCAGCCAGTTGGCGACCAGGGCCGGGTCCGCGTTGGAATTGTGGTTGGAGGCAAGAATCAGCGCGCCGTGCTTCGGGATGTGCTCCAGTCCGGCGACACTGACATGCGTTGACGACCCGATCAGGATGCGTCCGAGCTGGTTCGAGGCCCGGATGGTCCAGGGCAGCCGGTCCCGCGGCAGCGCGAACGCGGTCGCCTCCGCCTCCGATCGGGCCCGGCGCGGCGTCCGCTCCGTCATCCGGCACGGCCCCCGGCCGCCGCCGCCAGGCGCGCTGTCACCACCGCGAGGACGGCGTCGACCGTCTTCGCGAGCGTGTTGCCGTCCGTCCGCACGTGGACCGCGTCGTCGGCCGGCCGCGCGGGCGCGATGGCACGGCCTCCGTCTGCGCCGTCGCGGTGGAGCAGCTCAGCGAGGATCGTGCGGCCGGCCGCGCTCCCGGGATCGATTCCGCGTTCCTCCGCGCGCCGGGCGGCGCGCACCTCCGTGCTCGCGTCGAGCCAGATCTTCACGTCCGCGCCGGGCAGCACCACGGTCCCGATGTCACGCCCGGCGACCACGATGCCGCCCCGCCGCACGAGTTCCCGCTGCCGGACCAGAAGCGCGGCCCGGACCTGGGGCACGCGCGCCACCGCCGAGACGACGCGATCCACCTCGGGCGTCTGGATCGCCGAGCTGACGTCACGACCGTCCACGACCACGCGCTCCAGCCGCCCTCCGACGCCAGACTCCACGGCCACGAATGGCGCGAGCGCCGCGAGCGCCGGCCCGTCTGCCGGATCGACGCCACGCTCGATGGCCGCCCATGCCATGGCGCGGTAGAGCAGCCCGGAATCGAAGAAGCGCAACCCGAGGGCCGCCGCGACCGCCGCACCCACCGAGCTCTTGCCGGACGAGCCGGGGCCGTCCAGGGCGATGACGGGACGTCGCCGCGAGCCCACCGGGCGGGCAGCTCGCTCGCCCGTCATGGGGTCACCCGTCGCACGGCCGCGGCCGCGTCCGGCTGGTACGTGGACGCGCCAAGGCGACGGACCTCCGTGGCGGTGAGCGGTCGAGCGGCGCCCGAGACCAGGTCCAGGCGCAGCGGCCCGATCCGCACGCGGACGAGGCGCGCCACCGGGGCGCCGACCGCCCCGAACATGCGCCGCACCTGCCGCCGCCAGCCCTGGGCCAGGGTCACCCGGTACCAGACAAGCCCCGCGGCCGGCCGCGGGTCCAGCAGCCGGGCGAGGCTGGCTATCTCGGTCCTGGTCGCAGAACGCAGGCCTCCCAGCCGGGCAGTCCCCTCCTCCATCGCGATCCCGGCCGCGAGGGCCGCCCGCTGCTCCACGGCGAGCGGCACAACGAACGCCGCGGCGTACTCGCGTTCGACGCCGTGGCGTGGGTGCAGCACGCGATCCGTCCAGGCCCCGTCGTTCGTGAGAAGGAGGAGGCCCTCTGAGTCGCGGTCGAGGCGGCCCACCGGGTAGAGCCTGGTGCCGGGCGGCACAAGCCGGGCCGGCACCAGCTCCAGCACGGTTCGCGCCGCGTGGCGGTCGGCCACGGTCGAGGTGATCCCGGCGGGCTTGTGGATGGCGAGGTGAAGGGCCGGGGCCGCCGACGCCCCGGACACGTCCACCGGCCGGCCGTCGACGGCGACGACGGCCCGCGCGGCGTCGGCCTTCTCGCCCAGCGTCGCGACCCGACCGTCCAGGGTCACCCGTCCCGCGGCGATCAGGGCGTCGGCGCCACGACGGCTCGCGACCCCGGCCGCGGCGAGGAGCTTGCCGACCCGCTCCTCCGGCATCAGCGCAACCCGCCGGCGGGCCGGCCCGTGTCCTTGGCGGGGGCTCCCTGTGGCGCCTCGAACGCCTCCCGCGCGCCGGGCGCGTCTCCCGCATCGATCGCGTCAAGCGCGTCCTGGGCGCCGGGCGCGTCACGTGCCGCCTCCAGCGCGTCCCGAACGTCAACGGCATCCGCCTCCGGCACCGCGAGGCGCTGGGCGACAGCCGCGTCCACGACCGGCAGATCGTCCAGGCTCGTAAGGCCGAAGCGTTCCAGGAACTCCACCCCGGTCCCGTACAGGATCGGCCGACCCGGCGCGTCTGACCGCCCGAGCTCCACGACCAGCCGTCGGTGCACCAGGCTGCGGATCGCATAGTCGGCGTCGACGCCCCGGATCCGCTCGATCATGCTTTTCGTGGCGGGCTGGCGGTACGCCACGATGGCCAGGGTCTCCAGCGTTGCCGGCGAAAGGCGCGCCGGGTCCCGTCCGACATAGCGGCCGATCAGCCGCCCCGCTTCCGGGGCCGTCCCGAGCGCCACCCGCTCGCCGTCGACGAGGAGCCGGACGCCACGCGAGGCGAGGCCCACCTGGAGGTCTCCGAGCCGCGCGTCGATGGCGTCCGCCGAGGCGCCGGTGATCGACGCCAGCTCCCGTCGGGAAAGGGGCCGCTCCGCGACGAACAGAAGCGCCTCCAGCTGCGCATCGGTCAGCGCGTCACCCGGGAGACCGTCCGTGCCGTCGGCCGCGCGTTCGGGTGCGCCCTGGCCGGCCTCGCTCATGCTTCCTCCTCCGGGTCGGCGTCATTCGCGCCGGCGTCCGGGCGGTGTCGACGCCCCCGCGGGAGCGGCGCTTCCGGCCCCGAAACCGACCGGACAAGGATGGGGCCCCACGGCCGGTCCTGCTCGACCGTCACCTCGCGCCGCTTCACCAGCTCCAGCAGGGCCAGGAACGTCACGGCCGCCACGACCCGGTCCCGGACGCCGGCCAGCAGATCCTGGAGCACGACCGGCCCCGCGCTCGCAAGCGCGGCACGTATGGCGCGTGCCCGCTCGGCCAGCGTGATCGTGCGCGGGACCACTTCGGGCGGCGGGGCGGGCGCCGGCGTGACGGCCGCCAGCCGGTCGAGGGCCGCGACGAGCAGCGCGACGTCCAGTCGCGGAACCTCCGGCGTGATGCCCTCCAGGCGACCGGCCGCCGTCGCCACGCCCGGCTCGCGCCGGACCACGAGCGCCCCGTCGAGCGCGCGCGCCTGGAGCGCGGCACCGGCATCACGGAAGGCCCGGTACAGCAGCAGACGGGCCCGCAGCTCCGCCTCCGGGTCGGGGCCGTCGTCGACCGGGATGGCCGCCGAGGCGGGAGGACGGGGCAGCATGGCCCGGCTCTTGAACAGGATGAGCTGGCTCGCCACCGCCACGAACGCGGAGATGCTGCCGAGGCGGTCGTCGTCGAGGGTCGCCAGCGCGTCGAGGTAGGCCTCCGCAAGGTCGCCCAACGGCACGCTCAGCACGTCGAGCCGGCGAGCCTCCACGAGCGCGAGCAGGAGACCCAGCGGCCCCTCCCACTCCGGCAGGCGGACCTCGGTCGCGTCCTCCGGGCGGCGGCGCGCCCCGAAGGCCACGGACGTGGCCGCACGAGGTGCCGAGGAACTGGGTCCTCCGATCACGGCTCAGGCGGCGTCATCGGCCGCGTGGAGAAGCGCGACGACCGGGGCGTCCATCGGCGGAGCGTCGCCGCGGATGAGACCGGCCGCGCGCCGCCCGCAGCCGGCGGCCAGGGCGAGCGCCGCCGACCGGTCCGCGTGGTCGCCCAGCCGCGCCATGGCGTCCGCCCCGCCCGGCACCAGCGCCGCGAGACGGAGCACCCGTGGTCCCAGCCGCTCGCCGAGCGACCACGCGACCCGGTGCCAGAGCCGGATGGAGCGCCCCTTGCCGGCGTCGTGGAAGAGCCCGGCCAGGAGCAGGTCGCGGTCGTCGGCCCGAAGGGCGCGCAGGCGTTCCACGACGTCAAGAGCGTGGCGCCGGTCGGCGACCGGCATGCCGTCGAACAGCGCGAGCTGGGCGGGTGTCAGCCACGCCGCCAGCCCGGCACGCTCAGCGGGTGCCACGCGGGCCACGAGGTGGCGGCCGAACTGGCGGGCTTTAGAAGCCCACCAGGACCGAGACGAGCCCATTCAGGAGCGGGCCGACGACCCGCCCGCCGATCGAGATGCCGTTGAGCGGCACGATCATGACGACGACGAGGATGAGGAACCCCCACTGCTCCAGCGTCGGCCGGATCCGCCACACGGCCCGCGGGTTCATCAGCGCGAACATCACCTTCGACCCGTCCAGGGGCGGGATGGGGATCAGGTTGAAGATGAACAGGGCCACGTTGATGATGACAAAGACGTAGATCACGTTGGCCACGAACAGGCTGGCGTCCGAATCGATCAGGTTGAGGGCCACGATCACCCGGATCGCAAGCGCGGCGAGACCGGCCATGACGAGATTCGAGAATGGCCCGGCCGCGGCCACCCACGCCTCGGCACGCCGGCCACCCCGCAACATCGACGGGTTGACGGGCGTCGGCTTCGCCCAGCCGATGATGAAGCCGCCCCCCAGGAGCGCCGACGCGACGAGCAGGAGCGACCCGGCGGGATCGAGGTGGACGATCGGGTTGAGCGTCAGGCGCCCGAACATCTTGGCCGTGCCGTCGCCCAGGCGGTAGGCGGCCAGCGCGTGGCTGAACTCATGGACCGGGAAGCCGACCACGAGGAAGATCGCCACGGCGACGAGCATGGCGGGATCGATGTTCAGGCCGAGCACGAGAACTCCGGGTAGGGGCGGGGATCCCGCGTATGGTAGCCCGGACGGCCGGGTCTACATGGTGGCGAGGATCGCCGTCTTCTTCGCCTCGTAGTCCTCGGGTGTGATGAGCCCCGTGTCGCGGAGCGCGGCAAGCTCGCGGAGCTTCTCCTCCGTCGTCTTCGGGGCCGTGGCAGGCGGCGCGGCAGGCGCCGGAGCGGGCGCGGCGGCCCTGGTGGCCTCCACGGCCCGGGCCGCCTCGACGGCGTCCGCTCGCTGGTCCTGCTCGACTTCGTGGGCGTTGAGCGCCTCGAGCGGCGCGGTGATGCGGCGGGCCAGGTCATCCTCGAGGTCCTGCTTGGCGAGAAGCATCGTCTTCTTGAACGTGGGAGCGTGGTGGAGCATCACGTAATCGTCGGCGGTCTCCTCGGCCGCGGTCAGAACCTGCAGGTTGCCCCAGTCGAACATCCGCCCGAACACGCTCTGCTCGAGGATCGCGTCGTTGATCTTCTCGAGGCTGCTGTCGGCGGCCCGCTTGTTGAACAGCCCTTCGACCTTGAGGATGCGCCGGTTCGTGACCGCGTAGTCCTCGGCCCACCAGCGGAGGTAGACCCAGATGATGTTGACGGCGCCGACCACGAGCAGCGCCAGCGCCAGCCAGCCGAGGAGCTCACGGGCCGTCCCAGCGACGTGGGCGATGAAGATCGCGAGCAGGAGGGCGATCGCGATCCCCACCATGAGGATCCCCCATTTCGCGCCGGTGATCCGGCCGAGCGGGTGCTGCCGCGTCCGGTACAGCACGTGCTCTCCCTCCACGAGCAGCGAGTCGGTATAGCGCGCCATTCCAGCTCCCTCCTTGATCGCGGCCCTCAGGCGCGCGGATGCGCCCGAGCGTACACCTCCCGGACCCGCTCGCCGGTCAGGTGCGTGTAGATCTGCGTCGTGCTGATGCTCGCATGGCCCAGCAACTCCTGGACGATCCGGAGGTCCGCCCCGCCCTCCAGGAGGTGCGTCGCGAACGAGTGGCGCAGGGTGTGCGGCGTCACCTTCCCGGCCAGGCCGGCGGCCGCGGCCGCGCGCCTCACCGCATCCCACGCCTGCTGCCGGGTGAGCCGGCGGCCGCGGCTTCCCAGGAAGACCGGGCCGCCCCGGTGGACGGGCAGGGCGTGGAGCGCGACCAGGGCCGGCCGGACATCGTCCTCGTACCGGCGGAGCCACTCGACCGCCACCTCGCCCACGGGAAGGAGTCGCTCCTTGTCGCCCTTGCCGATCACGCGGACCGTCGCCGCGTCCAGGTCCAGGTCGTCGGCGTCCAGCCCCGTCGCCTCGCTGACCCGCAGGCCCGCCGCGTAGAGCAGCTCCAGCAGGGCCCGTGACCGGATGCGACCGCCATCGGTGGCAGGGTCCGGCGTGCCGCTCGGGCCGGCCGCTTCCAGGAGCCGGGCAACCTCGGCGACCCCGAGTGGATCCGGCAGCAGGCGCGGCTCGCGGGGCAGGTCGAGATGCGCTGCCACGTCCACCCGGGCAAGGTCCTCGGCGAGGGCGAAGCGATAGAAGGCGCGGATGGCCGCGGTCCGCCGCCGCCGGCTGGTTGCCCGGAGCCGCACCCCCGCCGGACCGGCCGAGGTCGCGAGCTGGCCGAGGTACGCCACGGCCGGGTCCGGCGATCGCTCCCACCCGCCGCGCGCCTCCGGGCTCGCCGCGAAGTGGCGGAGGTCCCCGCCGTATGCGGCCAGCGTGGCCGGGGAGAGCCCGCGCTCCACCTGCAGGTGGAGCAGGAACACCTCGATTGCCGCGACGAGGTCCGGCGGCGTGCCGGGTGGCATGGGGCGGGCGCGGCGACGCCTCCCGTCCCGCCGCTCGCCGCGTGGGGCGGACGCCTTCCTCCCGCCGCGCGCCCCGTCGGCCGCCATCAGCGGTGCGCGCCCCCGGATGACGATCGTGACGCCCGGAAGGCCGTCGCCCGCGCCAGGAGCTCCTGCCCCGACGCCCGCGCCGCCGCGCCGCCGCCCGGGCCGCCGATCATCGCGGCCAGCTCGTCCAGGCGCTCCTCGTCCGTCAGCCGGCGCACGTCAGTGAGCGTGCGGCCGGCCCGCTCCACCTTGCGAATCCCGAAGTGGGCGTCGGCGTACGCCGCGATCTGCGGAAGATGCGTCACGCAGAGGACCTGGTGGCGCTGCCCCAGGAGCCAGAGCGTCCGCGCCACCGGGTCGGCGCTGCGTCCCCCGATCCCCGCGTCGATCTCGTCGAACACGAGCGTCGGCGTTGCGTCGGCCGCCGCGAGCACTTCCTCGATGGCGAGCGCCAGCCGCGACAGCTCCCCGCCGGAGGCGATCTTCGCCAACGGCCGGGCGGGCTCACCCGGGTTCGGCGCGATCTGGAACACCACCGCGTCCGCGCCCGTGGCATCGAAGGCGACCGCGTCCCCGCCGAGCTCGATCGCCGGCTCATCCGGGGCGGCGATGCGCCGGCCGACGGACACCGTGACCCGGGTCCCGCTCAGGCCGAGATCCTCCACGGCAGCCTCCACGGCCCGTGCAAGGTCAACGGCGGCGCTCGCCCGGCGGTTCGACAACGCGGCGCACGCTCCGGCCACCTCGGCCAGCAGGCGCTCGCCGTCGGCGCGCCGCCGCTCGCGTTCCGCACCGAGGTTGCGCAATCGATCGGCCTCCACGGCGGCCACCTCGGCACGCCCGGGCAGGCCCTCGACGTCTGTCCCGTAGCGGCGCTCCAGCGCATACAGCTGCGAGAGGCGTGCCTGGAGCGCCGCCAGGGCCGCGGGATCATGGTCGACCGTCTCGGCGAGGCGGCGCACCTCCGAGGCGACGTCCTCCAGCTCCGCCGCGGCGCCCGCGAGACGCTCGACAAGGGGCTGGTAGCGCGCGTCGAGCCGCGCCACTGCGGCGGCCTCCGCGGCGGCGCGCGCCGCCAGTTCGCGGGCGCCTGGGGCCCCCTCTGGGCCGCGCTCGTCGCCGGCCAGCAACCCGGCCAGCGCCGCCGACCCGCCCGCGATCGCCGCCGCGTGCCGTGACGCGTCGAGCCGCGCCCGGATGGCGCCCGCCTCGCCGGGGACCGGCCGGGCGGACGTGATCTCCTCGACCTCGTGCTCGAGGAGCGCGATCCGGCGCTCGAGCTCGAGGGGTTCGATCGCGCTCGCCGCGAGGCTCGCCTCGTTCTGCCGCCAAGCCGCCACGGCAGCGGCCACCGACGCGCGCTCCGCCGCGTGGCCCCCGTAACCATCGAGGAGCTCACGCTGCCAGCGCTCGTCGAGCAACCGGCCCTGGTCGCGCTGCCCGTGGATCTCCACGAGCGACCCAGCGATGGAGGCCAGCCGGCCGGCGGTCACGGTCTCGTCGTCCACCCGCGCCACCGAGCGGCCGTTCACCCCGACCTCGCGCACGCAGACCAGCGCCTCGGGAAGCCGGTCGAAGAGCGCCTCCACGCGGGCGGCTTCGGCACCGTGGCGGACGAGTCCCGGGTCCGCGCGGGCCCCGAGCGCGAGGCCCAAGGCGTCGATCAGGAGGCTCTTGCCGGCCCCGGTCTCACCGGTCAGCACGTTGAGCCCAGCCCCGAACGTGATCCGCACGCGCTCGAGGAGCGCCAGGTCGACGACTCCGAGCTCGAGGAGTCGCCCGGCGGCGGGCTCAGGGCCGCGCGGGTCGGCCATCGATCAGGAGGGCAACAGCTGCGCCTTCTGGCGCAGAAGGTCCCAGAACGGCAGGGCGCCGTCCGGCTCCAGGAAGCGGACGGGCCGCTGGAGGGCGGCCACGGTCACGACATCGCCTACCGAGAGGCGCACATCCTCGCTGCCGTCGATGGAGACGAGCGCCTCGTGGGCCTCCAGCACGTGGCAGCGCACGACCTGGTCCGGGCTGACCACGACCGACCGGATGGCCGACAGGTAGGCTGCGATCGGAGAGACCACCAGGTTCCGGCTCAGCGGGTCCAGGATCGGGCCCCCGGCCGAGAACGAGTAGCCGGTGGACCCGGTCGGGCTGGCAACGACCAGCCCGTCCGCGATGAACGTCGCGAGGTGCGACGGCCCGATGTCCACCTCGAGCCGCACGACGCGGGCAAGCGAACCGCGCGCGACCACCACGTCGTTGAGCGCCACGAACGTGCGCCGAGGGGCGCCACCGTCCGGGCCATGGATCGCTCCCCGCAGCGCCATGCGAGCCTCCAGGCGGTAGGCGCCGGCGACGATCTTCTCGAGGAGCGGCTCAAGCTCGTGGGCCTCCGCCTTGGACAGGAACCCGATCTTGCCCAGGTTGACGCCGACCAACGGGACGTCGACCTCCGTGACCGCGTGGGCGGCCCGCAGGAACGTGCCGTCGCCACCGAGGACGATGAGGACCTGTGTCCCAGGCAGGGCGCGTACGAGGGCATCGTGGTCCCCCGACGCGAGCGTCCAGCTCTCGATAGCGTGGAGGGCACACCAGCCGGCCGCTCGCGCGGAGAGCTCCACCGCGTCCTCCTTGGTGGGGTTGTAGGCGAACCCGATCCGCCGGATCTCCGTCATGCGGCCGTGCACTCCGCGACCCGGGCGGACAGGTCCGGGCGTTCCTCCGCCACGACCCGGTCCTGGGCCGGGGCGCCGGGGACGTACAGCTGGACGAAGAACTCGCGGTTGCCGGCCGGCCCCAGCAGCGGGGAACGCGCGACGTCGAGCGGGACCAGGCCGGCGCTTCGGGCCGTTGCCAGGACGCGCTCCAACACCGCCCGGTGGACGGCCGGATCGCGCACGACCCCGCGCGGAACCTCGCCGCGCCCGGCCTCGAACTGCGGCTTCACCAGCGCGACGATCCGGCTTCCCGGCTCGAGGCAGGCTGCCACCGGTCCCAGCACGAGCGCGAGAGAGATGAACGAGACGTCGATGACCGCCAGCGCGGCCGGCTCGCCCAGCACCGCCGGCTCCAGGTGGCGGGCGTTCACCCGATCATGAACCACCACTCGCCGGTCCCCGGTCAGCGCGGTCGCGAGCTGCCCCCGCCCGACGTCCACGGCGTGGACGCGCGCCGCCCCGCGCTGGAGGAGGACGTCGGTGAAGCCGCCGGTCGAGGCGCCCGCGTCCAGGCAGACCAGGCCGGCGGGGTCCACCCCGAACGCGTCGAGCGCTGCCGCCAGCTTCTCCCCACCACGCGAGACATACGGAAGGGGGGCCGCCACCTCCAGCGCCAGCCCCGGATCGACGAGATCCCCCGGCTTGCGATCGAAGCGCGCCGCGTCACCCAGCCCGACACGAACACGGCCCCCCAGGAGCAGCGCCTGGGCGCGGCTCCTGGTGTCGGCCAGGCCGCGCTCCACCAGCAGCTGGTCCAGCCGCACCCGGGGCATTCGCGAACGAACGGCGGGACGCGACACGCCGGTTGGCGTGGTCGGGTGATCGACGCGACCGGCGGTGCTCACCTGCCGATGATGCCACGCGCTGCTGCATCCCGGCGTATCCGCCCGCCGCGAGGGCGTCAGGCGGGAGCGGTGGCCGAGTGCGGATCGGTCGGCAAGCTCGCGGGGGCGGCGTGCAGGAGAGCCAGCGTCTCGTGAACCTGGTCGAGGATACCCGGCGCGTCCAGGCGGGTGAGGTGGCGCAGGTCGCCCACGGAGCCGTGGTCGACGAACCGGTCGCCGGGAATGCCGATGATCTTGAGCGCGACCTCCCGGTAGGCGGGATCGGCCAGCCGGGCCTCTTCCAGCACCTCCAGGACCGCGGAGCCGAACCCGCCGATCGCGGTGCCCTCCTCCAGCGTCACCAGGAGCCGCTTCCCGCGCGCCTGGTCGAGGATCAGCTGGCGATCGATCGGCTTGAGGAAGCGAGCGTTGATCACCCCGACGGACCACCCTTCGGCCGCGAGCGCGTCGGCCACCGCCAGTCCGCGCGCTACGATCGGCCCGAGGCCGACCAGGAGGATCTCGCGACCTTCGCGCAGGATCTCGCCCTGGCCGACAGGCAGGACTTGCGGGGTTCGCTCGGGCACCCCGAACCCAGGGTCGCGCGGGTAGTTGAGCGCGAAGGGATGATCCTGGGCGAGGGCGGTCCGGACCAGCGAGCGAAGCTCCTGCTCGTCCTTCGGCGCCGCGATGATGAGGTTCGGGACCTGGCGATGCGCCGGGTACGAGAACATCCCCTGGTGGCTGGTGCCGTCCTCGCCGACGAGGCCTGCCCGATCCACCCCGATCAGGATCGGCTGGTCGTTCTGGGCTGCGTCGTGCACGATCTGGTCGAAGGCGCGCTGGAGGAAGGTCGCGTAGATCGCGACGACCGGCCGGCCGCCGCCGAGCGCGATGCCGGTCGCCAGCGCGACGGCGTGCTGCTCCGCGATGCCGACGTCCACGAACCGGTCGGGGAACTCCGCCTGAAACCGGTTGAGGCCAGTCCCGGTGGGCATACCCGCCGTGATGGCCACGATCTCGCGGTCCTCCCGGGCAGCGGCGACCACCTCCTGGGCGAAGTAATGGGTGTAGTTGGGCTGCTTCCGAACGCCCACCTGCTCCGCCGCTGGCAGCACCGCACCGCCGTTGCGGGCGCGCGCCCCGGAGGAGACCGCCGAGATCTCGCCGGCTCCGAGCGGGCTCGCCGGACCACCGCCCGGGTGCACGTCGTGGGAGACGCCCATGGGCGGCAGCGCAGCACCGTGGAAGCTGACCTGGTCCTTCTCCGCCGGGCGGTAGCCGCGCCCCTTCTGGGTCCGGACGTGCACGAGCACCGGTACGTCCATGGCGAGCGCGCTGCGGAACGTGTGCTCCAGCGTCCGCAGGTCGTGGCCAGGAACCACCCCGATGTACGTGATGCCGAGATCCTCGAAGAGCTGGCCGGGTTGGGCGAAGCTGACCACGGATTTCCGCACGCGGCGGCTGAACTCCAGGGCCGTCGGACCGACCATCGGCACCCGCTCCACGAGCTGGTCGTAGCCACGCTTCGATTGCTGCCATGCGGTGGAGAGCTTGATGTCGGAGAGGTACTTCGACAGCGCTCCCACCGAGGGGCTGATGGACATCTCGTTGTCGTTGAGGATGATCAGGACCGGCGTGCGCCGGTGGCCGAGGTCGTTCAGGGCCTCGAGCGAGAGGCCGCTCATGAGGGCCGCGTCGCCGACGACCACGGCGATCCGCTCCATGCCATGCCGGACGTCGCGGGCGGTCGCGAGTCCCGCCGCGATCGAGAGACCCGTCCCGGCGTGGCCCCCGTCGAACACGTCGTGCTCTGACTCGCTGCGCCGCGGGAAGCCGCCGATCCCACCGAGCTGGCGAAGCGACCCGAACTGCGCGTACCGGCCGGTGAGGAGCTTGTGCGGGTAGGCCTGGTGGCCGGTGTCCCAGACGATCCGGTCCCGGGGCGATTCGAGGATCCGGTGCAACGCCAGCGCGATCTCCACGACGCCGAGCGACGAGCCGAGGTGTCCGCCCGTCACGGCCACCGTGGAGATGATGGTCCTCCGGATCTCCTCGGCCAGCTCCTGGAGCTGGATCTCGCTGAGGCCGCGAAGGTCTGCCGGGCCCTGCAGGCCGGGGAGGATCGCCACGTGCTGGCTCCTTGATGGACGCGCCTGGTGCACCGCCGGCGGCGGCTCTCCCGCTCGTGACTCGCGGCAGGTGGCCCCGCGGACGCATCCGCGGCCGGCTGCGCGAGTCTACTCCGGGTCCCCCGGAGCGGCCGGGGACAGTATCTCCCCTCCTTCGGCGTCCAACCGGAGCTCGGCAACGGCCAGCGCCCCGCGCGCCCCTTCCACCAGCCGCCGCACGCGAAGCTCGGCATCGGCGAGGAGCTGCTCGCAGCGCTGCTCCAGGGCGACACCCCGCTCATAGCGGGCGATGGTCTGCTCCAGCGGCAGGCCGCCCGCCTCCAGCTCCGCCACCGTTCGCTCCAGCTCGGCGAGGGCGACGTCGAACGTGATCTTGTCGAGCGCATCGGTTGCCTCAGTCACCGGGGTCATCTCCCTCCGGGAGTCGGCCGGACTCCCCTGCCGGCCTGGTTCCGGCGCCTGCCGCGGCGGCATCCTCGCGGGCGGCGCGTCGATCATCCCAGGCAGCCAGCCGGGGTGCCGCGAGCATACCAAGGGCGATACCGGCAACCGCGACAAGCGCGACAAGCCCCACGTAGATCGCGAGGTCAGGCATCCCGTTCTCTCTCCGCCCGGGCAGCGATCTCGCCGCGGGCCACGCGCAGCCGGAGCCGAGTCCCGGGCGGCGATTCGGCAGGGTCGCGGATGATCGCGCCGTCGTCCACGCGCCGGACGATCGCGTAGCCACGGGCCAGCGTCGCCTCCGGGCCAAGCGCGCCGAGCGCCGCGGCCGCCGAGGCGAGCCGCCCGCGCCCGCTCCGCAGGCGTTCCTGCGCGAGCGGCGCCAGGCCGCGGCCGGCGAGCTCAGCCTGCCGGCGGTCCGACGCCAACTGACGGACCAGCGCAGCGGTCGCACGGTCGAGCAGATAGCCGACCCGTTCGCGGGCGGCGGCGAGCTGCGCGGCCGGCCGAAGGCCGTCAAGGGCACGCCGTTCCGCGGCGACCCGCCTTGACTTCCCCGCCATCTCCTGGGTTGCCGCCTCGTCGAGGCGCCAGGCGCGTGCCCGCAGGGCCGCCAGGACGTCGGCACGGTCCGGCACGCACACCTCCGCGGCAGCGGACGGGGTAGGAGCACGCAGATCGGCCACGAAATCGGCCAGGGTCACGTCCGTCTCGTGCCCGACGCCGCTCACCACGGGAACCGGGTGGGCCGCGATCGCGCGCACGACCCGCTCGTCGTTGAAGGCGAAGAGGTCCTCCAGGGAGCCACCGCCGCGCGCGACGATCACGCAGCCGGGCGCGTCCTCCGGCAGGCCCGCCTCGCGGCACACTGCGTCGTACCGGGCCAGCCGGCCCAGCGCCGCCACGATGCTCTCCGCGGCTCCGTCGCCCTGGACCCGGCAGGCGCTCACGACCACCGTGACGAGCGGCCAGCGCCGCGCCAGCACGCGGCGGATGTCGTGGATGACCGCGCCGGAGAGGCTGGTGACGACCCCGATCGTGGCCGGCCGCGCCGGAAGCGAACGCTTGCGACGCGCATCGAACAGGCCCTCGGCCGCCAGGCGCGCCTTCGTCTGCTCGAAGCGGAAGGCGAGGTCCCCGAAGCCGGCCGGCTGGATCGCGGCCACGTAGCACTGGTAGACGCCCTGCGCGTCGAACACGTCGATGCGGCCGTGGACGACGACCCGCATCCCGGTCTGGGGTTCGAATGCGCTCGCCGATCGCTCCTCGCGAAAGAAGACGCAGGCGAGCTGGCTCTTCTCGTCGCGCAGCGAGAAGTAGGCATGGCCGGCGGAGCTGACCGTCACCCGGCCCACCTCGCCCTCCACCCACAGGTCGGCCAGCCGCCGATCCTCGCGCAGCGCATCGCGGACCACGTGGGTGACCTCGGTGACCCCCAGCACGCGGAGCCCGAACGTGCCGGCGGGATGGACCGGGCCACCCCGTGCCGCCGGGCGCCCGCCCACGTCCAGCGCGTCCCAGCTCGGAAGCGCCCAGTCGGGCGGTTCGGTGCCGTGCACGGCGTGCGGCCGACAGGATTCGACGCGTGCCGCGGCGGCTACAGGCGGGTCTGGTACTCGCCGGTGCGGGTGTCCACCCGGATCGTGTCGCCCTCCACCACGAAGAGGGGGACCTGCACGACCAAGCCGGTCTCCGTCGTGGCTGCCTTCCGGGCGCCCGTCGCCGTGTCACCGGCGAAGCCGGGCTCCGTCTCGGCGACCAGCAGGTCCACCGTGATCGGCAGCTCCACGCCAAGCGTCTCGCCCTCATAGCTGATCCGGTCCAGCTGCATGCCGTCCTTCATGTAGTTGACGGCGTCATCCAGCTCGGACGCGTTGAGGTGGAACTGCTCGTACGACTCCATCTCCATGAAATGGAAATCGTCGCCGTCGCGGTACATGAACTGGATCGGCCGCCGGTCCAGCTGCGCCCGGGGCCATTTCTCGCCGGCCTGGAAGGACTTCTCGACCGTGGAGCCCTTCTTGACGTTCTTGAGCTTGATCCGGACCTGGGCCGAACCGCGGCCCATCTTGATGTGGTGGTAGTCGAGGATCTGCCAGAGGTCGCCGTCGAGCTCGATGACGACGCCCTTGTGCAGCTCACCGGTGGAGATCATGGGGGGCTCCCTCGGGGGCCGGCGAGAACGGGGCGGACGCCGGCGCGGGTGATCGTGTTGGCCTCCCTGATCGTACCAGACGAGGCGGCCCCGATCGCGGAACGCCGATTGGAGGGCCGGTCATCCGACGACGAGGACCTCCCGCGGGAAGTGGGTCAGGCGCTCCACGCGGCGGGCCGCGACGTCGAGCAGGACCAGGTCCTCGATCCTGACGCCGGTGCGGCCCTCCAGGTACACACCGGGCTCCACCGAGAAGACCGTGGGGCTTGGCAGCGGCGTCCCCGGGGCCGCGCGCGACAGCGATGGCACCTCGTGCGTGGCGAGGCCGATCCCGTGCCCCGTCCCGTGGCCGAAGCGCTCTCCGTGACCGGCCGCCGCGATGACGTCGCGGGCGGCCGCGTCGGCGGCCCGGCCATCCGGGTCGCGCCCAGCCCCGAGCTCCTCCTCCAGGTAGGCGATCGAGGCCGACTGGGCACGCGCCACCAACTCGTACACGACGAGGTCGCGGGGTCGCGGCTCCCCGACGAAGAGCGTCCGCGTCATGTCGCTCCGGTACCCGGCCACCTGGGCTCCGAAGTCGAAAAGGAGGACCTGGCCGGCGCGGATTCGACGCGCCCCGGGTGAGCCGTGCGGAAGCGCCGCCCCCGGGCCCGTGAGCGCCGCGACGTCGAACGCGAGCGCCTCGGCACCGCCCTGGCGCATCAGCACCTCCAGGCGCCAGGCCAGCGCAGCCTCCGACAGGCCCTGCCGGATCTCCGGAAGGAGGGCGGCCAGCGCGCGGTCGGCCACGGCGCAGGCCGCCCCGATCCGCTCGACTTCAGCCGGTTCCTTCACGGCCCGGTCCGCATCGACCCACGCCTCGGCCGGCACGAGCTCAACCTCGGGCGCAGCCGTCGTCAGCTCGTTCCACAGCGCATGGCTTATGTCAGCCGCCGGTACGGCCACCCGCCGCGCGCCGATCGAGGCACACAGCTCCGGCCAGCGCGCCGGCAGATCGTAGGTCACCGGCTCGATGCGGGCATCGGGCGCCTCGTGCCGCGCCTGGACCGCGTAGCGGCTGTCGGCCAGCACGACCACCTCGTCGCCCGACACGAGGAATCTCCCGGAATGGCCGGCCACCTTCTCCTCTCCTTCGCCGAGGATCACGCCCGCCAGGTAGCGGATCTCCTCGCGGCGCAGGCCGAAGTAGGCGTCGAACCCGCCGGCCGAGAGCTTCGCCCGCAGGCGCGCGAGCCGGGCGGGTCGGGCGGCGCGATCTGCCTCATCCCAGCCCCGGCGCCGGATCGCGGACGGCGGCGGCGCGAAATCTGCCGGACGTGGACGGCGCATGCGCTCAGTTCCCGTACTTCGCGATGTTGGCGAGGTGCTCCGCATACGTCTTCGCGAAGACCGTCGTGCCGTCCTTCTTGGCCAGGAAGAAGAGGTAGCCGCCCCGCGTGTCCGGGTTCAGGGCGGCATCGATGGATGCCACCGTGGGCGTGCAGATCGGCCCGGGCGGCAAGCCCTTGGTCGTGTACGTGTTGTAGGCGCTGATGGCCGCCGGAATGCTCTCGGGAAGCGGGGCCTGCAGCGGGGCCCAGAAGACGTAGCTGACCCACTTGGCGATCGGCAGCTTGTCCAGCTGGAGCGTGTCGTTCACGTAGAGAACGGTGGGGTCCGAGCCGAGGAACCCGGCCGCTTCCGTGTGCGGGTCGATCCGGTTCTGGAGGACGCCGGCGATCTTCGGCTTCTCGGAGTCGAGGCGCGCCTCCTGCTCGACGATCGATGCCATCGTCAGCACCTCGGTCCAGGTGAGGCCCCGGGAGGCCGGGACCTTCAAGCGCTCCGGCCCCACGGTGGCGATGAACTGGTCCAGCATCATCCGCACGAGATCCTCCGGCGACGCGTCGGGCAGGAGCCGGTAGTCGCCCGCGGCGAGGTACCCCTCCAGGGTCCCGCCCTTCGGGATCTTCAGCCATGGGTAATCCTTGAGCAGCGAGGCCGGCGGGTTTCGGACCAGGTCCAGGAACGCCTGGGCGGACATCGTGAGACCGGCGATGCCGCGGTCGGCCGGTTTCGCCTGGATCAACGCGGCGATTTGCTCCAGGCGCAGGCCGGTGCGGATCGAGAGCGTCACGCGCGGGTCGGGCGGTGGCAGCGTGAGAAGGGCCGTGACCAGCTGGTCGGGCGTCATCGTCTGCCGTACCACGAAGCTCCCTGACTGGTAGCTCGTCGTCACGCTCCGTTCCACCGAGACGAGCACGAACGCCTGGGCATCGCGGAGGACGCCGGCGACCACGAGCCGGTCCGCGATGGTCGCCGCGGTATCCCCCGGTTGGACGACGAAGGTCACGTCCGTCGGGTCGGATCCCGCCGGGTCCGTCAGCGCCGGCCCGAGGTCCTCGCGGACCATGTCGGCGACGAACCCGATCCCGAGCGCACTCGGGTTCTCGCCCGCCATGCCGGCGACAACGCCGCGCACCAGCGGACGCCCGACCGTGGTGAGCAGGACCAGCACCACGCCAGCAAGGATGAGCAGAAACGCTCCGAACCGGAGCAGCCCGCCACCGGTGCCGCCGCCCCCTCCCCGGGCACGTTCCGGGGAAGAGCGCCTGGCTGGGCGTCGCGCCGAGAGGCGCGGCGCACGCGACGGCCCCGGATCCGGGACCGATTCGCCCGGCCGGTGCGCCATCGCCGATCGGCCGTTCGCGAGCTCGCCATCGTCCCGAGGGTTGCCGCCTCGGCGGATCGTCATGCAGGGTCCTCGTGTGGGTGGCGATCGAGCCTGAATGCCCCGGGCGCACCGGGGGTGGAGCCGCCGCGATGCGTCGGAGTCGGTCCAAGCGTACTCGCCTCGCCCGGGTCGGCCGGAACGGGGGGCCGCTGCGCCTCGGGCGCCCGGACCGACTGGAACCTGCCGACTTGCTCGCCGGGACTCCCGAGCTCCCGCGCAGCCAGCTCGTCTTCGAGGATCACCCGGGCCGCCTCCCGATCGATCCTGGCGCGATTCGCGGCGCGACGGGCCGGACCGGGCGGGCCGCCCGACGAGCCGCGCTTCGCCGGTCCCACCCGGCCCTCCGCCACATGGCTGGATAGCCGTTCGTCACGGAGTGTGACCGGCAGCCCGGTGGCCTCCGCGACCGCCACCGCCCAGGCCCGGGCGGCGCCTGCGGCGCGGCCCTCGCCCCCGGCCATGTCCAGGGGCAGGCCGACCACCAGCTCCCCGACCCCGCTCGACTCGACGACGGTCACAAGCGCCGCAACGTCCGCCGCCAGCGACCGTCCACGACCCAGCGTGGTGAGCGGTCGCGCCCTGAGCGCACCAGGCTCGGCGAGCGCCAGGCCGATCCGCCGGGTTCCCAGGTCGACACCCAGGAGCCGCCTCATGGGCCCGCCGACGCCGACGGCGCCGACGTCGGCGAGACGTCCGCCAGGCCGACCACGCGAAGGTCGACACGAGCGTCAAGGTTGGGGATCGTGCTCGCCCAATCGGGCCACAGGGTGACCGCCGCGTCCCCGTACGGCGCAAGGATCGAGCGCGCCTCGGACGCCGTTCGGCCCTTCAGCTGCGCGAGCAGCGCCGCCTCGTCGATGCGGGGAACCGTCTGCGCCACGGCCGTCACGCTGAAATGCACGAGCTGCCCGTCGACGCTGCCCGGGCCGACGCTCACCCGGGCGGAGCTCGCGACGAGGTCGCGGCCGGCCGGCACCGCGGCAGCCAGCCGGGCTTCGCCCAGCGCCAGGATCGGCGCCTGGTCGACGGTCACGACCGTCCCGGTGGACGAGACGCCCAGGGTGAAGTCGGCAACTTCCTGGTCGACCAGCGTCGTGGGGTCGAGCGAGGGCACCGCGGCATCCCGCGTGGCCGTCTCGGGGAACACCGTGCTCCCGGCGGGGAGCCCGGCAGGGGCCGCGGCCGCCGTCGCGAGCTGGGCGTCAAGCTGCTTCCCGAGGGCAGCCAGCGCCGCCGTCACATCCTTCTGGACTACCTTCGGATACTCGTTCCGGATCCCGCCGGTGGTGGCCGCGGGGTTCACCACCGAGATCACGACGCTGTTGTACTCCCCTGGGATCACCGTGATCGTGCCGGCGGCGACATTGCCGGTGGGACCCGCCTTCGTCGCGGTGATGCCAACGGTCCGGTCCTGGCAGGTGATCTTGGGCACGTTCAGGATCGCGACGGGCAGGAACAGCGCTTCAGAGGTCGCGAAGGCGACGTCGGCCGGAGTACGGACGAGCGTGCCCTGCGGGATCGTGTAGGACCGCGTCGGGTCGCAGTTCCGCCAGCGCACACTTCCGACCGCGGCAGCCTGGTCGACCCGTTTGCCGGTGGACGGGAAGGTCCCGCTCGCAGCGAGCGGGATGTCCACGATCGTCGCCGGCACGACCGCGGCGGCCGAATTCTCAGCGGTCGCCGTGGGGTCGGCCGTGACGACGAACGCGATCGGGGTCAGCGCCGTCGGGCGGATCGTCAGCACGATCGAGGCGGTGGGCAGGTACAGGTACGCCGCCGCCCCGCCGGCCACGCCAGCGAACACGAGCACAAGGAGCACCACCAGCAACAGAACGCGTCGCCGGCGCCGCGGCCGCGGCGGGGCCGGCCGATCGCGTTCCACTCCCAGCCCGGTCGACGGGCCGGGCCCGGGGATGGCGCCCGGCCGCGCCGTGGCCGCGCCCCGTGCGCCGCCGCGTTCGCCGCCCCTCAGGGTCGACGCCTCGCGCCTGGGGCGGTCGCGGGCGGCCAGCTCGTCGGGGGTGAGACGCCGGGCCTGCTCGATCGCTGGACCCGGTGAGGCGTCCTGGCCGGCGGGTGGCAGGAGGTCACCGCCCGCGACCGCGGGCTCCGCGACGGCGAGATCGCCGCTGCCCGGGCGCGCGTCAGGAAGCGACGATTCGTACTCCTGCGTCGACGCGAAGACCGGCAGCCCGGCCGCGGCCGCCAGCGCCCGGGTCGAGGCTTCCGGCGCGATGATCGAGAGCCTCCGGCTGCGCTGCTGCGCCTCCCGCGCCAGCAGACGGAAGTTGATCCGGCTCGTCGCGATCCGCGACCCGGCAGGCAGGACCAGCACCACGGCCAGGTCTTGCGTGCCGCGGATCCGGGCAGCCGCCGACGTGATCTCGTCGTCGATGTCGAGGTAGTAGGTGGCCATTGGGACGACGCTACAGCTTCATCGCGCGAAGGACGCGCCGCAGGGCGGCGTCGAGCGGATCCTGCTCCTGCTGGAGCTCGATCGCCTGGTACGCCAGGCCGAGGGGCGTCACGTCCTGCTGGTCCACCAGCAGCAGCGTGGCATCCGTGATGGACTCGACCATCGACGGCTGCATGACCACGACCTCGGGCGGTCGGCTGAACGGCAGGCGCTTCGAGAACTCGGGATCGCGCAGCGCCGTCGCCGTCTCCGGCAGGCGCGAGCCACCACCGCACAGGTAGATCCGCCCGGGCAGCAGGTCGCCTCCTGACAGCTCGTCGAGCACGAGCTCCACGCCCGCCGCCCAGACCGCGACGTCCTCGCCCACGATCTCCGCGATCGCGTCACGCTCCCGGAGAGCCATCCCGCGCGCATAGTCGACCTTGAGCGACTCGGCGCGGGGGAACGGCAGGTCCAGGCGATCCGCCAGCGACTTCGTGAAGGCCCGGCCGGCGAGGGCGAACATCCGGGTCCCCTCGATCCCCCCTGAACGCACGAGCGCCACGTCCGTGGTGCCGCCCCCGATGTCGACGAAGAGCGCGCCGGCCTGCTGGACCTGCTCCGAGGCGAGCACGCGGGCGACGGCGTACGGCTCGGCCACGATCTCCAGCAGCTCCAGGTCCAGCTGGGCAGCCACGCTCTCCAGCGCGCCCAGGTGGACCAGCGGGGCGAACGCGTTGAAGATCCCGATCCGCACGTGGCGCCCCTGGAAGCCGACCGGGTTCGTCACCGCATACCCGTCGATGCTGGCCGACGTCACCGCCGCGTGAACGAGCCGCACGTCGACGTTCGGCAGGCCCGTCTCCCAGGTGATCGCCCGCTCCGCCTCGATCAGCGCCGCGCGCTGCACGCCGTCGATGAGCTTCTGCAGCTCGGCTTCGGTAATCGGGGCGTCCGGCTTGCGGCGCTCCTGGCTGTGCGAGGTCGTGAAACCCTTGACCAGCTCGCCGGCGATCCCGATCACGACCTGGGTCGGGCGGAAGCCAGCCATCTCCTCGGCTTCCTGGAGCGCGACCGCGCAGTTGTCGACCACGGCGGCGATGTCCGCGACGGTCCCCGACTGCATGTGGGCCAAACCCTGGCGCTTCCGCCCGACACCGCGGACCGTCCCGTGGCCCTGGGCGTTGATCTCGAAGACGAGCGCCTTGGCGAACTCCGTTCCGACGTCGAGCGCGGTGCAGGCGGCAAGATGCTGGCCCACGTCACGCTGCCAGAACCGCCGCAGGAAGGCCATGCGGGCCGCCTAGCCGCCCTTGCCGGCGGCGAGCGCAGCGCCGATCGCCTCGAGCGCAGCAGCGAGGCCGTCGCGCCGCGAACCTCGGCCCTGGGCCATCTCCGGTCGCCCGCCGCCCTTCCCCTCGATGTGGGGCATGCCGACTCGCACCAGGGTGCCGGCGGAGACACCGCGCGCGACAAGGTCGTCGGACACGCCCACGAAGAGCTGCGGCTGATCAGCCTCGAGCCCCAGGGCGATGACCCCGGACGGCAGGCGCGACCGCGTCTCCTTGGCGGTGGCCTTGAGCTCCTCGATCGTCGTCCAGGGACCAGCCTGGGAGACGAGCCGGATCCCCGGCGCCACCTCCCGCGCCGCGGCGGCCAGCTCCGCTGCCTTCGGGATGCCGGCGCCGGCGCCGGCACGCAGACGGCGCTTCGCCTCGCGCAGGTCTGTTTCCAGCACCGCGATCCGGTCGGGAACGGCTTCCACCCCTTGAGCGCCGAGGTGCACGGCGAGCTCCGCGAGCAGCTCCGCCCGCTGTCGCAGGTAGGCATCGGCGGACTCGCCGGTGAGTGCCTCGATCCTGCGCATGCCCGTGCCGATGCTTCGGTCGGCAGTGATGACGAAGCCGCCGACCTGTCCCGAGGCGCGGCAGTGCGTGCCGCCGCAAAGCTCGAAGCTGTAGTCGGCCACGCGCACGGTCCGGACCGTCTCGCCGTACTTCTCGTCGAAGAACGCGTCCGCGCCCGCCTCGATCGCCTCGCCGATCGGGAGGAGCGCCACGGTCACGGGTCGATCCTCGCGAACCACCCGGCGAACCTCGTCCTCGATCCCGCGGCGCTCGTCGTCCGTGAGCGCCCGCTCGAAGGGGTAGTCGAAGCGGAGGTAGTCGGGCGCGACCAGCGAGCCGGCCTGGCGAGCCGTCGGCCCGACGGCGTTGCGCAGAGCCCGATGGAGCAGGTGCGTGGCGGTGTGGTTGCGCATCGTGCGGGCGCGCCGCTCGGCATCGACGACCGCGCTGACGGTCTCGCCGGTGCGCAGTCGCCCGTGCAGCTTCCCGCGATGGACGACCAGCCGGCCGGCGGGACGCAGGGTCTCCTCGACGCTGAAGAGCCGCGAGCCTCCGCCGGCCTCCAGCAGCTCGCCTCGGTCGCCGACCTGCCCGCCGCCCTCCGCGTAGAAGGGCGTGCGGTCCAGGATCACCTCGGCCTCGCCCGATCCGCTCAGCTCGTCGAAGGCGATCCCGTTGCGCAGGATGGCCAGGACCCGGCCCTCCGCCGACGTTGTCTCGTAGCCCACGAAGACCGTCTCCCCCGCGCGACGGAGGATCCCCTCGTACAGCTCGGTCAGCTCCGCGTGGCGCGCCAGCTCGGCCTTGCGGCCGCCGCGGCTGCGCGCCCGCTGCTCCTCCAGCGCGATCTCGAACCCCGCCCGGTCGACCTGGACGCCGTACTCGGCCGCCAGCTCGACCGTCAGGTCGATCGGGAACCCATATGTGTCATGGAGCTTGAAGGCGAACGCGCCGGGCAGGACGGGCGCGTCCGGCGGCACCTCCTCCGGGCGTCGTCCCACGACCCGCTCCGCGTCCGTCAGTGGGATGAGCGCCTCCTCCAGCTGGACGGTCCCGGCGTCGAGGGTGCGGGCGAACTGGACCTCCTCGCGCGCGATGGCGGCGAGGATCCGCTCGCGCTCGTCGCGCAACATCGGGTACGCGTCGCCCATCACCTCGATCACCGTGGCGGCCGTCTCCACCAGGAACGGATCTCGCCGGCCGAGCAGCCGGCCGTGGCGCACCGCGCGACGGATGATCCGGCGCAGCACGTAGCCCCGGCCCTCGTTGGAGGGCAGCACCCCGTCGGCGATCAGGAAGGTCATGGCGCGGCTGTGGTCGGCGATCACCTGGTAGCTGAAGCGGTCCGCCTCGAACGCCTCCGGGTCGTGACCCAGAAGGCGCCGGAGCGTCTCGTGAATCGGCGTGAAGAGGTCCGTGTCGTAGTTCGAGAGCACTCCCTGGAGGACGCTGGCGAGCCGTTCGAGCCCCAGGCCGGTGTCGACGCTCGTGAACGGCAGCGGCACGCGCCCTCCGTCGGGGAGCTGGTTGAACTCCATGAAGACCAGGTTCCAGAGCTCCAGCCAGCGTGGGCAATGCTCCGAGTGATCCGGCACGCACTCAGGGCCTTCGGACAGCTCCGGCCCGCGGTCGAAGTGGATCTCGCTGCAGGGGCCGCAGGGACCCGTGTCGGCCATCCGCCAGAAGTTCTTGTCGTCGCCGGCGTCGACGTCGCCCCAGCGGGCCATCCGCTCGGGCGGCAGCCCGATCTCGTCGCGCCAGACGGCCCAGGCGACCTCGTCGTCACGGTAGGTCGTCGCCGCCAGACGTTCGCCGGGGAGCCCCAGCTCATCGGTCAGGAACTCCCAGGCCCAGTGGATCGCCTCGCGCTTGAAGTAGTCGCCGAAGCTCCAATTCCCCATCATCTCGAAGAGCGTGTGGTGGCGCGGCGTGCGGCCCACCTCCTCGAAGTCGTTGTGCTTGCCCGCAACCCGCAGGCAGCGCTGGACGTCCACCGCCCGCGTGTAGCTCCGCGTCTGGGCGCCGGTCAGGACCTCCTTGAACTGGACCATTCCCGAGTTCGTGAACAGGAGGGTCTGGTCCCCTGCCGGCACGAGGCTCGCGCCCGGCACCACCGTATGGCCGCGCGCGGCGAAGAAGTCGAGGTAGCGCCGGCGGATCTCGGCGGCGGGTAGCGGCGTGATCCGCGGATCGGGGTCGGGCGTGGGCAGAAGGCTCGGCATCGCGACAATGGTAGCGAACGCCGAGCCGCGGTCCCGACCCACCCCGCGAGATGTGGGTCCGGTGTCATGCCTCATGCGCGAGATGCTGGTCCGTGGGCCGTGCTCGGGTCGCGGCGCTGAGCTAGGTCCGCGGTCCGTCCATGGTGCTATCGGGCGGGGAGGCGGGCCGCCCAGTCGGGCGCGCGCCGCCCGGGCCATCGCCGCCCGCGGGCCGGCCACGGGTGCGCCGCATGATGGTGGACCCGGCGATGAGCGCACCGACGAACGCGCCGACCGTCGCGCCCCGCGCGAAGACCGCCACGGGATCTTCGTCGCGCGTGCGGAGCCACGCCGGACGGGGAGGGCGCATCAGTCGGGTCCCGGTCCGGGCTCCACTCGCGTCGGCCCCAGCACAGAGACCACCACCACGAGCGCAATTCCGGCGAGCGCCCCGATGGAGGCGGACAGGATCCGGAAATCCCCGATCCGCAGGACGTCGAACAGGCCGCCCACGCGTCCTCCGATCGCGTCGCCCGCCCAGGCGCCCGTGACGGCAAGCAGCAGCAGGAAGGGAAGCCGGGCCCCGGCCACGCCGCGCACGAGCACCGCGGCGGACGTCCAGAAGATGCCCATCAGCACGGCGAGGACAAACGACGGTCCGATCTCCACGGCCGCTCCCCTACCCGTCTTCGCGGACGATCCGGCCACCGCCCACCACCACGTCCGGGTCGTCGACATCGAACAGGACGCAGGCCTGCCCAGGCGCCGCCGCCCATACAGGCACGTCGGTCTGGACGGTCCACCGCGAACCTGACGCCCACGACGGCTCGAGGGCGGACGGACCGGCGGGGCGGACGTCGGCCGGAACCGCCTCGGCGCGATGGCGGACCTGGGCACGCGCCCGGAAGCCTCGGCCCGCAGCCGCCGGTGGCCCGCCCGCCACGAACGTCACGTCGGCGATCGCGAACCGGCGCGTCTCGAGGTCGGCACGCCGCGCCAGCACGATCGTGTTCGCGGCCGGGTCCACCCGGCTCACGTAGCGAGGCTCGCCCAGGGCGAGGCCCAGCCCGCGCCGCTGCCCCACGGTGAAGCCGGCCGCCCCCCCGTGCTGCCCCACCACCCGGCCGTCGTCGGCATCGATCGCGGGGCCGGAGACCGGGCTCCAGCCGGCCCGTGACCTGAGCGCGTCGCGCGGGTCGCCCGTGGGCACGAAGCAGATCTCCATGCTCTCTGGCTTGTCCGCGGTCGCCAGGCCGCGTGCGCGGGCAAGATCCCGGACCTCCGGCTTGGTCAGCCCGCCCAGCGGGAAGAGCGCGTGCGCCAGCTGGTCCTGGCGAAGGCCGTACAGAAAGTAGGCCTGGTCCTTCGTCCGATCGGCACCGCGCCGCAGCCGGTGGACCGCGCGCCCGTCGGCGCCGACGACGGTGTCGCGGCGCGCGTAGTGACCGGTTGCCACGGCGTCGCACCCGTACAGGCGTCGCGCGCGACCGAGCAGCGCCCCGAACTTCACGTAGCTGTTGCATTCAACACACGGGCTGGGCGTCTCCCCGCCGAGATAGGCGGCCAGGAAGGGCCGGATGACGCCCACCTCGAACTCGCGCTCGAGATTGAGGACATAGAACGGGACGCCGAGCTGGGCCGCCACACGGCGCGCGTCCTCCGCCGCGTCGGCGGAACAGCAGCTCTTCTTGATCTCCGAGTAGGCATCCGCCCCCTCATGGACCCGCATCCAGACCCCGACCACTTCGTGGCCTGCCTCCGCGATCAGCGCGGCCGCGACAGAGCTGTCGACCCCGCCGGACATCGCCACCAGCACGCGCGCCACCGGCCCTAGGCCCCCAGTCGCGCGCCGAGCGGGTCCGCTGCCTGGGCAACGGAACCGTCCCGGATCGCCGCGATCACGCGGGGCACGACCTGGCACGCCTCGCTCACCTCAGCGTCGGTCGTGGCGCGCCCAAGCGACAGGCGCAGCGCGCCGAGCGCCTCCACGCCCGTATAGCCCATGGCGGTCAGGACGTGCGACGGCTCCGGCGATGCGGTGGTGCAGGCAGACCCGGTCGAGATGGCGATCCCGTCCAGGTCGAGGGCGACGCTGATGGCGACGCCGTCGGCGCCCCGGACCAGCAGCGAGAGCAGCCCCGGGAGACGCTCTGTCGGATGGCCGGTCAGCTCGACGCCGTCCACGGCGAGACAGGCGGCCGCGAGCCGCGCCCGGAGCGCACGCAGCCGGATCGCCGTCGTCGGCCGGTCCGCGCAGGCGCACTCGTAGGCCACCGCCATGCCGACAGCACCCGCGACGTTCTCGGTCCCGGCCCGGCGGTGGCGCTCCTGGCTCCCCCCGTGGAGCTGCGCGATGAGCTGCGTGCCACGGCGCACCCAGAGCGCCCCGACGCCCTTCGGTCCCTCGAACTTGTGGGCGGAGATCGTGACGAGGTCCGCGCCAAGGTCCTGCACGTCGAGCCCCAGCGTCGGCGCGGCCTGAACCGCGTCGACGTGGAACAGGATCCCGCGCCGAGCGCGGAGCCGATCGGCGATCTCGCGGACCGGCTGGATGGTGCCGACCTCGTTGTTGGCCAGCATCACCGAGACGAGCGTCGTCCGCTCGTCCAGGGCCGCCTCGAGCCTGTCCGGGTCCACGCGGCCGAAGCGGTCGACGGGGACCTCCGCCACCTCGAAGCCGAACTTCTCCAGGTGGCGCATGGTGTGCCCGACGGCGTGGTGCTCCACGGTGCTCGCCACGAGCCGGTGGCCATGCGCCTTGCCGGCCCACGCCGCGCCCTTGATCGCCAGGTTGTTCGCCTCCGTGCCGCCGGAGGTGATCACCAGCTCGCGGGCAGTGCCCCCCAGGGCCGTCGCCAGGCGTTCATGCGCCTCGTCGAGCGCGTTGCGCGCGACCCGGCCGAACGAGTGCGCCGAGGATGGGTTCCCGAACGACCCGCCCAGGTACGGGAGCATGGCTTCCAGGGCCTCGGGGCGCAGCGGCGTGGTCGCCGCGTGGTCCAGGTAGATCGCCATCAGGGCAGGATTGTACGGCGGGACGCCCGCGAGGCCCGCTGGCTATCCTTTGAGCGTGACCGAACGCACGGGACCCCCGTTGCCGCCCTCCCCGGGCCGCCCAGCTCGGCCGGCCGGCTGGCTGCTGGGGTACCCGACCGAGCATCTCATGGGAATCCTCCCCTCGGCCACGGCCGCGGACGCTGCGGTGGCCGAGCTGGTGGCCGCGGGCGTGCCGCGCGAGGCCGTCCGCGTCCTGGTCGGCGAGGACGCGGCGCTCCGCATCGACGGGCGTGGCAAGCACCACGGCCTGGTTGCCCGCATCTACCGGCTCATCCAGTTCACCCAGATGGACCAGGCGCCGGATTTCCGGCGCTACGAGCTCGAAGCACGGCGTGGCCACCCGGTGATCGCGGTCCGGGAGACGGACCCGCCGCGCCGCAGGCTGATCCGGGCCGTGCTGCGGCGCCATGGGGCACACTTCACGAACTTCTACGGGCGGTACGCGACCGAGACGCTCGATCCGTACGAGGGCCCCGACGAGGGCGACCTCCCGATGTAGCCGCGTTCAGGCGCCCAGGTGCGCGCCCCCGTTCTCGGGGCCCCGGAACGGAACGTCGGCGACGAGGATGTCCGGTCGGCCCGCCAGCGCTCCCCGGATGCGGTGCACGTTCTGGTTGAACAGGATCCGCTCCCACCAGTGGCGCGTCAGGCGCTCCGCGAGGAGGACCACCGTGACGCTGCCGGCATCGCGCTCCGCACTGACCTCCAGGTAGCGGATCAGCGGGTCAACGAGGTTCCGGTAGGGCGACTCCACGATCACGAACTGGACGCCGGGCAGCTGCCGTTCGAAGCGCTCGCGGAGGCGCTCGCCGGCGGCGACGTCGTCGGTCACGTGGACCGCCGTGATGTCGTCAGTCATGGATCGCCCGAACCGCACGGCCTGGATGACGTCCCACTGGACGTTCGTGACCGGGATCACGACGCGGCGGCGGTGGACCGGCGGGCCCCAGACCAGGTCCGGCGCGACGTCGAGCTCGGAGGTCCCGCCCACGTACGTCCTCCGGATGAGCAGCATGATCACGACGAGGACGGGCACGATCACCAGGACGACCCACGCGCCGAGGGCGAACTTCGCCACGGCGAACACCACGGCCACGATTCCGGTCGCCGTCGCCCCGACGCCGTTGATGACCGCGCTCCGCCGCCAGCCGGGGCCCCGCTCGGCCAACCAGTGACGGACCATCCCCGCCTGCGAGAGCGTGAAGGCGGTGAAGACGCCGATCGCATACAGCGGGATGAGCGCCTCCACTCGCCCCCCGAACACCACGGCCACGATGCTCGCCAGCACCGCAAGGGCGAAAATGCCGGCATTGAAGGCGAGGCGCTCCCCGCGATAGGCGAAGCCACGCGGCATGAAGCCATCGCGCGCGAGGATCGAAGCCAGGCGCGGGAAGTCCGCGAAGCTCGTCTGGGCCGCCAGGACCAGGATCCCCATCGTGGAGATCAGCAGGAGGTACCAGATGGGCCCCGGTCCGAACGTCGCCCGGCCGACCTGCGAGAGGACCGACTCCGTCCGTGACGGGACGGCCCCAGCCGTGCTCGCCAGGTACGAGATGCCCAGGAAGACGAACCCCAGGATGGTGGCCATCGCCACCATCGTCTTCTGGGCGTTCTTCCATTCGGGGGGCTTGAAGGCCGGCGTGCCGTTCGAGATCGCCTCCGTGCCGGTCATCGCGCTGCAGCCGTCGGCAAACGCCCGCATCAGCAGGAGCACGCTCATCGTCTCGGCCTGCACCGAGACCGGCACGACATTCGTGACGTGCGGCGCATCGCCGAGCGCCGTTCGCACCATGCCCACCACGACGAGGAGGATGACGCTGGCCATGAAGATGTAGGTCGGGAGGGCGAAGATCGTGCCGCTCTCCCGGATCCCGCGCATGTTCACGACCATCACGAGGAAGATCGCCGCCACGATGAGCGGCACGGTCACCGGGTAGAGCGCCGGGAAGGCCGAGGCCAGGTTGAAGACGCCGCTCGACACGCTGACCGACACGGTCAGCACGTAGTCCGTGAGGAGCGCCGCGGCGGCGACCAGGCCGGCGAGGACCCCCAGGTTGGCCCGCGCCACGATGTAGCTGCCACCGCCGTTCGGATAGGCTCGGATGGTCTGGCGATACGAGAACGTGACGAGCACTAGGACGCCGACGATGAGGAGGGCGATCGGCATCAGGTAGGAGAACGCGACCGTGCCGACGGCCAGCAGGGTGAACATGCTCGCCTCGGTCGCGTAGGCAACGGAGGAGAGCACGTCGCTCGAGAAGACCGCCAGTGCCTTCCACTTGGGCAGCCGTTGCTCGATCTCCTGGGCCGTCTCCAGTGGGCTCCCGAACAGCGCCCTGCGGGCGGCGAAGGTCGCCCGGCCGACCCGAGTTCGCGGCTCGAGCGCGGTCGGCCGGGCGACCACGATTCCTGGTCCGGCATAGCGGAAGTAGCGCGCCTCGGGGCGCCTGACGCGGACGCGACGGTCGCCGGGCTTCTGCCCGCGCAGGAGGTTCGGGTCGTCGCTTACCGCGTGGGTGTGCTCACGAGGGCGGAGCCGCGCGGAACCCAGGCTCACGCAGCTCGGACCTCCACGTCCCAGCCGCCGCCGAGCCGGATCCGCGGCTCCAGCACCACGCCCGCGTCGGTGGCGATCCCGGCGAGCATCGTGATGACGCGGCCCGTGCAGGATTTGCCGCACAGCACGACCCGGCACCCCGGGTTGCGGGCGACCATGGCGATCGCCAGCCTGAGCTCACGATCCCAGTCCCAGCCCGACCCGGCCGCCACGCCACGGCGCGCGCGGGGCCTGTGGCGCACGACTTCCATTCCCCAAGTCTCCCGGGGCATCCAAGAGGCGGGCGAGCCGCGGCGGGTCGCCGGTGCTCAAGGATCGCTCAGGATCGCTCCGCGTCCCCCGACCGAACGCGATACCCGACGCCCGGCTCGGCGACGATCAGGCCGGCCAGGCTGCCGGCGGCATCCGCGGCGGCGATCTTCCGGCGGATCTGGCTCACGTAGACGTGCAGGTAGTGGGCCTCGTCCGAGTACGCGGTGCCCCAGACGGCCCGCAGCATCCGACCGTGGGTGACGAGCCGGCCGGCCGAGCCCAGGAGGACCTTGAGGACCTCGAACTCGCGTGGCGTGAGCTGTACGGGACGGCCGGCCACGGTCACCTCGTGGCGGGTCACATCCAGGCGCAGATCGCCCACCACGATGGCGCCCGTCGACCCTCCCGCGGGCCCTGCCGCACGCCGCAGGACGGCGCGCAGGCGGGCCAGGAGCTCGGCGGCCCCGAACGGCTTGGTCACGTAGTCGTCCGCGCCCGACTCCAGGGCGGCGACCTTCTCGGCCTCCCGGTCGCGAGCCGACAGCACGAGGATCGGCGTCGTCGCATCGCGCCGGATGCGCCGGATCAGGACCGAGCCGTCGAGGTCCGGCAGCCCCAAATCGAGCACGACCAGGTCGGGACGCTGCGCCGTCCAGCGATCCCAGGCCGAGGCTCCGTCGCCGGCCTCGTCGACCCGAAAGCCGTGCCCCCGCAGGAAGGTCGCGACCTCCCGCCGCGTGGCGAGATCGTCCTCGACCAGGAGGATCGCCGCCCGTGGCGCCAACCCGGCGGTCACCGCGTCACCGCTTCGCGCGGCGCGCCTTCATTCGAAGCGCTCGCCAGCGCCACCGCCGCTCGCATCTCCACGTCCACGGCGAGGCCCCCCAGCTCGCTCGGGCGTGCCGCGACACTCCCGCCCATCGCCTCCACGAAGCCGCGGACGACGGCGAGGCCCAGCCCGCTGCCGGCGCGCGACCGCCCCGCTGGCGCCGGACCGCGAAAGAACTTGTCGAACACGTGCTCCGCAATCGCAGCCGGGACGCCGGGCCCGCCGTCCTCCACGGACAACTGCACCATGCCGCCCCGCGTCAGCGCGCCCGCAACCCGGATCGGTGCATCGGGCGGCGTGTGGCGGACCGCGTTCTCCAGGAGGTTGGCCAGGACCTGGTCGAAGAGGATCGCGTCGACGGCAACCGGCGGCAGCTCGTCCGGGATCGCGACCGACACGCTGCGACTGCCAAGCTCGCCCACGACACGCTCCAGGCTGGCCCGGACGAGGTCCTCGAGAGGGAAGACCTCCAACCTTGCCTGCAGGTCCCCGGCTTCGATCCGGCTCATGTCGAGCAGGTTCGAGACCAGGCGGTTGAGCCGGGCGGCCTGCGCGTCGATGGCAGCGGCCCGGGCCCGGCGGGCGCTCGCGTCCAGGCGCACGTCGGGGTCCATCAGGCTGCCGGCCGCCGCCCGGATGGAGGCCAGCGGGGTCCGCAGGTCGTGCGAGACGGAGTCGAGCAGCGCGGTCTTGGCGGCCTCGCTCCGGCGGGCGATCTCCGCCCCGGTCGCCTCCCGGGCGAGACGGTCGCGCTCCAGGGCCTGGCCGATCTGGTCGGCCGCCGCCGCCAGCAATCGCGTGTGGCCGCGACCGGGTGGCCCGTCGGCACGGCGCCGGATGACCCACAGCGAGCCGAGCGGGATCCCGCCCGCGGCGATCGGGCACCGGAACGTCACGCCACCCGGATCGCGGGCCGGCGCCGAGGACGCGCGTGTGTCGTAGACGCGGACCCAGCCGACCGAGTCGTCGGCCGGGCTCCGCTGCAGCAGCTCATACGCCGCAGATCCGAGGGCGCGCGCGGCGGAATCGCTATCGGCCACGACGCGCTCCTGGCCCACGTCCGACCCAAGCCCGATCCAGGCACGGGTTGCCTCGACCTCCACGCCAAGGATGTCGACGAGCGCTGGCAGCGCCGACCGGGCAGTCATCGCCGTGGCGAGCTCGCGGCCCACCCGGTACTGGGTCCTCGCCTGCCGTTCCCGGAGCAGCGCCGTCTCCGCGCGCGCGCGCTGCATCCCGGCCAGCTGTCCGACCACGATTCCCAGCGCCAGAAGCAGCAGCAGGTTCAGCAGCTGCTCCGGGTCGGTGACGATCAGGGCGCCCGTGGGCGAAACGAACAGGAAGTCGTACAGCAGGAACGACCCGATCGCGGTTGCCACGGCTGCCGGCGTGCCGAACACGACCGCGAGCGAAACCACCGCGAGGAGGTAGGTCGCCGAGGCGTCGGGGATGCGCAGCGAACCTTCGAGGGCCGCCACGGCCAGGGTGGTCAGGACGAGCGCCACGACCATGACCGCCAGGACCGCGGCCACCCTGCGGGCAGAGGTCAGGCTGGCCGGCTGCATCGCCTGATGGTAGTCGCACGGAGCCCGCGCGCTGCCGTCCGGGCGCGCCCTCAGCGGCCCTCGGCTTCGCGCGCCTCCTCACGCGCACCCGCTTGCCGGCGCCGGTCGTGCTGCGAGAGGAGGCGCTTGCGGAGGCGGATCTGGCTCGGGGTGACCTCCACCAGCTCATCGTCGCCGATGAACTCGATGGCCGTCTCCAGGGTCATCGGCCGCGGAGGGACGAGTCGCAGGGCCTCGTCGTGGGCGTGGGTCCGGATGTTCGTCAGCTTCTTCTCTTTCGTCACGTTGACGTCCATGTCACCGGAGCGCGAGTTCTCGCCGACAACCATCCCCTCGTAGACATCCACGCCGGCGCCGATGAACATCTCCGCGCGCTCCTGGAGGTTGAACAGGCCGTACGCGTTGGAGGTGCCGAGACGATCGGCCACCAGGACGCCGTCCGTCCGGTGCGTGACCTCGCCGGCATACGGGCCGTAGCCCTCCCCGATCTGGTGGAGGAGCGCGGTCCCCCGGGTCTCGGTCATGAGCTGGCCGCGGTACCCGATCAACCCCCGGACCGGAAGGACGAACTCCATCCGGACGCGGCCGTCGGTATCGGTCGACATCTGCTCGAGACGGCCCTTACGGCCGGCGAGCGCTGTCTGGATCGTTCCGATGTACTCCGGCGGGATGTCGATCGTGATCCGCTCGTAAGGCTCCTGCAGCTCCCCGTTGAGGGTCCGCAGGATCACCTCCGGGCGGCTCACCTGCAGCTCGAACCCTTCTCGTCGCATCTGCTCGACCAGGACGGCGAGCTGAAGCTCGCCACGGCCGCGCACCTCGAACGTGTCGGCTGACTCTGTCGGGAAGAACTGGATCGCGACGTTGCCAAGGATCTCCTTCTCCAGCCGCGCGCGGATCTGGCGGCTGGTCAGGAACCTCCCATCACGGCCGGAAATCGGCGACGTGTTGACCCCGAAGGTCATCCGTAGCGTCGGCTCGTCCACTTCCAGGCGTGGCAACGGACGCGGGTCGGCTGGGTCGGTCAGGGTGTCCCCGATCGTGACCTCCGGCAGGCCTGCCACGGACACGATGTCGCCCGGGCCGGCTTCCTCGATGTCCGCCTGCTCGATCCCGTGGGCGGTCTGGAGCGCAGTCACCGTGCCGGAGAGCGTGACCGTCCTCCCCGGCTCGACGCCGCCGTCCGGGTCGTCCGCCTCCTCGCGGACCACCACGATGCGCTGCCCGACCCGGATCGTCCCGTTCATGAGCCGGCCGACCGCCATCCGGCCCACGTACTCATTTGCGGACAGGTTCGTCACCAGCAGCTGGAGCGGGTGGCCCGGCAGGTAGGTGGGCGGAGGCGTGACCGCGACAAGCAGCTCCAGGAGCGGGCGCAGGCTTGTCCCCGGCACGGCCAGCGCCCGCGTCGCGGTGCCCGCCTTCGCGTTCGTATAGACCACGGGGAACTCGATCTGGCCGGCATCGGCACCCAGGTCCATGAACAGTTCGTAGATGTCGTCCAGCACCTCCGCGGGACGCGCGTCGCCCCGGTCGATCTTGTTGACCGCCACGACCACCGGCAGGTGGCGCGCCATCGCCTTCTGGAGCACGTAGCGCGTCTGGGGCAACGGCCCTTCCGCGGCGTCGACCAGCAGCAGCACGGAGTCGACCAGGTTCAGCGAACGCTCCACCTCGCCGCCGAAGTCCGCGTGGCCCGGGGTGTCCACGATGTTGATGTGAATCCCGTCGAAGTCGACGTTCGTCTGCTTCGCCAGGATCGTGATCCCCTTCTCCCGCTCCAGGTCCATCGAGTCCATCACGCGCTCGGCCACGATCTGGTTGGCCCGGAACGACCCGGTCTGGCGCAGGAGCGCATCCACGAGCGTGGTCTTGCCATGGTCCACGTGCGCGACGATCGCGACGTTGCGCAGATCGGAGCGGACGGCAAGGGTCGGGGCCTCGGTCGGATTCGCCGGAGGAGGCGCAGGGGTGGCGGGCATGCGGGGTGGAGGGCTCCCTTCGGTCATGGGCCGGCCGATTGTCGCACAGGAGCCGGACACCCCCGGGAGCATCCCCCGCGCCCGGGCGCCTGTTAGCATCCAGGCGTGACCGTCGCCGCCTGCATCCTGGCCGCCTCCGCCGAGACCGCCCTCCGTGACGTGGACGGCACCCCGAACGTGCGTCGCCTTGTGGACCTTGCCTGGGCCGGCGGCGCGCTCCCCGTGATCGTGGTCAGCCCCGATCCCGAGGGCGAGGTAGCGCGGGCGCTCGCGGGCGCGCCCGTCGTGCTGGGTGCCCCGGCGGCGGCCGACGCGGGGCCGGTGGGGCAGATGGCTCGCGCCGTCGAGCTCGCCTGCAGCGAAGTGGACGCGACCGACGCGGCCCTCCTCTGGCCGGCGCGCATGGGATGGCTGGACGCGGAGACCGTGACGTCGCTCATCGAGGCGCACGGTGCCGACCGCGACACGCTCCTGCGGCCGGCCTTCCGGGCGGCTCCGGGCTGGCCGATCCTCCTGCCGGTCGGGCGCCTGCCGGCGCTCCGGGCGCTCGCCGCGGACCTCACGCCGGCCGCCATCTCCGATGCGCTCGCCGCGGTCGTCCCCTCCAGGACCATCGATCTGGGCGACCCCGGCATCGTGCTCGGCCTCGACACCCCACGGGTCGGCCTTCCCCCCTTCGAGGGCCCACCGGAGCCGCCGCCGGGACGACGCCACGAATGGGGATCGCTGGTGGCCGCCGGCCCCGACGAGGCGCCGGAGCCGCCGACCGCCCGCGAGTGAGCTACCCCTTCGGCTCCTGGTGACCTCCGAAGCCGAGGCGCATCGCGGAGAGGACCTTGTCGGCGAAGTCCGCCTCGCCGCGCGACATGAAACGCTCGTACAAGGCGGTCGTCAGGACCGGCGCCGGCGCGCTGACATCGATCGCGGCGACGCTCGTCCAGCGTCCCTCGCCGGAGTCCGAGACCCGGCCCTCGAAGTCCGCGAGGTCGCCGCTGCGCAGGAAGGCCTCCGCGGCCAGGTCCAGCAGCCACGACGCGACCACGCTCCCCCGCCGCCAGACCTCGGTCACGGCCGGGATGTCGAGCTGGTACTGGTACAGCCCCGGGTCGCGCAGGGGCGTGATCTCTGCGCTGACCTCGCGCTCCTGCCGGCCGGCGTTCGCGTGCTTGAGGATGTTCAGGCCTTCCGCGTAGGCTGCCATGAGGCCGTACTCGATGCCGTTGTGGACCATCTTCACGAAGTGCCCGGCGCCGCTGGGGCCACAATGCAGGTAGCCGTTCTCGGCGGAGTCCGGGTCCCCTGTTCGGCCCGGCGTTCGGGGCGCGGCGCCGACGCCGGGGGCCAGCGCCCGGAAGATCGGATCGAGTCGCCCCACGGCCCCGGCCGGGCCGCCGATCATGAGGCAATACCCGCGCTCCAGGCCGGCTACGCCGCCGCTCGTCCCGCAGTCGAGGTAGTCGATTCCGGCCTCCGCGAGCGCCGCTGAGCGGCGCAGGTCGTCCACGTAGTAGGAGTTGCCGCCGTCCACGATGACGTCACCGCGCTCGAGCAGCGGCACGAGCTCGTCGAGGGTCGCGTCCACGGCCGCGGCAGGCACCATCAACCACAGCACGCGCGGTGAGGCCAGCTGGCCGACGAGATCCTGCAGCGACGTCGCCCCGGCGGTGATTGCCTTGTCTGCGAGCAACCCGTTCACCGTGTCGGCGTGACGCGCATAGCCGACGACTTCGTGACCCGCGCGCAGCCAGCGCCGCGCCATGTAGCCGCCCATCCGACCCAGGCCGACCAGTCCGATCCGCATCGAGTTCCCCTTCTTCACGTCCAGGGCGACCGCGCGCACGATGGCAGCGCCGCGCCGAACCCGCGATGAGCCGTAGCCCACACCTGCGCCGACGATATCCCGGTCGGCCGCCGGCCTCAGCCCAGGCCGAGCGCCCGGCGAGCGCGGTCCACGTCATCCACGGTGAAGGCCGTCTCGACGATGCCGGCGCGCCGTCCCACGAACAGTACCCCGTGGACGTCCACTCCTGCCGCGGCGAGCTTCTCGGCAACCGCCGCGAAGCCTCCCGGCCGGTCGTCAACTGCCACCACGAGCGCCTCCCCCTCGACGAACGGGTAGCCGAACGAGCGGAGCACCGCGCGCGTGGCGGCTTCATCATCGGTGGCCAGCACGGCGTAGCCATGATCCCCGGCCCCTCCCCCGGCGATGTCGTGGATGTCGATGCTCCGTTCCGCGAGCGCTCGGGCGAAGGCCGCCAGGGCACCCGGTCGGTTCTGGAGCTGGACGACGAACTGCGTGCTCATGGCGGTCCTCCCTGGACGGATGCACCGATTCCATTGTCCCGCGCCGGACAACCTCGGGCACTCAGGTCGGGTCGGGAAGCCCCACGTACCGGAGGCCCAGCTCCGCGTACTGGCCCGGGTCCGGCACGGACGGTGCGTCGAGCATCAGGTCCGAACCAGAGGATGTCTTGGGGAACGCCATGACCTCCCGGATCGTCGCCTGGTCGGCCAGCAGGGCGGCCCAGCGATCGATCCCGATCGCGATCCCGCCGTGCGGCGGGGCGCCGTATTCGAACGCTTCCAGCATCCCACCGAACTTCTCGCGCATGGAGGCGCGCGTGTGGCCCTGGAGCGCGAATGACCGCTCCAGGAGCGCCCGCTGGTGGATCCGCACCGATCCGCCACCGAGCTCCCAACCGTTGAGCGCCAGGTCGTACTGCATGGCTCGCGCGCGGCCGGCCGGGTCGTCCGGCGACGGACGCTCCGGGTCCCCCGATGCGGTGACGAGGAGTGGCTCATCCTCGGGGACCACGCCCGAGAAGGGGTTATGGGTGGCATGCCAGCCGTTGCGCGCGGCATCCCACTCGTACATCGGAAAGCGGTCCACCCAGCAGTAGGCAAGCACGGACAAGTCGGCCAGGCCCAGTTTCGCCCCGAGCTCGACGCGCAGGCGCCCCAGGACGTCGGTGACGATGGTCGCCTGGTCGGCCACGATCAAAACCAGGTCCCCTTCCACCGCGCCGCAGCGACCCGCGAGCGCCGACGCGCGGTCCGCCCCGAGGAACTTCACGCTCGGCCCGTGGGCGCCCGCGGCGGTGACCGCCAGCGTGACGAGCCCGCGTGCGCCGTAGCGCCTGGCCGCCTCGGTGATCTCGTCGATACGGGCCCGGCTCGCGTCCGCCAGCCCGGGAACCGCGATCCCCTTGACGCGCCCGCCGCTCGTGAGCGCCTCGTCGAACACCCGGAACCCGGAGGCCGGCGCGCCGGCCTCGTCCACGAGCACGGGCCCGAGGTCGGCGAGCTCCATCCCGAAGCGCAGGTCCGGCTTGTCCGAGCCGAAGCGCTCCAGCGCCTCCGCGTAGGTGAAGCGCGGGAAAGGCACCTGCTGGAGCGGCCGTTCGGGCGTGACGGCCCGCGAGACGCTGATCGCCATCGCCTCCACGAAGCCGGTCACGGTCTCCTCCGTCACGAAGCTCATCTCCAGGTCAAGCTGCGTGAACTCCGGCTGGCGGTCGCCCCGAAGGTCCTCGTCGCGGAAGCAGCGCGCGATCTGGAAATAGCGATCGACGCCGGCCACCATGAGGAGCTGTTTGAGCTGCTGCGGGCTCTGCGGGAGCGCGTAGACGGTGCCGGGCTGCAAACGCGATGGCACGATGAAGTCGCGGGCGCCCTCGGGCGTGCTCTTGATCAGGATGGGCGTCTCGATCTCGACGAACCCGCTCGCGTGATGCGCCCGCCGGATCTCCTCCACGAGCCGGCTGCGCAGCAGAAGCCGGCGAAGCATCGGCTCGCGGCGGATGTCGAGGTAGCGGTACTGGAGCCGCACCGATTCGTCCACCGGTGCGTCCGGCTCGTTGATGTAGAACGGGGGCGTCTTCGCCTCCGAGAGAACCGTAAGCTCACGCGCACGGACCTCGATCTCCCCGGTCGGGAGCTTGGCGTTCTCCCCTCCAGGCCGGCGGCGCTCGACGAGACCCGCCACCGTGACGACGAACTCGTTGCGGCATCGCGTGGCTGCGGCATGCGCGTCCGCGGACTCGGTGGCGTCAACCACCACCTGGGTGATCCCGTGGCGATCCCGCACGTCCAGGAAGATGAGCTGGCCGTGGTCCCGACGCCGATGCACCCAGCCCGCGAGGCGAACCTCGGCGCCGGCGTCGTCACCGCGGAGGGCGCCGCAGGTGTGGGTCCGGTATGGCGTCGCAAGGTTCGTCATGGCGGCAATCGTAGCGGCATCCTTCGGCCGCCACGCGCGGCGGCCGAAGGATGCTCCCACCGGACCCTTGCGAACGATATCCAAGAGGACCAGCCGAGGAGGCGCGGCCCACCCGCCCCGTGCCCGATCGGGCAGCGAGTCCGGCCCGGCTGATCCTATCGGGTGCCCGGCGACCCGGCGCACACTGGGCCCGTGGAGCGTCGCGCCCCGATCCAGGCGCCCCGGAGCCGGCCGGCGACGGCCTGGCTGCGGCGTCCGCTTCCGCCCGGCGCGTCCGGCCACGGACACGACGGGGCGCGGCCCGGCGCGCTCCTCGCCAATCTCGACCCGCAGCAGGCACCGCTCGGCGCTGGCCTCCTGGATCACGTCCAGCGCACAGCCGGCAATGCCGCGACCGCCCGGCTCGTGCTTCAGCGCGAGGACGACACCACGGGCGCCGACGACGCCGCCGACGAAGCGGCCAACGCCCCGGCGGACCCGGCTGCCGCCCACCCAACCCTTCGCGAGGGCAGTCATGGGCCGGCGGTCCAGGAGATGCAGGACAAGCTTGGCCAGGCCCTCACGGGCGGCGGACCCGTCACGACCGATGGTCGCTTCGGCCCGACCACGTCGGGGCGGGTCCGCCGATTCCAGCGCGCCCGCGGCCTGACACCCGACGGCGTCGTCGGCCCGGCAACCTGGACTGCCCTCGAAGCCGCTGCCGCCGCCGTGCCGGCACCGGTTCGACCGACCCTCAACCGGGGCGCGACCGGCGCCGACGTCGGCCTTGCCCAGGAGAAGCTCAACGCGAGCGGCCAGGCCGGCGCGATCCTGCCGATCAACGCAGTCTTCGATGCCCTCATGCAGAACGCCGTCACCACCTTCCAGTCGGCTCTCGGCCTCACCCCGCCGAGCGGCGCCGTCGATGCCGCCACCTGGACGGCGCTGGATACGGCCGCCCCCGGCGGAGGAACCCGCCTCGAAGGCGGTCGCTCAGTCGAACAGCACGTCGACGCCGCCAGTCCGGCAACCGCGACCGCCGCCCAGGTGCCCGGTACGAACCTCCACTCCCTCGTGGGCCCGGGCGGCATCACCCACGGCCCCGCCGTCCGCGAGTTTCAGGAGAAGCTCAACGCCTGGCTCGCCGGCCAGGGGCAGGCCGCCATCTCTGACGATGGCTCGTGGGGGCCGAACACCCAGGCGGCCACCTCCGCCTTCCAGGGCGCCAGCGGCGTCGCAGCGACAGGAGTCGGAGACCTGCCCACCTGGACCGCGCTCGACGCGGTTGCCCCGAACGTCAGCGTGGGCTTCGAGAATCGCCAGTGGACGGAGCAGGTCGGTGGGCACACCTATGGCATGACCGAGGGCGCCGGCGGCAACGGCTCGCGCTACTCGTGGGAGATCGGTGCCACCCAGATGAAGGTGACCGCGGCCGTGCATTTCGTCGGCGGCAGCCCGCCCGGCGCCTGGTTCGGCTATGTCCGGGACACCTGGAACCACTTCGACCTGGTGGAGCAGGTTACCGGCCAGCGCCTCCCACTCAACTTCGAGCTGACCCGCGGCTCCGGGGGCGGGGCGAACACGGTCAAGGTCACGCACGGGACCGGGCGGGCCAACGGCGGCGAGTGGTTCCTGGCCGACAGGGATGCCGCCAACACGATCCCCCACGAGTTCGGCCACCTCGTCGGGCTGCGCGACGAGTACCAGCAGGACCCCGGCGACTACCGCGCCGCGACGGGTCACGAGCCGTTCGTGGGCGACGCCGCCGGGCCCGGCGGCCAGACGCCGGCCCAGGTCGCGACCGCGCTCCAGGCCGCCATGGTGGCCCGCAGCAGCGCGAACGCGGTCGCCGCGGTCGCCGGCATGAGCCAGGGTGCGTTCGCACAGCAGGTAGTGCACGCGTATTCGGCGCTCGCGACCACGACCGTGCCGGCCACGGCGGGGCCACCTGCGCTGGCGCCGGTGCCATTGACAGGGAACCTCGTCCGCGACCTGGACACGGCACTCCCCGACGACTCGGCGACGACGAGCGACAAGTACGACACGATCGAAGCGCTGACGTACGACAGCGGGTCCATCATGGGTGACCCGAGCCGCCATCCCGACCCGCACGATCACGGGGCGCAGCCGCGGCACCTTCAGGAGTTCGCGGACATCCTGGGGCGGACACAGGGCGGGACGTGGATCCCGACGCTCCGATGAGTGGAGGCGTGGGCGTGCTGGTCGGCTATGACATCGGCGGTGGTGGCCTCCGGCTGTTCGACGGTGAGCACCTCCGGGTGTCCCATGACGGAGACTTCGAGCTCTGGGTGCTGTCGGAGGCGCCGGTCGTCGGGCGCTTCCGGGGCGCCCTCCCGGCCGCCTCGACCGCCGAGCTCGCCCGGCTCGCGGGGCTGGTCCAGTCGGCGCCGGGCGCGCTGCTGCCGCCCGGCGGGCGCGCCGAGCGTTGGGTCGCGGGCCCGGCTTCGATCGTCGTGCCGGCGGGCCGAACGCCCGGCGGCGCCTGGGGGGATCTCGTGACGGCCGCCCGCGGGTTCATGGATGCCATGACAGCGCACCCGGCGGCGGCGCTCTCGCTCAGGGTCGCCGACGATTGGCGGTCCGCGACGCTGCGGTCTGTCGGGTCGGAAGGACTTGCGGTCGCGGCGGAGCCTCTGACCGTCGAGGTCGCGGCCTGGTCCGGCTATTACGACCCGGTCGGGACGTGGGACGCACCAGCCGGCTCCGCGCCGGTGCCGGGCGAACGCGCGGGCGCGCCGGGTTGGTCCGTGGAGATCCCGCTGGCGCACGACTTCGCCCCCGGGCCGGGCCGAGTGCTGCACGTGAAGGTTGGCGTAACCGTGCTGGCTGACCACAACCGCGCGCGCCTCGTCGCGACCGTCGCGCCACCGATGGCCGACCCGGAAGGCTGAGGCGCAGGCGCACCCCGGCATCAGGCGCCAGGCCACCAGCGTCTGCCGTTTGCCGGTCAGCGTCCGGCGACCGACCGCGGACGCGGACCGTCAGGCCGGTCCGGCCCGATCCTCGATCTCCCAGGCATGGTCAAGCGCGTGCCAGGCGATCCTCCGGGCCGCGTACCGAGCCGGCCAGCGGCCACCGGGGATTGGTCCGCCGTCGCTCGCTCGCTCCAGAATCTCCACGATCGAGGCTCGCAGGACGTCGATCGCGTCGCTGGCGCCGGGAGCGGATCCCGGAAGCCGCAGCCCGATGCGCCGCGCATAGGCCTGCTCTGCGCCGGCCACGTGTGCGACGATCGCGTCCCGGTCGCGCCCGCCGCCGCGTGGCCCCCGGCGGAGCTGGGCGGGCGCCAGCCCTGCGATCTCGTCCAGGACCTCCCAGGCGGCGCGCACGAGCGCTCCGAGGAGGCGTCCGTCGTCCGGATCGGTCGGGCGCCCATCCAGGGCGAAGACGGCGTCGGGTGCACCGAACGCGGTGGTCGCCGTCCCGGGGACGCGCTCCGAGACCACCAGGTCGCGGGGTGCGACGGGCCCGAACACCACGCCTGCCCGGTGGGCGACGCGCGCATATCGATCGGCGGCCCCCGCCAGAGCCGCGAACGCGACGGCCTCGTCACGGCCCGAGCGGCACCACCCGGGCCAGTCGAGCGCCGATGCGAAGGTCCTCCGCGGGGTCATCTCGATGCCGACCGCGATCCCCTCGGCCACGGCGTGGTTCAGGCCCGCACCTTGCGCCGGAGGAGCGCAGGCAGGTCGGCCAGCGGCACGGGCTTCTGGGAGGCGCCGTCGAGATCGCGCAGCTGGACGTCCCCCGTCGCCAGCTCGTCGCCCAGGATCACCGCGAACTGCGCTCCTTCCCTGACGGCAGCCTCCAGCTGGCGTCCGAGCTTGCGGACGGAGAGATCCGCCCGGACGGGCAGACCGGCATCGCGCAGCCCGGTCGCGATCCGGAGCCGACCCAGGGTGTCGGCCGGGTCCGCGCCGACGACCACGGCGACCGGAGCTCCGTCCGCCGGCCTGCCCCCGCCAGCGGAGTCGAGGGCGAGGACCACCCGGTCGAGCCCGAGCGCGAACCCGATCCCGGCTGTCGGCTTGCCGCCGAGCAGCTCGATGAGGCCGTCGTAGCGGCCGCCGCCACCGAGCGCCTGCTGCTGACCCTCCGCGCCGCGGCGGTAGAACTCGAACGCCGTCCGCGTGTAGTAGTCCAGCCCGCGCACGAGCCCGGGCTCCAGCCGGTACGCCACCCCCATCGCGTCGAGGTGGGCGCGCACGCCGGCGAAATGGTCCGCGCACGCCGCGCACAGATGATCCGTGATCCGCGGAGCGCCCTCGTTGACCTCGGCCATCGCCGGGTCCCTCGAGTCGAGCAGCCGGAGCGGGTTCGTCTCGAGCCGTCGTCGCTCCAGCTCGGGCAGGCGGACCAGGTGGGCGCGGTAGTAGTCGACCAGCCGGGACAGGTAGGCCGGTCGGCAGGTGGGATCGCCGATCGAGTTGAGCAACAGCTCCACGTCGGTCAGGCCGGCGTCGCGGTAGAAGCGCGCTCCCAGCTCCACCAGTTCCGCGTCGATCGCCGGTCCCGCGTCGCCGATCGCCTCCACGTCCCACTGCCAGAACTGGCGGTACCGGCCCGCCTGGGGCCGGTCATAGCGGAACATCGGCCCCATCAGGCTGAGCCGGACGGGCTGAGGCAACGTCTGCATCCCGTGCTCGACGTAGGCGCGGCAGATCCCGGCCGTCGCCTCCGGACGCAGCGCCCACGCCTCGCGCTCCTCGCCCCGGCTCGGCGATACCCGGAAGAGCTCCTTCTCCACGACGTCGGTGACCGCCCCGATTCCGCGCTCGAACACCGCCACCTGCTCGAACAACGGGGTCTCCATCACGCGGTAGCCGTAGCGGGCGGCCAGCTCGAGAGCGGTTCGCTCGAGGCGCGCGAACGCGGCCCGCTCGTTGGGAAGCAGGTCGCGGGTACCCCTCGGGGCGCGGAACGACGGTGGCATCGCGGCAAGTCTAGCGGGCGGAGCGCGGTCCGCCGCGGGGGCCCGGACCCAGGTCGGCTTCTCTAGCCGAGGTCGCGCTGCACCGAGAGGACGTCCTTGACGCGCTCGATCCGCCCCATGACACGGGCCAGCTCCGAGACCGACGCGACCTCCAGCGTGGCCACGACCGTCGTCGTGTGATCCTGACTCACCGCCACGTTCGCCGCCAGGATGTTGACCTTGCTCTCGGCGACCGCGCCCGCGATGTCGTTGAGAAGCCCGGTCCGGTCATGGGCCTCCACGCGGATCGCGATCGGGTAGGTCTGGGCCGGCGCGGTCTCCCATTCCACCTCGATCAGCCGGGCCGCCTCGCGCTCGTTGACCACCGTCGCGCAGCGGCCCAGGTGGACCGTGATCCCACGGCCGCGGGTGATGAAGCCCACGATCGGGTCGCCCGGGATCGGGTGGCAGCACTTGGCGAACCGGACCAGCAGGTCACCGACGCCCTTGACCCGCACGCCGCCCGCGCGTGCCGGGGCGGGCGCGACCGCCGGCAGGGCAAGCTGCGCATCGTCCACGACGCCGAGTCGCATCACGACCTGCTGCGGCGACACGGCACCGTAGCCGATGGCCGCGTAGAAGTCGTCGAGCGTCTCGTGGCCGTACGGCCGGGCGATCTCGAGGAGCCGGTCGTGGCCGACCGTCGCGATGCTGGTCCGAGCCAGCCGCTTCAGCTCACGCTCGAGCGACTCGCGCCCGTGGCTGATGTTCTCGTCGCGGTCCTTCTTCTTGAACCATTGCCGGATCTTCTCGCGGGCGTGCGAGGTCCGGACGATTGAGAGCCAGTCGCGCGACGGGCCGTGCTCGGCCTTCGTCGTCACGATCTCGACGATGTCGCCGTTCTTGAGGCGATAGTCGAGCGGCACGAGCCGGTTGTTGACCTTGGCGCCGATCGTTCGGTGTCCGACGTCCGTGTGGATGCGGTACGCAAAGTCGAGCGGCGTCGCCCCAGCCGGCAGATCCTTGATGTCGCCCTTTGGCGTGAAGACGAACACCTGGTCCTGGAAGATGTCGAGCTTGATGCCCTCGACGAACTCGGTCGCGTCGCTGACCTCGCGCTGCCAGTCCATGAGCTGGCGCAGCCAGGCCAGCTTGGCGTCGTAATCGCGCTCGGCCTTGGAGCCCTCCTTGTAACGCCAGTGCGCCGCGATCCCGACCTCGCTGACGGAGTGCATCGCATGCGTCCGGATCTGGATCTCGAGCGGCTTGCCATCCAGCGCGATCACTGCCGTGTGGAGGCTCTGGTAGCCGTTCGGCTTGGGGACCGCGATGTAGTCGTCGAACTGGCCCGGAATCGGCTTCCACAGGCTGTGGACGATGCCCAGCGCGGCGTAGCAGTCGCGCACCTCGTCCACCAGGAGGCGGATCGCGTAGACGTCGTAGATCTCGCCGAAGGCTGCCGACTTGCGCTGCATCTTCTTCCAGATGGAGAAGAGGTGCTTGGGGCGGCCATTGAGATCGCCCTCGATCCCGTGCCGGGCGAGCTCCGGCTGGAGGACTGCGATGGCCCGCTCGATGTAGCTCTCGCGGCCCGCTCGACGCGTGTCGAGGTTTGTCGCCAGCTCCCGGTAGCGTTCCGGGTCGAGGTACTTGAACGAGAGGTCCTCAAGCTCCCACTTGATCTGCCAGATGCCCAGCCGCTCGGCCAACGGCGCGTAGATCTCCATCGTCTGGCGCGCGATCCTGAGCTGCTTCTCGGACGAAAGGCCGGAAAGCGTGCGCATGTTGTGGAGCCGATCGGCCAGCTTGATGAGGACGACCCGGATGTCCTCGGCCATCGCGAGGAGCATCTTCCGGATGTTCTCGGCCTGCTGCTCCTCGTGCGAATGGGTCGAGAACTTGGACAGCTTCGTGACGCCGTCGACGAGGTGGGCGACCTCCGGGCCGAAGTGCTCCTCGATGTCGGTCAGGGACTGGTCCGTATCTTCCGGGACGTCGTGGAGCAGCGCCGCCTGGATCGAGGCAGGGTCGAGGGCCATCTCCGCGAGGGTCTGGGCCGCCGCGATCGGGTGGGTGACGTACGCCTCGCCCGTGGCCCGGCGCTGGTCGCCATGGGCCATGACCGCGAAGTCGAACGCCCGCTCGACCGGCCCCAGGTCGGCCTGAGGGTGGTGGCTGGCGACCTCGGCGAGGAGCGCCTCGCGCAGGGCAGGCAGCGCCACCGCGGCCCCGGCGACGCGCCGCGGGCCGGGCGCCGCACGGCGTGTCCTGGGGACGTGCGACGCCGCGCTTGCCGGGACCTGCTCGATGGACATGGGTCGATCAAGAATAGCAGGGCCGTTTTCGGGCCCCGTCCAGGCGCTGGCCGTGGTGCGGGCCGTCGTGTCGGCCACCCCGCGGCGACCGGGCCGGGCGGTTTCGTGCGACCTCCGGGTGCCGACCTGCCGCGCCGATCCGGCTCAGCCGTATCCGGCTTTGGCCAGGCACTCCTCGGCGACGCGCCGCTCGTCCCATGGCACGTCCCCGCCGACGTAGAGGATGCTGCGCTCGTGGCCCTTGCCCGCCAGCAGCACCACGTCGCCGGGACGGGCCCGATCGATCGCGGCGGCGATCGCCGCCCGCCGATCCGGGATCAGGAGCAGGTCCTCGTCGCGCCGCAGCCCGGCCGCCTCGGCCCCCTCCGCGATCTGCTCGAGGATGTGCATCGAATCCTCGCCGCGGGGATCCTCGTCGGTGGCGATCACCACCCGGCAGCGCTCGGCGGCGACCCGTCCCATCAGGGCCCGCTTCGCGACGTCCCGCTCCCCGGCCGATCCGAACACCGCGATCTTCCCGCCGCCCGGTCCGACCAGCCCTCCCAGCTCGTCGAGCGCGGCCGCGAGGGACGCCGGCGTGTGGGCGTAGTCGACGACGAGCGCGAACGGCTGGCCCCGATCCACCCGCTCCATCCGGCCGCGGACGCCGCGGAACCCGGCGAGCCCGTCGAGAACGCCCCTGGCGTCGAGCTCGAGCAGCTCGCCGAGCGCAACCACGGCCAATGCGTTGTAGACGTTGAAGCGACCGACCAGCGGCAGCCGCAGCGTCCCGGTCCCGCGGGGGGTGACAAGCCTCGCGCTGATCCCCTCGCGCGTCGCGCTGATCGCGCCGGCACGGACCTCGGCCGCGCCGGTCAGGCCGTACGTCAGGAGCGTGGCGCCGGCCGCGCGGGTTGCATCCGCGAAGACCGCCGCGTTCGGGTCGTCCGCGTTCACGATGCCGCCCCGCGGCCAGGGACGGCCACCGGGGAGCGTGGCCGGCTTTCGGGGCCGAGCCCCGGGCCCGGCTCCGCCACCGCCGTCCCCGCCCAGGCGCTCGAACAGCGAGCGCTTCGCCGCCCGATACGCGTCGAACGTCCCGTGAAACTCGAGGTGCTCGTGGGTCAGGTTCGTGAGGATGGCGACGTCGTAGGGAATCTCGCCCACCCGCGCGAGCGCAAGCCCGTGCGAGGTCGTCTCGATGATGGCGGCAACGTCGCCGCCGGCGCGCATCGCGACCAGGGCACGCTGCAGCTCCGGCGCCTCCTGCGTCGTCACGTGGGCCGAGGTGCGCGCCCGGTCAGGGCCGATCTTCTGCTCGGCGGTGCTGAGCAGCCCCGTCTGCACGCCCGCCGCCTCCAGGGCCGCGACGGCCATCCCGGCGGTGGTGGTCTTGCCATCCGTCCCGGTGATGCCGACAATCCCCAGCCCGGCCGCGGGATCCCCGTACCACCAGGCGGCCACGGTCGCCAGCGCAATCTGGCTGCGATCCACCACCAGCTGGATTGCCGGGCCGGCGTCGCCGGGCGACAGGGGGCGCTCGACCACGACGACGACGGCGCCGGCACGGACGGCGGCACCCGCGAACGCATGGCCGTCCACGTGCGAACCGGGCACCGCGACGAAGCAGCCGCCGGGAGTGACCCGGCGCGAGTCGTAGGCGATGCCGGAGATGCCCGTGCGGCCGACGCCGTCTGCCTGTGCTGTTCCCCTGGGCCGACGGCCACCCGGCTCGATCACCGCGCGCAGGCGCCCGGCCGCCCGAAGGCGCTCCAGCAGACCGGCAAGCGGCGCCGTCCCACGTGGCTCCGCGGCGGCCAGCCGCGCCACCAGCGCGCGCTCGGCGATGTCGTCGGATCCGACGCGGCCGTCGCCCGTGTTCATCTCCCCGTGACCAGGGACCCGGCGAGACGCCGCGCACTGCCACCGAGCCGGGCCAGGGTCGCCCCGGCTCGTGCCCGCGCCGGGTGCAGCGCCCGCTCGTGCGCGCCGGAAAGCTCGATCCAGCGGCCGCCGAACGACCGCTTGAACTCGAGCAGGCCGAACATGGCGTCCCCGGGGCGCGGCTCGAACCGCGCACCTGCCACGTCGACACCCCCAAGGTCGAGCTCGCTCCGACCCTCGCGGGCCGCGAGCTGGAGGGCGCGCCACAGGAGCAGGTGCACCACCCCGGGGTGGACGTGCCGAAGGGCGACGACGTCGCCGGAGTTCGCGTAGGTCAACCGCTCCCCGTTGCGGTAGAAGATCGCCGCTCCCAGGTAGGCGTCGTCGGCCGAACGTGCCTCGAGGAGCACGAGGTGGCCCGCGTCCAACGCCGCGCGCCACCAGGCGATCGCGGCCGCGCGCGGGCCGATCGTGAATCCGCGCCGCTCCCCGGTTACGCCCAGCAGGGCGTGGAACCGCTCGAAGGCGGCCAGCGCCGCCGCGCCCGCCGCTTCGGAGGCCGGCGTCTCGAGACCGGGCACCGGGGCGGCCCCGGCGGCGCCGTCGTGGCGGACGATCCGCATCCCGCGGCGCTCGGCCGCGAGGAACCGCTGGCGGGTCGTCCTGGCGATCCCGGCGACGAGCACATCCTCGCTGGCGCCGGGCGAGATGGGGACGCCCACCCGGTGACGCGACGGACCGACCTCGTCGCACAGGTGGAACCCGCGCTCCTCCAGCTCCGCGGCGTAGCCCGTTGCCGCCGGGATCTCGGCGTCGGCCAGGATCGCGTCGTAGCCGGCCGCGCGGCCCCAGGCGGCCACCGCTGACAGGCGGTCGGCGACCGCTCGGGCCGGCGCTCCCGCCGTGACCGGCCCTTTGGATACGTAGAGGCGTCCACCCCCGAGAAGGGGCCACGGCCGCCCGAGCGCCAGGACCGCGGCCCCATCGTCGAGCAGCAGGTAGTGCGCGCGCCAGCCGAGCCCGGCCCGGTGGGCGCCCCAGGCGTTCGACTGCTGGACGTTCCCGCCCGGGACCCGGACCGTCCACCCGTCCCAGGCCGCCATCGCCTCGGGGTCCGCGTCGCGCACGCCGGCCGTGCCGATCATCCCGCGTCGCCGTCAGCGCCGTCGCGGGACTCGTCCCCATCCGCGCCGGACAGGCCCGGCGCCCCTGCCGCGGCCAGGCCGGCCCGTCGGCGTGCCCGACGGACGCGGATCCGCTGGGCGGTCAGGAAGACCTGCCGGCCGACCCCGCTCAGGACGAGGTCCCAGGCCCCGATGAAGCGGACCTCGCGACCGCCGAAGCCGGTCTTGAAGTGGGCGATCCCCGGATTCGCGAGCCCCCACAGGTCGTAGGTCGCCGCACCGGCCTCGCGGGACCGGCGGATCGCCTCCCACTTGAGCAGGTAGTTCGCCCGGAGGTCCGCGCCCGTGCTCGTCATCCCGCCGTACGGCTCCACGACCCGGCGCCCGTTCCGCACCAGGAAGAGCGCGGCCTGGGGCGTTCCGTCCGCGTCGACTGCGAACAGAATCGTCGCGTCGCCGGTCGGACGGTAGGCATCCCAGACGTCCCGATAGGCTTGCTCCACCCGGATCAGGAAGCCCGCCCGCGCCGCCGTCTCCCGGTAGATCGCGTAGAACGGCGCGATCGGGTCGCCGGGCAGCTCGACGACGCGCACACCGTTCGAACGGCCCTTGTTGACGTACTGGCGCCACTTCTTGCGCAGGTCGCCCCAGAGCGCGTCCTCGCCGGCGGTAAGGTCGATGAGGCGCGTCGAGGGGGGCTGGATCGGCGGCGCCTGCCTCCATCCGGCGCCGGCCAGGATCGCGCGCAGCGAACCCCCGGGATCGAGGGGTCCGTCGCGCTCTATCTCCGGGTCGATCCGGACGTGCGAGACGCGGCCCGGCAGCCCGGTCCGGAGAGCTGCCGAGAAGGCACCCACGGACTCCGCATCCCATGCGGTGGCCACCGGGCCGCGCGGCGCGTAGGCGAACGCCCACGGCAGCGGGCGCGGGCGCCGGAGGAGGACCTGGGCCCCGATCGGCGCCGCGCCGCCGGCCACGACGCGTGCGCTTGACCACCCGTTCACCGCCTTGACCCGCGCCCACGCGGTGCGCTGCAGGTACGAGCCGAGCTCGCTCCCCTGGACGAACGCGTCCCAGGCCCCCGGCTCGGGCAGGGACGCCGCGCCGCTCATGTGCCAGAGTCGCGCCGGAGCGCGGAGCTGAGCAGGCGCACGATTGTTGGCACCTCCGGGATCCGCAACAGTCGGGCGAGGCCGAGATAGACGACGGCCGTTGCGAGGCCGACGGCGGCGAGCTCGCCCGCGATCCCGATCTTACCCGGCGTCGGGCCGAGGGCGAGCTGCCCCGCCTGGAGGACCAGCCAGACCGCGGCCCCGGTCGCGGCGGCACATGCCGCCGCGAGCAGGCCGCCGCGGGCGATGCCGGCCACGTCGAGGGTGGGAATCCGCCGCGCCAGCAGGCCAAACAGGACGAGCGCCTCGAGCCACGACGCGATCGCGATCCCGAGGGCCAGGCCGACAACACCCAGCGTGGGCGCCAGCGCGACGGAGATCACGACGCTCAGCGCGACCGCGGCCAGCGCGGCGGCGACCGGCGTCCGCGTGTCGCGCGCGGCGTAGAAGGCACGGGCCAGCAGGACGATCGCCGTTTCCGAGGGCAGGGCGACCAGAAATGCCGTGAGCGCACGCACCGTCAGGTCGATCCCGGTCTCGTCCACCTTCCCGTACCCGAAGAGGATGGTTACGATGGGGTGGGCGGCGACCGCGGCCACCACCGCGATCGGGAGCATCGCGAACAGCATCATGCGGAGCGACCGACCGAGCAGCGAGACGAAGTCGCCCGTCGCGCCCGCTGCGTGGCGCTCGCTGAGGGCCGGGAGCGCGACGATCCCCAGCGGCACGCCGATCGTCCCGATGGGGATCTGGAAGACCGTGAACGCGATGGTGAACGCGCTGATGGAGCCCGCGGCCAGGCTGGACGCGATCGTGGTTGCCGCGAGGAGCTGGAGCTGGGCCCCGCCCAGGCCGATCGCCCGCGGGACCAGCAGCAAGATCGTGGTGCGGGCCTCCGGATCGGCCAGGTCGATACGCGGGTGATAGCGGAACCCCGTCGGTCCCAGCAGCGAGTAGAGCTGGATCGAGAGGTGGAGGACGCTCCCGGCGACGACGCCGACAGCGACGCCGACCAGACCCATCGAGGGCGCCAGGAACAGCACCCCGCCGATGATCGCGAGGTTGTAGACGATCGGGGCGAGCACCGACGCCACGAATCGGCCGCGTGCGTTGAGAACGCTCGTCGCCACCGATCCGAGCGCGAGGAAGATCGGGCTCAGGAGCATGAGCCGGGTCAGCTCGACCGTGGTCGACAGCTGGGCTGGATCAAAGCCCGGCGTGATCACCGGGACGACGGACGGGGCGAAGACGAAGAGGATCCCACCGAGCAGCGCGAGCGCGAGGAGCATCAGGTTCGTGACCGTCGAGACGACGCGCCAGGCGCGGTTCGCCTCGCCCCGCGCCAGGAGCGTCGCGATGGTCGGGATCAGGGCCGATGCGAGGGCCCCCGCGGCCACGAGCTGGAAGATCAGGTCGGGGATCCGGAAGGCCGCGAAGAACGGGTCCAGCGCGCCCTGGATCCCGAACGTGGTCCCCAGGACGACGAGCCGGACCCAGCCCAGCACGCGCGAGACGAAGTAGGCGCCCGTGACGAGCAGCCCGGCGCGGACGAGGGCGCGGCTTCCGGTCACCGCGGTTGGCGCGGCTCTTCCGCCGGTGCGACGCTCGGTGCGATCCCACGTTCCGGTGCGTGCGCCCGCGGGTGCGCTCCCGCGTACGCGACCCTCAGGCGGGCCGGCGAGACGTGCGTGTACACCTGGGTCGTGGCCAGGCTGGCGTGGCCCAGCAGCTCCTGGACGACCCGGAGGTCGGCCCCGCCGTCGAGCAGGTGCGTGGCAAACGAGTGGCGGAGAGTGTGCGGATGCGTCCCCTGGGGTGCCCCGGCCCGCTCGAAGACGGCATCCAGGCGATACCGCATCCCGCGCTCGCCGAGAGGTGCCCCGTGGGCGTTGAGGAAGACGGCAGCCGGTGCCGAGCCGGGCCGCGCTCGGGCCAGCAGCGCGGGCCGGCCCTCCGCGAGGTAGCCGGCGAGCGCCGCGCGCGCAGGCCGCCCAAGCAGCCCCGCGCGCTCTTTCCTGCCCTTGCCCAGGACCCGCAGCTCGCCTCTCGCCAGGTCGAGCGTCTCGAGCGTCAGGCCGGCCAGCTCCGCGATCCGCAGCCCGGCTGCGTAGGCCGTCTCCACGATCGCGACGTCGCGGAGGGAAAGCGCCCGGCGCAGGGTCGCGCGTCGGCTGGGCGTCAACCCGCGTCCGGCGCCGCCGGCCGGGACGTGCGCGGGGGCCCTGACGTCGTCGTCACCGGCCGAGGCGACGATGCGCTCCACCTCGGCCACCGTGAGGACCGGCGGCAGGCGTCGGGGCCGGCGTGGCGTCCCGAGCGCTGCCCAGGGATCGGCGTCGGCGAGGCCCGCCCGTCGCGCCCAGCGATGGAACGACCGGATTGCGGCCAGGCGCTGGGCGACCGATGAGCGCGCGCGGCCGTCACCCAGCTCCGCCAGGTACGCGCGCAGGACCGTCCGGGATGGCGTCCGCCAGCCGGCTCCAGCCGCCGCGAGCCACTCGAGGTAGGCACCCACCGCCGTCCGGTACGCCCGTTGCGTGTGCGGCGAGGTGTCGCGGGCCGCCAGGCTGGCGAGGAACTTCTCGAGCGGCGGGGGGTCGTCCACGCCCGGCTCAGTCGGTACCGGACGCCGGACGAGGGGTGGCGCGGCCGGTCCCCGCCGGTCGTCGCCGCGGTGCCCCTGCCCCCTGGCCCCGGCGCGGGGACGCGCCGCCCGCTTGGCTCGCATGTGCGCGAGTCGCACCTCCGGCCGCCCGCCGTCCGCCCCGACCGCCGGGCCGCGCCAGCGCCGCCGGATCGGCCGGGCCGCCGGGCAGCACCGTCCCCGGCCCCGGGATGGCGCCGCCCGGCAGCGGCACGCGTGCGCCACAGGTGAGGCACAAACCGCTCTCCTCGTCGCGCCGGGCAACCGGGCCCTGGTCCACGTCGTGGACCAGCCCCAACGGCTCGCGCGAGCTCGTGAAGTCACACTTCGGGTAGCGCGAGCAGCCCCAGAAGACCGAACCGGTCCGGCGAGCCCGGCGTGCCACGAGGTGCCCCTCGCCACAGCGCGGGCACGCCACCACGAAGGGCAGCTGCTCCGGCGGCGGCGGACCGTCCTTCTTGATATAGGTGCACTCCGGGTAGCGGTTGCAGCCCACGAACGGCCCGAAGCGACCCCGCTTGACCGCCAGCACACCCCCCTCCGTCTCCCCGCAGGTGGGACAGGGCTCGCCGACACCGGCCAGCGCCGGCAGGTCAGGCTCCTCACCCGGTAGCGGGCGCGACTCCTTGTGCTCCGGGTAGAGCGAGCAGGCCAGGAACCGTCCGTTGCGACCCAGCCGGATCACCATCGGGTGGCCAAGCGAGCAGACCTCGTCCGTCGCCTCCGTGGTGAAGTCCCGCCGGCGAAGCTCCTTCCGCTTCTCGTCCACCAGCGCCCGGAGCGGGGCGTAGAACGCACGCAGCAGGGGGACCCAGGCGCGCTCGCCACGGGCGATCTCGTCGAGCTCCTCCTCCATCCGGGCGGTGAAGGCGAGGTCCACGTACTGGCCGAAGTGCTCGACCAGCAGGTCCGTGACGATCTCTGCCACGGGCTCCGGGTAGAGCCGACGCTCGCGGATCGCGACATAGCCGCGGTCGACGATCGTGGACAGGGTGGCCGCATAGGTGGACGGACGGCCCACCCCGTGCTCCTCGAGCGCCTTCACGAGGGACGCCTCCGTGAAACGCGGCGGGGGCTCCGTGAAGTGCTGCGCCGGCAGCACCTCGGCAACCGACGTCACGTCGCCGACCGAGAGCGATGGGAGCGTGCGCTCGGCTTCCTCTTCGCCCTCGTCGCGGCCCTCCGTGTAGACGCGGCTGAACCCGTCGAAGAGCGTCCGCGTCGCCGACGCGCGGAGGTCGTACCCGGCGTCCGCGAGATCCACCGTTGCCGTCTCGAGGCGCTTCTCGGCCATCTGGCTCGCCAGGGTGCGCTGCCAGATCAGCCGGTACAGCCGGGCCTCGTCACGGCCGAGCGAGGCAGCCATCGCCTCCGGCTCTCGGGCGAGAGAGGTGGGTCGGATTGCCTCGTGCGCCTCCTGCGCATTCCGCGAGGTGGTGCGGTAGCGGCGGCCCTTGGCGACGACGTAGGCGGTTCCGTAACGCGCGTGGATGACGTCCCGCGCCTCGGCCAGCGCCTGGTCCGAGAGCGCGACCGAATCCGTCCGCATGTACGTGATGAGCCCGACTTGCCCGTCGGGCGTCTCGACTCCCTCGTACAACCGCTGGGCGACCGACATCGTCCGCTTCGGGCTGAAGCCGAGCTTCCGGCTCGCCTCCTGCTGGAGGGTGGAGGTGGTGAACGGTGGCGCCGGGCTGCGCTTCGACGGCTTCACCGCGACGCCACCGACGACGGGCCGGCAGGTGCGGAGCGCCTCGACAAGGCGCTGGGCGGTCTCCGCATCGGCGACCACCGGTCGATGACCGCCGATCCGCACGAGCTCCGCCACGAACGGCGTGCCGTCCGGCGCCAGGAGCGTGGTCTCGATGGTCCAGTACTCGCGCGCCACGAACGACCGGATCTCGCGCTCGCGTTCCACCACCAGCCGAACCGCCACGGACTGGACCCGCCCCGCCGAGAGGCCCGAGCGAACCTTCCGCGAGATCAGCGGGCTCAGCGTGTAGCCGACAAGGCGGTCGACGATTCGGCGCGTCTGCTGGGCATCCACGAGGTCGACGTTGATGCCTCGGGGCGCGGCGAATGCCGCCCGGATGGCCGGCTCCGTGATCTCGCTGAACGTGACCCGGCTGGTTCGATCCGACGGCAGGTGGGCCGCCTGCGCGACGTGCCACGCGATCGCCTCGCCTTCCCGGTCGAGGTCGGTAGCGAGGAAGATGCGGTCCGCCCCGCGCCCCGCCTTCTCGATCGCGGAGACTTGCCGGCGCCGGTCGGCCGGGATCTCGTAGTCGGGCGCGAAGTCGTGCTCGACATCCACCCCCAGCTGGCCCTTGCCGGGGTTCTCGGGCAGGTCGCGGACGTGGCCATACGACGCGAGCACCGTGTAGCCGGGGCCGAGGTAGCGTTCGATCGTCTTCGCCTTCGCCGGCGACTCGACGATCACGAGGTTCGAGGTCATGGCGAGCGAGTCTAGCACCGGCTCTTCACTGCTCGGTCACCGACCCTCTGCCAAACGCGGGCGGGCGGATCGGGTCGGCGCCGGTCGCCGACGGCGCCGGGACCGCCCGTCAGGCCTCCCGGACGCGGCGCAGGAAATCTTCGTCGATATCCGGCTCGATATCCGGTTCGGGTTCGAGGCGCGTCGGCTGGAGCGTGACCTCGGGGTTCGAGGCGGCCGCCTCGACGGGGCCGGCCGGCAGCTCGACGAATCGGACGTGCGCATACGGGAAGACGAACGTCGCGTCGGAGCGGCTCGCGAACAGCGGCCGCGCACCGGACAGCGTCCGGAGATTGGTCCCCACGAGAGCGGTGTCCGACGGCGTGGGCGTGTCGAACACATCGATGAGGAGGGGCTGCTCGTTGAGCAGGTGCAGGACGACGTCGCGGATCATGGGTGGTAGAAGTCGATGACGATCCGGATCTGCCCCCCGGACACCCACACGCCGATCCCGACGCGGTTGTAGGCCGGGTTCATCATGTTGACCCAATGCCCGCCGGGCGGGCTCCAGGAACGCTCGGACTGGAAGTACAGCTGCGTCCCGAGCGCAGACGCGATGGCGCTCGGGGCGGATTCGCAGCCCAGGTTCTCCGCCCAGCGATAGCTCGTGTAGCCCGCCTTCCGGAGTCGATCGCCGGGGTTGCCGCCGTCGAAGTGGCTGCACACGGCAGTGGTCGCGAGGAGCTTGGCGTAGGGGCGCGACACGGTGTCACTGATGCCGGCGTCGAGCACGAGGGGCGGGATCCCGCTGCCACCGGGGCTGGAACAGGCACCCGTCGCCGTGACGAGGCCCCCGCCGCGCGTGCAGTTCAGCAGGCTGAGGTAGTACCGCTCCGCCGACGCCCACGGCCCGCCACCGCCGGAGCTGCTGGCGCTCGAGGGCGATGGGGTGGGCTTCGGGGTGGGCTTCGGGGTGGGCTTCGGGGTGGGGGCGGGAGTCGGGCGCGGAGTCGCCTTGGGCGCCACCGTCACCGGGGTGGCCTTCGGTGTGGGTGTTGGAGTCGGGCGCGGCGTTGCGGCGGCCGTTGCGGCGGGCCTGGCGGCCGTCGCGAAGTGCGCCGTGACGGGTGCCTCGATCGGGCTGCCGTCCGCGCCGGCGGCGTCGGCCGTGACGGACATCACGATCGTGGTGCCCCACGGCAGCGGGTCGCGTGGGTTGAAGACCAGCACGGTGTCGTTCTCGGCCCACAGGTAATCGCCCGCCAGCGGTGCCCCGCCGGCCGTGACGACAAAGGCGCGCTGGGTGACCGCCTTGTTCATCGGCCGCGTGAAGCGGACCGAGATGTCCATGCCAGGGTCGACATCTTCCGTCCCGGCGCGGGGCCGGAAGCGGACCACCGTGGGTGTCACGACCGTCTCCACGACGAGGGGCTGGATCGCGGCGACGATGGAACCGTCGGTGTCGAGCAGGCCGCCGGCAACAGAGACCGTGTACCGGGTCCCCGAGGCCAGCCCATCGGTGGGCAGGAAGGTGAGCTTCTCCGTAGGACCGGCCGCGACATCACCCTGCAGGTCGCCCGCGACCGGCGGTTCGATCCGGAATGCAGCCCGCGCTGCCGCCACGTCGACGGGTCGGTCGAAGGCAACGATGAAGGCCGTGTCCGGCGCGACCCGCCCATCCGCGAGCGGCGCCGTCGCCACGATCCGGGCGCCTGTGGGACCTCGCGTGTAGAACGCGGTCTGGAGCGGGCCCGCGAGCGCCACCCCGGCGGTGTCGCGCGCGGAGGCTCCAATCGTGATCGTGTAGTACGTCGCGGGTGCCCATGCTCCCTGTGGGCTCACCAGAAGTGATCGGCCGCTGTCCAGCCAGGCGAGCGTGACGGGCATCTCGGGGTTGACGCTGATGGCGGCGGCAACGCTCGCCTCGTCCATCGAGGTGGGAAAGTTGAACGTGACGGGGCCACCGAGCGCATCGCGCGACTCGACGTTCGGGCCGAACCGCTCGGGCGCGACCGGGCCGGACGTTGCCGGCGGCAGGGCGGACGCGGTCCGCGGGAGCGTGCCGAGCGCGGCGACGACGATCAGCAGTCCGGCGCCGACGGCAAGGACGGCGCGAATCGCCACCCCGGGCCGGCGAAGGGCCGGCAGATAGACCGCCACGAGCACGGGGACGGCCAGGATCGCGGCCGCGATCTTCCGCAATGCGTGCTCCTCGTTCGGTTCGCGGCGCCGTGCGCGACGGCTCGTGCCGGCACCGACTCCCCCATGGTCAACCGGCACCTTACCACCCACCGCCGCGAGACGGCAATCGGGCGTCGTCCCCGCCGGCCCCGGAGCGACGTCAGCTCCAGGGTTCACCGGGGTCGGCCCGGTGCCCGACGCGAGCGCGGCGGGTCGGCGTTGTCGCCGAAAGCGCACCGCCCACCGCGTAGCGTCCGAGTGCTGCGACCACCAGCCCGTCATTCTCGAGCCGAGTCAGGATGGCGAGGATCGTCGCGGGCGTGTACGTGGTCGCGTCCACGAGCTCCTGGAGCGTACATGCGCGGGGAAGCAGCGCGCGCGCGACGGCAGCTTCGGCCGCGCCGCGGCCGGCGAGGATCGCCTCCGGGTCTGGCCCGACGGCACGACCGGCGCGCAGCGACCCTGCGTCGACGCGCACGGAGTCATCCGCCCCGGCGAGACCCAGGTCCTCCAGCAGCTCCGCGACGCCCGGGACCGCCCGTACCTGACCCGGGTAGAGACGCAGAAGACGGTTGCAGCCGACGCTCTGCGGCACGTCGATCGGACCGGGGACCACGAAGCACTCCCGGCCCTGCTCGAGGGTCCAGCTAGCCGTGATCAGGGCCCCGCTCCGTTCGCCGGCTTCCACGATCACGGTCGCATCGGCAAGGCCGCTGATGACCCGGTTCCGCCGCGGGAACGTCCCCGGAACGGGCCCCACGTCCGGAGCATGCTCGGACACGATCGCGCCGCCGCCTGCCACGATCTGGTCGGCGAGGTGCGCATGGGCCCGTGGGTAGAGGCGTTCATGGCCGGACCCGAGGACCGCCACGGTGTGCCCGCCGCTAACCACTGCGGCGGCGTGCGCGGCACCGTCGATGCCGACGGCCAGCCCCGACACGACGAGCGCGCCCGCGCTGGCGAGTGCCCCGCCGATGGCGCCGGCGATCCTGCGGCCACGTTCGGATGCCCGCCGCGTCCCCACGACCGCGACGGATCGGTCCGCGTCGAGCGACGATGGGTCGCCCCGGACAAACAGCACGGGTGGTGGAAGCTCCAGCAGGCGGAGCCGCTCGGGGTACGTCGTGGACTCGATGGTCACGACCGTGATGCCGAGCCCCCTGACCCGCTGGGCCAGGGCCGGCGCCTGCTGCGCCGCCTCGGCGATCGCCCGGGCGAGCGTGACATCGAGACGGCCGCCCTGGGCGGCCACCGCGTCCGCCAGGCGACGTGGACCGCCCGGGTCGGCAGCCATTTGCAGCACCGCCCGGCCGGAGCCGGCGGCGGCCAGCACGGCCGCCAGCGTGACCGGCCCGACACCATCCGCTGCCACGAGGGCCGCCCAGGCATCGGCCTCGTCGATCGTCCGGGCACCGGCGCACGGATCGGCCTCAGAGGCCGCTGCCTGGGACCCACCCGGTTGCGCGGACCGGCCCGGGAGGCTCGCCCCCGGTCGTGACCCGGAGCCGACGGGATCGGGCACGGGCGTCGAACAGGCCAGCGGGATGTTGGCGGTTCGCCACTCGCCCCGGGCGCCGGCCCGCCCCACCCCGAGCATGTCACCCGACCCGCGCGCCAAGGGACAGGGAGGCTGGAACGCGGTAACGCGCGGCTTCCTCCAGGTGGTGCACCGCCACGCGCTCCGCGTTATCGAGGTCGGCAATCGTCCGAGCGACTCGCAGGAGGCGTTCTGTGGCCCGGGCGGTCAGGCCGGCCGCGTCGGCGAGCCGGATCGCCGTTCGCTGGGCACTCGCGTCGAGGAGGCAAGCGGCCCGAAGCGCGCGACCCGACAGCCGTCCGGCGAGGCGCCCACGCGCGTCCAGCTGCCGGGCACGGACCGCGGCCACGCGTGCTGCGACCAGGGCCGACGCCTCCCCATCCTCGCGCGCCAGAAGCGCCTGCGGGGCGACCCGTGGAACGCCGATCCAGAGGTCGAGCCGGTCTCGGAACGGTCCCGAGACGCGCGCCGCATAGCGGTCCGGCAGGCCGTTGGGGCAGGTGCACCGTCCGGACGGGTCCCCCGCCCACCCACACGGGCACGGGTTCATGGCTGCCACCAGCTGGAAGCGGGCCGGCATCTCGACCGCGCCGCCCACGCGCGCGATCGCAACTCGGCCCTCCTCGAGCGGCAGGCGAAGCGCCTCCCGGGCAGCCCGATCGAACTCCGGCAGCTCGTCCATGAAGAGCACCCCATTGTGGGCCCGGGTCACCTCGCCGGGAGCCAGCCGCGGCCCGCCTCCCACGAGCGCCGCGTACGAAGCCGTGTGGTGGGGCGCCCGGAACGGGCGACGCGTGACAAGGCTTCGGACCGGTCCATCGCCGGCCACCGACGCGATCACGGTCGCCTCCTGCGCCTCGGCAGCATCAAGCGGCGGCAGCAGGCCGGGAATCGTCCGCGCGAGCAGCGTCTTTCCGGATCCCGGCGCCCCGATCATGAGCAGCGCGTGGCTCCCCGCGACCGCGATTTCCAGGGCCCGGCGCGCCTCCGCCTGGCCCCGCACGTCCGCCAGGTCCGGCCAGTCCTCATCCCGCGGGGTCGAGACCGGATGTGCGTCTGCCTCCTCGGGGATGAGCTCCGCCCTCGTCATTGGACCGCGCCCCCGCCCGCGCCCCCCACGCACCAGCTCCGCGGCCTGGCCGAGCGAAGCGGCCGGCAGCGCGACGATCCCAGGAACCAGGCGGGCTTCGTCGAGGGCGTCCGCTGGCACGACCACTCGCCCGGCCCCGCGCCGGGCGAGAGCCGCGATCATCGGCAGCAGGCCGGGAACCGGCCTGATCTCGCCGCCGAGGCCCAGCTCCCCCAGCAACGCCCACCGGCCGCGCGGGCGGAGCTGCTCCGAACCCACCAGGATTGCGATCGCGATCCCCAGGTCCAGCGCGGAGCCGGCCTTCGGGACGTCTGCCGGAGCGAGGTTGACCGTGATTCGGCGGGGCGGATGGACGAACCCGGCGTTGCGAAGCGCACCACGCACGCGCTCACGCGACTCGCGCAGGGCAGCATCGGCGAGGCCGACGATGGTGAAGCCCGGCAGGCCGGGCGCGACGTCCACTTCGACCCGCACCGGGCGACCCTCGAGGCCGCGGAGCGTCGCGGCGAGCACCGTTGCCAGCATGACGGCCACGCTAGCCGGGGTGCCTTACGCGGCGATCAATCCCCGCTTCACCGCAGCGTATCGGCGGACGGCCCGCCCTCCGCGGTCAGCTCCGCGTGGTCACCACGGCTGCGCCCGTCACCGGCCGCGGCGCCTTGTCGATGGCACGCGCAAAGTCGTGGAACGACCGGCCCAGCGGCGAGTCCGCCTTCGAGAACATGACAGGGGCGCCCGAGTTCAGGGCACTGATCGCACCGCGGTACTCGTTGAGGACCTGGTGGTCGATCGGGCGCTTGAGGGCGCCTTCGGCGTTCTTGACGCTGATCCCCGTGAACGCGTTGGACCGATTGAGGACCAGCTTCACGCGCTCGTCCTCGTAGCCGATGTGACCCAGGGTCTCGAGGACGAGGCGCACGTTCTTGAGGCAGGAGAGGTCGGCCGTCATGACGACGAACAGGAAGTCAGCCGCGTCGAAGATCCCGAGGTTCGTGTCATCCAGCCGCTTGTCCACGTCCACCACGACGTAGTCGTACAGGCCGCGCAGCGTCTCGAGGATGTGCGTCATGTGCTCCTTCGAGACAAGCTCGGCCGTCTCGGGGGAGGGCGGCGCGAGCAGCAGGTCCACCCCGGAGTCGTGCTTCACGACGACATTCCTGAACAGGTCGGCGTCGATCGCCGTCGCAGTGACCACGTCCACGATGCTCTTGCGGTCGAGGCCAAGGTCCAGGAACACCCGGTGATCGCCGAACTGGAGGTTGGCATCCACGAGGCAGACCTTCCGCCCCAGCTCGCGATGGAGCGCGATCGCCGCGTTGATCGCGATCGTCGTCGTCCCGACGCCGCCCTTGGCACCGTAGAAGGCGAGGACGCGACCCAGGGGCGGCCGGCCGACGAGCACGTCACGGGGCGCGAACCGCGCCAGCAGGCTCTTGATCCGGGCCAGGAGCTCGGCCGGGTGGAACGGCTTCACCAGGTAGTCGTCCGCACCCGCTCGCAGGCCGCGGATCTTCTGCTCCACCTCGCTCTCGGCGGTCAGCATGATGATCGGGACGTGGCCGGACGTGCCCTCGTCCGACCGGATCTTCGTGGCGACCTGGTAGCCATCGAGCTTCGGAAGCATCACGTCGAGCAGGACGAGCGCCGGCGACTCCTCCGACCAGAGCTTGAATCCCTCGGCACCGTCGCCGGCCACGAGCACCTCGTAGCCTTCCTGCTTGAGGGTGAAGCTCAGCAGTCGCTGGACATTCGGGTCGTCGTCAACGACGAGGATCTTGGCGGACATCCGACCCCTCTCGTACCCCTCCTGCCCGACATCGCGGCCGATCCGCGACCGCCCGGCGATGGACCAGCCGAGGCCGATCATACCGGACCGCCGACGCCCCGGCGTCGGCGGTCCGGGTCAGCGACTCAGGCCGCGCCGCCGGCCGGCCCGATCGGGGGAACCCCCACCTCCGCGCCGGAGGCGAGACCGGCGCCCAGCGTGCGCGCAAGCGGCTCGAGGAAGCGGGTGAACTCCGTCGGGATGACGACCGTCGTCGAGGGGCTCGCGCCGAGCGCCTTGAGCGCCTCCAGGTACTGGAGCAGCATCGTCTTCTGGTCGATGCCGGACGCGGCTGCATAGATCCGCTCGAGCGCCTGGCTGAAGCCCTCGGCGTTGAGGATCTGCGCCTGGCGGGTGCCCTCCGCCTCCAGGATCGCGGCCTGCTTCGACCCCTCGGCGATGTTGATCTCCGACTGGCGCTTGCCCTCCGACTCCGTGATGACGGCGCGACGAGTCCGCTCCGCGGAGAGCTGGCGGTTCATCGCGTCCTGGACGTCGCGCGGTGGCGTGATCTCGCGGATCTCGACCGTGGTCACCTTGCCACCCCAGCGCTCCGTGACCTCGTCGAGCTTGACGCGCAGGACCTCGTTGATCTGCTCTCGCCGGGAGAGAACCTCGTCGAGCAGGATGTCGCCGATGACGGCGCGCAGCGTCGTGGTCGCCACGCCCTGGAGGGCGCCGCTGAAGTTCGCCACGTTGACCACGCTCTTGAGCGGGTCGCTGATCCGCCAGTAGATCAGGAAGTCGACGTTGATCGGCGCGTTGTCCTTGGTGATCGTGGTCTGGCTGGGCACCTCGATGAACTGCTCGCGAACGTCCACCTTCACGGGACGGTCGATGATGGGGATCAGGAACCGCAAACCCGGCGAACGGACGAGGGCCTCGCTGGTCTTGCCGAGCCGGAACACGACCATCTTCTCGTACTGCTGCACCACGCGGACCGACAGGTACAGGAGGAGCAGGACGAGGATGAGGACGGCCACGATGATCGCGAACAGGACGGCGGCTTCCACGCGGACGCTCCTTTCGAGCAGCGGGATCAGGTGGCCGGGCGGGGCTCGACCGGCGAAACATACAGGACGAGGCCGTCCTGTCGGACGACCCGCACCCGGGCGCCGCGCGTGAGTGGGCGCCCGTCCAGGCTGCGCGCGGTCCACTCCTCGCCCACCGCGTGCACGGTACCGAGCGGGTTGATGTCGGTCGACACGACGGCTGCCTCGCCGGCAACCCGGAGGCTGCCCACCAGCACGGGGCTGCTGCGCATCCGGCGTATCAGGTACGCGGTCACCGCGATCAGCACCCCGAACAGGAGGGTCAGGCCGACCGCCACGACGATCACCGGCCACGCGACCTCCACCCCCGGGATCGTCGGTGCGCCAGGGTTGCCGTACAAGGTCCCCGCCCCGATCGCCACGCAGGCCCCGGCAAGGATCGTGAGCAGCCCGTGGCTGGGAATCTGCGTCTCGAGGGCGAGCAGGATCACTCCGAAGCCCACGAGCAGAAGTCCCGCTACGTTCACCGGGAGGTCCGAGAACCCGATGAACGCGAGGACCAAGGCCAGGGCCCCAATGATGCCGGTGACGATGTTCGGATTGGCCAGCTCGAAGGCAAGGAGCAGGACGCCCATCACGAACAGGATGAAGGCGAGGTTCGGGTCACCCAGGACGCGCAGGAAGAGCTGGAACGGGCTCATCCCGACCACCTCGGTGGAAGCGTCGCCGAGCGCGAGCGTGATCGACGCGCCGCCGGCCACGCTGACCGTCTTCCCGTTCGCGGCGGCCAGCACCTCCGCTTCGGTTGCGGCGATCCCGTCGGCGGCACCGGCCGCGACGGCATCGGCCGCCGAGTAGCTCGCCGCGTTGCTGACCGTCGAGGCGGCCCAGGCTACCGGCCGGCCGCGTGCCTGGGCGATCGCCGAGATGTTCGCGACGGCGTTGTTCTTGACCTTGAGGCCGAGCGTTCCCGTGATGTCCGCCCCGCCGCTCCCGACCGGGCTCGCCGCGCCGATGTTGGTGCCCGGCGCCATGTAGACCAGGTTCGCCGCCAGCGTGATGAACGTGCCCGCGCTCGCCGCACGCCCGCCGGCGGGCGCGACCCACACGATCACCGGGACCGTCGAGTCCAGGAATGCGCCCGTGATCTGCTGGGTCGCATCGAGGCTGCCACCCGGCGTGTTCAGCTCGACCAGGACGGCCGGGGCTCCGTCCCGCTCCGCGCGGGCGATCCCGTCGGCGAGGTACTGAGCCATGACGCCGTCCACCTCGCCGGTCGTGGGCAGGACGACGACGGCGGGTCCGGCCGCCCGGGCGGGTGACGCGAGCACCAGGAGCGCAAGCGCCAGCGTCCCCATCGCGGACGGGAGGAGGCGGATCAAGGGGGTCGATCGGCGCATTTCGGTGGCTCCACGGCCAGTATGCACCCGTCGTACGCCCCGGGCGCGCATCAGCATTGCAGCGGTGCCTCGTCACCCGCGCCAGGCGAGCCGCCACGGATCCCGGCGTCGCGACCGTCCACGAAGTCGAACACGAGCTGGCTCCACGACTCCATCCGGTCGCGGACCGCCACGACCTCGCCGGGTGCCGCGAACCGCCCCTCGAGCTTCTCCGTCTCGCGAACGGCCACCGACCGGCCGTCAGCCTCGGCGAGGAAGACGACCCCGACGTGGACCCGCCCCACGTCCGTCTCGTCATCGTTGAGCAGGCCGATCAGGCGAAACTCGGGGACGAACGCCGCATCCATCTCCTCGGCCCACTCCCGCGCGAGACCGCCTGAAAGGTCTGGGTCACCGGGGTTGAGATGGCCGCCGATCCCGATCGAGTAGCGCTCGTGGAGTCGGGCGTCGGCGCCGGCCCGGGAGCGCCGCATCAGGAAGTAGCGCGGTCCGTCGCGCAGGACCAGGTACGGGATCACCTGCTTCCAGCGCGGGTCCGACTCCATCTCGCTCCGCGGCGCATATCTGCCCTCACGCACGATGGCGGCGAGATAGGGCTCCATGTCGCGGCAGACCACGCCCCTCCAGCCAGGGGTTCCCATCAGCGCACCGCGCGGGACCACCAGCACGGACTCGTCCAGCATCTTGCGCATGGCAGCCCTGGACATCGATCAGTCGCGGCCGGCCACGCGCTGGCGCGCAGCCTCCAGGCGGGCCCGGAGCGCCGCTTCGTCCGGCAGTCCGTCAGGGCCCGCCGCCTCCAGGAGCGCAAGCCAGGCGTCGAGACGATCGCGGTAGGCGCGCAGGCGTGCCGCGAGCGCGACGGCGTTCGTCGCCGCGATCCCCGCTCCCATCTCTGCGTTCCCCTGCGCCAGCCGTGTCGTGTCGCGCCAGCCCGAGGCTGCCAGGGCCGCCACCGCGGGCCAGTCGGACGGCGAAGCCTCGCCGACGGCCCCCGCCGCGACCTCGACGAGCGCGGCCGCGGCCAGCAGCGGCAGGTGGCTGATCGCCGCCACCGCGGCGTCATGGGCGGCCGCGTCCATTCGGATCGGCCGCGCGCCCGTCGCCAGCACGAGCGTCTCGACGCGTTCGATCGCCGCCAGGTCCATCGGGTCGCCGGGGACCACGACCCAGGGGCGGCCGACGAAGAGGTCTGCCGTCGCTGCCCCGAAGCCGCTCGTCTCCCGCCCGGCCATCGGGTGGCCCCCCACAAAGCGAAGCCGGCCCTCCATTGCCCGCGCCGTGATGCGGCCCTTCGTGCTCGCCACGTCCGTCACCACGGCCCCGGGGGGAAAGGCTTCACGGGCTTCGTGGCGGAGGCGGTCGAGCAGGGCCAGGCAGGCGGTCGCCGGTGCCGCCAGCACGACCAGGTCCGCGTCGGCGAGGGCGGCGGCGAGCGTCGTCGGCGCCGTATCGACGACACCCAGCTCCAAGGCGCGGGCCGGTCCGGCGCCCGAGGGGCTCCAGGCGGCCGCCGTCCAGCCCCCGGCGTCGCGCAGGGCGAGCGCCGCGGACCCCCCGATCAAGCCCAGCCCAAGGAAGGTGACGTGCACGGTCTGCGTCGCTGTCCCAGGCCGCCAGGAGCGCGCTAGCGGCCGGTCCGGCGATCGCCGGAGCGCCGCTCGGCCACCCGCCGCTCGCCTTCCGCCGGCGGCCCGGGGTCGTCCGGCGGGTTCTGTCGGCGAACCCGGGATCGGCGCGGGGCGTCACGACGCTCCGCGTTCATCAGCACGCCGCAGCGGGGACACCGCCGCTCCTCCGCGAACAGCGACTCCAGCGGTGAGGTCGCGTAGATGTTCAGGCCGCATGACCAGCACGCGAGTCGGGGCATGGGCCGCATCCTACGCCGCGCGCCGGGACGCCGTGCCGACGGCGACCCGGCCGAACGTCAGCCGATCACCGGGAGCGCCGCCAGAGCGTGGGCGACTCGCTCGGTCGGGTATTCGAAGTCCTCGAGCGCATCCGAAAGGTAGCGTTCGTACGCTGTCAGGTCGAAGTGCCCGTGACCGGACAGGTTGAACAGGATGACCCGGGGGACGCCCTCCTCCTTCGCCCGGATCGCCTCGTCCACCGCGACGCGGATCGCGTGGTTCGACTCCGGGGCCGGGAGGATCCCCTCGCTGCGGGCGAACTGGACGCCCGCGGCGAAGGTCGCGTTCTGGTGCACCGCGCGGGCCTCGATCAGGCCGAGGTCCTTGAGAAAGCTCACGAGCGGTGCCATGCCGTGATAGCGCAGGCCGCCGGCGTGGATCGGCTCGGGGATGAACTCGCTGCCAAGGGTGTGCATCTTGACGAGCGGGGTGAGGTGCGCCGTGTCCCCGAAGTCGTACGCATAGACGCCCCGCGTCAGGGATGGCGCGGCCGCGGGCTCGGCGGCGATCACGCGGTAGGTACCTTCGCCGCGGAGCATTCGGCCCACGAACGGGAACACGAGCCCGGCGAAGTTCGATCCGCCACCGGTGCAGGCGATCACGACGTCCGGCTCCTCGCCGGCCATCTCCATCTGGAGGATCGCCTCCTGGCCGACCACGGTCTGGTGGAGCAGCACGTGGTTGAGCACGGACCCCAACGAGTACTTCGTGTCGTCGCGCGTCGCGGCATCCTCGACCGCTTCGCTGATCGCCATGCCAAGCGATCCGGGGCTGTCCGGGGTCGCCTCGAGGACCGCCCGCCCGTAGCTCGTGGTCGGCGACGGGCTGGCCACGACCGTGGCCCCGTACGTCTCCATGAGCATCCGGCGGTACGGCTTCTGGTCGTAGCTGGCGCGGACCATGTAGACCTTGACCTCGAGGCCGAACAACGCTCCGGCGATCGAGAGCGCCGTCCCCCACTGGCCCGCGCCGGTCTCGGTCGCCAGCCGCTTGACGCCCGCCTCCGCGTTGTAGAACGCCTGGGGGATCGCTGTGTTGGGCTTGTGGCTGCCGGCCGGGCTCAGGCCCTCGTACTTGTAGTAGATGTGGGCCGGCGTGTCCAACACCTTCTCGAGCCGCCGGGCGCGGAACACCGGGCTGGGACGATAGAGGCGATACGCGTCCCGGACCGGATCGGGGATCTCCACCTCGCGTTCGGTGGTCACCTCCTGGGCGATCAACGCCATCGGGAAGAGCGGGGCGAGGTCGTCCGGTCCCAGCGGCTGCAACGTCCCCGGGTGGAGCGCAGGCGGCGGCGGCGACGGGAGATCCGCGACCACGTTGTACCAGGCGCGCGGGATACGCTCCTCGTCGAGCACGTACTTGATGCGGTCCTGCGACATGCGCGGTTCTCCTGGGGTCTCGCGGGGAGTGGATCGGTCCGGGTCGCCCCGTCGCCGGGCGGGAGCACGAGGCTACAACGCGGCGCCGGGGTCTCGCAAGGTGCTCTCGCCCAGGATCGCACTGTGGAGCGCGACATAGCGCGCCGGACCACCGCCGATGAGGCTTTCGAAGAGCACGACCCGGTCCACGAGCCACGCCGCGTCGAGGGACACGGCCGCCGCAGACAGGGCGGCCACGGCCTGGGAAGCCCCCGCCACGCCGTCGGAGCGCGCCAGCGTGAGGTGGGCTTCGAACGGACGCTCGCCCGGCGGCCAGCCGGCGGCGGCGAGCTCGGCGGCGAGGGCGGCGGCGAGGGCCCCGAGGGGTGCCGCGCCGTCCGTGACCCGGAGGAAGACGGCCCGCGGCCGCGCCGGCGACGGAAAGGCACCGGCGCCCGCCAGGCGCGCCTCGAACGGGGCGAGTCGCGACGCGGTCCGGGCGACGGCGCCCTCCAGCGCGGGCAGGGCGGCGGGCGGGGTGGCCCCGAGGAACCGGAGCGTGAGGTGCAGGTTCGCCGAGCGCACCCAGCGCAGGCGCGCAGCGGGCGGGGCCGCCGGATCCGGGTTGCGACCCCCCTCGGCCGGGGCCCCGAGTCCGCCCATCAACCGGGCCACCGCCAGTCGCGCCTGGTCGCCGAGCGGGACCGCGATGAACAGGCGCCGTTCGCCCGGAGCGAGCGGGCGGACCCAGCGCTCGGGGCCGCCCCGGTTCATCGGGGCTGCTCGCGACCCCATGCGGCGCGGTCCTCGCGAAGCACCTCCAGCGCGCGATCCCGCTCGCGCCAGCCGAGGACCTCGGTGGTCTTCTTCTCGAGGAGCTTGTAGGTCTGGAAGAAGTGCTCGATCTCGACCAGCCGGTGCGGACGCACCTGCCCGAGGCGGTTGATGTGCGCCTGGTGGGGATCGCCGAGCGCCACGCAGAGGACCTTGAAGTCGAAGCCGTTCTCGTCGCTCATCTCGAGCCCGCCGATCGGCCGGCCCCAGACGTGACAGCCCGTGAACGTTGGCTCGTCGATGATCAGGAGCGCGTCCGTGTGGTCACCATCGGCCGCACGTGTCTCCTCGATGAAGCCGTAGTCGAAGTTGTAGAAGACGGCCGAGGAGAGGATCCGGTCCAGCCGGAACACACCCGTCTCCTCGTCGTACTCGTACTTGTTGCGGCTCCCGCGCGGGATCTCGACGACGATGTCGACCGTGCCCGGAAATTCGGCGCGATGCTTGGCGGTCATGCGCTGCAGGATAGCGCCACGGGTCCCCTCCTCCCACGGGCTCCATCGCGGGCCGAGACCGGCACCCGCGGTCGGTCAGTCGTTGTAGAGGCGCTCCTCGATGAGCTTCTCCTGGACGGTGCGCCCGTTCGGATCGAAGCACGAGAACTCGAAATGCTTCTCGAATTCGATGTCGACGTTGTCCTGGCCGCCGCGGTTCTTCTCGACCGTGATCACCACCCAGTCGCGGAAGCGCTGGGCCTGGTAGGGGTTGAACTCGATGTTCACCTTGGCCACGATCTGGTACTTCTCGTTGATGATCAGGATGATGTCGGCCTCGTAGTTGATCGCCGACGATCCGCGCAGGTGGTGGTTGCGGAGCCGGGCCGCCTTCAGGCCCTCCTTGTCGGCCGCCACGATCGCGATCATGCCGACCTGTTCCGCCAGCGCGATGTCCTTGAGGCCGTTGACGACGAAGGTAACCTTCTCGGTCTCCGAGCTGGGCTCGGGATACTGCGGAACCTTCTGGAGGTAGTCCACGACGACGAGCAGCTGGCGATCGTTGGACAGCGCCCGGTGCTGCTGTACCAGCAGCCGGATGTTGTCGATGGTGCTCGCGGTCTGCGTGCCCCGCATCAGGAACAGGTTCTGGCCGTACCGCCCGATCCGATCCAGGCTGGGCCGCAGGCGCGGGTTCGAGGCGAGCACGGGACCGCCCTGGCCTTCGGCGACCCACGAGCCAAGGATCTCGCGCCGCACGTCCTGAATCTTGATCGCCCCCGTCTTGTGGGGCAGGTGGGCGAGCGCCGACTCCATCGCGATCATGCGGTTGAGCAGGTAGTGCTCTTCGTGCTCGAAGCAGATGTAGAGGACGTTCGCCTGTCCCCCGGACGCGACGTTGCGTGCCATCTGAAGGGCCATCGTCGTCTTGCCGGTCCCCTGGGCACCACCGATGAGAAGAAGCTCACCGGGCCGGAGGCCGCCGCCGATCGTCTTGTCGAGCGGCGTGAAGCCGAGCGGGACGGCCTGGTAGTCGGCGAGACCCCCGCTGGAGATTCGATCGTTGAGGTCGACCATCACGTCGAGCGCGGAGCGCGGGACGAGGCTCCCGGTCGACGAATCGATGCGCCAGTCGCCCTTGGGCTCGGCGCTGGCAGGGCGCTCCATTTCGGTGCTCACGCGGTCTCTCGCTCCCCTCGCATGCGGAGGCAACGGGATCGTCCCCGTCGGGCCATCGTAGCACCCGGCCGCTCGGGGATCACCCCTCACGACGTCCCCGCACGCCCCGACCTGCCCGTCAGGGGACGCTAGCCGGCCGGATGCGCCGCGTACTTGTCGAAGAAGGACACCATTGCGCGGATGCCCGTCTCGAAGTTGGCCAGGTCCATCCACTCGTTCGGGGCATGGAAGTTGCCGTTCGGCGGCATGAAGCCCATGACCGTCACGGGAAGCCCCAGGCTTGCCTCGAAGCTGGCGGCGACGGGGATCGAGCCACCCTCCCTGACGAAGACCGCGGGTCGTCCGAAGGTCGCCTCCAGCGCCACTGCGAAGGCGCGGGTGGCCGGATGATCGCGGGGCGTCAGCGTCGGCCGACCACCTCCCATGGCGATGACCTCGACCGCGACACCGGGCGGAGCAATCTCCGCGACGTAGGCGCGCAGCAGGTCAGAGATGCGGGCCGGGTCCTGGTTCGCCACGAGGCGGCAGGTGATCTTGGCCCCGGCCCTCCCCGGGATGATCGTCTTGCTCCCCTCGCCCGAGAAGCCGCCCCAGATGCCGTTGACGTCGAGCGTGGGTCGCGCGCAGCTCCGCTCCAGCGTCGTCCAGCCCGACTCGCCGACGAGCGCCGGCACCTCGAGCTCGGCCCGCAGTGCCTCCTCGTCGAACGGGAGGGCCGCCATCTCCGTGCGCTCGGCCGGGCTGAGCACCACGACGTCGTCGTAGAAGCCGGGAACGCGGATCCTCCCGTCGGGACCCTTGAGGCCGGCGATGATTGCCGCCAGCGCGTTGATCGGGTTCTCGATCGCCCCGCCGAAGACACCCGAGTGAACGTCCTGGTACGGACCCTGGACGCGGATCTCCACCGCGGCGATGCCGCGCAGGCCGACGGTGATCGCGGGAAGGTTGCCCGCGAAGAACCCCGAATCGGCCACCAGCGCGACGTCCGCCGTGAGCCGCCCCGCATTCGCGACGAGCCACGGCTCCAGGTGTACCGAGCTCGATTCCTCTTCGCCCTCGAAGACCAGGCGCAGGTTCACCGGGAGCGCCCCGCGCGCCGCGAGGAGCGCCTCAACCGCGGCAAGGGCGATCGAAATGTTCGACTTGTCGTCCGAGGCGCCGCGGGCAAGAACGCGCCCGTCCCGCACGATCGGCTCGAACGGCGCGGCGTCCCACTCATCGAGCGGATCGACAGGCTGGACGTCGTAGTGACCGTAGAGCAGCACGGTCGGCGCACCGGCGGCGTGAAGCCAGTCCGCGTAGACGATCGGGTGACCTCCGGTCTCGCTGACCTCGACGTGCTCGAGGCCGGCCGCCCGCAGGTCGTCCGCGAGCTTCCCGGCGGCGCGCCGGCAGTCCGGGGCGTGCTCGGGGATCCCGCTGATGCTTGGGATCCGCAGGAAGTCCAGGTAGCGCTGCAGCCGCCGCCCGGCGGTCGCCTCCAGGTACGCCTCGACGGTGGCGGTAGGTCCGACTCCGTCGGAGGTTGCGGGGATCGTCATGACGCGACTCCAGTGCAGGGGCGCGCGGCGCCCCGCTTGCTCGTCGGACTTCCGGGCGCGTTGCCCGGCTCACCGCCGGGAAACCCCCGGCTCACGCCGGGCGCGGGATCAAAACGGGCCAGCCGCGCGGCGCGTGCTCGCCCGTTCCTCATGCTCGCCTGGTAGCCTCAGGCCGGCTGGGGCGCACCGGAGGGCGCGCCGGCCGCCTCCAGCTTCGGCAGGACGCCGTGGATCGGCTCCTTCGGCGGCAGGTCGCTGAACAGTGCCTCGAACTCCACGGCGTCGAGGGTCTCCCGTTCGACGAGCTTGGCCGCGAGCGTGTCCAGCTTGTCGCGGTGCCGGGTCAGGACGTCCTGGGCCCGGGCGTAGGCGTTGTCGATGATCGCCCGGACCTCGTCGTCGATCTGCCGCGCGACGTCGTCCGAGTAGTTGCGCTGCTCGCCGATGCCGCGGCCCAGGAAGACCATCTCGTCGTGCTTCCCGAAGGCCAGCGGCCCGAGCTTCTCGCTCATCCCGAACTCGGTGACCATGCGCCGGGCCAGGTCGCTCGCCTTCTCGATGTCGTTCGAGGCGCCCGTCGTGGTGTCGCCGAAGACCAGCCGCTCGGAGGCGTTCCCGCCCAGCATGCCGGCGATCTTGTCCTCGAACTCCGTCTTGCTCTGCAGGTAGCGGTCCTCGGAAGGCAGCGCCATCGTGTAGCCCAGGGCCATCCCGCGACTGATGATGGTGACCTTGGCGACTGGGTCGCACTTCGGAAGGATGCGCTGGACCACCGCGTGCCCGCCCTCGTGGTAGGCGATGATCAGCTTCTCGGCGTCCGAGATGACCCGGCTCTTGCGCTCGGGACCCGCGACGATGCGCTCGAGGGCTTCCTGGAACTCCGGCATGCCGATCAGCTTCTTGTTGCGGCGCGCGGCGAGGATGGCGGCCTCATTGACGAGGTTGGCGAGATCCGCGCCCGAGAAGCCCGGCGATTGCCGCGCCACTTCCTCGACGGAGAAGGCCTTCTCGAGCGGCTTGCCCTTCGAGTGCACGCGCAGGATCTCGACGCGGCCCTTCATGTCCGGCCTGTCAAGGATCACCTGACGGTCGAACCGCCCGGGGCGCAGCAGCGCCGGGTCCAGGACGTCGGGCCGGTTGGTGGCCGCGACGACGATGACGTTCGTCGCCGTGTCGAAACCGTCCATCTCCACGAGGATCTGGTTCAGCGTCTGCTCACGCTCGTCGTGCGAGCCGCCGAGGCCGGCGCCCCGCTGGCGCCCGACCGCGTCGATCTCGTCGACGAACACGATGCAGGGAGCGTTCCGCTTGGCCTGGTCGAACAGGTCGCGCACGCGGCTGGCACCGACGCCCACGAACATCTCCACGAACTCCGAGCCGGAGATCGAGAAGAACGGCACGCCTGCCTCGCCGGCAACCGCGCGGGCCATCAGCGTCTTGCCGGTCCCCGGCGGGCCAACGAGGAGCACGCCGCGCGGGATCCGCGCGCCGAGCGAGTTGAACTTCTCGGGATACTTGAGGAACTCCACGACCTCCTGGAGCTCTGTCTTGGCCTCGTCCACGCCGGCCACGTCCGCGAACGTGACGACGGTCTTGTTGCCCAGGAACATGCGGGCCCGGCTCTTGCCGAACGAGAGCGCCTGGTTGTTGGTGCCCTGGGCCTGCCGCATCATGAAGAAGAGGAAGCCCCCGATCAGGAGGACCGGCAGGAGCGCGCCCACCAGCAGGTTGACCCACTGGCCGGCATCCGACGCGGGCATCGCTGTGAACACGATCTTGTTCGGGTCCTGCCCGCCCGCCTTCGCCGCGTCCTGCGTGTCCTGGAACGCGCTCTGGAGGCCGACCCCGGGAACGACAGTGGTGTACTTGGTCCCCGGGCTCCCGGTGGTGGTCACGGTCAGGGTGAGGTCCTGCTGGGTGACCTGCGACACGTTGCCAGCCCGGACATCGGCGAGATAGCTCGAGTAGGGCTTGGACTGGCTGCTGGTGGGTGAGACAAGGAATGTGTACAGGAGCGCCACCGTGCCCACGACGAGCACGAGCATCACGATCCCGTTGCGGAAGAATTTGCCGTTCACCGGGCCTCCGGGTCAGTCGCGCCGACAGCGCTCCGCCGACGTCAGGGGTGGAGTATAGCGACCCATTTCCGGGGACCCCGTTCGGGTCGGGGGGTCCATCGCCGCTGCATGGAGTACGTGCCGGGCGGGCGGGCGGATTGGAGAGCCCGGCGCGGGATGGTGGGCCCACGCGCTAGGATGCCGAGGTGATCCCTGCGACGACGAGACCCGATGCCGACCGTGCGTGACCTGGTCCGCCGATCCCCGGTGGCGCCCGTCGTCCGCCCGGTCGTTCGGGCGAGCCGGCGTGCCCGGGCAGGCCTGGCCCGCCGGCTCGTCGCGGCGGGCGTGCGCCTGGGCGGCGCTCCGCTCCCCCGCGACCTGCCAGAGCGAAGCTCGTGGCGCGGACTCCGGCGCGTCCACGTGCCAGCCCAGCCGCCCACGCCGCTTCCCGATCCCCTGCCCGAGCCACCAGCCATCGAGGCGCCGATGGACGTGGTGCGGTCGATCCTGCCGGCGGGTCCAGCCCACCGGTACGACGTGGCGTTGTTCGAGCAGCTCTGCAGCGAGTATGCCGACAAGCCGCTCGTGCCCAACCCCCGCCGCTACGATCGCGACGCCATGGCCGAGTCGGCGCGCGGGCGGCTCAACGGGGTCCACCGGGCCATCGACCTGTCCGGGGCAAAGCTGCTCGAGGTCGGGTGCGGCGGCGGCTACGAGCTCTGGTATGCCGCTCACGCCCTGGGCGCGGATGCCTGGGGCGTCGACGTCGTCGAACGTCGCTCCTGGCCGCACCTGCGCGGCGACCGCGTCCACCTGCTGCTCGCCGACCTGTCGGCCGAGAACCCCTTCGAGCCCGAGACCTTCGACCGCGCGATGTCCTTCACGGTGTGGGAGCACGTGGAGCACCCGTTCCGGCTGCTCACCGAGACGCATCGCGTCCTCAAGCCAGGCGCGCTCTTCTGGATGAAGGCCAACCTCCATCGGGGCCCCCAGGCATCCCACCTGTACCGCGACATCCCGTTCCCGTTCCCCCACCTGCTGTTCTCCGACGAGGTGATCTCGGACGCGCTCGCGAAACGCGGCAAGGCGGTGCCAGGCGCCGCCTGGGTGAACCGCCTTACGTGGACCCAGTACGAACGCTACTTCCACGAGGTCGGGTTCCGGATGCTCGCGCTCCGCTTCAGGGAGACGCCGCTCGACGAGGAGTTCTACCGCCGCTTCGAAGACCAGCTGGGGCGCTACCCGCGCTGGGAGCTGACCAGGGACTTCTTCGAGGTGGTCCTCGAGCGGGTCAACCCGCCGGCGGTCTCGACATCGCGCGGCGCCCGCTGACACGGGGGCCGCGACCGCGAATCGAAACGGCCGGCCCCAAGGACCGGCCATCCGAGGGATCGCTGCGATGGTAGCTGGGACAGGACTCGAACCTGTGACCTAGCGATTATGAGCCGCTTGCTCTGCCAACTGAGCTACCCAGCCACGCTGCAAATCTAGCACAGCCACCTGCCCTCCCACGACTGGGCGGGAACTGCCGGGATACGCCGGGTCAGCCGCCGGGGCCGAAGAGGGCATCGAGCCAGGAATCCAGCGGGGAGCGCTGGACCACGGCCGACCCGAGACGGCGGGCCGGCGAGCCCGGCGCGTCCGGCGCGAGTGACGGCGCGTCCGCCGCGATCTCGAACGGTCGCTCGGACGTCGAGCCCAACCCGTAGGCGCGCGCCTGCTGCAGGATCCAGCGCTGCGTCTGCACAAGGTCCAGCTCATCGCGCAGCGATGCCACGTTCGCCGCGAGCGCCTCGTTGGTCGCCCCCTCCTGGACTGCCCGATCGGCGGCCCGCGCCGCCGCCGAGGCCTGGCCTGCGAAGCCGATCACGATCCACAGCGCGACGAGCCCGGTGACCGCGATGCCGACCCGCCGGCGCGAAAGACCTGCGATCCCCAGCCCGGCCAGGGATACGGCTGGCGGGCGGGTATCGGGGGCCGCTTCGAGCTCTGCATCGTCCACCAATTCGCGGGCAGGGATGCGCGGCGGCGGCTTCTGCGGCATGGCCGGATGGTAGCTGCGCGCAGCTAGCGTGTCAATCCGGGCGGCGTGCCGCTCAAGCTGGCACAGACCACGCCCACGATGCTCGGGGACTTGCGCCCGCAGGTCCCGGGCCACCATGATATCGAGCATCTGTTCTAATGCAACGGGAGATGCCACCATGCGCACGTACGCGCCGGCCCATGTCGACGTCGTGCTGGCACGGCTGCTCCAGGAGCCGTCGCTGGCGCGTGGAGTCATCCACCATGCCCTGATCCCTGCCCGGACGGCGGAGATGGCGCCCATCCCCGAATGGGTGGACCCCAGGATCGGCGCCGCCCTCGCGGAGCAGGGCATCGCCTCCCTGTACACCCACCAGGAGCGGGCGCTCTCGGCCGTGCGCGCAGGCCGCGACGTGTGCGTCGTGACGCCGACCGCCTCCGGGAAGAGCCTCTGCTACCAGCTGCCGATCCTGCAGGCGCTCGCCGAGGATCCGTCCGCACGGGCGTTGTGGCTCTTCCCCACGAAAGCGCTGGGGCAGGACCAGGTGGCCGCCTTCCGCGCCCTGGCCCGCGGGGCCGGGCTCGACATCTCGACGGCGACCTACGACGGCGACACGCCGGCGCCGATCCGCTCCTCCATCCGCCGCGCCGGCCAGGTGGTCGTGACCAACCCGGACATGCTGCACGCGGCCATCCTTCCCCACCACACGAAGTGGTTCCAGCTGTTCGAGCAGCTCCAGGTGATCGTGGTCGACGAGTTGCACCTGTACCGCGGCCTGTTCGGAAGCCACGTCGGCAACGTGCTCCGGAGGCTGCTCCGGATCTGCCGACACTACGGGTCGACCCCGGTCATCGTCACGTGCTCGGCGACGATCGCCAACCCCGGCCAGCTGGCGACCCGCCTGACGGGCAGGTCTCCCCTCGTCGTCGACCGGAACGGCGCGCCGTCCGGCGAGCGCCACGTGCTGTTCGTGGACCCGCCGATCATCGATGCCCCGTCCGGCGCCAGGGGCTCGTCGATCACCCTCGCCCAGCGGTGGGCCCTGCCGTTCCTGCGCGCCGGCCGCCAGACCATCGTGTTCGGACGCTCCCGCACGGGCGTCGAGCTGATCCTGTCCGGGCTCCGCGAGTCGCTGCGCGAGCACGGCGGACCCCGGACACGCGTGCGAGGCTACCGGGGCGGATACCTGCCCACCGAGCGCCGGGCGATCGAAGATGGCCTGCGCGAGGGGGACGTCCTCGGGGTCGTGAGCACGAACGCGCTCGAGCTGGGCGTGGATATCGGGCGCATGGACGTCTCCGTGCTCGCCGGCTACCCGGGATCCATCGCGGCCACGTGGCAGCAGATCGGGCGCGCCGGCCGGCGGCAGGACGCGAGCGTCGCGATCCTTGTCGCGTCGGCCGCCCCAGTCGACCAGTACGTCGTCCACCACCCGGAGTTCCTGCTCGCGAATCCGCCGGAGGAGGCGCGCGTGGACCCGGACAACCTCCACGTCCTGCTCGCCCACCTCAAGGCGGCGGCGTTCGAGCTGCCGTTCGCGCCGGGCGAGGAGTTCGGCCCCGGACCGGCGGACGACCTCCTCGCCTTCCTGGGCGAGGACGGGCACGTCCACGCCGGCGATGACGGCCGCTGGTACTGGGCCTCCCCGGACAACTTCCCGGCGTCGTCGATCTCGCTCCGCACGGCGGCCGAGGAGAACGTCGTGATCATCGACACGACGCCGGACCGACCCAAGGTGATCGGCGAGCTGGACCTTTTCTCGGCCCAGACGCAGGTTCACGAAGACGCCATCTACCTTCACGAATCGGCCCAGTTCCACGTGGACCGGCTCGACTGGGACGAGCGCAAGGCATACGTCCGGCGCGTCGACGTGGACCACTACACGCAGGCGGAGCTCGCCGTGACGCTGAAGCCGCTCGACGTGTTCGCGCGGGCGGACGTCGCCGGGGGCCAGCGCGTCCACGGCGAGGTGATGGTGGCGAGTCGGGCCACCATCTACAAGAAGCTGAAGTTCGTCACGAACGAGAACCTGGGGTGGGGCAAGATCCACCTGCCCGAGCTGGAGCTGCAGACCACCGCCTACTGGGCGACCCTGGATGGTGCGGTTGCCGGCTGGCGCCGTGCCGAGCTGGACATCGCGCTGGCCGGGACGGGACGCGCGCTCCAGGCCGTCGCGAGCGTGCTCCTGATGACGGATGCCCGCGACCTCGGCCTCGTCGCCCAGGTTCGCTCGCCGCATTCCGCGTCGCCCACGATCTATCTCTACGAAGCGGTTCCGGGCGGAGTCGGGCTCGCGGAACGCCTGTGGGCGCGGCATGCAGAGCTCGTGGCGGGCGCCGCCGACCTCGTCGCCGCGTGCGGCTGCCAGGGCGGCTGCCCATCCTGCACGGGCCCGCGCCCGCCCACCGGCGATGGCGGCCTGGACGCGAAGCAGCTGGTCCGGCGACTGCTCGCCTCGCTCGGCAACGATGCCCGCCCCGATGCCGGGGCCGGAGCCGAGCCGTCTCAAACCGGGAGCGCGCGAGACCGGTCGGGACCTGCAGCGAGTGCCACGCCCGCCGGGCTCGCGGTCGCGCGATGAGCGATTCGGCGCTCCTGCAGCGCCGTTTGGCGGCAATTCGGACGGCCCGGGTCCCGCTCCCCGAGCGGGACCCGGCGGGCAGATCGCCCGCGGGCCGCGAGGCAGGCGCAGCACGCGCGGAACGGCTGGCCGCCGCTGTGGGCGGGGAATGGCTGACCGAGCCGGACGGGCACGTCGTCCGCGTGGAGCCGGCGCCCATTTCCCTCCCCCTCCTGCGCGCCCGCCTCGCCTCGCTGCCCGGCCAGCCGCCGGCCCATGCGCGCCTCGTGTGCCTCGACACGGAGACGACCGGGCTCGGCACGGCGGCCGGGACGCTTGCGTTCCTCGTGGGCCTGGGCTGGTGGGAGGGCGACCGGTTCCGGCAGCTCCAGCTGCTCTGCCCGCACCACGCGGACGAGGCTGCACTTCTCGCGGCCGTCGAGGCGGCAATCCCGCCCGACGCATGGCTGGTGACGTACAACGGGCGGGGCTTCGACTGGCCGCTCCTCGTGACCCGCTACCGGATGTTCCGCCGAGCGGCTCCCGCGCACGCCGGGATGCTTGACCTTCTTCCCCACGTCCGCCGCCTGTTCCGGCACCGCCTGGGGGATGCCCGTCTCGCCACCGTCGAGCGGCACCTGCTGGGCGTCCGGCGGGACGATGACATCGGCGGCTGGGAGATCCCGGAGCAGTATCTCGCCTTCATCCGCGGCGGCAGCGCGACACCCCTCGCGCGGGTCGTGGCCCATAACGCCGAGGACGTGCGGTCGCTGGGCCGGTTGCTCGTCCACCTCGACCGGGAGTACGCGGATCCGGCCCGGCGCCGGTCGGCGCCCGCCGGCGACCTCGTGGCACTTGCCCGCGGCTACACGCGGGAACGGCGTCATGACGCGGCGCTTGCCTGCCTGGAGGAGGCCGACGCGGGCTGGCACGCGCCGGCGGCTCGTCCAGGCGCCTGGCCGAACATGGCCGGGGTTGCCGTCACCGTGTCACGCGAACGGATTCGTGCCGAGCGCGCCCGGACCCTCCGGCGCCTCGGACGTCCGGGCGAGGCCGCCGCGGCCTGGCAGGCGATCGCCGTCACGGCCGGGCCGGGCTCCGCCCGCGCCTGGGTCGAGGTCGCGAAGGTGCGCGAGCACGGGCTGGCGGATCATGCCGGAGCACTCGCCGCGACCGCGGCGGCCGAAGCCGCGTCGGGACGCTCGCGCCTCCCGCTGGGTATGTCCGACTCGTCCTTCCGGAACGCGCTCGCGCTGCGTCGACGCCGGCTCGTCGCGAGGCTTGGCCGCTCCGGTGACGGCCGCGCGGCGACCGACGTCCCGGTCGCTCACCGGTGATAGGCTCGGGGCACCTCCCGCCGCACCCTGGAGCACGCATGCCCGCCCTCGACGTCGCCGCGATTCGCGCCCAGTTCCCGGCCCTGCGACGACTGCAGGACGGACGACCGGTCGTCTACCTCGATGGACCGGGCGGCACGCAGGTCCCCGATCGCGTGATCGACGCCGTCACCGGCTACTACCGGACCATGAACGCGAACAGCGGTGGCTCATTCGTCACCAGCCGGGCGAGCGACAGCATGGCCGAGGCCGCCCACGCCGCGGTCGCGGCCTTCCTCGGCGCGGGCGACCCCGGCGAGGTCAAGTTCGGCTACAACATGACCACGCTGACGTTCCACGTCAGCCGGGCGATCGCGGCGACCTTCGACGCCGGGGATGAGATCGTGGTCACCACGCTCGACCACGAGGCGAACGTCTCGCCGTGGCGGGCGATCGCCGCGGACCGCGGCCTCGTGGTGCGGACGGTCGACATCCACCCGGAGGATGGGACCCTGGACCTCGACTCGCTCGAGGCCGCACTCGGGGATCGGACCCGGCTAGTCGCGTTCGGCTACGCCTCGAACGCGCTGGGCACGATCAACCCGGTCGCCCAGATCGTCCAGCGAGCCCACGCGGCCGGCGCGCTCACGTACGTCGACGCGGTGCATTTCGCCCCGCATGGCTCGATCGACGTGCGCGCCATCGACACGGACTTCCTGGTCTGCTCCGTCTACAAATGGTTCGGGCCGCACCTCGGGGCGCTGTACGGGAAGGCCGCCGTGCTGGACCGTCTGCCCGCCTACAAGGTGCGCCCCGCCCACGATGGGTATGAGACCGGGACACCCTCCTTCGAGGCGTACGCCGGGACGCTCGCGACGGTCGACTACCTCCGGGAGCTCGGCCGGGCGTACGGCGAGAGCGTGCACGATCCCGCAGCCGGTGAGGCGCGGGCCGAGCTCGTGGCCGCGATGCGCGCTATCGCGGCATACGAGCGGCCGCTCGCCGGCCGGATGCTGGCGGGGCTCGGCGAGATCGCGGGGCTGCGTGTCTGGGGTCTCACGGACCTGACCCGGCTCGGCGAGCGCACCCCCACGTTCGCGGTCACGCTCGCAGGGGTCGCACCGGCCGAGGCCGCCGCGGAGCTCGGCAGGGCAGGCATCTTCGCCTGGGATGGCGACTTCTACGCGCGCGGCGTCATCGAGCGCCTCGGCCTCGGCGAGCGCGGTGGGGTCCTGCGGCTGGGCCTGGCCCACTACTCAACCGCGGACGAGGTGGACCGGACGCTGGAGGCCCTGGAGAGCATCGCCGCCACGGGGCGGGTCGGGCCGGGCCCGCTCGACCGGTAGAATCCGACCCCAAACGCAGGCAAAGGAGTTGCGGTGTACTTCTACGAGCTCCACGAGGGCGACGACGAGCTCTTCTCTGACGTCCTCCTCGCCCGCGAGGAGGAGATGCCGGCGGATGACTTTTTCGAGCTTGTCCAGGGGGTCCGCAAGCAGGTCCAGGACCACCACGAGGAGGACACGCTCATCGAGGCGATCGCGGTCGAGCTCGAGCGCAACTACGCCTTCCTCTTCATCTCCGACGAGCGGATCACGGCCGCCGTCAACGTGTCACCAGTCGACGACGACAACTTCCTGATCGCGTCGGAGGACGAGTTCAGCGTTCTTGGCCTTTCGAACGCCGACTACCGGGGCGCCTTCGCCGACTACGTCGACGAGGATGGGGGCTCCGCCAACAACTGAGCGGCCGCGCCCGCGAGCCGACGCCGGACGGCCGCCAGGTCCGGCACCTGCGACAGCCCTGGTCCCTCCACGGTGAACGACGCCGCGGCGGCCGCGAAGGCGACGTCCGGGGTGGGCCTGGGATCGCGGGCGGCGCTGAACCCGCCGCCGGAGCGCGTAGAGGGCCAGGCGGGGCGGATCAGGCTGGCCACCAGCGCTGCCAGGTACGTGTCGCCGGCGCCCGTCGCGTCCACCTCCTCCGCGACGGCGAACGCCCGGTAGCGATCCACCGCGCCCAGGCCGCCGGTCGTCACCCGGGCCCAGGTCCCGCCGTGTGCGCCGGCCGTCACGACCAGCCACGCGCCCGGCTTCAGGTACGGGGCAAGATCCTCCGGCCGGGTGCCGGGCGTGACATCGTGCTCGCTGAGCGCGACCAGGTCGGCCCGGACGACCAGGCGGCCCGCTGCGGGCGGCCGCCGTATCACGGGTGCTCCGGCCCGCAGCGTGCGCAGCAACCCCTGCCAGCCGAGCGCCATGAAGGCGTCGCCACCGATCGCCTCGGACCAGGCGTCGGGCAGCTCCGCGGCGACCGGCGCCAGGATCCACGCGCCCGCGTCCGCCCAGGCGGGAGGCAGGGCGAGGGGCGTCAACGGCACGCCCGGGTCCAGGCACGCCTGTCTGCGCCGTCCGCCCGCCTCGACGTTCCGGAAGACCGGCCCGTGCGGCAGCGGGACGCGGAGCAGCGCGACGCCGGCTCGCTCGAGCAAGTCCAGCTCCTGCGCATCCCATGCCAGGGGATCGAGGCCGACCACGGCTGCGGTCCTGACGCCCAGCCTGGCGCTGGTGAGCGCCGCGTAGCTCACGCCGCCCCCCAACCGCCAGCCACGCGGGTCGTCCCGGACAAGATCGCGGCTGGCCGAGCCGACGACCACCACCTCCGGCGCGCGGTGCCTCTCGGCCGGCCCTGAGTCGTCGGCGGGCCGCCGGCCGGTCACTTGGAGAACAGGACCTCGAGGACGTCGCCGTCGCGGACCCGGTAGGTCTTGCCCTCGGATCGAAGCTTGCCGTGCCGCCTGGCCTCGGCCATGGTCTCCATCGCGAGCAGGTCCTCGTAGGGGACGGTCTCGGCCCGGATGAACCCCCGCGCGAGGTCGGTGTGAATCGCCGCGGCCGCGTCGACTGCCGTGGAACCATCAGGGATCGGCCAGGCGCGCACCTCGTCCGGACCGGCCGTCAGGAACGAGATGAGCCCCAGGAGTCGGTACGAGAGCGCGATCACGCGGTCGAGTGACGATTCGGTGATGCCCAGCTCTTCGCCGAAGACGGCGGCTTCGTCCGGGTCGAGCTGGCCGAGCTCCATCTCGATCTTCGCGGAGAGCGAATCGATAAGGGCATGTCGATGCTCGTAGCGGGCCGCCAGGTCGGCGACCCGGCCCGGTGCCGTCGCCAGGTCGGCCTCACCGACGTTGAGCAGGACCAGGACCGGCTTCTGGGTCAGGAACCGGAACCCGCGCAGGCGCTTCTCGTCGTCCGGGTCCAGCGCCTCGTCGCGGATCGGGTGGCCGTCGACGAGCCCCGTCCGCAGCTGATCCAGGAGCACCGCTTCGCGCTCGTTCGCCTCGCGCTCGGCGGGCGATCCGTGCCTGCCCGCGCCCCGAAGCCGCTCCAGCCGGCGGTCCACCACCGCGAGGTCGGCGAGCACGAACTCGAGGTCCAGCTGCTCCAGGTCCCGCCACGGGTCGACAGAGCCGGCCGCGTGTGGGAGCGCTGGGTCATCCCAGCCACGGACCACGTGGAGCAGCGCGTCCGCATCGCGCAGACGAGCGAGGTGCTCCGCCGGGAGCTCTTCCGTGCCGACTCGCCCTTCCGACGAGGCGGGCGGCGCCGGAAGGTCGACGTAGGTCACGTCCGCGTGGACGATCTTCCGGGGATGAAAGATCTCCGCCAGCCGATCCAGCCGCGGATCCGGCACCTTGACCACGCCGATGTGCAGCTCCATCCCTCCGAACCCGCCCGTCTGGACGTTGCCCCGGGTCAGCGTGTTGAAGACAGTGGTCTTGCCCGACCCGGCGAGTCCGACGATTGCGATCTGCATGCCGTCAGTATCCGGCCGCCGGGTCTACCCGGTTGTGGAGAGGCGCGCCGGAGGCGAAGCGCCGCAGGTTGTCGGCGAAGAGCTCGACGCTCCGGTCCAGCACACGCCCGCTCGACCAGGACGTGTGCGGCGTCACGATGACGTTGGGCAGGTCGTAGAACGGCGAGCCCGGCGGCAGTGGCTCGTCCCGGAACGCATCCAGGACGGCGCCCCCGAGCCGGCCATCGCCGAGCGCGCGCAGGAGCGCTCGCTCAACCACCAGTCGGCCGCGCGCCACGTTGACCAACCACGCCGTTCGCTTCATCAACGCAAGGGCTCGGTCGTCGACGAGATCCTCTGTCTCCACGGTGAGCGGCATGGCCAGGATCACGAAATCGGAGGCAGCCAGCAGGTCACCGAAGGCCTCCGGACCGCGAAGCTCCACGCCGGGAGGAAGCGGAGGGTCGCCGGGGCGCGGCCCAGGACTGCGGCGGGTCGCGATGATCCGCGGTCCGAAGGGGGCGGCGAGCTCCGCAACCGCCCGCCCGATGCTCCCGAAGCCCACGATGCCGAGGGTGACGTCACGCAGCTCGCGACCCTCCAGGGGCTGCCAGGTCCGCTCCGCCTGGAGCTCCAGCAGCTGCGGGAGCCGGCGGCTCACGGCCAGCACCATCATCAGCACGTATTCGGCGATGGGCCGGCTGAAGACGCCCCGCGCGTTGGTGATCCAGAGCCCGCGCGCGCGCGCCGCCGGGGTCAGGAGGCGTTCGACTCCGGCAGCCGCCGAGTGGACCCAGCGCAGTGACGGCGCGCGGGCAAGGAGGCGTTCGTAGGCGTCGGCGGCCAGGAACCCGTGGAGCAGCACCTCCACATCGTCGACCGGGCCATCTGCGAGTCCCTCTCGGGAGAGCGTCACGAGCCGCGCCCCGGGTGCGGCCGCGGTGATCCTCGCCACGTCCTCGGGCCGGTAGCGGGCCGCCAGGATCGGCGAGAGCGCGATCGCGCGCGGCACCCCGGCGGGCCCGCTCCCGGGGCCCGGGCTGCCCGCGGGCGACGGGCCCGTCACGCCGCCATCCCCAGGACGCGCCGGCACCAGCGCTCGGGGTGGTCGAGCTCGTCGTCGCGCGGCAGCGTCTGCGGTCCGTCCCACAGCCGGCGAAGGGCCAGCGAGCCGCTGATCCGCTCGATCCCCGCCACGAATCGCTCGCCGCGCGCGTACTGCTCCATCTTCAGGTCGAGGCCGGTGATGCGCAGGATCGCCCGCTCCATCGGCGTCCGCGAGGCGCGCCGGGCGTGGAACCGGGTCGAGATCGTCTCGACCCCGGGCACGAGGTCCCTGCCGACCGAATCCATCACGTGATCCCCGAACCCCTCAAGGAGACTCATGATCGCCTGGGTCTCGCGGAAGAGCGCCCGTTGCTCGTCGGACATGAGCCGCTCCAGCCAGTGACCGTCACGGCCGCGAAGCGCCCGGCCGACCGCCCGGGCGGCGCCGCCGCGAAGCAGCGACGTGCTCCGCGAGAATGCGGCCAACTGGCGCTCCAGGCGTTCCGCCAGGTAGGGCCGCAGCCACGGGTGCGCCTCGAACTCGAACGCGTGGGTCGTCTCGTGGAGCGCGATCCAGGTTCGGAAGGGGGCCACGTCGACGCCGAGCGAGATGGCGGTGACGCGGATGTTCTCCTCTACGAAGAGCAGCTGCCCCGGCTCGGCTTCCGCCGACAGGAGGGCCAGGTCGTACTGGCCCAGGACCCGCTGTCCCATGAAGCCGAGGAGGAACCCGAGCTGGCGCGTCGTGACCCAGCGGTTGGCAAGCGCCATGGAGGCCTTGACCAGGCCGGCCCCCCGCGGGACCAGCTGGTCGAGCAGCTCTCCCTCGAGCCTCCCGAAGAGGCTCGAGAAGGTGACGAGGTTCGCCTCCACCCAGCCGGCTCGATCCACCACCGCCACCCGGTCCACGATCCCGGGCAGGGGGACCCCGAGCGCGACCTCGAGCGCCGGGACAACCCGTGCCATCGCGGCCCGATAGGCCGACTCGGTCGCGGCGATCTCCGGACCGGTCAGCCGGCCCGGCGCGCGCCGCAGTCGGGCCTCGGCGAGCCGCCCAACCGCCCGCCAGTCCACGAGCCCCGTGCGCGCCTCGTCTTCGGCTCGCCGGCCCAACACGGTGACGGCAGCACCCAACGCTGCCCCGACGAAAAATCCGGCCTGCCACACGCCGCCTGCCGGCTTCGCGGCGGAGCTCCGTGTCGATGGGCGTCGTGCAGCCATCGCGCTGGACCTCAGGCGACGCCCGCGCCGAGCGCGATCGACTCGGCCGGCGGGAACGCGTCGCCGAACAGGCGGCTGACCAGGACCTGGAACGTCCCGAGGTCGCCCGTCGTGAACAGGCGGCTGGTGGGGGTTACGGCGCGTTCGGCCGGGGCGTCGTGCCCGGCGCGACCAGCGTCGGCCGCCGTCCCGCGTGATGTGCCCGGCGCCTCCAGGCCGTTGACGGAGAGCAGCTCCGCGAGCGCTCCGGCCGTCGCGGTCGCGCTGTCGACGATCGCGACCCCCTCTCCTGCCGCGGCCTGGATGATCGGCCGCAGGAGCGGGTAGTGCGTGCACCCGAGCAGCAGCGTGTCGATCTTCGCCGACGCGGGCAGCGGGTGAATGAACTCGCCCTTCCCATCGCGACGTCCGAGCAGCGGCCCCAGCGCCGCGGCGACCGCCTCCTCGGCCGCGCTGCCGGCGAGCACGCCCGCCTCCACCAGCGGCACGAGCGACGGGGTCGCGTGCTCATAGACCTCGACGGCGGGATTCTCTTCCTTGATCGCATCGAAGTAGGCGTGTGAACGGATGGTGGCAGGCGTCGCGATCACGCCGACGCGGCGCGTGCGTGTGGCGAGCGCGGCGGCCTGCGCACCCGGCCGGATGACGCCCAGGACGGGGATGTCGTAGCGCCGCCGGTACTCGCCGAGGGCCACCGCCGTGGACGTGTTGCAGGCCACCACCAGCGCCTTGACATCGCCGTCCACCAGGCGGTCGAGGCACTCGATCGAGAAGCGCCGAACCTCGTCGTCCGGGCGCGTCCCGTACGGGGCCCGCGCGTTGTCGCCCAGGTAGGTCAAGCTCTCGTGCGGTGTCCTGCGGACGATCTCACGGAGCACGGTGAGCCCGCCGACGCCGGAATCGAAGACGCCGATCGGACGTGGATCGGCCATCGATTCAGCGCCGAGCGGCCACGAGGGCCGGCGCCTTCAGGATCGCCGAGGCGACCGCCACGACGTCGCGGCTCACCTGGGCATCCGGGTTCGCGAGGACGAACGGCACGCCCTCGTTGTTGGCCTGCACAACCAGCCGGCCGTCGGAGACGATGCTGTGCTCAGGCGCCCGGCCGAGGAGGCTGGTCAGTTCCTCGGCTTTCATTCCACCCGACGAGTCCGCCCGATTGACCACGTAGCGGACCTTGTCGGCCGTGTAGCCGATGGCCCGGAACGCGTCCGAGACGGCCTGCGTGTTCCGCAGCGTGGTGGAGTCGTACGTCACGATCTCGAGGATCGTGTCGGCCACGTCGAGGATTGCCAGCGTCACGTCGCCAAGCGTGGCCGGCAGGTCGATGACCACCGCGTCGTAGACGCGACGAAGGAGGGACATGACCTTGTCCACGTCACGGGCACTGATCATCTCGGCGAGCTCGACCCGGGATGGCGCAAGGAGGATGTCGATGCGGGAGGGGTCGCGCCATAGCACGTCCGCCAGGTCCGACTCGGCGATCCGGTCGGTCGGCAGGTCCAGGATGGACGGGGCGTCGGCGGGCACCTTGAGGAGCGAACGAAGGTCGCCGAACTGGAAGCACGCGTCCACCAGGCATGTCTTCCGGCCCAGGCCAGCCAGCGCGACCGCGAGGTTGAAGGCGAGCGTCGTCCTGCCGACGCCACCTTTCGGGGCGTAGACCGCCACAACGGATGAGCGACCCGCAGTCTCGCCGGACGAAGCCGCCTTGTGCGCCGCATTGATCACGCTGACCAGCTCGAAGCCCGAGAACGGCATCGCGATGACGCCCGCGATGCCGTCGGACGCGCTCGGCTCGACCGGGCTCTGCGGAACCGTGAGGACAACGAGGGGGATCTTCAGCCCGGCCTCGCCGATCAGCTCGACCACCCGGCGGGCCTTGGTCCGACCCTGGAGCAGCCAGTCGACGATCACCACGTCCGGGCGCAGCTGCTGGACCTGGCCCGCCGCCCGGCCGCCGTCCGTCACCACGTCGACGAGCCTGATGGACTGCTGGGAGTCGAGCAGACCGCGGATGTACTGGGCGACCTGCGGCACGTCCTCCACGAGGAGGAGGCGAATCTGGCTGGCGGGCGACGACATCACACCGACGATACCAGACTCAGGCGGCGGGACCGGGCCTCCGGGCAACCAGCACGAGACGGTCGTCGTGGGGCCCAAGCGTCTCCAGGTCATAGCCGCCGGCGATGAGCTCCACGCGTAGCCCGGCCGACTCGGCCAGGACCCGCTGCTCATCCGCCGACGTCAGCCGGACGACGTCGCGGCGGAACCACCGGGTGGGCGGCTGACCAGCGTCCCCCTCGTCGAAGAAGGTCGTCAGGGCCACCGTGCCGGTCGCGGCGTCGTACTGGGCGGCCGCCGTCTTCGAGACCCATGCGCCGTGCTCCGGGTCGCGGCGCAGGTACTCGTGGTGGAGACGGCCGTCGTAGCGCGCGAGGTCCGCGGCGGCGGGGAGCCAGGCGTCCATCGCGGCCGTTCCGCCCGGGGCGAGGTGGCTCGCCAGCGCCATCCAGGCTGCCTGCTGGGCTTCCCGGGAGCGAAGCAGCAGCATCGAGTTGAGGGCGACGAACGCCAGCCGGTACGTACCGGCGCCGGGCAGCTCCAGCCCGACGACATCGGCGAGCACGAGGTCCAGGCGCCCCCGTGCCTCCTCATCAGAGCCGGCCACCCGCACCGCGGCACGGTCGAGCATGGCCGGGTCGAGGTCGACGCCGGTGACCGCGAAGCCAGCCTCGGCGAGCGGGACGGCAAGGCGACCCGTCCCGCACATGAGCTCCAGGACCGGGCCGCCCGTCTTCGCGGCCAGGGCAAGCCAGAGGTCAAGATCCCCGGGATCATCCAGCAGGTCCAGGTCGTACAGGCGCGCGAGCGCATCAGCCAGCGCTTCGGGCTCGGACGCTCCCGCCGCGCGGGTCATGGACGACGCCTCCCATGACCGGCGAACCACAGCGCGTCGACGGGGTCCTTCACGTCGGTCACGTCTGACGCTCCTCTCGGCCGGGAGCGTCGGCGAAAGCGTGCCATGCACGACGCGGGGCCGTCGGTGTCGGCGTCGCCGCCTCGGACGGAACGTCCGGCGGGGCGCTCGCGGATGATAGCGCGCGGGGCGGCACGCCCACACCCGCGGGTGCTCGACCTGGCCCACGCCTACGCCTCGTCGCGGAACTCCTTCCAGGCCGTCGCGACGAGCGCGCGATCGAGCAGGAGGTCCAGGGCGGTGCGGGCGACGAGCGACGCGGCCAGGAGGGTCGTCTCGTCAGCGCGGGGCGTCGCCGCGGCTTCGAGCGACTCGATGGAGTGCCAGGGCACGCCGTGGTCGCAGATCGCCAGGGATGGGTGGATCGTCGGGAGCACCAGCGATACGTTGCCCATGTCCGAGCTCCCGATGTGCTCCGGGTCCACGCCCTCATCGAGGCGGCCCATCGCCTCCATGTTGGTGCGCCAGAGACCTGCCAGCGTCCGGCTGTCCTTCATCGTGGTGGAGCCGCCGGAGAACATGATCTCACCCGCCACGTCGGCCATCATGGCGGCACCGGAGACGAGGGCGCGGAAGCGCTCGCGCATCGACTCGAAGTACACCTGGTCGGTGCTCCGGATCATGAACCGCGCGGTGGCCCGGTCCGGGATGATGTTGGCTGCGGTCCCGCCCTCCAGCACGATCCCGTGGACCCGCGCGTGCTGGGGCAGCTGCTGGCGCCAAAGCCCGATCGCCTCGAGCAGCAGCACCACCGCGTCCAGCGCGTTCCTGCCCTCCCATGGCTCGCTCGCCGCGTGCGCCGCCCGGCCCGTGAACGTGACGTCCACGTCCTCGCTCGCGAGCAGCACGCAGTTGACCATGTCCCGATCCGCGGGGTGGAACAGGAGCGCCGCGTCGAGCCCCTCGAAGAGCCCGTCATCCAGCATGAACTGCTTGCCGCTTCCCCGTTCCTCCGCGGGGGTGCCCAGGAAGACCACCTCACCGGCAAATGAATTGCGCACGGCCGCGAGGGCGATCGCCGCTCCCACGCCGGAGGCCGCCATCGTGTTGTGACCGCAGCCGTGGCCGAGCCCCGGAAGCGCGTCGTATTCCGCCAGCACACCGATGCGCGGTCCGTCCTGGCCAAGGCCGCCGCCGAGCCGGCCACGGACGGCTGTCGCCAGGCGCCCGGCCGGATGTTCGACGACGTACCCATGGTCGGCGATCGCCGCCGCGACACGCGCGGCGGCCCGATGCTCCTCGAACGCGGGCTCGGGATCGGCATGAATCGCCCGCGACAGCTCCAAGATCTCGTCCCGGCTCGCCATCACGGCGGCAGTCGCGCGGGCCTTCAGCTCGGATGGGGCTGGCATGAGAGACCTCCAGGGCGGGACGCGAGTGGGCGACTCAACGCTCGATCGACAGCGTGAGCTCGGCAAAGACGACCAGCACGACCACGAAGACCGCGATGGGCAGGCTCAGGATGTCCTGCAGGCGGAGAGCCACGAACAGTCCGACCACCAGCCCGACCCAGAGCCCGCGGCGGGCGGCACGCACCCAGTCGCCACGGTAGGCGATCCGGCGGTGCCGGCCGAAGGTGGCGAGCCAGAAGAGCGGGACCGTGGTGAGGCCCGCCGCGAGGCCCATCAGGGCGGCCCCCACGAACCCGGCGGCCGGGTCGGCGCGCGGGTCGCGGGTCATCACGAGGAACCCGACGAGCACCCAGGCGATGGCCGCCGCCCCGAACGTCCCGAGGTTGGCCAGCCGATCGCGCGCCTCCACGTCCCGGAGTCTAGCGCGCCACGCTGGACGGGCAGATGGCGCGGTACGCACACCATGAGCAGGTCACGTACGAAGGTCGTGCGTCGAAGCGGCCGGCCCGGATGCCGGCGGCTGCCTCGCGGATATCGGCGATGCCCCGGGTCACGCGGTCCGCATCGACCTCGGATGTCCCGACCACGCCCGAATCGAGAAAGTGGAGCGCCACGGCGTCGGGAAGGCGGCCGGTCTCTGCCTGCCAGGCCATTGCATAGATCGTGAGCTGGAGCGACTCGCGCGCCCGCTCCCGTGCCTTGGCCGGGTCGCGGACGTCCGAGCTCTTGTAGTCGGTGATCACGACGCGCTCCTGGAGGAGCGGAAGGGCGGGCTCGACCACGTCCGCGGCGTCGGCCACCACCGTCGCCGTTGCGCCTCCGTCGCGTCCCGGAACCTGCGCCGGCGTCGTCACAGGGATCAGGTCGACCCGGTCCATTCGACCGCGAATGCGATCGCCGTCCAGCAGGAACGCGAACTCGCGTTCCACGTACGCCGGAATGACCGCACCGGGCTCCATCTGCGTCCGCCGGAACCGCCGGAGCGCGTCGCGACCGGATACGAGGCGGGCCTCTTCGTGCTCGCGGGAGACGAAGCCTTCGGTGGTCCAGGCCTGCTCGAAGACCGCGATCAGCTCGGCCTCGCTCATCAGCACGCCCCGCGCGTGGCGCTTGTGAAACTCCTGCACGGCGAGATGCAGTGCGGACCCGTACACGATGGCGTGATGGGGTGCCGTGGGGACCCGCAGCACGTGCGCGTATTTGTAGCGCAGAGGGCACGTCAGGTACGCGTCGACCTGGTAGAAGCTGAGCACCAGGGGCTCCATCGGAGCCGGACTCGCCGCGGCCGGGGAGGCGACCGCCGGCGTCTCGAAGCCGCCCAGACGCTCGAGGGCGTTCCCGGGTGCCGTCGGGGGCGCGGCGCCCGCCGGCAGGTCGAGCGCCTCGAGGACGAACGGCGACACGCGCCGCGTTCGTTTGCCCCCGTAGTCGAGCGCGTGGCTGAGCACCAGCTCGTCCCGGGCCCGCGTCATGCCCACGTAGAACAGCCGCCGTTCCTCCTGGACCTGGGCATCGCCCGTCGGAAACGTCCCCCGCAGAAGGGCATCGGGAACGCCGAGCTGCTCGCGCCTGCCGCGGGCCGGGAAGCGACCGTCGACCAGGCCGATCATGAAGACGACCGGCCACTCGAGCCCCTTGGCCTTGTGAACCGTTACGACCGCGACCGCGTCGGCGTCGGGGTCGAGATCGGCCGTCGCCGGGTCGTCGCCCGCCTCGATCAACGTCTGCAGGTGCGGCGCGAGGAAGACGGCCCGATCGTCCGCGAGCAGGCCCGACTGAGCCCGGATGATCTCGAAGAACCGGGCCACGTTTCCCAGCGCCTCTTCGGCCGCGGGCGTCGCGGCCTCGGCGAACGCGCGCAGTGAACCGGAGGAGCGCAGGAACTCGTACAGGACTTCGCCGGCCGGACGCCGATTCGCCAGCTCGCCGAAGCGACGCAGATCGGCGACGAGCCGGGCAATCGTTGTCCGGGTGTCGGGGCGCAGGCGGAGAAAGCCCGGCTGGCCGTCAACCTCGTCGAGCGTCTCGCGGAGGCTCCGGTTGGTCCGGCGTGCCCGGTTCGTCAGGGCAGCGAGGTCGTCCCCCGCCACGCCGTAGAGCTCGGATGCGGCGAGTGCGAAGACGTCCACCGAGCTGTGCGGGTCCGCGATGGCCCGCAGGAAGGCGAGCAGCAGGCGCACCTCCGGGCGGCTGTAGAGCCCCGAGACGCCCGAAAACCGCCATGGGATGCCGGCCACGTTCAGTGAGCGGAGGATCGGGTCAGCGTCGGCGTTCGCCCGGACCAGCACCGCGTGATCCCGCGGCCGTGCACCCGCATGCGTCCGCCGCTGGATCTCTCCGGCAACCCAGTCCGCCTCGTCCGTCCCGGTCGCGAACGCCGCCTCGCGGACGGGCGGCGCGCCGCCCCCACGCCGGTGCGCGATGAGGCGCTTGACGATCCCGCGCTGGACCTCGAGCCGATCGGGATCGTTGAACCGGATCAGCCGATAGGACGTGTCGAGGATCGGGGCGCGCGACCGGTAGTTGCGCCGCATGACGATCATCCGGGCGCTCCGGAAGTGCGCCTGGAAGTCGACGATCGCGCCCGTCGCCGCGCCTCGGAACCGGTAGATGGACTGGTCATCGTCGCCCACCACGGTGACGTTCCGGTGCGGCTCCGCGACGATCGCCACGAGCTCCGCCTGGGCCCGGTTGACGTCCTGGAACTCGTCCACGAGCACGTACCGGAAGCGGGCTTGGAGGTTCCGGCGAGCGGCCGGATGCTCCCGCAGGAGCGTGAGCGCCAGTCGCACCTGGTCGCCGAAATCGATCGCGCCGGCCTCGCCGAGCAGCTCCTGGTACCGCCCGTACGCGGCCGCGAGCTCTGCGTGGCGCCGAGCCTCCTCCCGGAGGGCGGCCGCGCCCGGCGCTGCACCGACCGCCTCGGCCGCGGTCGTGAGCGCGGCGGCATGGGCACGGTACTCCTCCGGGCCAACATCCTCGTCCTTCAGGCGACTGAAGAGTGCGGCCAGGGCCGCGAGGAAACGCGTTGGATCGCCGAGCGGGCGGTAGGCGTCCAGATCCAGCCGGAAGAGCCGCTCCCGCAGGAATATCACCGTCTCTGCGCGCGTCAGGACCCGCGGCTCCGACGGCAGCCCGAGCTCGAGGGCGTACTCGCGGACGACGCGGTCCCCGAATGCGTGGAAGGTGGCGACGAGCGTATCCGTGTAGCCGTACGGCACCAGCTGGTCGACGCGGAGCTGCATCTCCTCGGCCGCCTTGTCGGTGAACGTGAGGGCGAGAATCTCGGACGGCTTCGCCCGTTTCGTTGCGATCAGCCATGCGATGCGCCGCGTCACGACCTGCGTCTTGCCCGTCCCCGCACCGGCGACGACGAGGAGCGGACCGTCCCCGTGGGTCACCGCCTGGCGCTGCTGCGCGTTGAGGTTGGCCAGCAGCGCCTCGACGCCGGCGGGCGGGGCCCGCCGTTGGGCCGGGTCCGGGGGGACGACCTGCTCCAGCCAGACGGGGATCTGCTCGAGTGGCGGCGCCTCGCGCGACCGGGGCCGCCGCGGCGGCTTCCGGCTATTCGGGCTCCGGCCCGCGCGTGCCATCACCCGGCACCGGGCCCGCGGAACCGGCCCGCGGCCAGGCGGGAACTCACGCGCCCTCCGTCAGCGACCGAGCGCCCGGTCCGTCGCTTGGCGCAGCGCCGCGTCCTCCTCCGCCGAGAGCGCGCCCTCCGCGACGCCACTGGCGACGGCCTTGCCATAGACACGGGTCTGGTTGCGGGCATGGAGGCTCGAGAGCACGACGCCGTTCGCCTCCGGATCCGTCATCGCCAGGGCGAAGCTCTGGTTGCCGCCCGTGTCGTCGAAGTTGTTGAAGCGGACCAGGCTGATGCCCTGGACGCTGTGGCGTGCACGCTCCTCCAGCGCGGCCGCCCGGACATCCAGCTCGTCCTGCCGGCGGGCCACCGCGTAGACCTTGTCGACGTGCGCCTCGAGGACCTCCGCGAGGTTCGTGCCGTCGTCGCCCCGCGTGAGCGCGGCCAGGCGCGCCTCCAACAGCCGCCCGCGCCGCGCGACCAGCAGCAAGGCCCACGCGAGCACCGCCAGGGCCACCACGAGCAGGCCGACGATCGGTCCGATATTGGAGTTGACGAGCGTGTCGAGGTCGCTCACGGGTCCTCCGATGGGGCTGGGGCGAGTCTAGCAGGGCATGCTTGCCCGGCGCCCAAGCGCGGGCCGCGGCGACGCGTAGCGGCGCGCGCTCGCGCTGGGTTGCGGCTCGCTGGCGTCCCGCGGTGCTATTCTTCGGCGTCGTCGGACGCGACCGCGCCCGCCACGGCATGCGTCCGAGCAGGCCCGGCCCGGCGACCGGAAGACCAGGAGGCCCACCTCAGCATGGCGAAACGCCAGCGCGGCAGCACGCGACCGGGCCAGCGGCCCCCCACGAAGAGCACGACCGGGCGCGCCACGCGGCGCCCGACTGCCGCGGGCGCCGCGGCTCCCGTGGCGCCGCGGCCGGCCACGACGCTCACCGAGGACGAGCTCTCCCGCGCGGCCGCGATCGAGGCGAGCATCGTCGACGAGGAGCGCCAGGCCGGCGCCTCGCTGGCTCGAGCTCGCGATCGGCGCCGGGGCGCCGCCGACGACACGCCGGTCCGCGGGCGCGGCCGGGCCGTCACCACGCTTGCCGTCGTGGCAGCCGACGAGTACGTGTACGTCATGCGTGACCTGCGCCGGATTGCCGTCATCTTCATCGGCATCTTCGCGATCCTCTTCGCGACCTTCTTCCTCTCGCAGGTCACCGGGATCCTCCGGGTCTCCTGACCCAGAGGCCGGTCGCCCGCCCCGTCCGGGACCCCCGCTCCGTGGCCCGCCGTACGGCCGGAACCGCCCCCACGCCCCTGTTCACCCCGTCGCTCCACCTGCGGCCGCTCGCAGATCGGATGCGCCCACGGTCGCTGGACGAGGTTGTCGGCCAGGCCGCCCTGCTCGGGCCGGGGGCGCCGCTTCGCCGCCTGGTCGAGGGTGGCCGCCTGCCCTCCTGCATCCTCTGGGGCCCGCCGGGCTCCGGCAAGACGACCATCGGCCGGCTGCTGGCCGAGGCGATCGGGGCGCGGTTCGAGGCCCTGAACTCCACAACCGACGGCGTGGCCACGCTGCGCGGCGTGGTCGACAACGCTCGGACTGCCGCCGCCCTGGAGGACCGCACGACCGTCGTCTTCCTCGACGAGGTTCACCGGTACAGCAAGGCCCAGCAGGATGCGCTCCTCCCTCACGTGGAGGCGGGCACCATCGTCCTGGTCGGCGCGACGACCGAGCCGCCCATCGCGGGCGCGATCACCCCTCCCCTCCTCTCACGGCTGCGCGTGTTCCGTCTCCAGCCGCTGGGCGAGGCCGAGCTCGCCACGATCGCGACGCGGGCGCTGGACGACACGGAGCTGGGCCTTGCCGGCGTCTACGCCCTCGAGGAGGCGGCGGCGCGGCAACTGATCGGGTACGCATCGGGCGACGCACGCCGGATGCTGGGCCTCCTGGAGACGGCGGCCGTCCTGGCCGAGCGTCGCGCGACGGACCTGGAGCCCAGCTCCGCGCGCCGTCCCATGCACATCGAGCCTGCCGACGTCGCCCTGGCCGCCCAGTCTCCGATGCTCGGGTACGACCGCTCCGGAGTGGTCTCCGCGCTCATCAAGAGCATCCGGGGCTCGGATCCCGACGCGGCGCTCTGGTGGCTGGCCACCGCCCTGGAGTCAGGCGAAGACCCGCGCTATCTCGCCCGCCGACTCGTCATCTCGGCGTCGGAGGACATCGGGAACGCCGAGCCGGCCGGGCTTCCGCTCGCCGTCGCCGCGTTGACGGCGGTCGAGAAGATCGGGGCCGAGACGAACGACGAGGGGCTCTACGCGCTCGCGCAGGTCGCGGTCTTCCTGGCGGCATCTCCCAAGTCCCCTGCGGCCGGGCGGGCATTCTTCGCTGCCCGCGACGAGCTGCGCGCGCGTGGCCCCCGCCCGGTTCCCGGACACCTCCGGCCGGCGGCAAAGACGTACCGCAACCCACACGATGCGCCGGACGCGGCCGCCGACCAGGCCTACCTGCCCAGGGGCATGGCGATGCGGCGGTTCTGGGAGCCGACCGACGCGGGGGCCGAGGCCCGTCTCGCTCAGCTCCACCGCGGCCGGCTGGACGCGAAGTCCGAAGCGCGGCGCCGCCGGGGCGAATGACTCCCCGCCGGTTCACGGCTCCAGGTCCACCAGGCTCTCTCCCCGCGGGCCGCGCGGCACCAGCACCGCGAGCGGCCGCCGGTCGAACGTGGCGATCCGGCGAACGCCCAGCCGCCCGGCGGCGGCGACGAGGAGCGCGTCCGAAAGCCGAGGCCGGTGCTCGGCGTGCTCCGCGAGCAGCGCGGACGCCCGAACCAGGTCATCCTGGGTGGGCGGCACCAGCCGGATCGCGCCGCTCGTGAGCGCCTCGACGAGCGCGATGGTCGCCGGCTGGCCCAGTTCCCGCTGAAGGACGTGGTCGGCCTCGCCGAGCGTGAGCGCGCCGAGCAGGAGCGGCTCGTCGACAGTCGCGAACCAGGCTCTGGCGGCGGCGTGATTGAGATCGGCGCTGTCGGCCGCCGCGACGATGGCCGACACGTCCAGGAGCACCGCCACCGGTCAGCCGGCCTCGTTGGCGGCGCGCCGGCTCCCGACCTCACGTCCGGCGATGCGCCGGGCGTCGAGCGAGAGGCGGCCGTGGGTGCTCCGGCCAACCCCGATGAACCCCAGCGAGGGAGCGGCGTCGTGCGCCGCCAGGTAGGCCTCCAGGGCTGCCGTGATCACCGCGGTCTTGGTGGAGTGCGTACGCCGTGCGTGCCGGTCCAGCCGGTCGAGCAGGTCCGGCCGGGCGAGGATCGTGGTCCGCTTGAAGACTGGCATATGCACGCATATATACCATGCTGGACGGGGGGCCCACTGCTCCCCTACCCTCCGCGTGTTCGTGCGCGCCGCCGGGCGCAGACGGCCGCGATCGACCGCCCAGCAGGAGGCCCCGCCGTGTACCGCTTCGAGCCGAACCTCCGTATTCCTGGCCCGACCCACCTGCCCCCAAGCGTGCGCGAGGCCGGGGGACGCCAGATGATCAACCATCGCGGGCCGGAGTTTGCCGCCCTGATGGGCCGGATCGACCGCGGCATGCGGATCTACTTCGGGACCGAGCAGGAGGTCCTCCTCCTCACCGCCGCGGGCACCGGCGGCCTCGAGGCCGCGATCGTCAACACGCTCTCGCCCGCTGAGCGGGTCCTCGCGCTGACCACCGGGGCCTTCGGCGATCGGTTCGCGAAGATCGCCGGCGTGTACGGGGCGGATGTCACCCGCCTCGAGACCGAGTGGGGACGGGCGGCAGATCCTGCCGTCCTGCGCGCCCACCTGAGCGCTGATGCGGACTACCGGGCCGTGCTGCTGACGCACAACGAGACCTCGACCGGCGTCACGAACCCGATCGCGGCTCTCGCGGCGGTCGCGCGGGAACTGGCACCGGAAGCCCTCGTCATCGTCGACGGGGTCTCCGCGCTCGGCGCGGTCCCGTTCGAGATGGACGCCTGGGGCCTGGACGTGGTGGTGACGGGCTCGCAGAAGGCGTGGATGGCCGCGCCGGGGATGTCGATGATCGCGCTCTCGGAGCGCGCCTGGGCCGCTGCCGACGAGGCGCGCATGCCACGCTTCTACTTCGACCTCCGCGAGGCACGCACGTCGGCCGCCAGCAGCCAGACGCCCTGGACCCCCGCAGTCGCCGTGATGTACCAGGTGGACGCCGGCCTGGCATTGATGGAGGCCGAGACGCCGGCGGGCGTGTTCGCTCGCCATGCCGCCTGCGCCGCCGCAACGCGAGCGGGCCTGATCGCGCTGGGCTTCCAGCTCCTCGCCGCCCCGGATGCTGCCTCGAACACCGTGACCGCGGCCTGGATCCCCGAGGACCTCGACTGGAAGGCGTTCAACGCGGCGGTCAAGGCTCGCCAGCTTGTCCTGGCCGGCGGCCAGGGCAAGCTCAAGGGGAAGATCTTCCGGGTCGGCCACCTGGGGGCTGTCAACCTGGACGACATCCTCGGCGCCGTCGGCGTCATGGAGGAGGTGGCGCGGGCGCTTGGTCGGCCTGTCGAGCCGGGCGCGGCGGTGGGTGCCGCCCAGCGAGCCGCCCTTGCGGCGATCGAGACGGGCGCGACGGCGGCGCAGGCGGTGACCGCATGAAGATCCTCGTGGCGGAGCCCGTCGCGCGGGAGGGCATCGAGATCCTGGCCCGTCACCACGATGTCGACGAGAAGACCGGGCTGACGCCGGAGGAGTATCGGGCGATCCTGCCCGAGTACGACGCGCTCCTCGTTCGCAGCCAGGTGAAGGTCGACGCGGAGATGATCGCCGCCGGATCCCGCCTCATCGTGATCGGTCGGGCCGGCGTCGGCGTCGACAACGTGGACCTGGACGCGGCGACGCGCGCCGGCATCACCGTGGTCAACGCACCCACCGGAAACACGATCGCGGCCGCCGAGCTGACGCTGGCGCTGCTGTTCGCGCTGGCCCGCAAGGTCGCGGCCGCGGACGCCTCGATGCGGCGTGGCGAGTGGAAACGCAGCGCCTTCGCAGGACATGAGCTGCGCGGCAAGACCCTCGGGATCGTGGGCCTCGGGAAGATCGGCCAGGCCATCGCCGATCGGGCTGGCGCGCTGGAGATGCGCGTGATCGGCAGCGACCCGTTCGTATCCGCCGAGCAGGCGGCGCGCCACGGGATCGAGCTGGTCCCGTTCGAGGAGCTCCTCGAACGCTCTGACGTTGTGACACTCCATGTGCCCGTCACGAAGACGACGAAGGGACTGATCGGGGCCGCTGAGCTGGCTCGCATGAAGTCGTCGGCCTTCCTTCTCAACGTGGCCCGCGGCGCGGTCGTCGATGAGGCGGCGCTCGCCGACGCCCTCCACGCTGGTGGGATCGCGGGGGCCGGGATCGACGTCTATACGACCGAGCCGCCGACCGGGAACCCGCTCCTGGAGGCGCCGAACACCGTACTCACGCCGCACCTCGGGGCGTCGACCGCAGAGGCGCAGGTGCTGGTGGCCGAAGAGGCGGCGGAGCAGGTCCTCGATGTGCTCGACGGGCGGCCGGCGCGGTACGCGGTCAACGCCCCGCTGCTGACGCCCGAGACGGCACGTGCGATTGCTCCGTACCTGCCGCTGGCGGAGACCCTCGGCCGGTTTCATGCCCAGTTCGCGCGCGGGGCCGTCGAGACGCTGACGCTCGAGGTCGCCGGCCAGCTCGCCGCTCACGACGTCACACCGCTCCAGGCGGCCGTGCTTCGCGGCCTGCTCGAGGGATCCACCACGGAGCGGGTGAACCTCGTCAACGCCGCCCACCTCGCGCGCACCCGCGGGATCACGCTTGTCGAGCGCAAGACCCCGGACGCCGGCGGGTTCGCCACGCTGGTCACGGTGACAGGCATCGCGGGTGGTGTCCGGCACGCGGTCGCCGCGACCCTCGCGAACGGCGAGCAACGCCTCGTCCGGCTGGACGACTACGAGCTGGAGATGGCACCGACGGCGTGGATGCTGGTGACCCGCCACCTGGACCGCCCCGGCATGATGGGGCGGATCGGCACGCTGCTCGGCGAGGCGGACGTCAACATCAGCGCCATGCACCTTGGCCGATCGGCACCCCGGACCGACGCCCTGATGCTCCTCGCGCTCGACGAGCCGGTCCCGGGCGAGGTCGCCGCGCGCATCCGGGCTCTGGACGGCGTGCTCGACATCTGGGCCATCGAACTCGGTCAGGGCGCATGACCGCGGACCGCGGGAGCGCCGCGCCCATCCCCGTCCCGCCGGAACTCGACGCCTCGCTCGTCTTCCTCAGGCACGGCCAGTCGGTCTGGCTGGCTGAGGGGCGCTTCCAGGGGCGCGCCGACACCCCGTTGTCCCTGCTCGGCCAACGCCAGGCGGCCCTCGCCGGTGCGCGGTTGGCCGACGCGTCCGCCCCGCCCCGGCTGCCGGTCCCGGCGGGCGATCCGCTCGCCATCGTGTACTCCCCCCTTGCCCGGACCGCGCAGACTGCCGCCGCGGTGGCGGCAGCCATCGCGCTGCGCGGGCGTCCCGCACCGCCACTGGTCGCGGAACCCGGCCTGATCGAGATCGCCCAGGGTGAATGGGAGGGCCTCCACCAGCGTGAGGTCGAGGCGCGCTGGCCAGCCGAGATCGCGGGCTGGCGCCGTGACCCGGTGGCGACGTTCGCTCCCGGGGGAGAGTCGCTCGTCGACGTCGACCTGCGAGTCCGGGGCGCGCTGGCTGGGGTGGTCGAGCGTCTCCGGCTTGCGGCGGACCCGCCTGCCGAGGCCGCGACGGGGTCGGGGGTCACCCCGGCGCCGACGGGCCGAGCTGCGCCATCCTTCTACGATCCCCACGCCGGACCCTGGATCGTCCTCGTGGGCCACGACGGGGCGTTCAAGGTCGCGCTGCTTGCGCTTCTCGGCCTGCCCCTGGATCGCTTCTGGACCTTCACCCAGACGACGACGGGGATCGCGGTCGTCGACATCCGCAACGGCCGCGCGGTCCTGCGCGCCTGGAACCGCACGGAGCACCTCGCCCCGCTCGAGCTCGAGGCCGGAGACGCGGAGCGGCGCGCCGAGGAGGAGGCTGTCGCGCGGGCCCGCAGCGGGGCGCTCTAGCCGCGCCTTCCCCGGCGACGGACGAAGGCGAGGCGGAGAAGCGCGACCCGCAGGCGTCGCTGCGCCTCGCCGAGCGCCGAGAGCCGATCCGCGCCCAGGCGACGCCGACCATACGTGGCCTCCACGGTGGAGCGGGCGACGAGCTGCAGCTCGGGCCGGACGCTGGGCACGACGTCCGAGAGCGACCCGAGATACTCGTAGACCGTCTGGGTAGGCCGGCGCGGGTACCCGAGGCGACCGGCCAGCCCTGCGACCATCCGGTAGACGGTGGCCGGCTCGACCGGCCGGCGGAGTCGCCGCCGCAGCAGGAGGAAGCCGAGCCCGAGCAGGGCACCTCCCAGCGGGACGGCCACCACGATGATCGGACCGATGCCGGGCGTCCGGAAGGTGGGCGGTATGGTGCGGGTGGGCCCGGCACGATCGTTGATGTCGCCCCGACGCGTGGGGTTCGGAACCGCACCGGTCGCGGCGCTGGCCGAGGGAACCGGCGTGCTGACCACGGGGCCGGCTGGAAGGTCCTCCGGGAGGCCGACGCCACCGCCGGTCGGGTCGAAGTCGACCCAACCAGCGCCGGGGAACCATACCTCCACCCAGGCATGCGCCTGATCGCGCCGGATCGTCACGCGACCGCTCGCGTCGCGGGAACCGGGCAGGAACCCCTCCACGAACCGAGCGGGGATTCCCGCCGCCCGGAGCATCATCACCATCGCCGAGGCGTAGTGCTCGCAGTAACCCGTCCGGGACTGGACGAAGCAGTCCACCAGACCAAGATTGCCGCAGTCCACGTTCGCGACGTTCGTGCTGTAGGTGAAATGGGCGGGGTCGCGCAGGTATGACTCGATCGCGCGCGCCGTGTCATAGGGCGTCGACGGCCGGGCCGCTGCCATGATCTGCGTGAGCAGCGCGCGCGTCTCGGGCCCGACTGTCCCCGGCTCGATCGAGGTATAGGTCGCCAGCAGGCCGGGCGGGTAGTCTGTCCCGGCCGCGCGGAGGCGGTTCGCGGTCAGCGTGGTCGGGTCGTCCGGGTTGGAAAGGTCCGGCAGACGGGCCTGAAGCGTATAGCTCGAGCCGCCGGCGGGCAGGATTCGGCCGAACGCCGTGTCCACCCCACCCTGGATCAAGGTCACGTTCGCCGCGCGGTCGAGAAGGGTGGGAATCCCGGGAGAGACCACGATGCTGGCCGCCGCGGGGCCGCCGACCTTGTAGTCCTCGGTCACGTATCGGACCGCGTCGAGCGGCGCATCGAACGTCCCCGCCAGCAGGCCCACCGATGCCCCGACGTTCACGTCCACCGTCTGGCTCCAGCTCCAGGTGTTCCCGATCAGCTGGTCGTAGGCGACCGCGCGCCACTTGACGAGCGGGCTGTCGGGTGGCGCCTGGATCGTGAAGATCGGTGTTGCATCGGTCACCCATACGCCCGTGACGGTGGTCGACGCCCCGAACTGGGTGCCGGTGATGCGCGTTCCCGGCCCGCCCGCGGGCAAGTACCGGACCCACTGCTGCGCCAGCTCGGTGAACTTCTGGTTCAGGCTCGGCCAGGCGTCCGCGAGCGGGGCCGACGATGCGGATTGGGTCAGCGCAAGGGAACCCAGGACGGCCACCGCGACGAACGTCAGGCCCGCTCGCAGGGAGAGGCCGGCTGCGTCGCCGACGTCGCCGATCCGGTGCCTGAGCCAGGCCCGCTGCTCGTCCGCAACGTGAAATCGAACCAGGAACAGGAGCGCTGCGAGCGAGTACACAACCAGGAGCGCGTACTGATCCCGGATCGTCAGCGCGACGTTGGCCAGCAGCAGCGAGCCCGGCAGGACGACAGCCGCGACCGGGCGCCGATGGGCGTACGCGGTGTACGCGGCGAATTGGCCGGCCCCCCAGCAGATGATCCCCAGGACGAGCAGGAAGTGGCCCACCTCGACCGTGGTGGCGCGGCCGCGTACGAGGAGGTCGATGTACGCACCGACCACCGAGTCCGACGTGGCCTGGAAGAGTCCGCCGATGGAGGCCCCAGGCGCGAGCTGGGCTCCCACGACGAGCGTGAGATACGCGGCCGCGATGATCGCGCCACCGAGATACGCGAAGAACCGATGAGCGCCCGCCTTGGCCGTGACGAAGCCCCAGGCGACGCCCAGCACCCCCGCCCACGGGAGGAAGTTCGTCAGCGTCCGGCTGCCGAGCACCCAGTGCGCGTCGTCGATCGAAAAGCCGACGAGAGCCGCCATCAGCGCCAGCAGGAGCACGCTTGACCAGCCCTCCGCGGGAGCCGGCGCTAGGTGCCGCACCAGGTCGGCGGGTGCTGCCGGGCGGTGGGCGAATGTCGTCGGATTGGCGCTCATCCGACCAGGACCTCGCCGAGCGGCACCGCTGGCGGGATCGCGAACGCCCGGACGTCGAACTCCGAGAGCGCGCGATGAACCCCTCGCGACCCTTGGTCGAGCGATGCGAGCTCGGCGGCAATGTCCGGCTCGCCGACGCTGCGCCCGGCGACGACCACCTCATGGCGCATGAATCCGTGCGGGTCCAGGAACATCACCTGCACGCCGATCCCTCGTGGACCGAGGGTCGCGAGGGGACGGATCCAGGCCGTCTCTGCGGACGGTGTCACGATGACGGCCGACATGCCGCGTCGCAGGAGCGGCAGACCAGCGACGAGCGCCTCGACGAGCGGGGTGTTCCCGTCCCCGTCCACCGCGGCGAGCAGGTTCAGGATCTTCTGGCGCTGGCGCGGGCCCCGGTCGGGGGACAGGTGGATGATGTGCGCCCCGGTCGTCGTCAAGCCGACCGCGCGATTCTCCGAGAGCGCGCGCTCCGCCACCGCGGCCGCCACCCGGACGGCCACCTCGACGCTGGAGTCATCTCCCGAGCCGCACTGGACGCGACGCTCGAGATCCACGAAGAGCCAGACGTCGGCGGTCTGCTCGAGGTCGAACTCCTTGACCTGGATCTCGCCAGTCCGGGCGGTCGATGGCCAGTGGATCCGGTTGAACGCATCGCCCGGCGCATACGGCCGGATGGAGGTGGCGAGCGGCGTCGTCTGCTGCGTCCGGACGGGCGTGGATCGACTCCCCTCCAGGCTTACCGCCCGGAGCCGCCAGCGCGGGATGTGCTCGAGCCGCGGGTAGACGACCAGCGTCAGGCCGTGTCCGACGGCTGCATTGGCCTCGAAGAACCCGAACGGGTCGCCGGTCCGGATCTGGAGCGGGTCCACCCGAAAATGGCCGCGCCGGGTCAGTGGCACACGGGCGACCCAGGACCGTTCGCGGCGCGTCCCGAGCGAGATCGCCCGACCAGGAAGCGGTATCGGAAGGGTCGACGGGTTGTGGACCTCCAGCCACAGCTTGGGCAGTCGGCTGGTGTTCCGCAGGGTGTAGGTGGTGCGGAGCTGGTCACCGACGTGGGCCTGGAGCTGGCTCACGGCGTAGCCCGCTTCGAGGCTAGTGAGGCCGTTTCGAGTGACCAGGTAGCTTCCGCCGACGACGAGGAGCCCGAGGTACACGAGATAGAAGAGAAAGTCGAAGCCGGTGCTGAAGGCGGCCACGAGCAGGATGCTGGCTGCGGCGAGGAGGGGAAGGCGGCGCAGGAAGCGCACGGCTTGGGGAGCCTGGCGGCAGCTCAGCGGCCGCGCTGGGCCTCGGCCTCGATCCGGCGCGGGCCGCCGGGCCGGGCGGGGGCGTCGACGGGCACGGCGTCCAGCAGCTCGCGGACCACGGTCTCCGCGTCCACTTCGCGGATGGACGAGCTGGTCTTGATGATCACGCGATGCGCCAGCGCCGGGCCCGCCAGGGTCTTCACGTCGTCCGGGATGACGTAGTCGCGGCCAAGCAGGGCAGCCCGGGCCTGGCCGGCCCGATAGAGCGCGATCGAACCGCGCGGCGATGCCCCCAGGTAGATGTCGGGATGGTTGCGGGTCGCGTTCACCAGGCGAACGATGTACTCGGCGACGCTGGCATCCACGTAGGTTTCGCGGACGGCGGCCTGCATCTCGCGCAGCTCAGCAACCGGGCAGACCTCCTCCAGGTCGTCGAGCGGATGGACCCGCTTCTGCTCATCGAGGATCACGATCTCCTCGGTCGGCGTCGGGTATCCCATCCGGAGCCGGAGCATGAACCGGTCGAGCTGGGCCTCCGGGAGCGCGAACGTCCCCTCGTATTCGATGGGGTTCTGGGTGGCGATGACCAGGAACGGGTCCGGCATCTGATGGCTGATCCCGTCGATCGTGGCCTGGCGTTCCTCCATGCACTCGAGCAGCGCCGACTGTGTCTTCGGGGTCGCCCGGTTGATCTCGTCGGCGAGAACCACCTGGCTCATGATCGGCCCGGGCCGGAATTCGAACTCCTGGATCTTCTGGTTGTAGATCGACAGCCCGGTCACGTCCGAGGGGAGGAGGTCGGGCGTGAACTGGATCCTCCGGAACGACGAGCCAAGGCTCCTGGCGATCGCCTTCGCCAGCACCGTCTTGCCCGTCCCGGGAACGTCCTCGATGAGGAGATGGCCCCGGCAGAGCAGGGCGACCAGGGCCAGCTGGACCTCGTGATGCTTGCCCACGATCACCCGCTCGACGTTCGCAATGACGCGGTCGCCGGACTCCTGGATCTTCGTCATCGTGCTCCTGTCGCTGCGCATCCGGTGGGCGTGGCCAGTCCGGGGACGGCACAGCGCCCGCATTTCGCGGGGTCGGGTCTCAGGGTACGCAGATAGTACGTCTGGACGGCGGGAATGGTTCCGCAGCCTGAGCCGCAGCGTCAGCCTCGGAGGAGCGTGCGGCCGGCCGCCCAGGCGGTCATGAGCGCCCCGATCCCGGCCATCACGGCCAAGAACAGGTCGCCCGACGCGAACGACGCGACGCCGAGCACGCCGAATACCACGATCACGAAGACGGCCACGAGCGCGAGCCCGATCCGCTCGATGATCGGGCGCGGCGGTCGCGGAAGGCCATCCGGCTCGGGAATCGAGGCTGGCACGCTCGGATCCGGCGGGGCATCGTCCGGCCTGCCCAGCGTCGTCATGGTTGCCCGCCGAAGTATGCCCGGAGCAGGTCTCCGGCGAGCGGGGCTGCTCGCGAGCCGCCGGACCCGCCGTGCTCGACGATCACGGCGAGCGCGATCGTGGGGGCCTCCGCCGGCGCGAAGCCGATGAACCAGGAGTTCGGCTCGCCCGTGCCACCGAGCTGGGCCGTGCCCGTCTTGCCGGCCACGGTCACGCCCGCGACCTGGGCGCCCGCGGTGAATTTCTGTCCGTCGACTCCTTCGACGGCCTGCACCATCGCGCTCGCGATCGTTGCAGCGTCCTGCGCCGACATGACGCGCCCGAGCGTCCCTGCCGGGACGTCGCTGACCGACCCCGACGGGCTCACCAGCGCGGTGACGAGGCGCGGCCGGGGTTCCACGCCGGCGTTTGCCACCGTCGCCGCGACGAGGGCCATCTGGAGTGGCGTGACGAGCACCTCACCCTGTCCGTATGCGGCATTGGCCAGCTCCACGTCGTCGGCAAAGCCGCCCGGCAGTGGGCCTCCGCCGTTGGTGAGCTGTGAGCTCGCGGTGGGCAGGTCGAACGGGATGGGTGCGCCGAAGCCGAGCCGGCGCGCCGCCGCGTCCATCGCCGCACCCCCGGTGCGAAGCCCGGCGAGCGCGTACCAGATGTTGCAGGAGACCTCCGTGGCACGTGCGAAGTCCAGGACCTCGGACCCGGTGAAGAGGTGGTGTCCGTCCACGATCCGGAAGCCGTCCACGAGAAGACCCGTGGTCTCGTCCCCCGGCTGCTGGGGGAACGCCGTGGCGGCGTCGATGGCGCCGGACGAGAAGCCGGCGATCGCGGTCACGATCTTGAACGCCGAGCCGGGGACGTAGCGCCCCTGGGTGGCCCGGTCGAGGAGCGGCTGGCCGGGATCGTCGAGGGCGGCCGAGAACGCGGCACGAGCCGTGGCTGGATCCGCGATCCCGGACGCGTCGAACGTCGGCGTGCTCGCCAGCGCGAGCACGTCGCCGGTCCGCGGGTCGAGGGCCACGACCGCGCCCCGATCCGCGCCCAGCAGGCGCACCGCGAGCCGCTGCAGCGTCAGCGACAGGCTCGTCCGCAGGTCATCGCCGCGCAAGACGGGTGACCGGAACTTGGCGAGGGCCCGCGAGAGAGGGTCATCGGCCCCGAGGCCCATGAGCACCGAGGCGTCGGCCGCCTCGAGGCCCGCCGAGCCATACAGGCTCGAGGCATAGCCGAGCGGTGCGCTCAGCGAGCGGTCGGCATAGACCCGGTAGAGTTCGCCGCTCGCGTCGCGCCGGTTCGTCGCAAGGACGCGCCCGTCGCGGTCGAGGATCCGTCCGCGCACCGTGGACCGGGCGGCGGCGATAACGGCTGCATCGCCCGGATCATGAGATAGGTCGTCTGCGCGCAGGACCTGCCAGTAGCCCGCCCCCAGCGCCACTCCACCGAAGGCGATCGCGAGCGCGATTCCCAGCCGGACCACGCGGCCACCCAGCGGCCGCTGGCCGCGTCGTCCCGGCCCGCCGGAGGTCATGCCCGGTCTCGACCGAGCCGATGCGCTCGGCGCGGCTCTGCCGGCGGGGCGGGACCCCGATCCGAGAACGCCAGCAGGAGCCCTACCACCAGCCCGTTCACGACCAGCGAGGACCCGCCGTAGCTGATGAAGGGAAGCGTGATGCCGGTCAGCGGGATGAGCTTCAGGTTGCCGGCCGCGATGATCACGGCCTGCACCCCGATGACGAGCGCCAGGCCGGCGGCGAGCAGCGCCCGGACGTCGTCCGCCGCTCCGGCCGCGATGCGGAGCCCGCGGGCCACGATCACCATGTAGCAGCCGAGAATCGCAACCACGCCCGTCATGCCAAGCTCTTCGCCAAGGGCCGCGAGCGGGAAATCCGTGTGGACTGCGGGGATCGGCAGCTGCCCCGCGACCGACGGGAGGCCCGCTCCCAGGCCGGTCCCCAGCAGCCCGCCTCGCGCAAACGCATGGAGCGCCTGGATGGTCTGGTAGCCGGTCCTGAGCGGGTCGGCCCACGGGTCCAGCCAGATGGCCACCCGCTCGCGCACAGTGGGAAACACGAGGGCGAGGACGGCGAAACCCAGCAGGAAGAGCGCGATCCCAAGGAGCACGTCCACTTTGCTCCCGGACGCGAGATAGAACAGGCAGAGGAAGACCGAGAAGAACAGGAGCGCGGCGCCCAGATCCCGCTGGATCACGACGATTCCCAGCGCGAGCGCCAGCATGAGGGCGGCCGGGAGCAGGTACGGCGCGGGAGGGAGCGTCAGGCGGCCGGCCACGCGGACCCGGGCGTCGGCCAGGAGGACGCGGTTCTCGGCCAGGTACCCGGCGAAGAAGATCACCAGGATGACCTTGAGCAGCTCCGAGGGCTGCCAGCTCACCGGCCCCATGTCGAGCGTCAGGATGGAGCCATTCACGTCCCGGCCGAACACGAACGTCAGGAGGAGGAGGCCGAGGCCCAGGGCGGCCCAGCTGTACTTGTAGAGTCGCAGCCAGCGATCCGACCGAACCGTGATGGCGACCGTGCCCGCGATCGCCAGGGCCAGGACCAGCCAGATCAGCTGGAGCGAGGCGAGTCCGAGCGTCGCCGAGCCAACCCGCTGGACGACCAGGTCCTGGGGAAGGCGCTCGGCAAGAAGCAGGCCGAGCCCCCCCAGCATCCCGACCGCGGGCAGGAGCACCTCGTCGAGGCGGCGCCCGGCCAGGACCAGCACAACGTGGACTGCCGCCAGGGCCCCGAGGTATGCGGCGAGGCCCGCCGGATGTGCGAGCGCCAGGCTTCCGGTCCGGGTGGTGCCGAGCGATAGGCCACCGAGGAGGAGCGCCCCCGCGACCGATGCCAGGAGGCCCAGCTCGCGCCACCGGAAGACCGGGCGCGGGAAGCCGGGGAGGGCAATCTCCATCACGTGATGCCCCGCTCCAGGCGCAACCGCGTCGCTCCGATCTGCAGCTCGTCCCCGAACCCCAACGGGGTCGCACCCGTCACCCGATCCCCGTTCACCTGGGTGCCGTTCGTGCTGCCGAGGTCCTCCACGTACCAGCCTCGCCCACGGAACGTGAGGACCGCGTGTCGGGCCGACGCGAACGCGTCATCGAGGACCACACCACTGCCCAGGTCGCGGCCGAGCGTCGTGACGGCGTCGAGCAGGAAGACGCTGCCCACCGGCGGGTTGTTCGCGCTGCCGATCACGACGAGGCGGCCGAGCGCGCCAGCCGGATCCCGGGATGCTGCCCGGATGTCGCGGAGGAGTGCCCGCGCCACCAGCGCCAGGAACAGGTAGAGGGCGGCCAGGAAGGCCAGCCGGATCACCCAGACGGTCAACGTCAGCGAGTCCATGGCTGCTCCGGCGACAGGACCTCGACGACGGACCCACCGATCTCGATTCGGTCGCCGGCGCCGAGCACGGCGTCGCGCACCGCCCGCCCGTTCACCCGGGTCCCGTTGCGGCTGGCAAGGTCGGTCAGGACCAGCCGGCCGTTGCGTGGCACCAGCCTGGCGTGATGTCGCGAGACAAGCGGGTCGGGGACCACGAGGTCGTTGTCGTCGCTGCGCCCGATCGTGTAGGGGCCCCCGTCGACGGTCAGATGGCGTTCGATCCCCTCGGGTCCAACCACGCGCAGGCGTGCACGCGGCGAAGCGGAGGCCACCGACGGCTGGATCCGCGTGTGCTCGATCGCCGGCGCCGGATCTTCGAACCGCGCGTCGCGCTCGGCGAAGGCAGCCCGGACAACAACCACGCCGCGCTCGAGACGGTCCCCCGCCACGATCTTCACCGCCGGTGGCTCGGGGATCAGATAGCCGCGGCGGCGGGCGTGGGCAAGGGCGGTAGCGGCGAGATCGCGCTCCAGGTCCGGGACCTGCGCCAGCTCCGCGGCCGCGCGCGCGTCCACCGCGATCTCGAAGCGCGTGGGGGCCACCGTTCCCGCGACACCGGCCCGCCGATCCTCGTCGATCGCACGCTCGACACGCCGGGCAAGCGTGGCCGGCGCGACGCCGGCGTCAAAGAGCCGGGCGCCCGGTCGCTCGAAGAGCCGCTCCAGGAAGTGCTCGAGCGCCGCGAGGGGTCGCATGGGTGCCGCGCCGACCTCCGATCCGGAACGTGCCGCGAGCCAGCGGCGATGGGCGGGACGTTTGCCGGGCCCCTTGGTACCTCGGACCCCGGGAGGCTTGGAAGCCTACGGTATACTCTCGATCCCTCTGGCGGGGTCTGGGGGCCCGCGACCGGGAGCAAACGGGGGCCCGATGGCCGAGATCCTGACCGAATCCTTCTGCGAGCGCTGCGGCACGCGATACACGTTCCAGGCGGCCGAGCCGCGGCGTCGGGGTATCGGGCGGATCCGCACGCTGACGCGCGGCGTGAAGAACTTCGTCGTGAACGACAACGCGTTGTTCGCCGAGGCAATGGATGCCGCGCGCGAGGACGACGAACGCACCGCCTCTGCCCGGCAGTTGGACGCATTCCACGAGACGTTCAACTTCTGCATGAGCTGTCGTCAATACACCTGCCGGAATTGCTGGAACAGCAGCGCGGGCGAATGCCTGTCCTGTGCGCCGGACCTGAGCCGGGAGGTCCTCCCGCCGCCGTTCCCGCACCTGGCGGTCGTGGAAGCGCCGGCACCGGATCTCGAGAGCACGAATGCGCCAGCGTGGCCGACGTCCGATCGGCGTCCCGCCCTCGTGCCCGCCCTGACCGAGGTCCCCCCGCAGCCGACGTTCGGCGATGCGCGCGCCGACTCGCCGGAGCCCGCGGAGACCTTGCCCCCCGCTACGGAAGGCGCGGCGACGACCCAAGGGACCGACATTGGGCTGACCCCCGACGAGCTGAGCGCAATCCGCGATGCCCTGGCTCGTCACGTCGGCCCACCCGCGGAGGGTCCGCCAGCACCGCCCGACTCCGTCACGCTGGAGCGCGTCGAGCCAGGAATTGACCTCGACGAGAGCGTCGCGCCCGTCCCCGTCGATGCCGCGCCTACCGCCCCGGCGGAACCCATCGCCGACGCCCGAGCCGAGACCAGGCGGCTGCTGGGGCGGTTCCGGCCCCGCCGCGAAGAGGCAAAGACGGCGAGCCCCGTGCCGGCCGCCAGGAACGAGGGCGAGGTTGCCGAGCCCGAGGCGGCCGTGGCAGCCCTCGAGACGATGGAAGCCGAGGCCGAGACGCGCAGCGCCGGGGCCGCGGAGCCGGCGCTGGCCCCGGCGAGCCCGCTGGAGGCGGCCGACTCAGCGGCTGCCGAGCCGGAGGCCGCTGAGCCGTTCTCGGCGGGCCCGACAGAGGCCGCAAAGCCCGAGGCTGCCGAGCCGGAGGCTGCCGAGCCGGAGGACGCCGACCAGCAGGAGGCCGACGAACCGCAGGCTGCTGAGCCGTTCTCGGCGGGCACGACAGAGGCTGCGGAACCGGAGGCGTCCGAACCGGAGGCCGCTGAGCCGGTCCCGCCACCCGCCGATCACGTGGCCCAGCCGACCTGGCAGATGATCGCGCCCGAGGGCACCCTGCCGACCCAGCCCGCCCCGCCGGCCTGGGGCGCGCCCACGACCGCCGGTCAGCGGGCAGCGGACGCCGTCCCGAGCGCGCCGTGGGCGGCCCGAGTCGCTGCTGCCCGGTACCTCGAGTCGCCCGTCTGGGATGTGTCGAGTCGCGACATCCTCTCCGCACCCGTCCCGGATGCCGGCCGACCGGTCGGCGTCCAGTCCTGCGTCACGTGCGGCCTGTCGCTCTCGGCAAACGCGCGCTTCTGCCGTCGCTGCGGGACCCGTCAGGACTGATCCGTCCCGCCGGCCGCGGACGCGCCGCCCGCGCGCGCCATTTGCTCACGTGGCCGGCGGTGCCTGCGCCGCGGATCGCTCCGCATGCTCGTCCGCGCGGACCGCGACCCACGCCGCCCCGACGAGGAACACCTGGCTGAGGTACGAAAGCCAGACCATGCCCAGGAAGATCCCCGCCAGGGCCCCGTACAGGTCGGCCGAGCCGAAGAGCAGCGGTCCGACGAGCGTGAAGGCCCCGGTCAACGCCGACGCGGCCAGTCCAACCCAGGCAGCCGGGACGAACGCGTCGCGCCAGGCCGGGCGATCCTGCGGAAGGAACCGGAACGCGAGCGCAAACACCGCGATGAGCGGCAGGACCGCGGTCACCCGCAGCTGCGCCAGGCCGAGCAGCCGCGACACCGGACCCGGGACGGTGGCCACCACGACCAGCAGGCTGAGTCCGACCACGGCCCCCGCCACCACGACCACCTCGGCGACCGTCCGAATGATCGAACGTCCGCGGGCGGACCGGCGGAAGATGATCCCAAGAGCAAGGTCCAGGTCACGTACCAGGGAGCTTGCGGACCAGGCGAGGACCGCCGCGCCGATCAGCGAGAACTCACCCGCGTGGGCCAGGGCGGTGTCCAGCGTTCGGCGAAGGAACTCGGCAAGTGGCGGGAACTGGTCCGTCAAAAACGCGACGATCCGCGCCCGCGTCTCGAGGTTGCCGCCGAACAGCCCGGCGATCGAGGCGATGAGCAACAGCGCGGGCACGAGCATGAAGAGCGCGGTAAAGGCGAGTCCCCGGGCCAGGAGCGGTCCGCTCGACGCGTTGTAACGGTTCCAGACGCGGTGCGCCATCGCGACACGGGGGGCACCCAGCAGAACCGCGCCAAGCGCTGCGACGTGCGCCCTGAGCCACTCCCCGCGTCGCGGTCGCGGCGCGACGACCGGTTCGCTCAAAGGTCCTCGAAGAGCCGTGGCTGGACGTTCTCGGCTGCCACACGCCGGCGGGGCCGCAACAAGGCCCGAACTTCAACCCGCCGGACGTACCGCCGCCCGCCCAGCTTGAGCGTCTGGAGGCGGCCTTCGCGCGCCCACCTTCCGATGGTTTCCGGGCGAAAGCGCACGTTCGCGTCGCCAAGGATCTGCCCGGCTTCCGCCAGAGTGATCCAGTCCGAGGGAGGTCGGCTCATCGCGTCCTCAGCCTTCCCCGTCGGGTGGCGCCGGCTTGGAGGCCGGGGTGGGACGTGCGGAGGTCGCCTCGCCCGAAGTACCCGCCCTGGGAGGGACGGCCTGCCCGGCGGTCCCGGCATCCGTCGAGGAATCCCGCGGCGGCGGCGCGGCGCGGTCGCCTCGGTGCACAGGTGCGCTCGTCGCCCGGCGGTCCGTCTTCGCCCACCCACTTCCCTTGAAGTGAATCGTTGGCGGGACGAATGCCCGCGCAACGGGCCCGCCGCATTCCGGACACTGGTGCGGACCAGCCTCGTTGATCCCCCGGAGCACCTCGAATTGATGGCCGCAGGATCCGCACACGTAGTCGTAGATCGGCACCTGGTCTCCAGTTCCCGTGTCGCTCAGCCGCGCAGCAGCCGCATGCCGCACTTCGGGCAGTAGAAGGCCCGATCGTGGGCGGACGCGAAACCGCAGTGCGCGCATACCAGGCCGCCACGGCCGGCCGCCGGGACCGGCCGGTCCAGGGGGACCACCTCAAGCGCGTACTGGCTGGCGAGGATGTTCCGGAACAGGCCGCCCAGGAGGCGCCCGGCAGTTCGATCCGTGTCGCCGCGCGCGCCACGACCTCCCCACCCGACGACGGCGCGGACCAGCATGTCCCCGGTGCCCTCGTCCCAGTGAGAGGCAACGCCACCTACGATCGCCTTGTAGTCCGGGTAGCCGGAGGTGTCGATCTCGCCGTCGAGGAGCCCACAGGCGAGCGTGTCGAACGCCAGATCGATCGCGTCGATCGATTCGAGAACGTAGATGCAGTGGCGCGCAATTGGCGAGTGGCCGTGGTGCGCGTTCACCCACTGCATCGCCTCGGACGAGCGGATGATCTGCGGGCTGGCCTGGCTGAATTCGATCGGAAGCGGTTCGATCACCTCGATCTCGTCCGTCGCCAGGCCCGCCAACATCGACGGGAGCTCCGCGAGCGCGCGCGGACCTGCCTTCAGGCGCACGCCCTCACTGCTCTTACCCGCGTAGTAGAGCTTGAGGACGTACTCCTGGGCGGAAGTGTCCTCGGTGACGGCGGCGGGCAGCGGCGCGGGCCGGGCGCCGTCCCGTCCCCGAGCAATACGCGAACGAAGGGAGACCACACATAACAAAAAAAAAAAAAAAAAAAAAAAAAAAAAAAAAAAAAAAAAAAAAAAAACGTATTGCTGACGCAGGCTGGTGATCGGTAATAGCCGTCTTATGCGGGATGAGGCAGTTGATCTTGGTTCTATGTCACAACAGGTAGAGTCCATTGAGGGACAGGGCCATACCGTTATGTGGGTGGCGGAGATTGCTCCGGAAACATCTCCTCTGGGGTATATCTCCATTACCGATCCAATAAAGGATGGAGTTGCCGAGATGGTGCGTGACCTTGCCACCAGAGGGATTAGGAGCGTCATGCTCAGTGGCGATAATCGCCATGCAGCCCAAGCTGTAGCTGACAGCATAGGTATCGATCTGGTTATAGCAGAGGTGTTGCCCAGTGCTAAGGCGGACGAGATCCAGCGGCTGCGGGGGCAGGGTGCTAGGGTCGCCATGGTGGGTGATGGCGTCAATGATGCACCAGCCCTGGCGGCTGCGGATGTGGGTATGGCCATGGGGACAGGTACGGATGTGGCTATGCATACCGCCGGGATTACCCTGATGCGGGGGGATCCGGGACTGGTGGCGAATGCGCTCTCTATTTCACATGCGACCTATAATAAGATTCGGCAGAATCTGTTTTGGGCCCTGATCTACAACGTTATAGCGCTACCCCTGGCCGCATTCGGCCTGCTTAATCCGGTGATTGCAGGTGCCGCCATGGCCATGTCATCGGTGAGTGTGGTGAGCAATTCGTTGCTGTTGCGTAGGCATAAAAGCTAGGCCCCAGCTGCTACTCGCTGATCAGTTTAACGGGATCGTCGCCGCAGTTTCCTGTTAAACTTGAGATAACGGTCGAGAGTAGTTGGATAGTGTGTATATTACATTTTGTTGGAGAGCTCTGATGTCAAAGGTGTTTCGGGTTACGGGTATGCATTGTGGCGGTTGTGTCAGTTCGGTGGAGCAGGCGATCAAGGCCGCAGCTCCGGGGGCTGAGGTTGAGGTGATGCTGGATGGTGGACTGGTGAAGGTGGAAGGTGTCGAGGATGATGCCGTGGTGCAGCGTGCGATCGAGGATGCCGGTTTCACCTTTGAGGGTGAGGCCTAATCAATCAGCCCTTGGCTGACCTACTTCATGGCGCTTGCCCTGTTCCCGCTGGGGCTTGCTCTCTGATCCTCATTCAGTACATCTGCCCATCACAGATACTCCGGCAGACATTTCTTTATCTCCACAGCCTCTTTCAGGGCCATGTTCTTTGATATCTCCCCGGCAATAATCTTCTTTAGCGCCGGGGTTTGATGCTTCCTGATCAATCCCAGAAAGGATGGCGCTGCTACAATATAGATCTTATTGCATTGGGATTTAACCCTGCCAAGTTCTAGTCTGGCGCATACCTCTGCGGCAAAACGAATGGCCTGCTCCTCCTTGGCATCTGATTCATGTCCCACGTCATGGGTTCCGGCGATTGAATTGCGGTCTCTGCCGGGGCGGTCGCTGACCAGGTCGCCTTGGTGCAGTCTGGCTTCCGGGTTGCTTAATGTCTCTGTTTCAAACAATTGACTGGCTGGGGTGTCGGCGCTGAAGATGCGCGCCCGGCTGGTGTCGGCAACAACTACCCATGTCTTGCTCATATCAAGTTCCTCTCTTTGTGTGGGTTGGTTGGTGTTAGCTGCTCTCCTTGGTCATGTTAACGAATGCATCGCTGTATCAGATGTTTTTACCTTGAAGCCCTTTTACACATTCCAGATACGCTGTCTCATCCGGCATGCTGTTGCTTGCCTGTGCCTCCCACAGCATACGTCCCAGGCACTCCATAACCATATGATCGGCTTCATGTGCATCGCCTAAACTCATGAGCAGTTTTCGGTAGGTGGCGGCTATCCCAGGGGGGCGGTCTGTACTGATCTGCTCCTGGATACTTAGATGCATAGACATGTGCAGAAAGGGATTAGTTTCCCCCGCTTCTGGTGGGAAGTCCTTCTCCAAGGCAGTATCCTGTTGTTTCAGCATGGAGTGATATTCAGGGTGCTGTTGAATGATGCTGGCAACGACCATCTCCATCGGCTCCATGGGTGCTCCACTCTGCTGTTTGCTCCATGCATTGGTAAAAAAGCGGCGAAACTGGGTTCTGTCGTTGCTAAACATTAGGTCTCCGTGTCGGTCTTATCTGTATATTCACAGAGATCCTCAATGATACATGAGCCGCAGCGCGGGTTCCTCGCTATACAAGTATAGCGCCCGTGCAGGATTAGCAAGTGATGGGCATCAAGCAGGAATTCAGCTGGTACAAGACGTAACAGTCTCTTTTCTACCTCCAGCACGCTCTTGCCCGGAGCGACGCCGGTGCGGTTGGAGACCCTGAATACATGGGTATCCACAGCTATGGTCGGCTGACCAAATGCAGTATTCAGGATTACGTTTGCGGTCTTGCGACCAACCCCGGGAAGGGACTCAAGCTCTTTTCTATCTTGCGGGACCTGGGCGTCAAACTGTTCTGAGAGTATCCTGCATGTGGCGATTATATGTGCCGCCTTGTTGTTGAACAGGCCGATGGTTTTGATCTTCTGCTTCAATCCCTCCTCGCCAAGTTCTAACATCGCCTGCGGGGAGTCGGCCTGTTGGAACAGTTTGGCAGTGACTCTATTTACCGCGCGGTCGGTAGACTGAGCCGATAACATGACCGCGATAAGTAGCTCAAATGGTGAGTTGAAGTTTAGCTCTGTCTGTGGATCTGGCCTTTCTGCGGCTAGTCGTTTGAATATCTCCAGCCGTTTATTACTATTCATTAGTTAGTTGTCTCGGAGCGAAATTAGCTGTTTATCTGTTACATTATCCGCTTCTTGCAGTGTCCATGAAAGTGCCGGCTCTATTTATCCATATGCTAAAAACAGCAAAATATATACTGAAATACCGGATGCGATTGGGATATAGTTACTCTCAACGGGATATCAAGATGGCAAGGGACGGTAGGGTTAATGCATGTATTTAAAGACAGGCGAATCTACGCGAGCCAGGAGGTTCAGTCTGCCCTGGTTCGTCTGGGGATCTGGGCCTTTGCCGCAATATATGTATCTGCCGGTGCCCTGTCGGAACGTTACTCGGTAAATATCTCGAATTCTATCTGGATATTTGCCATCTATCTGCTGTTCTCGCTCAGTTTTTTGTTGAGTGTGTTGTTGTGGCCGCAGCGGCGGGAGCGCTGGTACATCTCCTTGGTGGTGGATATCTCTGCGACCAGTATCTGCATCTTTATGACCGGGGAAGCGGTCAGTCCGTTCTATCTTCTATACATCTGGATAGTTATATCTTACGGCACGCGTTACGGCGTACAGCTTATGATGGCAGCTGCGGGGCTAAGCATCTTGTCCTATTCGCTGGTGTTGACCCTACTGGGGCAGTGGTATGAGTATCTGTTTGATGCGTCGTTCATCCTGCTGGTATTGGTCGGCCTGCCTATTTATCAGAAGACACTGATGAAACAACTGTACTTGTCGCGCAGTGAGGCGGAGAGATCAAATCGCCAGATGGGCAGATTTCTATCAAATATGACGGATGATATGCGTTCCCCGCTTGCCGATATAATGACCATCTCAAACGAGCTTAGAAATACAAGTTTGAGCATGAAACAACTCGATAGAGTTGATGATATTTGTGCATCCGCTACCCTGCTTGATGCTGTTATTGGTGACGTTCTGGATTTTTCTAAGATAGAAGCGCAGCAATTAAAGATTGATCCTGCCCCCTTTAACGTACGTACGCTTCTGCTTGATGTGTGTTTGGCCACTAGCCGGCTGGCATTACAAAACCAGATTGAGTTGGTATGCAGTGTATCAAATGGTGTACCAAAGATTGTTGTAGGGGATGATCAGCGGTTGCGCCAGGTGCTTACCAATATTATCAAGAATGCCATCACCAATTTTTTCTGCGCCGAACTAACGGTTAGCCTGGATATAGATGACGCAGAGTTGCGATTGCTATTCACGATAAAGGGCGAGTCCATGCTCGTGACAGATACTATATCCCGTAGCGACGATGATTACACTTGTGATGATGAGGTAACTACTGCTATTGCAACCACCGGCCTGGATCTGGGTATCGGCCTGGCGAAGAAGCAGGTGCAACTGATGGGGGGGGAGATTGGCTCTGACCTGACTGAAGATGGTCCTCTGCACTGGCTCAGGTGGCCGATTATAGCTAATGATTTTGATGTGGAACCAGTAGCTAGTTATTCCCGTGTTCAAGGGAAAAAGGTGTTCGTATTTGAGGCAAACAGATCCAGTAGAGAGGCCATCATCAACTGCTGCAAAGATGCAGGTATGGTCGTTGAGTCGGTTGGCGAGGTTAGCGCGTTGGCTGAGGCGGTATCGGAATCCAGGGAGTGGCAGGATGTCGATATTCTCATTGTCGCCGAATCGCAAGGGTGCGGTGACGTTGCGCGTATCGTGGATATCTGTCTTGGCATCCTGGGACAGGATCTGCCACTAGTTGTTCTGGCATACAGGCATAACTGTGTGAATCTGGATGGATACAGATCCGCAGCCATGATAAGAAAGCCATTCATTGCTGAGCATCTGCTGGATGCAGTGGAGGAGGTGGTGTTGGCAAACGACTACGGCAGTGAACGCGCCTGATCGTATGCCCTGCGGGTTTAAGCAGCGCTGGCTGACTCTGCCTTGAGGGCTTTCTGTTGGGCGCGCTCTTCCGCGCGTTGGTCGGACCTGTTCTTCAGCGCCAACATCAATCCCAGGCAGATAAATGCCCCGGGCGGCAGGATGGCAAGCAGGGCGCCTTTATATCCAGTGCCCAGACTAAAGGTGATGCTACGTGCCGCTTCACCAAACATCAGATGTGCCTGTGAAAACAGGGTGCCCATGCCGATGAATTCACGCACCGTACCCAGGGTAACCAGCACCATGGTAAAGCCTAGCCCCATGGCAATGCCATCAACTAGTGATTTGCCCACGCTGTTTTTAGAGGCGAACGCCTCAGCGCGGCCGATGATCGCGCAGTTGGTTACGATCAAGGGGATGAATATACCCAGGATCTTGTACAGCTCGAAGAACCAGGCATTCATGCTCAATTCTACTGCAGTCACAAAGGATGCGATTACCAGCACAAATACCGGTAGGCGGATCTCGTTGCGCACAATGTTGCGGATAAGCGAGACTGTCACATTGGATAGAGCCAATACCACGGTCGTTGCAATGCCTAGCCCAAGGCCGTTGATGGCTGTGTTGGTAACGGCGAGAAGCGGGCATAGACCGAGTAGCGCTACCAGTGCCTGGTTGTTGTTCCAGAGACCATCGCGGATTATCTTGCCGTAAGTGATGTCTGACATGTTCGTATACCCGGTTATTTGACGCTTTCAGTTTTTTTGTCATCCGTCGCAGCTTGCGCTGTAGGCGTAGACGCTTCTGTCTTGGTAGCAAACAGTTTTTTCCCGTTATCCTGGTAGTACAAAAGGGTGTTCTTCACCGCTTTTACTATGGCCCTGGGGGTAATGGTTGCACCGGAAAACTGGTCGAAATCGCCGCCGTCACGCTTCACCTTCCAGTGGCTGATATCGGGATTGCCGATAGATTTGCCTTCGAAGGCATGGACCCAGTCGGACTTTTCAACCTCTACCCTGTCCCCCAACCCTGGTGTCTCTTTGTGTGCCACGACACGTACGCCGCTCAAGGTGCCATCGGCGCGAACGGCGACCAGCAATTTTATCTGGCCACTGTAGCCATCTGGTGCGATAGAGGTAAACACAGCTGCCACCGGTTTGCCGTCCTTGCGTCCCAGATAGATCGTAGTTTCGGGGGATCCCAGTCTCTCAAGGTCGGATACAACCACCAGGTCTGAGGCTATATCGTTATCGATGGACTCTGCCGGCACCAGGGTGTTGAGGCTGTTAAGTAGGGCCAAGCGCTCGTTTTCAGCGATCTGGTCTTTGGTCGCCTGATGGGTGAATGCAACCAGTCCAACTCCGAGTACGGCAAACATAGCTAGGACTAAGCCAGCAGCGGTAATAGGGTGTTTAATCATTGCCTGACCCCCTATGGCCGAAGGTGCGCGGTCTGGTAAAGAATTCGATAGTTGGCGCAGCCATGTTCATCAATAACACTGAGAAGGCGATGGCATCGGGATAGCCACCCCAGGTCCGAATGAGATACACCAGAATGCCGATGCCTGCCCCGAAATAGAGTTGCCCCTTCCTGGTTCCCGGTGCCGATACCGGATCGGTGGCAATGAAGAATGCGCCAAGCATGGCAGCACCGCTGAACAGGTGGAAGCTGCTGAAGGGGTAGGCGTCGGCGTCCAGTATATTGAATATAAGCGCCATAAGCGCCAGGCTGCCCAGGACGGATATGGGGATATGCCAGCTAATGGCCTTTTTGTATAGCATGAAGATGCCGCCTAGCAGGTAAAGCCCGGCAACTATCTCCCAGCCCTTTCCGCCCATATAGCCCAGGACCGGGCTCTGGCTCACCTCGGATACGGTCTGATTCAGGCTTAGTCCAGTACGCATGGTATCGAGTGGCGTGGCCATGGTTACCGCGTCCCAGGTAAGGTTACCTGGCAGGGTGCCGCCAAATATTACCCCCAGGGTCTGTAGGAAGCTCAGGGGGTTTTCGTTCAGCATTACCGGTGGCAGCCAAGAGGTCATCTGCACCGGATAGGAGATCAGCAGCAGCACATAGGCCGCCATGGCAGGGTTGAATACGTTATAACCCAGACCGCCATACGCCTGTTTCACCAGCAGGATAGCGAAGGCTATACCCAAAACGGTCAGCCACCAGGGCAATAGGGGGGGTACTGCGATGGCAAACAGCATTGCGGTGAGGACGGCGCTTAGGTCTGAAATGACCGGCTTGATTCTACGGCCGCGCAACTTCATTACCAAGGCCTCGCACAGAACGGCAGTGGTTATGGCGATGACCATATTGATCAGTATGCCCCAGCCGAAGAACCAGATCATGCCGAGAGCACCAGGTATCAAGGCGAGGATCACCCACAGCATGGCCTTTTGGATGCTGTTGGGGCGGTCGGTATGTGGTGATGTTATTGTTGAAAATTGCATCTCTATCCGTCCTGACCTTCAGAACCAGCCGTATCTTGACTGGTGTCGGTTGCTGGCTTGGCCTCTGCTTTCTCTTCCTGCTCTCTCTTCAAGGCGGCCTCTGCCTCTTTTTTCTTCTGCATGGCATCTTTTTTGGCCTGAAGTTTGGCCTGTTTCTCGGCCTCCTGGCGCTCTAGGCGTTCCGTCCTTGCCTGTGATCTTTCGCGGGCCCGCTCCTTCTTCTGCTGTTCCCGGTCAAGTTGCAGATTTGCCGCTTTAGCGCTGCGGAAAAATTGCACTAGTGGTATACGCGATGGGCAGACATGGGAGCAACAGCCGCACTCGATGCAATCGAACAGGTTATTGTGCTTGGCCTTTTCCAGGGCGTCTGAGCGTATGTGCCAGTACATGTTCTGCGGTACCAGGCTCATGGGGCAGGCATCAACACAGCGTAGACAACGAATGCAAGCGCTGATGTTGCCTGTGTCAGGTATCTCCTCACGGCTGGGAACCAGGATGCAGTTGTTGGCCTTGGCTACGGGTATCGCATCGGAGCGCATGCTGATGCCCATCATTGGTCCACCCAGGATCAGCCTGTTTGCTTTATCGGTGTATCCGCCTACCTGGGGGATAAGATCCTCAACCGGGGTGCCGAGCAGTACCTCCAGGTTTTGCGGCTCAGCGATGCCTTCGCCGGTGAATGTGACCAGACGGGAGATCAGGGGCTTGCCTTCCAGTACTGCATCCGCAACCGCTGCGGCCGTGCTGACATTCTGCACCACCACGCCAATCTGGGAAGGGATGCCGCCCTGGCGTACCTCCTTGCCGGTAAGGATGTAGATCAACTGCTTCTCGCCACCGCTCGGGTAGCGGGTAGGGATGACAACAACATGGGCGTTGGCGAGTTCGTCGCTATTGGCGACCGCTTGCTTCATCGCGGCAATCGCCTTGGGTTTGTTGTCCTCAATGGCGATCAGGCACTCCTTCGCATCCAGCAGATAGTTCATTATCGCTGCGCCATTGACGATCCTCTTTGCATGTTCCTGCATCAATACATCATCTGAGGTGATGTATGGTTCGCACTCGGCCCCGTTGATAATCAGGCTTTTGATGTCCCGTTGTCCCTCAGGTGGATTCAGCTTTACGCTGGTGGGGAAGGCGGCGCCACCCATGCCTACTATGCCGGATTGGCGAACGCGATCGCGTATCTCGGTTTTGTCCCAAGTGGCGTAATACTCCATAGGGGTTGGGAGATCTGTCCACTCATCCTTGCCATCCGTCTCAATGACGATGCAGGGTCCAGGCAGCGCGGATGGATGTGGTACCGGATAGTCGCCGATATCTATTACTGTGCCGGAGGTGGAGGCATGAATGGGTGCGCTGATAAAGCCTTTGGAAGAACCTATCATCTGCCCCTTCAACACATAGTCTCCAACTGAAACCATAGGTTCGTTCGGTGCCCCGATATGCTGTGACAGGGGGATGACCAGACGCTTTGGTAGCTCAGCCTTTCTTACTGGACGGGATAGTGATTGTTCTTTGTTGTCCGGAATGTGGATGCCACCGGATATCGTCCAGAGTTTACGAACTTTGTTATTTTCGTCTGTATAAAACGTCGACATGGTGGTATTGCCCTTATCCCGCAGCCCGGCGAGGTTCTGGTATTGCGATTTCTCCGGGCACCTCCTTACCCGGGACCGGCCAGGTCCAGTTTCTGATAGTTACATCAGTAGGCCTCATCTCGATGCAGTCAACCGGGCAGGGCGCCACGCAGGCCTGACAGCCGGTGCATTCATCAACGATAACTGTATGCATCATACGAGTGGAACCGATGATGGCGTCTACCGGACAGGCCTTGAGGCACATGGTGCATCCGATGCACTCCTCTTCGCGGATGAAGGCAACCGATGGTAAGGAGCTCTCTTCCCCCTCTGCACCCATTGGCACCGGCTCTATCCCCAAGAGTTGCGCGATGGAAATCATGGTGGATTCGCCACCAGGTGGGCACTTGTTTATTTCTGCTGAGCCACTGGCTATGGCCTCGGCGTAAGGGCCGCAACCAGGGTAGCCGCACTGCCCGCATTGGCTTTGCGGTAGAAGCTCACTGATCTTCTCCGCTAAGGGATCCTCTTCTACGTGGAAACGTTTGGAGGCAAATCCCAACAGCAGGCCAAAGGCCAGGGCAAGACATGATATAGCAATAATCGCAACCAGCATCTCTCGTCTACTCCCTAGGTGGCAACAAGACCAGCAAAGCCCATGAAGGCCATGGACATCAGCCCTGCGGTGATCAGGCCGATAGAGCTTCCCTTGAAAGGAGCGGGTATGTCGGAGACGTTGATGCGTTCACGCATGGCGGAAAACAGTACCAATACCATAGAGAATCCGGCTGCGGCGCCAAAACCATAGAGAGCAGATTCAATGAGGTCGTGCTGCTCCTGGATATTCAGCAGGGCTACACCAAGAACTATGCAGTTGGTGGTGATTAGGGGCAGGAAGATTCCCAGCAGTTGATAGATTACCGGGCTGGTCTTATGCATCACCATTTCGGTGAACTGTACCACTACTGCAATGATCAGGATGAATGCGATAGTGCGCAGGTACTCCAATCCCAGGGGTACCAGCATGTACTCGTTGGCGAGATAACTGATGATGGATGAGAGCGTCAGCACAAAACTGGTCGCCATGCTCATGCCAACGGCGGTATCGACCTTGCCTGAAACCCCCATAAACGGACATAGTCCAAGGAATTTCACCAGTACAAAGTTGTTGACCAAAACGGTGCTGATCAGGATAAGAGCGTATTCTTGCATTGGACTTCAATCTACAAGGTTAAAAGCCGATTGCGGGCGGGTAAGGCCTACAGAAGTGGACATTCTCTAAAAAACCTGCATGCAGGGCAATAATAAATATAGTAATGCCCCCATTATTAAACAAGTCAATGAAACCGTGACATGCTATATCAATTGGGCGGCAAAATATACCGGTTCTCCCTGTTGCTATGGTTTGCCCATATGGGGCTATTTGACCTTCATTCCTGGCGTGGCCCCTTCATCCGGATTCAGGATAAACAGCTCTTTGCCGCCCGGACCCGCCGCCAGTACCATCCCCTCCGAGAGCCCAAAACGCATCTTTCTTGGGGCCAGATTGGCCACCATGACGGTGAGGCGGCCCTCCAGCTCCTCCGGGTTGTACGCTGACTTGATACCGGCAAACACATTGCGGGTCTCTCCGCCTAGGTCTAGGGTGAGTTGCAGTAGTTTATCCGCGCCCTCCACATGTTGTGCCTTGACGATTCTTACTACTCGCAGATCTACCTTGGCAAAATCAGGGTAGTCAATGGTAGCTGCAATCGGATCATCGCTCAGCGGCCCAGCTGCCTGCGTCTCTTCTGTTTTGGCCTGTGCGGTCAGGTCCTCGGCTGAATCATTTATCATGGCATCTATCTGCGTCTGTTCCACTCTGGTCATCAGGGGGGTGAATTTGGCGATGGTATGTCCGGTGAGGGGGTGCCTAAGATCATCCCATTGCATAGGGGCTGTTTGCAGAAAGCCTTCAGACATCTCTGCAGTAGCGGGTAGGATAGGACGCAAATAGCCAATAAGTATGCGGAACAGGTTGATGCCCATGGAACACACTTGGTGCAGCTCCTGCTCTTTCCCCTCCTCCTTGGCCATGACCCACGGCTTCTTTTCGTCAATATACTGATTGGCGCGATCGGCCAGGGCCATGATCTCCCGCACCGCATGGCTGAATTCGCGTTGTTCATAGCGCTCAGCGATGGAGTCGCCAGCGGCGACAAACTCATCAAACAGGGCCTGTTCTGAGATCTGTTCGGATAGGGCGCCAGCGAATCTCTTATTGATAAAGCCGGCGCAACGGCTGGCGATATTCACCACCTTGCCCACCAGATCAGAGTTTACTCTGGCGCTAAAATCGGCCAGATTGAGATCTATATCCTCAACCCCTGAACTCAGTTTGGCCGCGAAGTAGTAGCGCAGATATTCCGGATTGAGATGATCCAGATAGGTGCGGGCCTTGATAAAGGTTCCGCGCGATTTGGACATCTTCTGCCCATCCACGGTCAAAAAGCCGTGGGCGAAGATGGCGCTGGGGGTACGGAAGTTGGCGCCGTGCAGCATCGCCGGCCAGAACAGGGCGTGGAAGTAGATGATGTCTTTGCCGATAAAGTGGTAGAGCTCGGCGGTGGAGTCTGGTCCCCAGAAATCATTAAACTCAAGATCTGCGGTTTGGTCGGTCGCTCCCGACGTCCTGTCTCCCGCGACATTCGCACTTCCATCTGCATCACACAGATTTTTAAAACTGGCCATATAGCCGATAGGGGCATCCATCCAGACATAGAAGTATTTGCCGGGATGGTCCGGTATCTCAAAGCCAAAATAGGGGGCGTCACGGGAGATGTCCCACTCCTGCAGTCCAGCCTGGAACCACTCATCCAGCTTGTTGGCCACCTCAGGTTGTAGGTGTCCACCCTTGGTCCACTTCTGCAACATCTCCTCGAAGTCGGCCAATTTAAAGAAGTAATGTTCAGACTCGCGCTCTTCCGGTGTGGCGCCGGAGACGGCTGAGACCGGATTCTTCAGTTCGCTGGGGGAGTAGCTGGCTCCGCATGCCTCACAGTTGTCACCGTACTGATCGCCAGCGCCGCATTTGGGGCATTCGCCCTTGATGAAGCGGTCTGGCAGGAACATGTTCTCAACCGGATCATAGGCCTGGGTGATAATGCGTTTGTTGATATGTCCCTGGTCCCGGTTGCGTTGGTATATCAGGGATGCACACTCGCGATTCTCTTCGGAATGGGTGGAGTGGTAGTTGTCAAATCCCACCCTGAACTCAGCAAAGTCAGCCTGATGCTCCCTGGCAACGCGGGCGATCAACTCCTCGGGAGCGACCCCGTCCTGGCGCGCGCGCAACATGATAGGGGTGCCGTGGGCATCATCGGCGCAGACATAGATGCAGCGATGCCCTCGCATTTTCTGAAAACGTACCCATATATCAGTCTGCAGGTATTCCACCAGGTGACCGATGTGGATGGGGCCGTTGGCGTAGGGCAGGGCGCTGGTTACCAGTATGTTTCGTTGTCTGTTGCTCATTTTTCCAGTGCTTCGCGACAATTGTGGATGGAACTATAAGCGCGCAATTATTCCACATATCATCCGTTACGAACATCGAGCTTGGGAATTTATTACTCCGGGCGGGGCCAAACTCCGGTGGGTGGGGGCTCGCACAAAACCAACTATTTTAGTTGGGAAATGGCGTGATGTTGGTGTAAACTGCGGCTCATGTTTTTTATGGTAATACCCTAAATATACGCCAGTCACCACTGGTTAGCAGGAGAATTAAGTATTATGTCTGAATTGACACGCGAACAGATAGAAGAGGCAATCAAGGGCTACATCGAGCCCCACCTGGATACCAATCTGGTTGAGGCAAAGGCCATCAAGGATGTAGCAATCGATGACGGTAAGGTGCAGGTGAGCATAGAGCTGGGCTTTCCGGCTGATGGTATCCTCGACCAGGTGGTTGCTGGGGTAACAGAGGTGGTTGCAGCGGTTGCTGGCGTCAGTTCTGTTGCGGTAGATGTGGCCTGGAAGGTGGTCGCTCACTCGGTGCAGAAATCACTCAAGCCGATCGATAACGTAAAGAATATTATTGCCGTTGCCTCGGGTAAGGGCGGCGTGGGTAAGTCCACCACAGCGGTAAACCTGGCCCTGGCCCTGGCGGCGGAAGGCGCCAAGGTGGGGGTGCTGGATGCCGATATCTACGGCCCTTCTCAGCCGCGTATGTTGGGTGTTTCCGGTCAGCCTGAGTCTAAAGATGGCAAGACCATGGAACCGATGGAGAGCTATGGTATGCAGGCCATGTCCATTGGGTTTCTGGTGGACGAAGAGACCCCGATGATTTGGCGCGGTCCTATGGTAACCCAGGCCCTGGAGCAGTTATTGAACGACACCAACTGGGACGATCTGGATTATCTGGTTATCGACCTGCCACCAGGTACCGGTGACACTCAGCTTACCCTGGCCCAGAAGGTGCCGGTGTCCGGTGCGGTAATCGTCACTACGCCGCAGGATATAGCCCTGTTGGATGCGCGCAAGGGCTTCAAGATGTTCGAGAAGGTTGAGGTGCCGATACTGGGTATCGTAGAGAACATGAGCATCCACATATGCTCCGAATGTGGCCATGAAGAACACATCTTTGGTGAAGGTGGTGGTTCTCGCATGGCGGAACAGTATGGAGTTAGCTTCCTCGGCGCCCTACCGCTGGATATCCGTATCCGCGAAGAGACCGACAGCGGCAAACCCACGGTGGTGGCTGAACCGGATCACCGTATCTCTCAGATATATCGGGAGATCGCCCGTAAGACTGCGGCCAAGCTCTCTCTGCAGGCCAAGAGCTATGCGGCTAAGTTTCCGAACATTGTAATCCAGAACAACTAGCGCTAGCTTTTTGTTCAGCGGAGCCCTGGAGGATGATTTGGGGGGGCACTCATTTGCTACCTGTGGTTAACAGGGCGAATGGGGACCCCTTTGGTTGCAGACAAAGCCTAATCTACTTCCGGGCAAGATAGTTGGCAGTAGAGCCCTAACCAACCGGGATGGTCGCCATGACCCCAGTATCCACAGAGCAATCAGCATCATCTAAAGCGGCCATCGCCGCACGGGTCCACCGGGAACTGCATGAGCGTCCGCCGCTGGAGGTGAAACTGCCGGCCCATATCCACCATGTGGCCTATCTGCTGCCAGAGCAGGAGGGAAGCAGGAGAAAGGCCCGCGCCGATATGGAGGAGCTATTTCTTGCTCTCGGGATTAGTGATGACATGGCCCGGTTGGGAGATCGCCATGCAGTGGGTGAAAAATCCTACAGCGACGACGATCTGGTTCGCATCACCTGGGAGCTGCACTCTGAATTCGTCACCTACACCTTTACCCATATGGCCCCTGGGCAGCACGCTCTTGGCTTTGGTCCTTTAAAACTGCCTGAGACCATTCCGACACTGGAACCAGAATGGGAACGTATTGTAGCCCTGGATGTTCTGGTCACCGATTGGCCGCAATTGAATGAGGACGAAAGGTTGCATCTGTTCGCAGCCGAACACCTGTATGCCAGCCAGATACAGGGCGGACAGGCCCAGGTCTGGACCACGTTTCAGCTGGACGAATCTGGCTGGGAACACTACCTGATCCTGGCCGGTGAGCTGACCCCGTCGCAACTGGGAAGACAGATCAAGCGCTTGGTGGAGATAGAAAACTATTATCACCTGATCCTCATGCCCCTGGATTGTTTCCGCGACCGCTCCGCTGAACTGCGGGAGCTGGAGGTTGCCTTCACCCGGCACACCCAGGAGATGTTCCATGCCATGGTGGATGCGCCCTCCGATGAAGAGCGGCGCTGGCTGGCGCTACTGACTGAACACAGTGCCAAGGTCGCCAAGCTGAAGGAGGCCATGCGCTATCGTTTGGGAGCGGCCCGCTCCTATAATGTGCAGTTTCTTCGTATCCTGGACGCCTTGGAAGAGAGGCGGGTGCCGGAAGGCAATCAGCCTCTGGGTGCCTTTCTTTCCGCCCGTACCGGTTCGGCGGTACGCGGGTACGAGAATTTTAATGAACGGCTAGACTCACTCTCACGCGGACTGGATCGCGCCAGCAATATGCTGCGCACCCGGGTTGAGATGACGGTACAGAAACAGAACTTGGAACTGCTGGAGGGGATGTCCAAACAGGGGCGGCAACAACTGATGCTGCAGATGACCGTTGAGGGTCTATCGGTCATCGTTCTTAGTTACTACCTCACCGGCCTGTTCGGCTATGGTATCAAGGCGTTGGTGAAGATAGGCTGGTTAACCGGAGATCCGGTAGTATGGCAAGGGGCGCTACTGCCGGTTGCGATAGCTATTGCCATCTCTGTCTCCAGCTTTGTCCACCACAAGGTGCGCAAACATGGTAAGAAATAGTTAGGGCAGGCGAGTTCAGTCAGATAATTTAGGTAGTTACGAAGGCTGTTATATGGGGTTATCTCTTCGTCCCTTTCTAGTTAGAATGCTGGCAAACTGAATATGTGGATGAGAGATAATGAGTAAAAAGTGGGACACAAGATTTCTGGGGTTGGCGGCGCATATCTCGGCCTGGAGCAAGGATCCTTCGTCCCAGGTTGGGGCGGTAATCACTGACGGTAACCGGATAATCTCTCTGGGCTATAATGGCTTTGCCGCCGGGGTGGTGGATGCGCCGGAACGGCTGAAGGATCGGGAACGCAAGCTGAATCTCACCATTCATGCCGAAGAGAATGCCATGATCTTCGCCAAGCGCGATATCACCGGATGTACCGTGTTTGTGACCCATCCTCCCTGTCCCCGTTGTGCCTCCAAGCTGATTCAGGAAGAGGTGGGGCGCGTGGTGTATATCGCTCCCAGCGATGATTTTCTCTCGCGTTGGGCCGATGATCTTATCCTGTCGCGCGAGATGTATGCCGAGGCCGGGGTGGCGGTGACCGAGTATGCCCTGGAAGATATTGATGTGGAGAATGCCCAGATCACCATAGCCCCGGGCGGTTTCTTCCGGCGGGTATTAAGCCGCTTTCTATAATGCCTAAAGGTTTTATTTTTTCGCAGCTGCAGGCTGTCCTTGAGTGTATTCGACCAGCTTCATGGTGTAGGTATCATTTTTCTCTATCTTTCTGATCTGCACCGGTAGGTAGCCCAGTTCAGGCGCCAGCCAGAATGTGATTGACGGCTTACTGCCGGAGCTGGATTCTGCTAGTTTTATGCTGTTGTAGCTGGTTCCGCCTGCCTGAATCTGCTCCTTTCCCTGAGCAGTTAACAGGTACTCCTTTAGTCTGTTTTTATCAGCGACCTGGAGTTTTATAGTTCCGGTATCCGCTGTCATGGCCTGCATCATGGACAGGACCATGCTTGCTTTATCCTGGGTGCCTTTGGGTATATCTATGGCCTGTGCCGGCTCTGACGCCGTGGCGATTGCCCGGTTATTCCTCCAGTCGAACTCTATCTTTCTTAGCTTGGGGTGTTTCTTTCTTTTGTGGTTGTAAGAGTAGCTGGATGGGATTATCTGGCCTCTATGGGTGGTGCCGCGGCTCTCTTCGGTGATTTTGTCCTTACTGAATACCGCAACTATACCTACCGGGATGGTCACGGATCTATAGGTGTAGCTGCCATCCGTATCGAGTTGCAGGGTGTTGGTCACCTTGCCGATGATCATCCCTCCGCGGTTGAGTTGGTATTGTGCCGTGAATGGTTGCAGCGCAGAGGTGTTGTCAGCGGATATGGCTTGGCCGGAGGTGAGACATATCCATATAGTGATCAGTGACATTCCAATGTGGCTGATTCTAGACATTGCTAAGCGCGTACCTCAGAGTTGAATATTATGGGCGATGTCAGTGGCTGGCCGTCACGATAGACCTGGTCTCCCTCCAGGCGCAGCCCCCCCTCGGCAAACCAACGGATGGCGGTGGGGTAGATGATGTGCTCCTGAGTCAGCACTCTGGCGGCAAGGGTGTCCGGAGTGTCTTCATCCAACACCGGTACCCTGGCCTGGAGGATGATGGGGCCGCCGTCCAACTCTGCAGTGACGAAGTGGACACTGGCGCCATGCACCTTTTCCCCAGCCTCAAGGGCGCGTTGATGGGTGTGCAGGCCACGAAACTTGGGTAGTAGAGAGGGATGGATATTAAACATGTGACCGTGGAAGCGTTTCACCAAATCCGGGGTCAGGATGCGCATGAAACCGGCCAGGATGACCAGTCCAGGGTTGTACTCATCGATTAGATCGCCCAGGGCCAGATCATAGCTGGCGCGGTCGTTGAACCCCCTGTGGCTCAGCACGCGGGTCTCTATCCTGGCCTGACGCGCACGTTCCAGACCATAGGCGCTGTCGTTGTTGCTGATGACCGCGCGTATCTCCACCGGGAGATCATCAGCCGCTGCATCGATAATGGCCTGTAGGTTGCTGCCGCTGCCTGAGATCAGAACTACCAGTGGGAGTCTCGCTGTCATGCCCCTGTTCCGGTTGTCACAATGACCTCTGGTTTACCGGATGCTTGTTCTATCTGTCCTAGGCGCCATACCTTCTCCCCGGCCTGGGTTAGGCTCTCCATGGCCAGTTCTGCATCCTGTTCTGCAACACACAGCACCATGCCTACCCCGCAGTTGAAGGTACGTAGCATCTCGGTTTCCTGCACATTGCCCGCCTGTTGCAGCCAGTTGAAAATCGCCGGCCTCTCCCACGAGTCTGCATAGATCACCGCCTTGGTGTCGTCCGGCAATACCCGCGGCAGGTTCTCAGGGAGACCGCCACCGGTGATGTGGGCCAGGGCGTGGATCTGTATCTGGTGGTGCAGTTCCAGCAGGGGTTTAACGTAGATACGGGTTGGAGCCAGCAACGCCTTGCCTAGGGTGCTGCCCTCGAATGGCTGCTGTAGGTCACTGTTGGAGGCTTCAATGATCTTCCTGATCAGGGAGTAGCCGTTGGAGTGGGGTCCGGAGGAGGCCATGCCGATCAGCACGTCACCTGGTTGTACCCTGGTTGGTTCTATGATCCTGGATTTTTCTACAATGCCTACACAGAATCCGGCTAGATCGTAGTCGCCCGCGCCATACATGCCCGGCATCTCAGCGGTCTCGCCACCGGTTAATGCCGCGCCCGAGAGCATGCAGCCCTGGGCAATGCCCCTGATCACATCCTCGGCCACATCCAAATCCAGCTTGCCGCTGGCGTAATAATCCAGGAAGAACAGAGGTTCGGCTCCAGTCACTATGATGTCGTTAACGCACATTGCCACCAGATCTATGCCGATAGTGTTGTGGCACTTCATCTCCAGGGCCAGTTTTAGTTTGGTACCTACACCGTCGGTGCCGGATACCAAAATTGGAGTTTGGTAGCGGTCAAGAGGCAGTTCAAACAGGGCGCCAAACCCCCCGAGCCCGGTTACCACTCCTGGTCTGAAGGTCTCCTTTACCAGGGGCTTAATGCGCTCTACCAAGGCATTGCCGGCGTCAATATCCACCCCGGCATCACGGTAGCTTATAGACGTCTGGGCATCGTTGTTGCTGTTTTGGGTCATTAACCGGCTCCTGGCCTTAGGTCTGGATCTGCCGACGTTATTTGTCGGGTGTGTTTATGCTGGAAGTAGTGGGATTCTACCAATCTTATGGGGGACAGGAAAACCAAAGATTGTTCGCAGGTTGTGATAGCGTTGAACAGATCAGCGATAATCTCGCGGAGTGAACGATATTTACACCTGCTGATCGGGAGGTTTATTATCGTGTAGCCCTGTTTTATTATCGAAATCACCTTGCTTCGGTACAACTAAATAATACAAAACATGAATTCTGATTCAGATGCCATATAGAGATATTCCAAACTTTATCAGCATATTGCGGATCTTTCTCTCTATCCCCGTGGTTTGGATGTTGCTGCAACACAATTTTGGTATTGCGCTGATCCTGTTCGCCCTGGCTGGGGTGTCTGATGGACTGGATGGGTACCTTGCCAAGCGCTACGGTTGGCAAACGCGTCTGGGTGGACTGCTTGACCCGCTGGCGGACAAGATTCTGCTGGTCCTGTCCATACTCTCTCTTGGTTGGTTAGAACTACTTCCCACCTGGTTGGTGTTTGTCGTAATACTGCGGGATCTGGTGATAGTAACTGGAGCCTTTGTCTATAACTTCCAGGTGGCCGAGCTGGATGCTGCGCCTACATTGATCAGTAAATTTAACACCGTAGTTCAAATTGTGTTGGTACTCGCAGTGGTGTTGGATCAGGGCTTTATATCTATGCCGACGCTGGTGCTACAGGGTCTGATCTGGCTTACCCTGATTACTACCATCTGGAGCGGACTCAATTATGTTGTGGTTTGGAGCAGGCGCGCTGTAGACCATAACAAGCACCCCTAGTCTATGGGTGTTTCGCTGTGATTAGGGTGCGGATAAAGGGGATGGTGAGTTTGCGTTGAGCGGCGAGGGAGGCGTGGTCCAGTCGTTCCAGAAATGCCAGCAGCGCTGCCGTATCTCTGGAGTAGTTGTTCAATATGTAGTTGGCGGTATCTGATGTCAGCTGCATGCCGCGTTTTTTTGCCAGGGCTACCAGCAGCTGCATCTTGGTGTTGTCATCCAGGGGAGATAGCCGATAACTAACCCCGGATGCCAGGCGGGAAACCAGATCTGGCAGAGCAAGTTGCAGGGCAGACGGTCCGCAGTCTGCCGTTACGATCAGATTAGCAGCCAGTTCCCTGGTGCGGTTGAACAGGTGGAACAGGGCCTCTTCCCAGGCCCTGTCGCCGGCGATGCTGTGGATATCATCCAGACAGACCAGATCCATATGTTCGATGTCGTCAAGCATCTCCGGGGATAGTTCCGCTGCGCGTGACAGTGGTATGTAAGCGACCGCAAATGAGTTGCTATCAGCAGCCTTGGCAGCAGCTGTTGTCAGATGGGTTTTGCCAGTACCGCTTGCTCCCCACAGATACAGATAACAGCCATGTCTGGCCTGGGTACAGCTGCGTACCTCTGATACTGCCTGCGCATTATCGCCTGGGATGAAGTTGTCCAGTGTGGCGGACTGCTTCAGGCTGAGCATTAGGGGGAATTGTCTATTCATTGCTGGGCATCACCGGCATAAACATTGCCATCCATCTATGGCATAGGCGGGCAGATGGGTTCCTTTGGATGTATAGTTGTTGCTGATACGGTTAACATATGTACCGCTGTGTTTTAGTGAACATCGCTGAATTCTACCCTATATTGGGTATATTAAAATAATGGAGTCTACGGCGTAAGTGGATAAATTTTCCGTGCTGATGCAAAGACAGTGGCATTTCCTCAAGCTGCTGGGTGCGCGTTTTATTCAAGATCAGGGGTTGCCAAGTACGGCGGCGCTAACCTATACCACGCTGTTATCACTGGTGCCGCTGATGACTGTCTCCTTGGCGGTGTTTTCCGCCTTTCCAATTTCAGAACGAGTGGCAGATCAGGTGCAGGATTTTGTCTTCGCCAACTTTATCCCGGCTGCAGGTGAGGTGATACAACAGTATTTTCGCCAGTTCAGTAGCAAGGCATCGCAGCTTACCGGGGCCGGATTTGCCTTTCTGATTGTCGTAGCCCTGATGTTGATGGCGAATATTGATCGAGCCTTTAATACCATCTGGCGGGTAAAATCCAAGCGCAATCCTCTAAGCATGTTTATTGTCTACTGGTCGGTACTCTCTCTGGGGCCGCTACTGATAGGCGTGAGTATGGCGGTAACCTCTTACCTTGTCTCTATCCCCCTGTTTTCGGCTGCGGCAGAGACCTTCGGGATTGGACGACGTCTGTTAGGATTGGCACCGCTCTTGGCTTCAGCGGTCGCCTTTACCCTATTGTATGCGGTGGTGCCAAACCGGCGGGTGCCTATCAGGCATGCCTTAGCCGGCGGGGTATTGGCCGCAGTTTTGTTTGAGGTTGCCAAGCGTGGTTTTGCCTTTTATCTGACCCATTTTCCGACCTACGAGACCATATACGGTGCCCTGGTCGCTGTACCTATCTTTCTGGTCTGGGTATATCTGTCGTGGCTGGTTACCCTGTTGGGGGCGGAGTTTACCTGTTGTCTGGGGATCCATGATGATGAATGGTCTATCACAAAAAGCGGAGAGAAGAGTGCCGGGTTTGTTCAGGCATTCAGACTGTTGCGACGACTGTGGCAGGCGCAGCACCTGGGTGAATGCCTACCGGTAAAGCTGCTTTCCCGGGAGCTGGAAGGCATCTCGGTAGAGCATGTGGAGTCACTGTTGCAGGAGCTGCATAAGGCGCACCTGGTATTAAAGACTCAGGGTGGTGACTGGGCCTTGGCCCGGGATCTGTCAGAGGTGGATCTGTTTGAACTATACCGGGCCGGTTCATTTTCGTTTCCACGTCTGCGCCAGCCGGAAAGTGTTGAAGATGAGGTGGAGAGAGAGTTTTGGAAGATACTGCAACAGGTGGAGCTGGATCAGGGTAAGACCATGGCGGTGCCGCTGGCAGAGCTTTTTACTACTGGAAAAACAGGTGATTCCAGCCAACCCGGATAGGGCGTCCCTATTTAACAGTGCTCAAGCACATTGTACTCAAAACAGTCGAAGCAGCCCGTGGTTTCCAGCAGCTTTCCCGCGATTACCCGCTTAGTATCACCGCCTGCTATGTCGAGGACGTATTGCCTATCCGCATGATATATCAGATGCGGAGTTATTATCGCCTTGGGTTTGTTTTCTCCCAGCTCCAGCAGTAGACATGGTTGCAGATCTGCCCCATGCTTGCGTCCGAAGATCTCTGGCAGGGCAGTGGCCGCAAATAGTCTCCCAGGTAAAAATTGTATGCCTACCTGAATGGTGGATTGATCCTGATGGACGATTCTTCTGATGACCCCCATCTTGATTTGGGCCGGCTTGTAGCCTATCTCGCTTTCTGCCACCACTATCTGCCCTATCTTCAGGTTAGTGATATTTTGTTCCGAGGTCATAATGCCCATACCGTTGGCGCTTACATCACCCTGTCTGCATTTATAGGTATGCAGACTGTCTGATAGCTTGGGTTCTGCAGCACGGTTCAGAGGGTAGTTTCTGGCCAGTTCTAATTGGCTATCTTCGGGTTTATCTTCCCCGTTGTGCATGGTCCCTTTTTTTAGGAAGTGATAGGCGGAACCAACCCCGAAGGCGCAGGAGAGCCGGTCAAACTTGCTTTTACGTTCGCGGCGACGTTTGGGATTGGTGTACCAGATGTGCAACATCTTCCTGAGCATCTGTCTCTTATTGTCAGCGCTCAGAATCTCTGTACCCTTTATGCTGGCAGACTCATCCGTAGATAGCATCTCCAGATGATTGCTTATAAGTACATTGAGATTGTTGGTCTCACAAATCATATATTTATCTGGGTCAGGCGGAGAGTTTTCAGGATTGTATAGAACCGGTTTGAGTTGGCCATCTCTAGGCATGATGTAATTACCGGGATTGTTAGATGCATGTTCCACCGAGGTGAGCCTGGCGCTCTTGGCGTGCCAGGACAGATAGTCATAGCTGGCCCAAATCTCTTCCGGACTGAGCCGGGATGTATCAAGTATGGATGTGAGTAGGATGCACTTGAATGTGTTCAATACCGACACCTCATATGCAACCTGTTGAATCGGATTTGCCACGGTCAGGTTGGCGGCGCCTACCTGTTGTGCTCGGATGAGTAGTTGAAATATCTCACGCCAGGCACTACGCGCTTCCGGTCGATAGGCGCTCATTTCTAACAGCAGCCCTAGTGCCAGGCAGTACATGGCAAGCTGGATATGGGACGCGCGCTCTTCCGGAGTGGTCTTGGCATCTGCGTCGGTTTCTGCCAGAACGATGTGTTTGTACCCGTAGGCCATTTCCGAGCAGATTGTCCCAGCCAACTCCAACAGCTCGCTGTTCTCCCTGGTTTTGGTTTGGCCATTTTGGCGGTCGCAGCTAAGCTTACGTGCCACATCCATTATGCTGCAGAAAGGGGCAATGTAGATGTCCATCAACTCGCTACGTCGGGAGGGTTTTATCGCATGGCGATTGATCAGCTTGAGCGAAGATAATAGCTCTTGTGCTGTGCCAGCCGGATTGGCGACGGGTAGGTCATCCACCCAGGCGCGCAGTAGTTGAGGTTTTACTATGACGTCAGGATGGCTAATCCCGTCGGTACCTGGCGTAGTAAGATGAATAATGGTTCCCCCTCCCAACGCTTATCTCCCCACCTTTTATTGTTTTAGTAGAGCATGAGGAATATTAAGTTGGCTGCCTATTAGACAAATATATAATAGCAGGTATATATATCATGCCTAGATGGCGTGGTTGTTCCCACAGGTGGTTAGTAGCCTTTTATGGTGAGATCAAGCCCCTCCGGGGTATGTTGCAGAAACTCCACTCCGCTCTCTATTCTGCCGTCTGGAAGCAGGGCTAACCAGCGTAGGCCGGGCGGGGCCGGGTCTATTCCAAATTTATCCTGGCCAGCCTTGAATTGGATGCAGGTGGAGGGGCTTCCCATCAGTTTTATCCCGTTGCGCTCTCCTTCGTAGCGTTGGTGTGCATGCCCCCATAGCAGTCCGCGTACATTGCTGTATTTGTCCAGGATAGAAAAGAGTTCATCCGGGTTATCCAGGGCAATGCCGTCGATCCAACTACTGCCCAGGGATATCGGATGGTGATGGAGCGACACCAGGATATGTCTGTCTGGGTAGCTGTCCAGCCCGGACTTAAGCTGTTCTAGCTGGTCTGCTCCTAGATGTCCCCCCACCTCGTCCTGAATGGTAGAGTCAAGCATGATCACTATCCAGTCCCCATGCTCTGAGATCACCTCTGTGCCGATAGTGTCTGCCCTAACATTTTCACTCATCACCGGATTACGGTCATGGTTTCCTGGTATGCACAGGGCGGGAGCGTTTAGGGCTAAAATGTAGTCTCTGATCCGTTGATAGCCGCTGGCTGTAGCATCGTGCACCAGATCACCGGTCACCAGCACCAGATCAACCGGCAGGATGCGTTGTTTCGCAATCTCCAATAGTTGTAGTAACGACTCATTGGTATTCAACCCGGCCAGACGAGATGTCGGGTCGGCATAAAGATGAGTGTCGGTAATCTGCAGAATCCTCACAGCTCCCGCGGGCAGTTGACTGAATATCTGTGCCGGTGAATTCTTGTTGTCCGTTTTGATCGTCATATATTCCGCTATTGATAATGGTAGCAATTACCGGATTATTTTGGATTGTGGCATGAAATATACGTTAAATCATTCGGCAAAGGATGATTTGGTCTGCTTTTCGCAGTTCAAATTCGTCTCAGATCGTAAGATTGCAGGGTTATTCACAGTATGAAAATCCCTCTTCATTTCGTCGATCGCATGTTTTGCGTTAAGCATAGACTATCTTTTTGCCAGATAGTCTACTCATGGACGCTGCTATTTGCTAAAAATTGTCGGTGGATGTGAACAAACCAACCCGTAGGTCAGTCGCGGTATAGATTATCCGGCCATCGACCTTCATCACGCCATCGCCTACCCCGAGCACCAGCTTGCGAGAGATAACCCGCTTCATATTGATCTCGTAGGTGACAAGTTTTGAGGTCGGAAGTACCTGCCCGGTAAATTTTACTTCCCCCACACCCAGGGCGCGACCGTGGCCGGGGTTTCCGATCCATCCCAGATAGAATCCGACACTCTGCCACATGGCATCCAGCCCCAGGCAGCCAGGCATAACCGGGTCGCCGGGGAAGTGACATTCGAAAAACCACAGGTCCGGGGTGATGTCCAGCTCCGCAATGATCTCCCCTTTGCCGTAAGTGCCAGTGTTATCTGTGATCTTGGTAATACGATCCATCATCAGCATATTTGGCGTAGGTAGTTGCGCATTACCTGGGCCAAACATCTCTCCGTTACCGCAGGCGATCAGTTCTTCCCGGGTAAAACTTGCTTCTTTTGCCATAATCTTTGCTGCCTTTTGTTGTGCCAATTACTGATCTTGGAGTGGATCAGGATTGCCTGGTTATAAATATTTATCTATGTCAACTCAGCTCTGCATCCAGACGCTCGCGCAGTAGTGATACTATGCGTTCAATCTCGACCATGCTGTTTTCTGTCTCCTTGCGTCCCCGGTACTCTATCGTACCTTCATCCAATCCTCTTTCGCCTACTACAACTCGATGAGGTATGCCGATCAGCTCCATGTCCGCAAACATGAATCCGGGGCGCACATCTCGATCGTCCAGCAGAACCTCAATCCCGGCCTGGGTAAGTTCAGTGTAGAGTTTTTCTACTGCATCTCGCACCCGGTGCGACTTATTCATCTTCATGGGCAGTAGCGCCACTTGAAACGGCGCGATAGCGGCCGGCCAGACGATGCCCTTGTCGTCATGATTCTGTTCAATGGCTGCGGCTACCACTCGGGATACACCTATCCCATAACAGCCCATGGTCATGATCTGGGTGCGGCCGTTTTCATCCAGCACATTGGCGTGCATCTTTTCACTGTAGGTTTGGCCTAGTTGAAATATGTGGCCAACCTCAATGCCGCGAGCGATAGTGATGGAGCCTTGGCCATCCGGGCTGGGATCGCCCTCCTGCACATTGCGTAGATCGGCAATCTGGGGTTGTGGCAGGTCTCGTTGCCAGTTCACCCCGGTCAGGTGTTTGCCATCTATGTTGGCTCCGCAGACAAAGTCCGCGACCAGCGCGGCACTGCGGTCGACAATAAGCGGGATGCTCAGTCCAAGCGGGCCAATCGAGCCGATAGAACAGCCGATGCTGGCTCGAATCTCTTCGTCGCTGGCCAGGGTAAGGGGTGCAGCTATTGCAGGAAGTTTCTCGGCCTTTAAGGGGTTGAGTTCATGGTCACCGCGTAGCACCAGGGCCACGAGAGTACCTTCCTCTGCACCCTGAACGATTAAGGTTTTTAGGCAGTTGGCGGCATCCACTCCCAGAAAGCTGCTGACCTCATCAATGCTGTGTTGCCCCGGAGTCTCTATGGTTTGCATCTGTAACTGTGGGGCAGGACGCTCGCTGGATGAAGGCATGGCCTCGGCCAGCTCCAGATTGGCGGCATAATCGCTTTCGGTGGAGAAGGCTATAGCATCCTCGCCTGAGGCAGCCAATACATGAAACTCATGGGACGCATTGCCGCCGATGCTGCCGGTATCCGCCTGCACCGCCCGGAACATAAGCCCACAGCGCTGGAATATACGTGAGTAGGTCTCATACATCTTAGCGTAGGTCTGTTGCAGCGATTCGTGGTCAATGTGGAAGGAGTAGGCGTCCTTCATCAGAAATTCCCGAGCGCGCATTACGCCGAAACGCGGCCTGATCTCATCACGGAACTTGGTTTGGATCTGGTAGTAATTGACCGGTAGCTGCTTATAACTATGAAGCTCATTACGCGCCAAGTCGGTGATGATCTCCTCATGGGTCGGGCCGAAACAGAACTCCCGATCATGCCGGTCATTGATGCGCAGCAGCTCAGGCCCATACTTCTCCCAACGGCCGGATTCCTGCCACAATTCCGCTGGTTGCACTGTTGGCATTAGTAACTCCAGGGCTCCAGCCCTATCCATCTCCTGCCGGACAATTGCCTCCACCCGGCGCAATACCCGCAGGCCTAGCGGCAGCCAGGTGTAGAGGCCGGATGCCAGTTTACGGATCATGCCGGCCCGTAACATGAGCTGATGACTGGCAATCTCCGCCTCGGATGGGGTCTCCTTGACGGTTTGTAACGGGAACTGGGATGTGCGCATCTTTATTTAGTCCGGACTGGTTCAAATAACCGAGTATTCTATCTGTATGCCCCAGTAGTAACAATCCACATGTCAGTAGCCATGTTTCTAATCATGGGTGAGGCCTCAAGCGCTACACTTCGGTGAGTTGCCGCCGGTGAACTCAAGTTTCGGCATATTCGGGCGAAATCATGTGAATAGAGGTTGGGAATAATTTGTGGCCTTATCACTAGACATAATGGGATTTCTTCGTCGTCCGCGGGCCGCACGCGGGCGCCCGTGGCTGTCTGGAATTGCTCCGATACTCTGGTTTTCTGTAACCCTGGTTGTGGCTGAAGGCATCTACCTCGGTCCAGAGGTGCTTCAGGTTGTACGGGAGAAATACGGTGCTCCAGCGCTCGAGCGGGTGCAGGAGTGGCAGAGACTGATGCGCCAGAACCAGGATAAGAGTGAGTCGGAGAAGTTGGGTCTGGTGAACGATTTCTTCAATCGTCTCAGGTTTACCTCTGACATTAAGCTCTGGGGGAAGGCCGATTACTGGGCTACTCCGATAGAGGCAATGGGCCGGGGGGCGGCCGATTGTGAGGACTACTCCATAGCCAAGTATTTTACCCTGCGCGAACTTGGAATTCCTGATGCCAAGATGCGCATTATGTATGTTAAGGCCCTGAAATTGAATCAGGCCCACATGGTACTCACCTACTACGCAACCCCTGATGCCGTCCCCCTGGTGCTGGATAATCTTAATAAGCGTATTCTTCCGGCAAACAAGAGAACAGATCTGGCGCCGGTATACAGTTTCAATGGTGACGGCCTCTGGTTGGCGAAAAATCGCGATCTGGGTTTGCGTGTAGGGACTTCCGAACGGATTAATCTATGGCAGGATCTAAAGGCCAGAATGAAACGGGAACTAGGCAATGATGAAAACCAATAGAAACAAGGGAGAGAGAAGATGACCTTGTCACGTCGTTTGGCACTGCTGGTGGTGGTGCTGTTGCTGCTGGTATTTATCGGCACCTTCTTTACCAGTGTGCGCAACACCAGGGATTTTCTTGAGGCCCAGTTGGGCTCTCACTCCCAGGATGCAGCTACCTCGCTAGGGCTTTCCATCTCCACCCATCTGGCGAATGGCGATCAGGCGAGTATTGACTCCATGTCTGATGCCATTTTCGACCGGGGCTATTATCGCCTGCTCATAGTCGAGGATGCCGCAGGTAAGGTGGTCAGAAAGCTGGAGCTACCGATAAAGATAGATGGTGTGCCATCATGGTTTATCTCGGCGTTTCCGCTGGAGACACCGATAGGAGAGGCGTCCGTTATGTCGGGCTGGGCCCAGGCCGGCAAGGTGCTTATCCAAAGCCATCCGGGATATGCCTACATTCAACTTTGGGATAATGCCAAGGATACCGCTATTTGGTTTCTGATAAGTGCTATCTGCATCCTGGGGTTTGGAATGGCGCTTCTGCGCTGGATGCTGCTGCCGCTCCGGCGTATTGAGTGGCAGGCGGATTCCATCTGTAATCGCGAATTTCCGGTCCTGGATGATCTGCCGAATACCCCGGATCTGCGGCGCATCATGCAGGCGATGAACCGTATGTCGGTAAAGGTTAAGCGCATGATTTCCGAACTGGAGTCACTGGTAGAACGGTTGCGTCGGCAGGCCTACCAGCACCCGGTCACCGCGCTGGATAACAAGCGGCGTTTTATGGACGTTGTTACTGATCGTATAGAATCGGATGAGACATTTATGCAGGGGGCGTTTTATCTGGTTCAGTTGAAGTCGTTTAAGGAGTACAACGACCGTGAGGGCTATCAGGCTGGTGATGATCTGTTGCTGGAGGTGGCCAAGGGCCTTAGCCAGGCTACAGCAGATATTCCCAAACATACCCTGGCGCATCTATCGGGCGCTGACTTTGCGCTATTAGTGGAAGATTGTACCTTGGAGGAGTCAAAGGATATCTGTCAGAGGATCAGTTCGGTCTTGGCTAATCTGTATGGTACCGGCAGGCCGGGTTCGCCGGATGTGGCACATATCGGAGCGGCATACTTTGATGGCAGGCAGAGTCTGAAGGAGTTGTTGTCCCAGGCGGATATGGCGTTGCGTTCCGCACAGGCCCAGGAAGCCAATAGCTGGCAGCTTACAGCGCCAGCAGATCTTGAACCCGGGATGATTCGTGGTGCTGCTCAGTGGCGTTTGTTTATTCATGATGCCCTGGATCAGGACCAGATAGTCCTGTTGTCCCAGCCGGTTGTTACCTGTCCTGGGCGTCAGCTTATGCACCAAGAGGTATTGGTGCGCATCCATGATCCAGATAGTGGCGAACTTATCCCTGCCGGAGTATTCCTGCCGGTGGCTGAGAGCGTGGGATTGGCCACGGATATTGATAAAGCAGTGGTAGCCAAGGTGGTTAGCCAGCTCTTGACTGCAACGGATACAGATACCTGCTTTGCGATAAATCTCTCACCGCAATCGCTGTCTGAGCGCGCGTTCACCGCTTGGTTGGAGCAGTTTGTTGCGCAGCATACTGATTTGGCAAACCGCCTTATATTTGAGATCCCTGAATATGGAGCCATAAACAAGCTTCCGGAGTTAAAGGCCTTGATAGAGCGGGTGGGTAGATTCGGCGTGGCATTCTCCCTGGACCATTTCGGCCGTAGTTTCAGTTCGCTGGCCTACCTTAGATCCCTAAAGGTGCACTATCTGAAGATTGATGGCAGCTATCTACGCACACTGGATGGGAATATGGACCATCAGTTTTTTATTCAAGCCTTGGCGGACATCGCCCATGGTCTGGATATACAGGTGATTGCGGAGACGGTGGAGTCGCAGGCGGTCTGGGAAATATTGCCGTCGCTGCACCTGGATGGTGCCCAAGGTTACTACATAGGCAGGCCTGAATAGGCGGTATTTATCTAATATTGGCCCCTTGTTTGCGTGGTTCCGCTAGGGTGGAGGGGGAGATGTGTGACGGATGTCACATAATTGACCATGTGCATTCACAATCCGATGCGTTTGTTAACTAACTGATAATAAACGAAATAGTTTTATTTTCTGCTGCTGCTGTTACCCTGATTGCTGCCTGCCGATACGGCCAGACGCAAACTTTAGCCCAAATAGGTGATGTGCATTCAGGCTCTAGGGTTAAGAATTACCCCCATACCGACACCTATGGCCACGGAACTATGGGGTCAATTTCTGGTATCTTATGAGCAGTTATCCCTGTCCTGAAGACGGGGTGCCAAGTGGGTTAATGGAGATTATCGAGATGGCGCAAAATAGCCAAACTGGTACAGTTGAAGTGGTGACACAGAACGGGATTCTGCAGTTGCATATACCCGGTCTGTCGCAATTCAAGAACCTGGAATTCATCCAGAGTGCGGACCATCCCACCGATTTGGTTGTGAAGTTTCCTGATGGGCATGAGATTGTTTTTCCTGACTATATACCTTTGGCGCAGGCCGGTTCTCCTCCAGCAATCACCCTGGATGATGGCACGGTAATCCCCGGCCAGGAGATAGTGGGGCTTATTGATAACCTGAATTATGATCTGATTGCCCCTGGTGCCGGCGATCAGGGCGGAGATGGCGCTAATACCGGAAGCGCTGCCTTTATCGCTGATCCAAGCGGACCTCTCGGCGACGATATCGGGCATGGTCCCTATGCCGGTGGCATTCATATAGCCGATCAGGTGGGGTTTGAACAGCTGCCCGGTTATCTAGGAAACGACGGCGGGGGCGGCGGAGATAATCTGCCATTCGAGACAATCGACGACCACGTGATTCACAATATACAGAGCGGAATCGTAGATATCCCTGATGAGGCTCTGCGCCATAATGACATCTACCCGCGCGGTGACTGGGACCTTACTTCGGTTGATCACCCAGGGCCAAGCTCTCCCCCGCAGTCTAACTTTGAGTCGGAAACGGTCTTCAATACGATCCCGGGTGATGGTGATTTAGGGTCTACCGAGTTTTATGGCAGTAATACTACGGCTAGGTTTGTTGCTGGTGCAACTCCTGGAAGTTCTTATGACAACAATGGTGATACTGTTGCTGAGCTGAATTCAATTGGGCTTGGTGACGAGTTTGGACATCGAACTGATGGGCCAGCAAAGTTTGATACTTCTCCATTCGCTCCTGAGAGAGTTCATCAGTTGGACTGGGATACAGCAGCAACCGTTCTTGAGACAGCCGCACCTGGTTCTGGTGGGTCCAATGCTGATTGGGATGGTGCAAGCATCTACCTGTATCAGGGTGAAACCATCACCTTGTCGTATGACTCAAGTGCGCGAGGAACTTCTGCTACGGACTACGTGTTAGCGATAGATGATCCAAATGTTCCCGGTGGTACAGATCCATTAGGTACCGGTACAGATTTGAATTGGGATATCACCAACTACGATACTTCTGGAACAGGTATCTCTACCGGCGACTCTATCAGCTATACAGTTACCACTGAGGGTTGGCACTATATAGGCACAGGCTTCAATGATACTTCCGGACATGCAGGGGATTCATATTTTACTTTGGTTGAGATCGACGGCGTTCCCTACGGTGAGTTCGACTATTCAGCCACCGATGGGGTGCTGTCTGATAGTGCACATGTGACTGTGGATGCCATCGAAGAGAGCAACCCTGGCGGCAGGAGTGATCTCATTGGTGGTAGTGGCGATGACATCATTATCTCCGGAGATCACGGTGATAATCTTTATGGTAACGGTGGCATGGATGTGTTGCTGGGTCAGGGCGGCGATGACCACCTGACTGGCGGTACCGGTAGCGATCTGTTTCTGTTTGAGAATGCAGCCACAGATGGCAATGATACAATCTTTGACTTCAATGCAGCGCAGGGGGATATCATAAATCTGGATGCCCTGTTTGATACCCTGGGGGTGGCAACCCGTGAGGTGTTGTCCCATGAGTCTGCTGGTAACACCATACTGACCATAGGTGATGGTACCGGTACAGATACAGCGCTAGCCGCTGCGTCTGGCTTCTCAGTTACTCTGGATGGAAGCACTGGTCTGGATATTGCGCAGCTCACTACAGATGGCAATATCGTGGTTGACCAGAGTTAATTGATGTGTTTTCCCGGCGGCGCCTGCCGCCGGGTTCCTGTTTGCCCCCATACCTGCGATATGTTTCACAGAAATATTTGCTCTGTTCATAGTAGAATCTAAGACAGCTACCAAATGTTTGAGCTGGTAAAGATGCAAAACCCAAATGACAATATAGACCTTGATGCCCTCTTCGATATGCTGAATATCGTTCAGAGTCAGCCCGGTGTTAGGCCGGACGCAGCAAGCGTGATATCAGACCAGGCTGATCAAGGTGCGTATGAGATCCAGGACCTCTCCCCTATTGGGGCGGATTTTTTTATAATGGACCTTCCATCAGACCAGTCCTGAGTCTGAGACGGACTATACTTCTACTTCCCACCCTGCACGCTGTAACGCCTTAACTTTACGAATTATTTCTCACGTTTAGTTGCTCGGTATCAGCAATACAGCTTGAATAGATTGGAATTAATCTTAGATTTCACTTAGACTGTGAAGCGATTTAAGTGCGCGCGATCGTGGTATATATATTTGTATATAAAACAAATAGTTGAGATGGTTATCTCGTGTTATTTGCTATAAAATTACGGTATTATATTGCTTTATATGTGGTTTTGGTGTATTAGTTCCGTGGGTATATACCTAAATCATGGACATGTAAAAAACAGATTGTATTAGGTCAAGTTTCGGGGATTTTAGATCATGCTGGAATGGGAGCTGATTGGTGGTTTAACGATATACCAACAGCGCTGTTACGGTGAAATTGGTCAGAATAAAAATGAGGGTTAATATCATGTGCGTTAACAGAGGTCCTATTGGACTCGTGGTGGGGACGCTTGGCTTGCTGGCCCTGCTGGGTGCATCCTCGGTTGCGGCTCAATCGCTTAAGGAATCTGTTCAGACGGCACTGAATTCATATCCAGAGATACAGGACGCGAGACATCTCAGGACTGCAATTGAGAACGATCTCGGAGTGGCCAAGTCCCGCTACCTACCCACGTTGGATCTAGAACTGGCCTATGGGCGCGAGTTTTCCAACAACAATGCAACCCGCTCCGCTGGTAATGGTGATGTCTATCTGGATCGTAGAGAGTCCGGGATTATGCTCAGAGAAACCCTATTTGACGGCTTTGACCGTGAGGGAACCGTTGAGCAGCAAGAGGCCCTGCTCAGAGGGGCTGAACAGCATATAGGGGACCGTGGTGAGACCATTGCCGCTGACGTATCATTTGCCTATCTGGACGTAGTGCGCCATACCGAAATTCTGCGTTTGGCGGAAGAAAATCTTAAGGTACACCAGAAGATCCTGGAAGATGTTAAGAAACGGGTGGATGGCGGTCAGCTTGGAATTGGCGACCTGCAGCAGGCCAGGTCCAGGCTTGCCAGTGCCCAGGCGCGCATAGCCGAGGTGCGCTTGGATCTGGATAATGCCAGAATCGATTTCAATCGCATCGTTGGGCAGATGCCTGTAGACGTGTTCCGGCCGAAGTTTAATGATGCGGAGTTGCCGAGAAACGTTGATGCTGCCGTGAGTATGGCAATGGAGTCAAATCCACTAATCAAACGTTTTCAGGCAAAGTTGGATGAGGCAAAGGCCCTTGTCACAGTAGCAAAGTCGGGGAACTATCCTAATGTGTTTTTTGAATTGGGCGGAACCTATAACGACGATATTGACGGTACACGCGGGATTGATCAGGACTTCTCCGCCATGCTGCGTATGAAGTGGAACCTGTTCCGTGGCGGCGCCGATAAACATAAGGCAAAGGCAGCTGCAGCGCGTTACAGCGAGAGCATGTCAAAGCTGGCGCAGGCAAAGAGAGATATAGAAAAGGAGGTGCGTAGGGCGTGGAGTAGCGTTGAGCGCAAGGATGAAGAAGAGAGAATTCGTGCCCAGCAGGTTAAGTCAAATAAAGAGGTTACAGAGACATACAGAGAGGCATTCAAGGTTGGGAAGCGCGATCTTCTGGATGTGTTGGACTCTGAGAATGAGCTGTTTTCTTCCAGAACCAAGTATATTACTGCCCAGAATTCCGCCTTGTACGCAAAGCTTCTGCTAACTGCAACTACCGGTAGATTGCGTCAACTTCTGGGGGTTACTACACCGGTTGAGATTACCGAAAATAATTAGCCCATGCGTTGATCGCAGACAGTGTTAGGAAAACCCCCTCCATCTTATTGGGTAGAGGGGGTTTTTTATTGGGCAGGGGGGGTGCGGCATTTATTACGGCTGTTTTCCTGCCAGTGGCTCAAGAATTTATGTCCTTCGGCCGCTAGGGGTAGGTGAGATGGAGAAGCCAATAGGGTGCGGGGACTGCAGCTACCATTGGAGGCGGGTTGCCACATTATCTGATGAGACAAGTGAATATAACCAAAGATAACAAAACGATCAGTGTCCTTTGTGTCGGTGGCAGGATGCGGGAGGGCGTTGATGCCTTAACAGCAGAGAGAGATGGAGTACAACTGCTGTTCAAGACAAATACTGGGCAGGGCAAGGAGTGGGACAAGGGCGCGTCCGAAACCGATCTAAGTCAGTTCGATATACTGCTTCTGTTTATGGCTGGGAGTGGCTGGGATCTACTGGAGCGTCTGCGCTTGCCCGAAGGTATTGCGAGAGAAAAACCTCTGGTGATAATCCTGGATCGTTATGACCATGATTTTGCCTTGGCGCTGTTAAAATGGGGGGCAGAGGAGGTAGTTTCCAGTGTCGATTGCACTCCAGAAAGGTTACGTCACAGTATCTTATCGGCCATAACTAGATTTCACAGAAATCGCCAAGCGACTAATAGTAGCGCCGGAAGCAACAAGGCATTTGAGCAAACGGCACTAAGGACGTTGGACGCTCTTCCGTTTGGCATAATGTTTACTGATGTGGATGCGCGGGTCATGTTTATGAACTCCGCAGCGAAAAAAAGCTGTGTTAACGGTAGTGGCGTATACATCTCCAAAGATCAGCGCTGTTGCGCCAAGGACCAGAAGGAAAATATTGCCCTGCACCGTCTTATATCCAAGATATCCCATGAATCTGATGATAGAGCTGATGGAGACTATACATTAAGGATAACCGCTGAGGACGGCACTGTTTTGACCCTATTGGTAGTGACTGTGGGTAAAGAGAGTGCGGGTCATGGGGTGGCAATATTTATGGATAATGGCGGTGGTTTTTTTAACATCTCTGAAGAGACTCTCAGATCGGTGTATGGTCTAACCCAGTCGGAAACAGAACTGCTGTTGCGAATGGTGCAGGGTGAGACCTTGGCGGAGATATCTGAAGCGAGGAAGGTTACCTTGCACACGGTGCGAGCACAGTTGAAATCGGTGTTTGCAAAAACCGATACCAATCGTCAGGCTAGTCTGATCAAGAAGGTTTTGACCGGTCCAGCTGTACTTATGCAGAGATGAGGTGTGGTCCGCTGATGTCGTGGTCAAGCTAATAGTACAGTGACATAATCGGAGATAAGCATTCAACCATGGGCCTATTTTGATGTCGAAAAAAACAACGACAACCGCTGCATCTGAAGGAGTCTTGGGATCTTCTTCCTGGGAGGTGTCAGTTACGGATGTCGATAATGAAGCTGCAGATCCACTGTTGGGTGCGCTGGTCATACTCAGTAAACACTATGGTCGTCCCCAGTCAGTCAATGCGCTAAGGTCTGGTCTTCCCCTGGAGGATAACAGATTGACCCCAGGACTTTTTGTTCGGGCTGCAGCGCGCGCCGGCCTCTCCGCGCGTGTAAATAAACGTGCCTTGCAAGATATTCCAGATATGGTTCTTCCGGCGGTTTTGCTACTGAATGAGCACGATGCCTGTTTATTGTTGCGTCGGTTCGTGGAAAACGGTGTGCCGATGGTTGAAGTGGTATTTCCTCAGTCTGGTGGGGGAGTGGATAAGGCGCCATTGGAGAGTATCGAACAGCTGTATGAAGGCTACACGATATTTGTAAAGCCTGATTATGGGCTTAAACATCGGGTGGAGCATGAGGAGATTGAGTCGGCGGGTAGTTGGTTCTGGGATACGCTGAAGAAATTCTGGCCGATCTATTCGCAGGTAATACTTGCAGCAGTGCTGATTAATCTATTTGTCCTGGCCAGCCCCCTGTTTGTCATGAATGTGTATGACCGGGTGGTTCCAAACCATGCGAAAGAGACTCTATGGGTATTGGCCATTGGCGTTACCATTGTGATCTTTTTCGATTTTATTTTGAAAACGCTGCGCACCTATTTTGTAGATAATACCGGCAAAAGAATAGACGTGCTTCTTTCCAGCAAGATCTTTGAACATGTTTTGAACATTAAACTGCATGCACGGCCGGAATCATCCGGAGCGTTTGCCAATCGTCTGCGCGAGTTTGAGTCGCTGCGTGAGTTTTTTAGTTCTGCAGTACTGGTGGCAATGGTGGATTTGCCATTTGTCATTCTATTTTTGATTATTATCTATCTGCTCGGTGGGGTGGTAGTGGTGGCGCCCGCACTTGCTGTGCCGCTGGTTCTTGCTACTGGGGTTTTTCTGCAGTGGCCGCTGCGACGCGCCATAAGTAAGGAGATTGACCAGAAGTCACAAAAGCATGGAGTGATTCTGGAAACCATTGGTGCGCTGGAGACGGTTAAGTCTCTAGGTGCTGAGAGTAGAATGCAGGGTGATTGGGAAAGATTTGTCGGGCGTGCGGCCAAGACCAGCCTGGGGGCGAGATTGATTGCTGGTACCGGTATAAACCTGTCTCAGGCTGCCATGCAGATGGTAACTGTCGGTGTGATTCTCATTGGTGTGCACCAGATCATACAGGGTGAGATGACTGTAGGTGGGTTGATTGCCTGCACCATCATCTCCGGCAGGGCCATGGCTCCCTTGGGCCAGGTGGCTGTACTATTGAGTCGCTATAACCAGGCAATGGTAGCGCTTGACTCATTGAATGAGATAATGCGTCTTCCAGTTGAACGTGGGCCAGACAAGATGTTTCTCAGCCGCCCTGATGTAGAGGGTGATATTAAATTCAATAGCGTAACCTTTTCCTATCCCGGGTTTGATGCCGCAGCAATTGCGGATATTTCATTCCATATCAGGCCAGGTGAGAAGCTGGCATTTATCGGGCCAATCGGCTCTGGTAAGACCACAATCTCACGCCTGATTGCAGGTCTGTATGAGCCAACGTCAGGTTCGGTGTTGCTGGACAATACCGATCTGCGCCAGATAGACCCATCGGATATCCGCTCTCATATCGGGGTGGTGATGCAGGAGGTGATTCTGTTTCAGGGCAGTGTACGTGACAACATTGCCATGGGTGCTCCCTTTGCGGATGATGCGATGATCCTGGAAGCGGCCAAACTCGCCGGAGTCCATGAATTTGTTTCGCGCCATCCGCAAGGTTATGACTGGGTGGTGGGGGAGCGTGGGCAGGCCCTTTCCGGTGGGCAGCGCCAAGCCATCGGTCTGGCGCGAGCGCTTATCACCAATCCGCGGATTCTCATTATGGATGAACCCACCAGCATGATGGATATGCAGGCAGAGAAACTGTTCATGCAGCGCCTGGGGAAGGTCCTGGCAGACAAAACCATGATTCTGATTACCCATCGCCCCACACTATTATCCCTGGTGAATCGGGTTGTTATTCTGGGTAATGGCAAAATAATCAAAGACGAATCCAGGGAAGACGTGTTGAATATGGCGCAGGCTGCGACCCGCGAACATATGGCGAAAGGATGAAAGATCTGTGAAGAGATTTCCTAACAACTTTCCGGGTGCGGTTGCTGATAGATTTGAGAAAATGTTTTCCAGCAAATATTGGGCGGACACCAAGAATCTTTTTTCCAGTAAGTATTGGGGCGATGCCGATTACGCCGCAGATATTGATGCCGCATATGTGCAGGGGCCAAGCCCCTACTCCCTGACCATGCTGATGCTGATCCTGCTGTTTTTTATTGTGGCGACGATTTGGGCCTGGGTTGCCGTGGTGGATGAGGTGACCCACGCGCAAGGCAAGGTGATCCCTTCATCCCGAGTTCAGGTGATACAAAACCTTGAGGGCGGCATACTAAAGGAGATATCAGTATCTGAGGGACAGCTGGTATCGAGTGGTCAGGTGGTTATGCGGATTGACGATACCGGGTTCTCTTCCAGTTTTGGTGAGATGCAAGCCAGGTATTACAGTTTGATTGGTGAAATCGCCAGGCTCAAGGCGGAGGCGGAGGGTGTGCCGCCGGTGTTTAGCCCGGAGATGGTTAAGGAACATCCGCGTATAGTCCAGGATCAGAAGGCCCTGTATGCAGCGAGAAAATCTGAACTGGAAACTCAGGTGGCAATCCTCAATCAACAACTGGATCAGAGAAAGCAGGAGAAGGATGAGCTGCTAGGTAAGATTGAGCAGCTACAGGCCAGCCTCAAGATCAGCCAGGAGGAGTATGACATTACCGAGCCTCTGGTTGAGAAGACTATTGTGCCCAAGATAGAGTTGTTGCGATTGAAGCGGCAGATAAACGACATGCAGGGTCAGATAAGTGCATCGCAACTTGCTTTGCCTAGAGTCGAGTCAGCGATTAGTGAGGCACAGGGCCGCATAGAGGAGAAATATAAACACTTTAAGTCGGTCAGCGCTGGTGAGTTGTCGCAACGCAATGTGGAATTTGCCAGGATTAAAGAGACAATCCTAGGGGCAAAGGATAAGGTTTCCAGAACAGAGATACGCTCTCCGGTCAACGGGGTGGTTAAGTCGATTAAGAAAAGCACCATAGGTGGTGTAATCAAGCCTGGCGAGGATTTGATGGAGATTGTGCCCCTGGACGATACCCTGCTGGTCGAGGCGCGGGTCAGACCATCTGATATAGCGTTTTTGCATGCAGAGCAGAAGGCGCGAGTAAAGTTTAGTGCCTATGACTCTTCCATTTATGGGGGGCTGCCGGGTAAGTTGGAGCAGATCGGGGTAGATACCGTGTTAGATGAGCGCGGCGAAGCATACTATAAGGTGATGATCAGGACAGAAAGGAACTATCTGACCAGGGGTGGCAAGAAGTTGCCAATTATCCCGGGTATGGTGGCAGTGGTGGATATCATAACCGGACATAAAACCGTTCTTATGTATATCCTAAAACCCATTATCAAGGCAAAGCAGCTGGCGCTAACCGAGCGCTAGCTCATTCACTACCTGAGTTGCCGCTACAGCAAGCTATGCAGCAATCTCAGGCAGATTTGATTCATCTCTGCCGCTCTCTCCGCACTGTCCGCCTCGTTGTAGCAACGGAGCTCGGGGGCATTTCCGGATGGTCGCAAGTGAGCTATCTCGCCACTCTCGAAGGTGATTCTCAGGCCGTCGGTCTGGTCTATAGCCTTGGCTGCCCCAAAGTATATTCCGAAGGTATCATTGATTCGGGAGAGGTTCTTGTCGTCATTTGGGGCGAGTTGCCGCAGTATTGCACCGCTGCTCTCCGTGGGAAAATCCTTTAGTCGGTTGCTGTAGGTGAAACGCTGGGGCAGCAGTTCCAGTAATCTGGAAATAGGCACCCCCTGTTTTCGGGAGAGCAATAGGATGCTCAGTATGACTATCAGTGCATCGCGGGTTGCTAGTGGCTCAAGGCTGGAGTTGCCGATTGCTATCTGGTCGCCAATCAGAAAGCCGCCGTTGGCCTCATATCCGGCAATAGAGCTGCCGTCCTCAGCTATGAGTTGTTGCATGGCCTCAATTACGTAGGGAGAGCCAATGCGGGTACGTACCACCCGGTCAAACCAGCCGCATCTTTCCGCAGCAGTGTTACAACTTACCGGGGTTGCCACTCTTTTTATTCCCAGGTATTTGGCGCAGAGGATTCCAGCTATGTCGCCGCGCAGCCAGTTTCCGGATTCATCACTTATGAGTGGGCGATCAGCATCGCCATCGGTTGAGACAATACTGTCCAGGCCATGCTCGTTTGCCCACTGTTTCGCCAGGGCGACATCCTCAGATCTGATCGCCTCGGTATCCACCGGGACAAAGGTGTCAGAGCGACCTAGTTGAACGACTGTTGCGCCTAGGCTTGCCAACACCTCACCCAGGATATCTCTGGCAACCCCAGAGTGTTCATATACTCCAATCCTAACTCCCTGCAGACACCCGGGTGGAAAGGTACGCAAATACCGGTTTATATAGGCGGTTTTCGCCACTTCTGTCTCTGCTGAGATGGGATAGTTGCTGTTAAATTGGTCGTTGCCATTAAACAGATCTTCTGGGATATCAACCTGTTGCTGGCGCATGGAAGCCTCATCCTGCTTCATGATCTCGCCAACAGGCGAGTTAAATTTGATGCCGTTTCTATCATCCGGGATATGGCTGCCGGTGATCATGATGGAGGGTATGTGTTGTTGTATCCCGTACAGCGCGATGGCTGGGGATGGCAGTAGGCCGCAATTCATGGGGGTAAGACCTCTGTCTGTAACTGCTTTGGCTACAGCGCGCATAATCCGTGGTGTACTTGGCCTCAGATCGCCACCAATGGCGACGTGCATCTCCTGCCCCAGCTGTTTTGAAGTTTCAAGATGTTGCAGGAAGGCTAATGTATAGGCATAACAAATCCGGTCGGTCATCGCCTCTGCCAGTCCCCTGGCGCCACTGGTTCCAAAGCCGACCCCAGATTCTGTCATAATCGCTTGGATTTGCTGTTTCTTGTGCTGTGCTGGCATGGCTATTTGTATCCAGATCTAGTTGTAGCTACTGGGATGATTTTAAACGCGATTACCTTAATTCCTATATAGATATCAATCTATTACTCAAATGGGTGATGTAGAGAAAACCCTGTGTAGACCATAATATGACCCATAGTGCGGTGGAATGTAAATGTAGCCTTACTGATAGGATGAGAAAGAGTCTTTAAATGCTACGAATTCCATGCAGCTTACACTATTTTAAGGTGTTATCTTTGTGTTACTATTTCACTCCTGTGGAATTGGCTCGGCGATGCTGGCTGGTTTGGCGTAGTGATTGGAGATCGGTTGTGAAGACCTGTGTAAGGGTATTTAGCGTATTTGTCCTGGTATTCTCCCTGGTAGGGGTGGCATCGGCGTCCTTTGTTTTGCCCAGTAGCGAAACATATGTTGGCTACATTGGTAATCTTGATATTGGGCGACTGGATGGCTCCGGTGGTGTGAATACCTTCATCGGCACAGATTGGATATCATCTCCTGATATGCAAGATAACACCTTCGTATTGAATGGTACCTCTGATCTGGATCCTACATACACATCCGCACCTGTTTTCACAACACATTGGTATAGGTTTGCACTGAATACACCAGCACAGCTCATGGATTTTATTGAACTGGGAGAGAATGCAGACCTGGAAATTAGTTTCTTTCATGACAGTGCGATCTATGGTGATACACCATTTGAAACCGTTATCCGTAACGATAGCCATAACTACCAGATGACATCGTCCGCTTTGTTTCAGTCCGGTACCTGGTGGATGCAGATAAAAGGGAAGGCCACTAGTTTCGCAAGCATCGACTATAAGGTGAGATTGGTACAGGCGGTGCCGCTACCGCCGGCCATCCTGCTGTTTGGTTCTGCATTGGCAGGTTTTGGTGTGCTGGGACGTAACAAGAGACAGCGCATTTCTGCATAGGGTTAACTGCAGAGTGGTTACTCAAGAAGAGGGGCTAGCCCCTCTTTTTTTATAGATGACAAATAAAAAATCCTAATCTTGAACCTATCTCAAACAAACCAAATCCTAATGATGTTATTTATGATATTCGTTGTTCGAAGATAGTTGGCATGAAGGTTTGTGGTGCGGCCGGGTGTGTTCAGAATAATTAATGCACACATTTGACAAATAATCATTTATTGTTATGTGGTTATGCGTTCTTGTTAATGTTATTTATATAATATATATTTATCAGGTGCTAATAGGCGGAGATAGTTTTTCGGTATGTGTGGCCGGTGACGGGAAGGCATGCCAACGAATCAGGGGAAGAGAGTCATGTCCAGTTTGCGCAATATACGGTTTGATTTAGTGGTGTTTGGCCTGTGTCTGGCATTGTTGTCATCGATTGTGTGGGCAGGTGACGGCTATTCGCTGCAGCCGGGAGATATCCTGGAGATCTCCGTCTGGAAAGAGCCGGATTTACAGCGGGAGGTGCTAGTACGTCCGGACGGCGGAATCTCCTTTCCTTTGGTTGGAAATATCAAGGCCAAGAACAGCTCAGTGCAGGATGTGAACAAGGAGATAACCGCACGGCTGACAAAATATATCCCTGATCCGGTGGTTACCGTGAGTCTTAAGCAGATGTTGGGTAACAGGGTGTATGTCGTGGGTAAGGTTCTAAAGCCAGGTGAATTTGTAATAAATCGAAATGTTGATGTCATGCAGGCCTTGAGTATGGCCGGTGGATTAAACCCATTTGCTGCTGGTGATGATATCAAGATACTGCGCCGGGTTAATGGGGTACAGAAATCAATTCCATTTCGCTATGAAAGCATAGTTGAGGGTAAGGATCTGGAGCAGAACATTGTGCTTAAGGCGGGTGACGTCGTTGTAGTTCCTTGATTAGCGCGATGCACGCAAACAGATGTCATTAGGTTAAGTCATGGATGTCAGAACCGATATGCTAGTTGACCAGGCAGAAAAAGAGAGCGGTTTAATGCGTCAATATCTAACCTGCATCCTCCTCTGCTGCTGTTTTATCTCAAGCCAGGCTGTAGCAGAGAAATGGTATTTTGAGCCGACAGTGAGTGCGCGCTTGGGATATAACGATAATACTCAGCTCACTACCAGTTCCGAGATTGAGACCTTTACCTCTGATGTCACGGCTGATGCAGCATTAGGCTTCCGCACGGAGGTCAGCGATGTCAGTATTACCGCGAAGATGGTAGACAGACGGTTTGATGATAATGCCTACCTGAATACAAATAATCAGTTTCTGAAATTGCAATCATCTATCCGGTCAGGTCTCAACCTGTTTGGACTGGGGGCTGACTATCAGCGAGAGAGCACTCGCACCAGTGAATTTGATTATAGCGGGTACTCTAATACCAATAAGATACGGACAACCAAGTCAATAAATCCATACTGGGACAGAACTCTGACTGAGAGGACATCACTCAGATTAGGCGGAGGGTATACCGATGTAAGCTATAAGGACGCAGAGTTTACCGGGCTGAATGACTATGTTTACAAGTCTGCCTATGCCTCTTTACAACATCGCCTCTCCGAGAAGACATCGCTGCAGGCAGTTGCAGCCAAGTCGTTATATACCTCTGACGGCACAGAGTTTGATACAACCAGCCTGCAGTTCGGACTAAACCATACCTTTTCCGAGACCTTTAGTGTAAATCTGTTGCTAGGGCCAAGTTACACAACATCCAAGTATATGGTTGCTGGGGTGGAGGATGAGACCAGCAGTGTAGGTAGATTGATTGATGCAGGATTTAGAAAAGAGTTCGAACTCACCTCTCTAACCGGATCATTGTCAACATCCGAAAGCGCTGGTGGTGAGGGGAGGATGATCAGCAAGACCAGTCTGGATCTATCTCTGCAGCGCAAGATATCTGCACGTACCACGTTTAGCATGTCAGGTAAGATGCAGCAAAACAGCAGTGGCGGCGGGCGTACCGATAGCAGTGACGATAGAACCTACTATTCTTTCGAACCCAGACTTAGCTGGAAGGCCTCGCCCTGGTGGACTATTAGTGGTTCCTACAGATACCAGCAATCGGAATATACCTCGTCAAATGCGGGTAAGGCTGAATCGAACGCAGCCTTTATCACCCTGAGATATGTCTGGCCCAGGGAGTCGCTGGGCAAATATATGGATCTATAGTCGCCTATTATTCTGTGATGTTCTGGGATGTGCCATTTTAGGCTAAAAACTCTCCTGCTGGGTATAAATGGTGTGAATCAGCGTTCAAGAAACAGTCGTCCGATGCCGATTTATGGTATTGGAGTGTCAGTTCTGCTTCATTGAACGTACAATATGTGCGCCACAGGCGATCGGTGTTCTGGTTAAATGCCCAGACTAGTACAATATGCAGCTAGATTAAGTTAGGTAAAAAATGGAAGAAATGGAAGATATTAAAGGGCTTGGCGACTACCTCTCCATTCTTGGAAGGCGCAAAAAACAGTGAGTTCGCC
>CAWFBS010000008.1:512500-651065 GCA_963814115.1 uncultured Chloroflexia bacterium | reverse complement strand
CTTGGGGGCATGACGGCGCGGTGGTCTGATCCACCGCTCCGCGCGTCTGCTGCGTCGTGACAGCCTGACGGCCGGCGACGGGGCTCACGCCCTCGCGGGACGACTGCACCGCTGCTTCGCCCGCGTCTGTCGTCGGCCGCCAAATGCGCTGGGTTGGAAGCAGAGGGCGATGCGCGGCCCGCGCACGGACGAGCCCACCTGGCGTCCGTTCAAGTCACCGCCATCTCCACCTCCTGCCCCACTGGGTGGTCATCAAGTATTGGTAATGACGACCGACTGAGCCCGCGCCGAACAGGCCGCCACTCTTGATGTCCCCGATTGCCCGGTTCGCGCGTATCCATCCCAGAGACGCCCTTCGGCGTCATGCTGGGAGGGCGCATGGAAGACCTCACGATCCTCGGGGCGGCAAGCGCGGGCGCGGTGCCGGATGAGGACGAGCTGCTCGCGGTTCGAGCCAGGACGGACAACGCCTCGTTCGGGCTCCTCTACGAGCGCCACGCCCTCGCCATCTTCCGCTACCTGCGCGCCCGCGGCGCGGGCGAGGACCAAGCCGAGGAGCTGACCGCCATCGCCTTCGAGCGCGCGCTGTGCCGGATTGACCGCTTCCAGCCGGGGCGCAGCGGGTTCCGACCCTGGCTCCTGGCGATCGCTCGGAACGCCTGGGTCGACGGGCACCGGCGCTCGGCCCGCGACGCCGGGCTCGCCGAGGCGGAGGCCCTGCCGGCCCTCGGCCCGTCGCCCGAGGCGATCGCCATCGCGGCGGAGGAGCGGGCGCTCGTCATGCGGCTGCTCCTCCGGCTCCCGGAGCCGGCGCAGGACGCGCTGGCGCTCCGCTATGCGGCCGGCCTGACGAGCCGCGAGATCGCCCACGTCATCGGCAAGAGCGACGACGCGACCAAGAAGCTGCTGAGCCGGTCGCTCTCCTCGCTCAGGGAGGCTGCACGCCATGACCGCTGAACTCGAACCGCGCGATCTCGACGACCTCCTGACGCGCGCCCTGGCCGTGGACCTCCCGGCGGCCGCGAGGACGCGGATCCGCGCCCGCCTCGACGCTCGTGCCCCACGCCGCCGGTCGCGCACCTTCGGCTTCGCCGCCCTTGGGACAGTTGCCGCGGTCACGATCGCTCTCGTGGTCGCCAACACCGTGCTCGTGCGCCCGACCCTCGCCTATGCGCCGACGCCCGTTGCCGCCGACGAGGCGACTCGGGCTGCCGCGGTCGCGGCGTGCGCGGGCGAGGTCGTCAACTCCGAGACCGTGCGCTTCTCCTCCGATGGGCTCGCGGACCCGTCCGGCGTCACGGTCCTCCCGCTGGTCGCGCTCGAGATGCACGGCAACGGCGGAGTGGCCGTGTTCGCCGACGCGGACCATGTGGGGGCGTGCATGCTCCGCCAGGACGGGAGCGCGCTCACCTCGCTGGATCGCTCGGTCTACGCGCGAGACGGGCAGTCGTCGCTCACCGCCCTCACCCTCGGAGGCGGTTCGGTCGACGGCGCCATGTTCGTCACGGCGGTCGGCGCGGCACCCGCCGGGACCGCCCGCGTCGAGGTGATCACGGATCGCGCCGACGGCGCCTACGCGACCGTCGCGGACGGCCTCTGGGGGATCTGGCTCCCTGGGGCGACCGACCTCCGGGGCCTCGTTGCACTCGACGGCGCCGGTAGGACGCTCGAGCGCGTTGACATCGTCGGCGGGCGGGCGGTCCCAGGGCCGTAGGGCATCCCGCCTCGTGGCCCTGGTTCTGGGTGCCCACTCAGAGCCCGTAGCCGATTGCCGCCGCACGAACTACCTCGTTCGTGCCATTCAACCTGACGCGACCGTGCGGCTCGCTGCGTACATGGGCGCGGTGGTGGAGCTGACCGACGAGGAGCAGGGCCTGGTCGAGGCCCTGTTCGACCCGCCTGTCCATCGGGGCGTGAAGGGCACGATCCCCCGGCGCGACATCGTTGACGCAATCCTGTGGGTCGCCCGGACGGGCTGCCAGTGGCGCTATCTGCCGGCCTGCAATCCGCCGTGGGAGACCGTCTGGCAGCAGTGGCGCCGTTGGCGGTCGAACGGCGTCTGGGCGACGGCGATGACTGGCCCCAGCAGCAGCCGGACGTTCATGGTCGCCTCACCGTCGTCGGGCCTACCGGAGCGCAGACAGCCGGACGCCCATGAGCACCGCATGCTGGTTCGCGTCCACGCCCGTCCACACTGCCCAGCCGTTGGCGATCCACAACTCAACCGGGGCCATCGCTGCGCCGCCACCGAGGGCTCGCAAGCCGGAGGCCGCAGACCACACGGCGACCCATGAGGTTAGCGTCGCCGTGTCACCGCTCAGTGTCGTCCCGCTGCAGTAGAGCACGATGACGCCGCCATCGGCACCGCCAGCGCCACAGTTGCGGTGGGCGCGCCCGGGATCGACCGTCTCGATCTTGGCCCCGTCCACCCGCAGGACCGTGCCGCCCCCGCCGGTGAACTGATCGCGCGAGGCGACGATGGCATTCCCGTCGAGGAGCAGGCCCGGCAGGAATGCGTGCGAAGGACCAGCCACGATGCCGAGCGGAACCTGATGCGGCGAGCCGGTCATGATCGAGGCGGTCATGACTCGCCAGTCCGGGGTCGGTCCGTCGGTGAGCCCATTGGCCGTCTCCGACCACGCGACCGCCGTCGACGACAGGGCGATCTGATACACCTGCGACGGGCTGGCGTACGTCCGGGCGTACGTGAGGCCGAACGTGCCGGTAGGGAGCGCGCGGACGAGCACGATTGAGGCCGCACCGCTCGCTTCGACGGCATACGCGACCTCGTCTGCGGCGAGGGCGACCGGCGGGGTGGCAGGGTACGGACACGCGAGGCCCGCGCTCCCGGGCACCTCGAAGGCCCGCGTCGCCATCCCTGCGTCGATCTTCCGGAACGAGCCGCCTGGCAGGCCATCGGCGCCGAGCGGAGCCGCGAGGATGCGCCACGCACGCGGCTGGCTCTCCTGCTGCCTGCAGGTGAGCCCACTCTGGCTAGCGCCTGGTTTCGCTGGACCGGACACGGCCACGACGATCCACGCGCCGTCGGTCCGCACCTCGTCGATCTGTTCGTCAACCGCCAGCGGGAGCGCGATCTGCCGTTCCGAGCCGCCGCCACCGTCGGCCACGTAGAGGGTCCGATTGCCGATGCCCTGCAGGTAGGCGTACGGGCCGGTCGGCGTGCCCCCGGCCTGCACCCCCGGGGAGTCCGGGATGGACGCCATCCTGATGGCGGCTGACGGAACAGCCACGACGGGCATCCCCTCGTCAACGATCCCCGGAGCAGAGGACGACGGGGTCGACGTGGGACTCAGGGTCGGGCTGGGGGGTGGCGAGGGAGAGGCCGCCGGTGTCGCCGAGGCGGGGAGGATGGTCGCCGGGGGCGACGCTGACGGAGGCGGGCTCACCGTGGTGCTCGTACAGGCCGCCACCAGAACGGTGATCGCCGAGACAACGAGGAACCGACGCGCCGTCCCGAAGGAAGGCTGCGATATGGGCGGAGTCTCCGGCACGTCGACGGCCGTGGACGGTTGGAGCGGGACCGAAAACACCATCTCAAGTCCGAATAACGAAGACTACGAACGTGAGCGATGAACCGCCCACGGTCCCGGTCAGTTCCCAACAGCCCTCGGTTGGAAAGTCGACGCCACTGGACTGGAAGCCGGAATCCCCGTAGCCGTCGGGGATCGTGGCGGCGACTGGCGACTCCGAGGCATCGAGTCGCCGACCTGTGATGGTCAACGTCCCGGGCGTGATCCGCCACCATCCGAACTTCGTGCTGATCGAGCCGTCGCTCTGGACGGATCGCGAGTCGGCCCGGAGGATGCCGTCCATCTCGATGGGCACCACCCACAGGTCAGCGTTCCCGAACGCCAGGTCCGACGTGGCGAACGGTCGGTCCGCGCCGGGCTTGCCAAGGCCCAACGGCTTGGTCACTGGACACGTCGCCGCGTTCGCGAGCGTCAACCGCGAAGGAACTGGAGCCGAATCCGTCGGTGTCGGTTCTATCGTCGACAACGGGGTGGTCGCGCTCGCGAGCGTTGCCGGAGTGCTGGTCGCGCTCGGAGGCGCGGGACTGCCGCACGCTGTGACGAGCAGTGCCAGGAGGCTGCCGAGCACGGGACGGACAGGTCGCCTCATGCCACTCTCCCGTACGCCATCACTTGATGGCCGAGATGGGCATGGCGTGCGTGTCGTGGCCGGGCAGCGAGAGATACTCGTGCCACATTAGCGAGCCATCCTCGATGACGACCCAGTCCGGCTGGCCTTGGCCCCCGATCATGCGCCCCTCCGTATCACCAGTCCGCCACACGACCAATGCGCTCGTCCAACTCCCGTCAGCCCCCGGATACCACATGATCCAGCCCACCACGCCGGGGCCGACCGCGAGATCAGACGTCGGCCCGGGTTGACCCGGGGCGACGATCACAGGGGGACCCTCGACGCGGAACGGCAGCCCGGTGTCCAGTGATGCGGTCCAGATCGAGGCATCCGTCGCGTCCTCGTGCGACCACACCAGCGTCTGGGCATCCATCGCCGCGTGGCTGACATGGGTGTCAATCAGGCGGGGTGCCTCGCCGTCCGACCGGGCGAGCATGAGGGACGCGTCGAACGGGAAGACAGAGGCTGAGGTGCCCGCGATGCCGAACGCCTCACGGAAGAAGAGCCGGTGCCCGACGAGACCGACTTGGGCGACGTAGCCGTCGGCATCGATGCGCCGGAGGACGGCGCCGCTGGTCAGCGAGCGCACGATGATCGCGCTCGCGTCGGTACCCCCCGGCCCAGTGCGGTCGAGCGTATAGGCGACCCGGTCGCCATCAGCCGCGAGCACGGGCGCCAACGGTCCAGCGCCTTCGCCTCCCACCGGGATGCGGGTGTTCGATCCCGATGCGATGACCGACCGGACCCCAGTCGAGATAGTGACGCTGTCGATCTGCCAGAGGAGAGGTTGCCCGGCGTACTCGTTGCACCCCGTCCCGCAGCCTGTCGGAGGGAGTGCATACCACGACTCGACCCACACGACGCGGTCTCCCGCCACGGTGAGGCTGCTGGGCTGGTGTCCCGGAGGCCGAGACGCGAGCGTCGTCCTCGTGCCGGTCGCCACATTGATCATGCCGATGGTAAATACGGGGTTCGGGCCCCCGGCCCCGACGAGCGTGAATGCCCGACCTCCTTGCAGCGCGAACGTGCCCGTTGGGAGCGTCCGGACTGCGCCGGTCTGGAGGGTAATGGTTCCTGCTGGAGGAGGAGGCGTGGGCGACGGAGGCGGCGTCCCGGTCAGCGTGGCTGTGGGAAGCGGCGTGGGCTCCGGTGTGGGTGCTGGCGTGGACGTAGGGGCAGGCGTAGTAGCTGCCGCTGTGGCCGAGGGAGACGGGGTGGCGGGCTGGTTCCCACACCCGGCGATCAGGGCCGCCGCCAGCATCAGAGCCCCAAGGGAACGGCGCATCTCACTTCCGACGTTGGCGGTCGCCCACGAGTTGCTTGGACCGGTTGACCCCGTCGGGCCGAGGGTATCCCGCCGGGCCGTAGACACAAGTGCCGCTTGTACCCCTCGGCCAAGCGAGCCCATGCCGAGGGATCGGTCACGGTGCTGCCTCATCGGGCGATGCGGCTTGGAGAGCCCATCTGCCCGATCAGATACCGGCAGAAAGCAGTGGTCGCTGGTGGTATCGTGAATCTCGCGAGCGTCCCAGAAGGTTGGTGAAGGCGATGAGCGAACCGCCCCATCGCACCTCGCGGATCGGCCACCGGGTCCTGGCGTTCATCGCCGTCCCGGTCGCAGTGCTGGCGTTCGGGTTCCTGATCGTGATGACCGCGAACGCTGTCCTCGCGCCCCGGACTTCGGCGGTCGCTCCGGGACATCCGACAAAGGGCCCGATACCACAGGCGGCGTTCGTCGCGAACGGCATCGACGCAGCCCTCGTCCCTGACTTCGTGCCCGTCTGGTAGGGCCATCCAGTACAGGAGGTTCGCCAGTTGGCACAGGCCGCCGCCGGTCCCTGACTCCATCCCGTCCCGCCCGAGGACGAGTCCATCCCGGTAGCCCCGCTGGGTCGAGGGGGCGCCGACGGTGTGCCAGTACGAGAACACCTCCCCCGGACGGAGGACGAGCCCGTCCATCGCGTCGACGGCGAGGCGGAGGTTCGCGATCTTGCCCTCTTGGAGGGCGGGGTCGGTGGTCCCGAGAGAACGGCGGAGCGGCGAGGCGTGCGCCGTGACGAGGACCGGCAGCGGGTCCACCGATCGGGTGCTGGCGAACGGGGGCCGACGGATACCATCGCTGAACCGGCGGGCGGCACGCAACTGCGCCACCCGGGCTCGGAAGAGGAGCGGGTTCCTGACGGGCACTGAGTTCTACTCCACGGCCGTGCTGATGACGATACTGCCACGCGGCCAGTACCGACCTGCTCGCGCCGGTCAGGCTCTGCGGTCTCGCGTCGTGGCACGTCGCCCTTCGGGCTTCTGCCACACCGACACGTGGTTCGTGCTCTCGCTCGTGAAGGCGGTTCGACCCCAGTCGCTCCAGCGATGGACGAGCCGCATTCCGGCGAGTCGCGCCATGAGGTCGAGTTCAGCCGGCCACGCATAGCGGAACGGCGGCGAGGTCCGACGCACTCGCCCGTCGGGGAGGAAGCGGATGTGGTGGGACCACTGGCGTTGCGTGGCGATGTCGTATTCGTCGATCCCGACGTGCGTGTCGCTCTGGTCGAAGACCACGAACCGCTCGCCCGCCGGGAGCCGTCGAAGCGCGGGGACGGGCAGCTCGACCACGAAGTAGCCCCCGGGCGCGAGGTGCCTCGCTGCGTTCTGGAAGCAGGCGAGCTGTGCCTCCTGGGTCGTGAGGTTCATCAGGGAGTTGAAGACCAGCAAGACGAGGCGGAACGAACCAGCTCCTGGGGCCTGCGAGGTCGCCATGTCGCCGATGATCACCGGGATCGACGCCTCGTCGCCCCCTGGCTTGGCCCGCAGCCGCGCAAGCATTGCGGTGGACAGTTCGATCCCGGCCACCCGCAAACCTCGTGCGGCGAGCGGAAGTCCGATCCTTCCCGTGCCGATCGCGAACTCGAGCACTGGACCGCCCGCGGAGAGTTCTTCGAGCACGTCGAGTTGCGGGTTGAGGACCGCCGGCTGAGAGATCCTCGCCGCGTCCTCGTCATACGTGGCGGCGACGTCCTCGCCGAACCAGTCAACGCTCCCCATCGAGCAAATCTACTCGCTCGGTGCGTCGTGCGGATGGGCGGAGGGACCAGGACTTGCCCACCGTCCTTGACGCACACATGGGCGCGCTGGAGGAGTGCCCATCCACCCCACCGGGAGGCTGCGGGCGTTCGGCTACGGGGCGTCGGTGCGAGCTGCCGCGTCGGGTCGGATGGCGTAGTCCACGCGCTCGAACGGCCAGGCCGCTTCGAGCCAGTCGGCCACGGCCCGGTAGAGCAGCGCGTCGAGGCGGGCGTCGGCCGCCCGGACCCAGGACCGGACACGCGCGTCGTACCCGTCCCGCTCGCTCGGGTAGATGTAGACGCAGCCGATGACGGTGGCGTGCTCTTCATTCGGAGCAAGCACCGTGTAGGTGAAGCCCGTCCGTGCCGCGAAGTCGCTCGCGTGGCGGACGAGGTCGCCCAGGTTCTGCTCAAGTGTCATCGGATACGGCCACTCCTGGCCCGCGTAGCCCGGAGTCGAGTGGATGTGATCGACGCTCGAACTCCACGCGGCGTGGTCCGAGACGTTGTGCTCGGGGCCGAGGGGCCGCAGGCGGAACGCCACGTGGTCGAGGCCAAAGGGCGGCTCAAACGAGGCCGGGACGAACTCTCTCATGAGTCCCGGGCCTCGACGGCTGCCTCGATCTGGCGGGCGACGGACGTGATCGACTTCATGGACTGCTCGCGATGTCGGTCGGCAACGTCGCCGGGATACCGCCGCAGCACCCGCTCCAGCTCCTCCTCCGTCAGCCCGCGCCCAACCAGCCGCCGCGCGTCCACCTCGACGCCGTCGATGAACGACTGGCGGAGGTGCCGGTTCAGCCGGGCGCGGCGGTTGTCCGCACGGTCAGCAACGCGCCGGTCTGGATCACCCACGGCGATGAGGGTAACGCCCCCGTTCCATGCGGCGTGATGCCAAGTCGCCCGGTGAACGCCACGCGGGGGAGGCCATCAGCGCACTTGAGCGTGCCATTCGCGTAGATCCCCGACAGGCACCTCGCCTCGAGCGGCCCCGCCAGCGCGAGGCCGACGTCTGTCGAACGCAATCGGCGACACCTCGAGCGCAATCATCACGCTCAGGGCTGAGCGCAACTGACCATTTGTGCAAGGTCCACGTGTCGGGGATCTACTCTGTTCCCGCCACATTGACGCTGCCATCCGGCTCTTCCGAAGAATGGGCGCCAGAAGGAGCGCGACATGATCCGTCGCTGGACGCTCATGGTTCTCATCGCATTCCTGTTCGTTGCCTGTGGCTCGACCACTCCGAGCCGGACGTCGTCGCCGTCGGCGGCCCCCTCCAGCGCACCGATTCCCTCCAGCGCGCCCAACGGCAGCGACGCGGCATCAACCGGCGCGGCCTACATCACGGCACTGGCCCACGGTGACGAGGCGGCGGCCGAGGGGATGGAGGACGCCACGATGCGAGCCGCCGCGCCCGCGGCGGCGCTCGGGCAGCTCTGGGCGCAGTTCGTGGCCCAGTACGGTGCGTTCCAGGGCATTGGGACGGTGACGACGACGGCGCAGGCGCCGTACACGATCGCGGCCGTGCCGACCCAGTTTGCCAACAGCACGGTCACGTTGACGGTCGCGGTCTCGAGCGCAGGCCAAGTCAGTGGCCTCCACGTCGCCAAGGTCGCTCCAAGCGCCTCGTCGCCGGCCTCGTCGGCGGCCGCCTACGTGAACCGTGCCGCGTTCACTGAAACGTCGGTCACGGTCGGGTCAGCGCCCTGGGCGCTGCCAGGCACGCTCTCGCTGCCGAACGGGACCGGCCCCTTCCCGGCGATCGTGCTCGTGCAGGGATCCGGGCCGAGCGACCGAGACGAGACGTTCGGTCCGAACAAGCCCTTCCGCGACCTCGCCTGGGGCCTCGCCTCCGCCGGCGTCGCCGTGCTCCGCTACGACAAGCGGACCCTCGTCTACAGCGCGCAGATGGCGGCCGACACGAGCATCACCGTGCGCGAGGAGACCACGGACGACGCGATCGCCGCGGTCGCCCTGTTGCGGCGAACGCCGGGAGTTGACCCGGCGCGGGTGTTCCTCGCGGGGCACAGCCTGGGCGCGTATCTGGCGCCGCGAATTGCCGCCCGGGTTCCGGGCCAGCTGGCGGGCATCGCGATGCTCGAGGCGCCCAGCACGCCGCTCGTGCAGCTCGTCCTCGTCCAGGAGCAGTACCTGGTCTCACTACAGGGCAGCCCAAGCCCGCAAGTCGAGCAGCAGTTGGACGCCCTCAAGGCGCAGGTGGCGCTGGCCGAGTCACCCAGCCTCTCGCGCTCGACGCCCGCCTCCGAGCTGCCCCTCAATACCCCGGCCTCGTACTGGCTCGACCTGCGGACCTACGACCCCCAGGCAGTGGCTGCCGCCCTCCGCATCCCGATGTTCTTTTCTCAGGGCGGCCGCGACTACCAGGTACCGCCATCTGAGCTGGGGCCTTGGGAGTCCACGCTCGCCGGGCATGCCAACGTGACTTTCCGGACGTACCCATCGATGGATCACCTGCTGCTCGACGGGAGCGGACCCGCCACGCCCGCCGAGTACAGCGTGCCCGGCCACGTTGATCCGCAACTCGTGGCTGATCTGGCGGCCTGGCTCAGGAGTCATTGATCCCTGGCCGATCCGCCTGCGAAGGTATCGCCGCGCCCGACTGCCGCCACGCCGGCATCGACCTGTACCTCGCCCGGGACCACCAGGGGCGCGGCCCGGGCCGTGACGCGATCCGCCTGGCGGCCCGCGACCTATTCGAGGTGCGGGGGCACCATCGGCTGACCATCGACCCGCCGCGGGGAGCCGTAGGCGCGCGTCTGTCGGGCTCCTCGGGGGTCAGACGACGCCCCAGGACCCCGTGACGCTTCAGGCACTCCCACTGTGGGGCAGCCTTCCCCTGGTCACCGGGTACCCGTGATGAGCCGTTCACGGTCGAACAGTCGCGAGGTGACCCGCCAGCCGAGGACGTCGAGCACGAGCAGGACGGCCGCACCGCCGAACGCGAGGCCGAGCGTCGCAGGGATCACGTTGAGCGCGATGAGCACCACCGCGAAGACCGGCGGCAGGCTCGCGAGGAGGCCGATCTGCTGCGCGACCCTAGCGTCGCTCGAGCGGGTGGAGACCGCGATGCCGACCCAGATCGACCACGCGGCGAGGAGCGGCGTGAAGAGCACCTGGGCGAGCAGGTCCGGGCCCCGGATGAGCGCGGGCGCAATGCCCTCTTGGGCGAAGAGCACGACCAGGACAAGGAAGACCGCGAAGACCGCGTATGCGATCGCGAGGGACGGGAGGAGGGCCGCCAGCGCCTTGCCCAGCAGAAACTCGTCGCGCCTGATCGGTGTCGTGAGGACCGGCTCGAGGGTGCCCTGCTGGCGCTCGCCGGCCACGGCGCTGGCGGCAACGATCACCGGCACGAGGATCGGGATGCCCAGCATGTACAACAGGACGTGCTCATCACCAAGCGGGCTCGACGCTGTCGCGGACAGACCGAGAACCACGATGAGCGGCTGGATCGTGAAGACCAGGGGAAGGATTGCCATCCCGATGATCAGCGAGCGGTTGTGCCGATACTCGCGCAGCTCCTTGCGGACGATCGCCCACACGCGCCTCCTGCTCAGCTTCATGTCCGAGCCGCCTCGCGGTCCTCGTCGATCAGCTCGAGGTAGACGTCCTCGAGGGAGTGTCGCCTTTCGCCGATCGACAGCACGTCGGCACCGGCTGCCACCAGGGCCCGGGTGACGGCCGGTGCCGCGACCCCTGGGTCGGACACCGTCAGGACATAGCCGGCCGGGCCGTCCTGGTGCCAGCCGCTGACGGCGGGCAGGTCGGCAAAGACGCGACCCGGGTCGGGCAGCGCGACGAGCGTCCTCACCGTGAGCGCCTTGCGGAACAGTTGCTCGCGCAGCTCGTCGGGCCGGCCGATGGTGCGCAGGGTGGTGTTCAGGATCGCCACGCGGTCGCAGAGGCGCTCGGCCTCCTCGAGTCGGTGGGTCGTGAGGAAGATCGTGACGCCCCGTTGTCGGAGCCCGACGATCAGCTCGTGCACCTCCCGCGTGGCGACCGGATCGAGGCCCGCCGTCGGCTCGTCGAGGAACAGCACCTCCGGTTCGCTGAGCAGGGCCCGTGCAAGGGCGACGCGCTGGCGCAGACCCTTGGACAACGTGCCGCAGGGATCCTGCGCCCGGTCAGCGAGGTCCATGGCTCGCAGGGCCCGCTCGATGCGATCGCGCGGGTCGGGCAGCTCGTACAGGTCAGCGAAGCACTCGAGGTTCTCGAGGATGCTCAGGCGGAGATAGAGGCCCGGCGACTCGGGCATGATCGAGATCCGTTTGCGGATCTCCACGCCGTTCTCGGGTGTGAGCGCGAAACCGGCGACCGTTGCCGAGCCCGACGTTGGCCTGAGGAGTGTGCCGAGCGTCCGCACTGTCGTCGTCTTCCCGGCGCCGTTGGGGCCGAGGAAGCCGAACACCTCACCGCGTGCCACATCGAAGGAGACGTCGCTGAACGCGACGCGGTCGCCAAACCGCTTCGTGAGGCGATCGACGGAGAGCGCCGGGTCGCCGCTCTCGCCGTTAGCCGCTGACATCGCACCATCGAATGTGCCCGAGAGATAGCCGCGTGCGGGCGGGTTCGGAAGGGGCGCTCCGGCGGCGCATGCCGTCCAAGACAGCCCTACTTCTCGGCCGTTGCCTTGAGGCCCTGCAGCACCGGACCCCAGTTGCTCTCGGCCATGGTGTCGGCTTCTGCCTGCGTCGCGTTGTTGTCCTGGGTGAGGGTCAGGGTCGTCCTGCCACCGTCCTCGCTCAGTTCATACGTGACGGTGTGGTAGTTCTCGGGCGTGTCCTCGATGCCACCCATCGGGCTCCAGTGGGTGGTCTTCAGGAGCCGCTCCGGCTCGAACGCAAGCACGGTGCCCTTATCGACGTAGGAGTGGCCCTTCCATTCGCCCCTCCAGATGATCGGTCCGCCCACCGTCCAGTCCGTCGAGAGGTCGGTCCCGTGCAGGTACAGCTTGACCTTGGCAGGGTTGGTCAGCGCGTCCCAGACCTTGGCCCGGGGAGCGTCGATCACCACGCTCGTGATCGCCTCGAACCGTCTCGCCACTTCTTCCTCCGTTGCGTCCCTGACGTCCTTGGCCGGGCAAGTCTGACCCGACCCGGGCGTGCTTCCCAACCCGGAGGCTACGACGAAGGCTGCTTGGGCGAGCGTCGCCGCATCCTCCGGACCACGAACGTCGCCAGCAGGCTCAGGGCAATGCTCGTGACGACAGGCTTCGGATACCTCCACGCCGTCACTGCCTCGTCCGTCACGATCTGCTCCTCCCACGGGTTGCGCTGACCAACTCGGTCAGCACCGTGCAGCTGCGACCAACCCTACCCGAGGCGCTTCAGCACCACGACGGGGATGACGCGGGTCGTCCGGCGCTGGTAATCGGCGAAGCTTGGGATCGGCCATTCCACGGGAGCCTCCTTCATCGGGCGCTGATCAGGTCGCCGCCGACCGACCCGGGGCGCACTCCTCGAGGACGGCGCGCGCCGACGCGGCGTCGCCGCGGTGTGCCACCAGAACGCGCACGATGAGCAGGTCGAGGCCCTCGCCGAGGCGCTCCACCTGACCGCGCACGTCGCCGTGGGCACCCCAGGCGCCCACGGCCGAGAGGAACGCCGGATCCCAGTCTGCCGCCCGATCCTCGACCCGCCGCAGCTCGTCCGCGAAGCCCATGCGCTCGAAGTGCCCACGGTAGCCGCCAGTCCCGAGGGCGTACGGGCGAACGGCCGCCCCGAGCGTGGCACGGGCGCTGCCGGGGTCGTGGGCCACCGCGGTCCGGATGTACTCGGCGAGCGAGGGGACCGGCCGGCCGGCGGCCATCGCGGCGCCGGTGATGCGGTCACGTGACCAGGCGACCTGCGCGGGCGTGCACCAGTTGAGCGCCACGCCGTCGGCCAGCTCGCCGCCCACGCCCAGCATCAGCGGGCCGAGCGCAGCCAGGAAGAGCGGGAGCCCCGACGGCAGGAGGCCCCGCAGGTCGGCCAGGTACCGGCGCATGCCCTCGGCAGGATGCGCCATGCGGCCGCTCCCGGCGACGAGAGTGAACCGTCCCCCGGTTGCTTCCCAGGCGCGACGCGCGTGCTCCGCATAGAACGCGGGCGGCTGCCCAGAGGCCGGGACGGAGGCGATGCCGACCGCAAGACCGCTCGCCTCGTGCCAGCGCAGGCAGCGATCGAAGGCAGCCGCGTCGGCCCGCGATGGCGTCCACGCGGCGACGTATCCGAGCGCGGCGCCGAGGCGGACGAGGTCGAGTTCGTCGCGCTCAGTGAGACCCTGGTCGGGATCGATGCTGAAGGCGACCTGCATGCCCCCTACCGTAGACGATGAACTGGGCGACGTGGTGCGCGATCTATTCGGCGAACTGCGCATTGTCGGCAACCGACGCCAACTGCGCCGCCCCGGCCTCGATCCGTGCCAGCGCCCCGACGAATGCCGCTGCGCGGTCTGGTCGAACGCACCGATCATCGAGTGGGTCACGGCGCTTCCCGACCGGGCCCCTCACCGCCGAAAGGTGATGGCGGCCGCCGGTGCCCCGCTGCCGCCCGGCGGTCAGCCGAGGGCAATCTCGATGGCGGGGATGTCGTCTCCGCCGAGCACGAGTCGGCCGTCGGCCGTGGCGTAGAGCAGGTCGACGCTCACGGCGGCATCGACCACGCGGCGGAGCACCTCGGCAGCTGATCCTGGACGGTTCTCGATCGCGGTCACGACGACTCGACGCTCCGCCTGGATCTCGAGACCCGCGTCGATGAGCGCGCGACGCGCCCGCTCGGCATCTTCGACCAGGACGTGAAAGACGCCCTGGCCTTCACACACGAACCCGCATGCACCCTCGATGTTGACGCCAGCACTTCCCAGCGCCGCGCTCGCGCGCAGGAGGGAGCCCGGCCGGTTGACGAGCCCCACCATCAGATCGCTCGCCATCGCTGACCTCCCGCTGCTGCCGATCTGCGCGGATGGTAGCCCAGGGGCGCAAGACCGCTGGCTCGAGAGACCGGGAAGAGGGGTGGGATGCAGGCGACGATCGCATGACCATGCTGATGGGAGACCAGAAACGACGGGAGATCGCCTCAGGCTGGGAGCAACGTGACGTCCTCCCAATGGGGAGGCTGTCGTCGTACGCTCGTGTGACGTTCTTCAACCGATGACGTTGGCCGCTGGAGGAGTTCCGTGCAGATCGACGACGTGCGCCGCGTTCTCATCATCGGCAGCGGCACGATGGGCCTGCAGATCGGCCTGCAGTGCGCCACCCATGACTGCGACGTGGTCCTGTACGACATCGACCCAGGCGCGCTGGAGGCCGGAATGGCGCGCCTCCGGGGCTACGCGAACGATCAGGTCAAGGCAGGCGTGATCGACGTCGCAGGCCGCGAGCGGGCGTTGGGGGCCATCACGACCACTACCGATCCGGCGACCGCAGCGGCAGACGTCGACCTGGTAAGCGAGTCGGTTCCCGAGGATCCGGCGCTGAAGGGGGGTGTGTTCGGCCAGTTCAATGCGCTGTGCCCACCACGGACGATCTTCACCACCAACACCTCGTCGCTGCTCCCCTCGATGTTCGCGGCCGCCACCGGGCGGCCCGACCGCTTCGCCGCGCTCCACTTCCACCAGCCCGTGTGGTCGGGCAACGTGGTCGACGTCATGCCCCACCCGGGCACGTCGCCTGAGACCACCGAGCTGCTGCTGGCTTTCGCGCGGCGGATCGGGCAGATCCCGATCCGTCTGCGCAAGGAGAGCTATGGCTACGTCTTCAACGCGATGTACAACGCCATCAACACCGCGGCGGTCACCCTGGTTGCCAACGGCGTCACCTCGCTCGAGGACGTGGACCGCGCCTGGATGGGGATCTTCAAGATGCCCATCGGCCCCTTCGGGATGCTCGACGACGTTGGGCTCGACACGGTGTGGCACATCACCGACTACTGGGCGCGTCAGCTCGGCGATGCCCAGCTGCGCACCAACGCTGACTTCCTGAAGACGTACGTCGAGCGCGGCTGCCTGGGGGCCAAGAGCGGCGAAGGCTTCTACCACTACCCCAACCCGGCCTATGCGACGCCTGGCTTCGTGGAATCGGGGGCAGGTACCTAGCATCCAAGCTCAGGAGGCCGGGGTCGCGGTCTCGCCGGCCAGCCCTGAAACCGTCTGCTCGAGCTCGAGGACGAGGCCCATGAGGCGCTCGATCGACGGGTCGAGCTCAGCCGCGAGGCCCGGGTCGACCTCCCCGAACCCGCGCAAGTTCGATGTCAGCGCCTCGCCGATCCCCTGCCAGGCGATGGCAAGGATCCCGCCGATCATCGCTGCCGAATCCCGTTCGGCCCGCGGAATGCCCCACTGGTCGGCGGCCGCGGCGATCTGAACGGCCGTCTCGTCAAGGAGCGCAAGCATCCGCGCCGCATGATCTGCCGGAATCGGCGGCCGGCGTCGTCGATAGAGCCGACCCTCCTCATCCTCGAGGAGCAGGCGTCGAACCGTGGCCAGGCGCTCTTCCAGGAGCCGGAGCCGGACTCCGACCGCGTGACGCCCGTTCTCACCAAGGGTCGGGCCCTCGCGCTTCGCCCTCACGCGGCCTCGCCCGCCTCCCGGGTGCCCGGCCCGGCTTCTCGCGCGTCGGCCTTGTGCGCTTCGGCGGCCGCATCGGCCTCATGCGCATCGGCCTCATGCGCGGCCTCGCCAAAGACGCGGCGGTAGACATCGCGCCCGAAGCTCGTCGGGAGCGGCGGCGCCTCGGTGAGCCGGAAGGGCCGTTCGCCGTCGGTGCCCCGTTCCGCCCGGAGGAAGAGCGCTTGGGGCATGCCGAGGCGATGGAAGCTGTCGGCCAGATCGTAGAGATGGGTGACGTAGACGACCTTCACGCCGCGCTCCAGGAGCGCGCGCACGATCTCCCGGGCGATCTGCGAGCCCTCGCGCTCGTTCGTGGCCGCGAGCGACTCGTTGAGGAGCACCAGGCTCCGGCCGCTCGCGTGCTCGACGAGCTCGCTCATCCGCGCGAGCTCTTCGTCGAGCTTCCCGCGCTCGAGCAACGGGTCCTCCTCGCGCCGGAAGTGGGTGAGCACCGCGTCGCGGACGTCCGCGCGGTACGCCTCGGCGGCGACGAACAGTCCTGCCTGCATCATGAGCTGCGCGATCCCGATGGCGCGCAGGAGAGTCGACTTTCCGCCGCCATTGGCACCGGTGATGACCAGGAGTGCTTTCCCATCACCGGCCACGTCGTTCCCGATGGCGCGTGCGTCGATCCTGAGGCTGAGCGCAGGGTCGTACAGCCCCCGGGCGGCGAGGGTGGGCGACCCGGCCGGCGCCGGGTCAGGGAAGCAGGTGGGCTCACCCTTGGCGGCGAGCGCGGCACGGAGGTTGAGGCAGCCGACGTAGAAGGCGAGCTCGGTGCGCAGCTGCTCGAAGAACCGGCGGACGTGCTCGGTCGACTCGGCGAGCGCCGCCGCCGCCGAGACCAGCCCTTCATCGCGGATCCGGCCGAGCGTCTGCATGCCGGCATCGTCGCGTGCGGAAACCTCGTAGGCGAAGCTCCGCCGCTCCTCGAGGCCGATCCACTCGCGCAATGTCCGGCCGTCGCGGTGGCGCCGCCGCAGCACGAGGTCGGTTCCGCGTCCCTCTGGTCCGAGGCGGGCGCTCAGGAGGATCCCGCGCTGGTCGCTCAGCCGTTTGACATGCTGGCGGATCGACTGCAGGTAGGTGTCGTCAAGCTCGGCGTCGACGGTCGCGAAGAACCGTCGGAACCCCTCCGACGAGAAGCGGGCGCCATGCGCCGCGGAGATCGCTCGCAGGCGTCGGAACGACCCGAGGTAGACGCCGAGGGCAGCGACCGACCGGTGGACGATCGAGCCCGGCGTGCGGAGCCCGAAGCCCCAGACCCTTCGACGCTCGGTCTCCATCGTGTCGATCGTGAGTTGGTAGAGCTCCCGGACGACCCCCTCTTCCGCGAGCGCATCGCGGAGCACGGCCTGGCGGTAGGTGATCGACGAAGGATCCGCGGGCGCGGCGAGCAGGACGTCCCGCGCCACCTCCATGAGGAAGGCGTCGCGACCGGCCATTGCGCCGATGACTGTCTCCAGCTCCAGGTCGGCGATGACGGACGCGAGATGGGCGGCCGGCCGGGAGAGGACGAGGTCGCCGTCGCGGGCGGTGAGATGCGGCCTCATGCCGCGACCCGCTTCTTGACGAGCTCGTAGGTCAGCCCGTGCTTGCGGGCGAGCGCCTCGGCATAGGCGAGCCCGTCGGCCGGCCGAGGCTCCAGCCGGAACGTCCGCCGACCCGGGTCGTCGGGGTCGACCGCGGCGACCATGCTCATCGTCGTCGGCGTCAGGGACGCGAGCTCGTCGAGGAAGGTGACGACGACCGCGAGCAGGTCAAGCCGGACCGCTTCGCCGAGGACGGCCTCGTTGAGGAAGAGTGCATCGCTCACCGTCGTCGAGCTGAAGCTCTCGTTCATCAGGAGAAGGCACCGGGGCGTGGCCGCCACGAGGATCCGGCGGATCCGCTGGAGGTCATCCTCGAGCTTGCCGGCAAGATTCCCGAGATCCTCCGAGCGTTCGAAATGCGTGTGGATCGCATCCACGAGGAAGACCCGAGCCGATGTGCCGGGGACAGGACAACCGAGCCGGGCGAGGTGATGGAGCTGGCCGACCGCCCGCGCGAACGTCGTCTTGCCACCCTGGTTCGGGCCGGTGACGACGACGATGCGCTCTACTCCCCCGACTTCAAGGTCGTTCGTAACGATGGGCCGACCGCGCACGGCGAGCTTCGCGGCCAGCGCGATGTCGAACGTGCCCCGGATGGAGGTCGCCTTCGAATTGGCCGACACCTCCGGGTAGCAGAAGTCGAGACCGAGCGGGCGAAGCTCGTCGATCCGCTCGCGGCAGGCGAGGTAGAACTGGATCTCGCGGTCGAACCGGGCCAGCGTCGGGTCGATGAAGCCTCGGTGATCGGCCGCGAACGTCAGCAGCGCCGCGAAGGGGTCGGGATGGATCTGGGCGACGCCCTCGAGGACCGCGGCCTCGACGTGATCGAGCGCGCCGCCGCGCGGCAGCGAGATCTCGGGCGGCGCCACGTCCGCCGCTCGGAAGCGCGCGAACGTGGCGAGCAGCTCCTCGCCGTAGTCGGGCTCGGCCTCGTACCGGCTGACGACGATCCGGCGACCGGAGATCCGGACGCGGAAGTCCAGCGTCTCGAGCGCGCCCACCACCCGTCGCGCATCCGAGCCGAGACGGACGAACGAATCCGAATGGAGGTATCGCCCCACGTGGTCCCTGATCTGCTGCAGGCCACGCGAGCGAAGATCAGCCGTGTCCAGTCCCGCGGCGAGGGCCGCGATCATCGGGACGTATTCCCGGGCGGCCTCCAGGAGCCAGCGCTCCCGTTCGTAGCGGTGGCGGCTGGCAGAGGAACGTGCCAGCCGGCCGCGGACGACCCGCATCCCCTCGGCGAACGAGCGGAGCGTGGCGGTCAAGGCACTCGATTCGAGGTCGCGGAAGACCTCGTGCCGAAAGGCGACCGCCTCGACGTCTGGGCACGGCGCGAAGAAGAACGCCCGTAGGTCGTACTCGTCGCGCCGCCACAGGAGCCACGAGGCGATCTCGTCGAGGTGGAGGTCGACGACGAAGTCGCCGGACTGGGCAGCCGGCCAGCGGTCCGGAGCGCGGTCGAAGAGGACGCTCACGGTGCCCGGGACTGCTGGCGGGCGTGGTTCCTCGCTCATGGCACGTTCTCACCTGCGACCACCCGGTCGGTCCCGCGACCGGTGGGCCAACAACACGCTCGACTCGGTGCGATCGAAGGTGGGGCTCCCGACCCTCCTGCTCCCGGAAACACGAATGGCTCCTGGAACTGGGTCCAGAAGCCATCACCCGCGAACGGGATTCGGCGCGAGCTTCATCGCGCGATCGGTTTCTCTAAGCATGGAACGCGCCGAACCTCCCGTCAAACGCGGACGTCCTGCAGGCCGCGTTGACGGTCGTGCAGGGAGGTCCTACGCTCGGAACCACACGGCGATGGTGTCCGCCGAGACGCCCGGTGCGTCTGAACCGCCCGGATCGGGCTGATGGCCCCTCGACTGCATTCGCAGACGCGAGGGTCAGCTCATGCCTCGGACGGAGCAGATGACCGCTGACGCAGCGACGCGCCGGCCGGACCCGGGGGGTGCGCCCACGCGGTTTCTCGTCGAGATTGACGAACCGCTCGGTCCGGGCATCGAGCTCGAGCGCGATGACCGCAACGGGGGCCTCGTCGCGACCCGTGCCCGGACCGGGGGCCGGTGGCTCGGATTCGACCGAGGGGCGCTGGTGGAATCCGACAGTGGCTCGGGCCGCTGCGTGCCCGTCATCGTCGCTGTTCCCGGCTCCACGTGGCGCGGCTGCCGGATCGACGCGGAGCTCATCGGTGCCCTCGCGACTGGCGATCGGACCGTCCTCGTGGCGCGGATCCGTGGGGTTCCCGACCCGCTGCCGGCCGTCGCACGCGTGGTCGCCGGCATGCCCGACGGGGCGTGGCTCGATGCGACAACCGCGGCCCGGATTGCCGCAGCGGCCCGTCGTGAGCATCGGCGGCGCCAGGCGACGGCCAGGATCGTGGGCGGCCGGGCATGGGAGGCGTCGGGGGCGACGCCCGAAGCCGCCCGGTTCACGACCCCGCACTCGCTCGCCGAGTACTCTCTGGCGCGGTTGCCACCGCGGTTCGTCCGTGGCCTTCGGGATCTCCTCGATCCCGACGAGCGGATCCTCTACTCGATCGGGCGTCCCGGGATCACGTCAACAGGCTTCCTCGGGCGCGTCTCGCGGCAGGACCGGCGGAGCGCGCTGCTGATCCTGACCGACCGCCAGGTCGCCTGGCTCGTCGACCACGCCGACCCCGACCGCTATCTCTCGGATTGGGGCATCGACGCCGAGACCATCCCGGTCGAGCTCGTGACCGCGGTCCACACCGTCGTGTCGGGCCGCTGGTGTCGACTCGTCGTCGCGACCGAACGGGGGCAGACCGAGGCACGGCTCCCGGCCGAGCTCTCGGCCGAGGTTGCGGTCGTGGCGCGACTCATCGAGCGGTTCATCCCGGCCGCGGGCGCGTCCCTTCCGCGCCGGCAGTACGTGGTGGAGCGCCGCGGCATCGAGACATCTCGGCTCGACGCGTTTCCCGTGGGCACGGTCATCCGCGAGCTGCCGAGGGCGCTCGCCGATGAGGCCGTCGCGTGGCTCCTTGGACCGTCACGACGGGGCCATCGCGACGCCGGGGCATGCGCGCTGACCCGCGACTCGTTGGTGTTCCTCATGGCGCGTAGCCGTCACGAGGTACCGCTCGGTGCGGCGCATGCCTTCCGGATCACGCTGTCGCCTCTGTTCGGGGTGTTCGAGGTGATCGGGCCACGGGTCCTCGGCACGATCACATTCCCGGCTCCGTTCGGCGATCTTGCGGGTGCGTTCGTCCGGTCGGCGGGCCGCCTCGCCGCCACCCTGCCTGGCGACGGGCGCGGGCCGACCTCGGCCTGAGCCGGAGCGGGGGTCCGTTGCGCCGGGCAGTGGTAGGCCAGGACGCCGAACTGGCAATCTCGCCCTGGCATCGGGGCACCCCGGGGAGGTCGCCCGGAGGACTCCTCCCCCGCGGAACGCACCACATGCGGCAAGTCAGGCGATACTGGGCAGGGCGCCCAAGCGGGCCCGGGATCCCGGGAACGTCTTCCGCCTCAACCACGACATCGAGGCGCAGGATCAACCTGGCCGCCGATCGGCCTCAGAGGGACCGGGGCGGCCCAGAGATGCTACGGGGACACCTCAAGCGACGCGACCCAAGCGTGGGTGCACGACTGATACCGGAGGAACCGATGCCCGAGATTGGCGAGATCGCCCCCGACTTCACGCTTCGCGACCAGGACAAGGAGCCCGTGACCCTGAGCGACCTGCGCGGCGGGCCCGTGATGCTGGTCTTCTTCCCAGGCGCATTCAGCTCGACGTGCACGCGCGAGCTGTGCGAGATCCGCGACGATTTCGGCGCCTACGAGCAGCGCGGCGTCACGGTGCTCGGCATCAGCGTCGACTCTACGCACGCCCTGCGGGCCTGGCAGCAGGCGCAGGGTTACCGGAACCGGTTCCTGTCCGATCGCTGGCCCGTGGGCGCTGTCGCGAAGCTGTACGGGGTCTGGAACGAGGATGCCGGACAGGCGGACCGGGGAACGTTCATCCTCGACGGCGAGGGCGTCGTGCGGTATGCGGTCCGGAACGGGCCGAGCCAGGCGCGGGACGAGACCGCCTACGTTGCCGCGCTCGCGGCGATGGCGATCGGCGGGCGCTCCGCGTAGGGCACCTCGGAGGCGATATCCGGCCGGCTCTCGCCCGGTAGCATGTGCTCGATCGACCGGCGGTTTCGGGCTGCGCGGCCGCGTCCGGCGGCAAGCGAGCCATGGAACGGGCACCGACCGAACCCGCGATGACGTGAGGGAATGATGGGCACGTTGCCGAGCACGGTTGCCTGGGCCGGCGACGCGATCGAGATCATCGATCAGACCCAGCTCCCGGCCAGGTGCGTCGTCCTTCGCCTCTCCACCCTGGACGCGGCAATCGACGCGATCCGAAGGCTGGCCGTGCGCGGCGCCCCGGCGATCGGGGGCTGTGGCGCACTGGCCGTGGTGCTGGGCCTGGACGAGGCTCGTCCCACGACGCGCGAGGATGGTCGTGCCGCGCTGGACGACATCTCGGGACGCGTGGGATCGGCCCGGCCGACCGCCGTCAACCTCTCGTGGGCGGTCAGTCGGGTGCGCGACGCGGCGGCGCAGGAAGCGACTCCCGCGGCGATGCGTGCCTGCGCGCTCCGCGAAGCGCAGCGGATCATCGACGAGGACCGCGAGGCATGTCGCCGGATCGGCGAGTATGGGCGCGCCGAGCTCACTCAAGCCCACCGGATCCTCACGCACTGCAATGCTGGTCGCCTTGCCACGCTCGGCTGGGGCACGGCGCTGGGCGTCGTGTACGCGAAGGCAGCGGCCGGCGAACCGGTGCAGGTCTTCGCGTGCGAGGCCCGGCCCCTCCTGCAGGGGGCCCGCCTGACGACGTGGGAGCTCATGGGCTCCGGGATCGACGTCACGCTGATCGCCGACAGCGCGGCTGCGGCGCTGCTCCACGCCGGGCGGGTGGACGCCGTGGTGGTGGGCGCGGATCGGATCGCCGAAAACGGGGACACCGCGAACAAGATCGGGACGTTCGGGCTGGCGATCGCGGCGCGCCATGCGGGCGTCCCGTTCTACGTTGCCGCGCCCACCTCGACGTTCGACCTCGCAACCTCGTCGGGCGACCTCATCGAGATCGAGGAACGACCCGGCGACGAGGTGCGGAGCTGGCAGGGGGGATTCGCCGCGCCGGTCGATGTCCCCGTGTGGAACCCCGCGTTCGATGTCACACCGCACGACCTGGTTACCGCATGGATCACCGACGTCGGCGTGCTCCGACCACCGTTCGTCGAGATCCGGGACGGCGCGCTGGCAGCGCCACGCGCGGGGATCACCGTGAAAGAGGCGCCATGAGCACACCCACAGCCTGGAACGAGGCACGGGAGCGAGTCCTGCTGTTCGCGCAGCGCCTGCTCGCCGAGCGCCTGGTCTTCTTCACCGCCGGCAACATCAGCATGCGAATCGCGGGCGAACCGGAGCTGGTCGCGATGACCCCCGCGAGCACGCCCTACGACACGATGCGGCCGGAGGACGTGGTCATCGTGCGTCTCGACGGTCGGGTGGTGGACGGCGCGCGGAAGCCAACGAGCGAGCTTCCGCTGCACACCCTCACGTACGCGCGGCGCGCGGACGTGAGCGGGGTCGTGCACACCCACAGCCCGGCGGCGATGGCGGTCGCCGCGATGGGCCTCGCGATTCCGCCGATCCTTCACGGCCTCGTCTCGTCCTGCGGCGGGGGCATCGAGACGGCGCCGTATGCGCGAGGGGGTACGGCTGAGGTTGCCGAGCTCACCGCGTACGCGCTGCAGGGCCGAAGCGCGTGTTTGCTGCGCAACCACGGCGTGCTCGCCATCGGTCCCACGGTCGACCACGCCTACAACGCCGCTTCCGTGGTCGAGGGTGTCGCGGACGCCTACCTGCGCGCGCTCGCGTTCGGGCCCGTACCCGAGATCGCACCCGACGAGGTCGACCGCATCCGCCGCGAGCAGTGGTCGCCGGCCTGGGCCGCCGCTCCCGTGGATCAGACTCACGGGGGATAGCCTCCGGGTCTGCCGCGAGGTGCGCATGCGACGGGGCGTCGATTCTGTACGTTGGGCGCAGTAACGCGGAACGTCAGTGCAGTGGACGCACGTTCCGGCCAGCCGGCGGTCAGGAAGGGGTGCGCGGGGACGTTGGGGCTGGTTCCGGCCGTGTACGGGGGCGCTTCCGGCCGTGTACGGGGGCGCTTCCGGCCGTGTACGGGGGCGCTTCCGGCCGCGATTCGGTGGAGTCCGTGCGTTAGGCGAACAGTCCCGATGCCCAGAAGCAGCAACGTCCCCGCGACCGTCGCGATCGTGCATCTGCCGTACACGGCACACGCGGACCGCTATTGGCGAGTGCGCCCCGTCCCGCGCCGGGTGGCCCTCAGGCCGAGACGTTGACGATGGACGAGGATCCCAGGACGGCGCCGCGGGCATTGCGAGCGACGACCTGCACCCACTGCGCAGGACCCTTGACAGGAATCGAGGTCTCGAAGCCGGACCTCGGCATGGAGCTGGCGAGACTCAGCGCTCCCGCCGACGGACCAGCGCGCACATCCCACGTTGCGACCTCGGTGGCGCCGTTCCAGCTGGCGAACACCGTGACACTGCCGCCCGGGCCTGACACCGCCGCCACAGCCGGCGGGTCCGCCGGCCGGCCGGTCCACGCGAGTCGATAGTTGCGGTAGGACTGGCCGGCCGCCGGGTACGTGGCGTCGAACACCAAATTCCCGTTCGCGGCGAACTCGCTCACGTAGCCCGCGTCGCCCCAGCCGACCAGGACGTTGCCGCCTGGCAGGAGCTGCATGTTGCCCTGGCTCCGGGCGAGCAGCGGCGCCGGATGCTCGAAGGCACGCACGAGCGTGGCGGTCCTCGCCTGCTCATCCACCTGCAGCACGATCGCCCGCGAGTGTCCGGGGCTCGCGCCGTCGTCGAAGATCGTCAGCGTCCCGTCCGCCTGCCGTCGCGCGTCGTGCTGCCAGGAGAAACCGGCCCCGTCCCCCATCCTGAAGTCGCTTCGTTTCCCACCGAGGCGCCACACGATGGCCCCGGTCGCGCGGTCGACCTTGTACACGGTCGACGTATTGCGTGCCGAGACAAGCAGCGTCCCGTCGCGATCGACCTCGATCGAGTTGGCGTGGACGTAGTCGTAGATCGAGGCGGTCGGGTCCGCCGGAGGGTCGACGAATGACTCGTCGATGGCGATGTCGGTGATCGTGTGCCACTCGAACCGCACCGCACCGGTCTGCAGGTCGATCTCCTGGACGGCGCAGTCCATCACCTGGCCCGCCAGCCCGGTGCCGCCCGGCGCGCCGGTCGCTGCCACGCCGGCATCCGCCAGCAGGAGCGCCGTCCCCTGCGACGTCAGCTGGAACTCATGCAGATCCGCGCGACGTCCGTTGCCGGCCCGAACCCGCGAGATCTCACGGTAGGCACCGTCCGCCAGGACGACGTCGCCGGCCCCGATCCCGCCGTTGACGGTCCCTTCCCACCAGGCCAATCTCGGCTGCCCGGCCAGATCGACCACGTGGAAGTTCGTGACCTGCATCCCGCTGTCGGGCCGCATCCAGACGAGGTCGCCGTTGTTCGCGAAGATTGCCGGCCCGTCGGTCCCGCTCCCGTTCGAGGGCGTGTAGAACAGGAGACCAGGCGTCACCGCGCCCGCGGGAACCTGGACGAGCACCTGCGGCGGCGTCAGGTCCGGCCGGGATCGGTAGTGCGACCGGAATGCCGAGTAGTCCGGCGACGGCGCCGGGGTTGGCGACGGGCGGGGGGACCCAGGTGGGAGGGATCCGGCGAGCGCGGTGAGCGGCGCGCCCGATGCGGCGGGCGGTGCTGATCCCGCGGTCCGCGCCAGCTCGGTCGCCGCGAGCGCCGTCGCCGCGCCGCCGGCCGCAGCCAGGCCCAGGAAGGCGAGGAAGCGGCGCCGGGTCAGGCGTGCAAGGACGGGCTCATCCATGTCGCGACTCCTGGGGCGATGCTGCCAAACCGTGACCGCCATCGGGGCCGCGCGAGGAACGCGGGGAGGGCAGGTCCAGGTCGATCGGGTAAACGCACGTGGGCGGCAACAGTTTCAGCCATCTTCCTGAGGTTCCGCTGAAGGGGACGGCCCAGCGGGGTGTCTCGGGTCCGCCATCACGCTTCAGACCGGCGACGGGCCGCTCGCGTCCACGATCGCCATGTCCGTCGCGGCGAGATCGATCGGGCGGATCAGCGACGTCAGGGCCAGCACCATGACCACGATGGCAGCCAGGGCCAGGAAGCCGTCCGCGAAGTTGCCGGTCGCATCGAGCAATATCCCGACCAGCGGCGGCCCGAAGATCGCCGTGAGGGTGCCGCCCCAGCCCACCACGGCCTGGGCGGAGGCAGGGCTGGTCCGGGCGCTGGCCGCGGCGCCGTTGAAGACGGCTGCGTACGGGAACCCGATGCCGAGGCCCGTGACCACGAGGCCCACGATGGCAAGGAAGAGCAGCGGGGCCAGGGCGATCGTGGCGAGACCCAGGGCGGCGAGCGTCAGCCCGGCCCGGATGAGCCGCACCGGCGGCACGCCGCTCTCCAGGATGACCCCGCCGAGCGTGCGCGCCGCGATGCCGGTGACGAGGGTCAGCGAGCCGAGCAACCCTGCCACGCCGAGGATCAGGCCGAACGTATCGACGAGGTAGAGCGTCACCCACGTGCTGATGATGATCCCCATCCCGAACCCGCACATGTGGCAGGCCGCCAGCAGCCAGATGTTGCGCTCGCGCAGCGCGATCACCAGCGAGCCCCGGATGCCCGTCCCCGCCCTGGCCCCGGGCTCGCCTGGGGCCAGGGCCGTCCACGCGATCCAGACCGCGGCCGTGGCGAGGGCGGACAGTGTGAATGCCAGGCGCCAGTCGTTCGATGGACCGGCCAGAAACGGCATGTACGCCAGCGTAATTCCCGACCCCAGCAGGAAGGAGGCACCGTACAGTCCCTGGGCAAGATGTCGCCCGCGATCGTCGAAGATCGCCCTCGTATACGCGGCGCCGGCCGCAAAGCAGAAGCCCGAACCCAGGCCACCCAGCGCGCGCCAGCCAAGCAGGGCCGGGAACGTCGGTGCAAGCAGGCCGGACCCGAGGTTGCCGATCACGACGAGCGCGAACCCCGTGGTCACGGCGGGCCGGGTCCCGACCCGGTCGGCGATCGCACCGCCCGCGAGCATCGTGGTCGCAGCGCCGATGAAGAACGCCGTCGCGATCGCGCCCGCGTCGGCCGACGAGAGGCCGAACTCGGCCCGGATGATTCCCAGCACGGGACCCTGGATCGTGTAGTTCGTGGCGACGGCAACCGCGACCGCGCAGATCAGCAGGAGTGCCCTGCGGCGGGACGTGACTGGCATCCCGGGAACTGTAGCGTCCCGGCCGGGCAGCGCTCCCGCGGTGGCCCGCGGTGGCGGCGCGCGCCGGTCAGGTCAGGGACACGATCCGCAGTCCGAACGTGCCGCGCGGGGCAGTGACGACCACCGAGTCGCCTGCGCGGCCCCCCATGAGCGCCCGGCCGATGGGCGAGCTGCTGCTGATGCGACCGTCCGCCGGAGACGCCTCGTGGCTGCCCACGATCGTGTACGTCTCCTCGCCATGGTCATCCGTGACCGTGACTGTCGTGCCCATGCCAACGTGGCTTGTCGACGCTCGCTCGATCTCGACGGCGTCGCGCAGGAGCGCCGTCAGGTGCTCGACGCGTCCCTCGAGGATGGACTGCTCCTTGCGCGCGGTCTCGTACTCGGCGTTCTCGCGGAGGTCGCCCAGCTCGCGGGCCGCGGCGATCCGGGCGATCACGGCCGGCCGGTCGGTCTCGGTGAGCTGGGCGAGCTCCTCTCGGACGCTCACGATGCCGCTCGCGGAGAGGTAGACGGTGCTGGACATGATCAAGGTGTCTCCGGGGTTCACGCGAGGGCGGTGATGGACCGTCAGTCTGACACGACGCGGCCAACCTGGCCTGCGGCCCATCGATCGAGCGTGGCAGACCACGGATCGGGGCGCTGGCCGAGGGCGTCGTCGGCAACCGAGGAGGCTTGACGTCCATCACGTCGGTGCCGTAGCCTCCCGCGCCATGGGAGATGCGGTCCAGGATGGGCCCACCCGGACCGCGGCGAGCCAGCTTGGTAGCGACGGCGCGCCACGCTCGGTCATCGAGGCGAAGGCACTGCGCGCCTTCTTCAGGGACGACCGGCTCGTGGTCATCCCCGCCCGGGCGAAGAAGCGGGCGGTGGTGCTCCGCTATCTGCTTGATCGGTGTTTCGTGGAGGACCGCCCGTACCCCGAGAAGGAGGTCAACCAACGTTTGGCCGTGTTCCATCCGGACGTCGCGGCCCTTCGGCGGTACCTCGTCGACGACGGCCTGGTGATCCGCGAGGCCGGGCTGTACAGGCGGGCTTCAGACGCTCCGGCGTCCCCGGGGACCGCGTTTCGAGGCGGCCCTGACCCGCAATGAGATTCGCGGCACCCCGATGCACACGCAAGGAGAATCGATGACCGAGTTCCCCGCTCACCTCGCTTCGCGCTCTGTCGCCGCCTTCTGCGCAGGGCTCGAGGGGCGCACGATCGCGCCCGAGGACGCCGAGTACGACGGTGCCCGCCAGGTCCACAACGCCACCGTCGACCGGCGCCCGGCACTCATCGTCCGGGTCGCGAATGCCGCGGACGTATGCCGCACCATCGCGTTTGCCCGAGATGGGGGGCATCGGTTGACCGTGCGTGGCGGCGGACATAGCCCGGCCGGCCACGCGGTCGCGGACGGCGCGATCGTGGTCGATCTCTCGGACATGCGCGGCCTTCAGGTGGACGCCGGGCGCCGGCTCGCCTGGGCCGAGCCCGGCCTGACGGCAGGCGAGTACACCCACGCCGCAGCCGCCCACGGCCTGGCGACACCGTTCGGCGACACAGCATCGGTCGGGATCGCCGGTATCACGCTCAGCGGTGGGATCGGGTTCCTTGCCCGCAAGCACGGCCTGACGATCGACCACCTGGTCTCCGTCGAGCTCGCCACGGCAGACGGCAGCCTGCTCTCCGTGAGCGAGGCATCCCATCCGGACCTGTTCTGGGCGGTTCGCGGTGGCGGCGGGAACTTCGGGATCGTGACCGGCCTCCAGTACGCGCTGCAGCCCGTGGACCTCGTACTCGGCGGGGCGCTCTTCATGCCGGCGACGCGAGACGTGCTGCGGGGGATGGTCCCCATCGCGGCCAGCGCCCCCGAGGAGCTGACGACGATCGCGCTCCTCATGCCGGCCCCGCCTCTCCCGTTCCTCCCGGCCGAAGCCCACGGGCGGCCCACGGTCGCGATCCTCATGGTCTACGCCGGTGACATCGACGAAGGTCAGCGTGCCGTGGCCCCGTTCCGCGCGCTCGCGAAGCCGATCGCGGACGCCGTCCGGCCCATGCCCTACCCGGCCATCTACGAGCTCACGGCCGAGGCGGGCCGGCGTGTCCCCAACGTCCAGCGATCGCTCCTCCTCGACGCGCTCGAAGATGCGAAGGTGGACACGATCCTCGCCCGGATGGCGGCCCCCAGCTCGCCGCTGGCGATGACCCAGATCCGGGTCCTGGGTGGCGCGATGGCCCGCGTCCCGAACGCTGCCACCGCGTTCGGCCATCGGGGCCGCTCCATCATGCTGACCGTCATCACACCGTTCGCGGACGTGGCGGAGCGGGACCGGCACGTTGCCTGGACCCAGGACTACGCGGACGCGCTCGGGTTGCACGACGCGGGCGCGTACGCGGGCTTCCTCGACGACGAGGGCGAGGCCCGGGTCCGGTCGGCCTACCCCGCCGCCACCTATGCCCGGCTTGCCGAGATCAAGCGGCGCTACGACCCGGACAACGTCTTTCGTGCCAACCAGAACATTGTTCCCGGGGACGTCCGTCGCCAGGACGGGGCATCGACGGGTACGCCGGCGGGGTAGCCGGGTCGGGTCACGGCCCGACGCGTTCAGGCGCGGCGATCTACCCTGACGCCGATGTCCGCCCGTAGCAGATCGACCCGCAGTCTGGTGGCAGCCGCGCTGCTCGCGGCCGTGGCCCTCGGCGGACCCAACGGCTCGGGCGGCGCCGCCCTGGGGGTCGTGCCGGTCGCGGGTGCCCCCGGCGGGGTGCCAGTCGCAGCGATCCACGCTCCCCCGAACGAGGTCCTGCGCGAACCGCTGTGGCGGCTCGCCACCGCCCACCTCTCGACCATTCAACGCGGCCAGCTCATGGCGGGGCTCGTCATCGACGATCGAATGCCCGGTCCCGCGATCGCGGTCTCGATCGAGCTGCGTGCGCCCGCCACGTCGGACGTGACGGACACGCTCGTGGCGGACGGCGCCCGCATCGTGAACATCGACGGGCGCAGCGTCGAGGCATACGTTCCGCCGGACCGGCTCACGACCCTCGCCCGGGTGCACGAGGTGCTTGCGATCCGCCCGATCCGGCCCGTGACGGCCAGCGGGGGCACCAATCCGGCGGTCGCGCTTCAGGGGTCGAGCGCGTGGCAGGCGGCCGGGCTGACCGGGGCCGGCGTGAAGGTAGGGATCATCGATGGCGGCTTCGGGGGCATCGCCGCGCTTCTCGGGTCCAGTCTGCCCACCTCGGTCCACGCCCGCTGCTACACGTCGGTGGGGTTGTTCACGTCGGACCTGGCGGACTGCGACGACGGCGAGACGCATGGGACGGCGGTCGCCGAGGCCGTCTTCGACATGGCACCGGGAATCGACCTCTACATCGCCGACCCGATCTCGTCGCTCGACGAGCAGCGGACGGTAACCTGGATGACCAGCAACGGGATCCGGATCATCAACGCGTCATTCTTCTCCGGGCTGATGTTCGAAGGGCCGGGCGACGGGACGTCCCCGTACTCCAACTCCCTCTATGCGCTGGTGAACCAGGCCGTGGCCGGGGGCGCCCTGTGGGTGAACGCGGCCGGCAATGCCGGCGATTCCGGCTGGACGGGCCCCTGGACTGATGCGAACAACAACGGCTGGCTCGATTTCGCGCCCGGTGTGGAGGCGGACGGGATGACCCTGGCCGCCGGTGAGGACGTGACCGTGGCGATCCGCTGGGCCGACCCGTGGGGCGCGTCGGCGAACAACTACGACCTCGTGCTCTACTCGGGCAAGACCGTCGTCGCCTCGTCTCGCGACCTGCAATCGGGTACGGGCGACCCGTTCGAGATCATCGACTACACGGCACCCACCGCGGGCCGGTACGACATCGGCATCCGGCGTGTGTCGGGCGCGCCAACCTCCAGGATGCAGCTCCTGGTGGGCTCGAGCGAGGACGTCAAGCTCACCTACCAGGTGGCCGCGGGAACCCTTCCAACCCCGGCCGACAGCTCGAATCCTGGGATGCTCGCCGTCGGAGCCGTCAACGTCAGCCACCCGACGGAGATCGAGCCGTACAGCTCGCGCGGTCCGACGCTGGACGGCCGCGTGAAGCCGGACCTCGTGGCCGCCGACTGCGCACCCACCACGACCGACAACCCGTTCTGCGGCACGAGCGAATCGGCGCCGTACGTGACGGGCGCCGCGGCGCAGGTTCTCCAGGCGCGACCCAGCCTGACCCCTGCCGAGCTGGCCGACTGGCTTCGCTCCCACGCCGTCCCGCTCGGCAGCCCCGTCCCGAACTCGACATCCGGGTCGGGGCGTCTTGACCTCGGTCCGCTCCCGTTCGGATCCGCGTCTGCCCTCGCGTACGCCTGGCCGATCACCGGTGCCGTGGCCGGCGCGCCGCTCACGGGCCAGCCGACGGTGACGGTCGTGGATGCGACCGGTCTCGTCGTCGGAGCGGGCCCGGGCAGCACGACGAACGTGGCACTCTCGCTGGCATCGAACCCGACCGGGGCGACGCTCTCCTGCTCAGGGGGCCTGGTCCGCGCCACGGTCGCCGGCGTGGCCACGTTCGCCGCATGCGCCGTCGACCGGCCCGGCACCGGGTACGTCCTCCAGGCCGCAGCGGCCGGGCTGCCGCCGCTTGCCTCCGCGCCGTTCGACGTTCTCGAGGCTGGCTCGGCCGTGCCGCTGGTGCTGACGGCAGCGCCGGCATCGATCACCCTCGGCGGCGGCGCCGTTCTGACCGCGCGATTCACGTCGCCCTCACAGCCCGCCGGCCGTGCGCTGCAGTTCGAACGTTCGACTGACGGCCGCACCTGGTCCCCGGTCGCGCCCGGGATCACGCGACGCCTCCGGCAGGCTTTCGGCGAGCGTCGCCCCGACAGTCTCAGGCTGGTACCGGGTTCGCTTCGACGGCGCTGCGGATCTGCCCGCGGCCACGTCCTACCCCGTCCGGATGATCGTCAAGCAGACCATCGCCCTCGCCGCGTCGCTGCGCGCACCGCGGACGATCCCCCGCGGGACGGCCGTCACCTTCACGGCGACGGTCCGGCCTGCCCGCGCCACGCCCCCGCGCGCCGTCGTCTCCTTCGTCGTCTACCGCCGGGTCGGCTCGAAATGGACCGTGTATCGCCGTGTCTCCGTCACGACGGACGCGAGTGGACGGGCGCGCGTCGCCCTGCGCTTCGGCACGTCGGGCTCCTGGTACGTGCGCGCGTGGTCGATGGCCACGGCATCCAACGGCTCCAGCACCTGGAGCGCGATCGCCCGCTACGACGTGCCTTAGCGTGGGCCAGGGTCCGTCGGTTGCCGGGTCATGCCCGTGACGACGATCGACCGACCCCACGTCCGGGCCGTCGTGGCTGCGCCGGTCGCCCTGCGCGCCGCCGGTGCGTCGTGGGTCCGGCACTGGCAGACCGTCCTTGCCCCGGCCCTGGACGCCGTCGGCGGCGAGATCCTGTCGCTGGAGATGCGCTTCTCGAGCGCGGAGATCGTGGCCGTCGCCCCCGACCCGATCGCGGCCTTCCGGGCGATCATCGACGTGCTCGACGCGTCGCCGGAAGCGCGGGACTTCCTGACCAGGGTCGAGCTCGTCGGCGTCGACGCGCCGGACGCGGCCCGGTCCTACCAGAAGCGGCCGCACGAGACGGCCAGCGGGTGAGCGACCGGTCGCGCGAGGAAGGGTGACCCGATGCCCGACCGGCCGGCGTGGCGCGCCGCGCAGCCGGCCCTCGAGCCCGCCGTCCCGTCAGCCGCCCGCCGACGTGCCCCCGGCCGTCAACTCGGCGGCGATCCCGCGGGCCCACTCGCGGACGTCGTCCCAGGGACGGAAGTCGCCGTCCGGCGCCCGCACGGCCTTGAGGATCACGCGCTCGCCAAGCCCAAGGACCGCCTTGTCCACCTTGCCTGCGAACAGGCGATGCCCGCGCGCGTGCGTTGCCGTCATGATCTCGGCAAGGTCCGCGGGGTCCTCCTCGGGCTTCGGCGGCTCCCCGATCGGGCCACTGGAGAAGAGCCAGACCGGCCGCGATGCGAGCTCGCCCGCATAACGCTCCACGAGGTTCTTCGCCGCGTCCATCCAGTGGCCGACGTAGACCCCGCTGCCGATCACGGCCGCGTCATACCCGTAGAGACTCGTGACCGCGTCGGGCGGGATGGCGACGGCGTCCAGGCCGGCCTCGGTGAGCGTCTCGCCGATCGTCCGGGCAATCTCGGCGGTGGCTCCGTGACGGGATGCGGCGCTGACGAGCACCTTCATGAGTTCGACCTCGCTGGATGTCCGTCCGAGCTGCTGCCCCGGCCGGTGTGCGGACAGTCTGCACCCTACGAGCGCGCTGCCGCGCCGCGGAGAGCCGAACGTCCCGAAGAGGAGCGCCGGTCGGCGGGGTACCACGGCGTGCGCGGACCGAACAGGCGCCGGCGCCAATCGTTCATGACCTCGTTCCCTACCGCGACCGGCACGGCCGGCGCATCCTTCACCCACGGGGCCTGCGGCGGACGAGGGTCCGCGCCGTGAACCGGGAGGTGACGCATGGATGCCCAGATCGGCGACCGGATCGTCGTGGAGTCGGAACGGGTCGGGCAGCCCGACCGCGAAGGCGACATCCTCGAGGTGATCCCGGCGTCGTACGGGACCCGCTACCGCGTTCGCTGGGACGACGGCCGCGAGACCACGATCCGGCCGAGCGCGGGGAGCTCGCGGACCGTTCACAAGCCTGCCGGGACGAAGACCTCGATCTGAGGCGCAGTCGGGCCGGCGCCGGGTCGCGATCCTGGCGCTCCCCCGGTCACCTGGCGGAGCGAGGCAGCCACGCCCTGTCCATGCAGGCATGGGCAGGCGTCCTATGCTTCACGCCATGGTGCTGATGCAGATCGAGAACGCCGACGGCCTGGTCGCGCCCGTGCTCATCGCGGCGCTCGACGGCTGGGTCGACGCGGGGAGCGCCGCCACCCGGGCGGCCTCCCTCGTGGCGGCCAACGGGTCACGCGTGGCGACCTTCGACGACGATCGCCTGTACGACTACCGGGCACGGCGCCCCACCCTGGAGATCGTCGATGGGCGCCCCGCGACCCTCACGTGGCCCGAGCTGGTGGTTCGCCGCAGCAGGATCGGCGAGCGGGATGTCCTGGTTCTCACGGGCCCGGAGCCTGACTTCCATTGGCGCGAGCTGACGCGCGCCGCCGTGGAGCTGGCCCACCGTCTCGACGTCGCCGAGTGGATCAGCCTGGGGGCAATCCCGGCGGCCGTGCCCCACACGCGCGGCGTTCCGATCATGGGCACCGAATCGGCGCCGGGACTTCTCCGGGCGGACGTCACACCGGGTCCGGACGGCATCCTGCGCGTGCCCGCGGCCGCGATCTCCATCCTGGACCACGCGGTGTCGCGGTCCGGAATCCCCGCAGTCGGCTATTTCGCCCAGGTGCCCCATTACGTGACCGGCGCCTATGTCCCCGCCGCGGTGGAGCTCCTCCGGGTGCTGGGGCGACACCTTGGTCACGACGTGCCCCCGGGCGCCCTCCGCGAGGAGTCCCGCCAGGTCCTGGCCCGGCTCGATGCGGCGACCGCCGCCGACGAGGGAACCCGCGCTTATGTCGAACGGCTGGAGGCCACCGTGGACGAGGCACGACGCCCGTCGGGCGATGATCTCATCAGCGAGATCGAACGATTTCTGCGGGAGAGCGGATCCGACAGCGGTCGGGGAACCTGACCCCGGAGCCTGCCGACCCGACGTCGGGCCGGCCATGATCGGCTGCCGGCCTTGATCAGCTCCCGGCCGCGCCGTTGATCAGGGGGAGCGCCACGGCGATCGGGATCGCGAACCCGACGCCCTGCGAATTGCTGGCACTCGCGGTGACGACGCCGATGACCCGGCCCGCAGCGTCCAGGAGGGGTCCGCCGCTGTTGCCCGGGTTGATGGCCGCGTCGGTCTGGATGAGGCCGGTGAGGTGGAGCGAGCGCCGCGAGCCCGCCACGCCCACATCGATCGAGCGTCCCACGCCGGACACGATCCCCTGCGTGATCGTGTCCGAGAACGTGCCGAGCGGGCTGCCGATCGCGATCGCCACCTCGCCCACGACCGGGGCGCCGGTCTGAGCGAACGGCAGCGGCGTCAGGCCCGTGGAGCTCACGCGGACCAGGGCCAGGTCATTCGGCGCATCTGTCGCGACGACCGTCCCGGCGAGCTGGCGCCCGTCATCGAACGTGACCTGGATCGTCGTCGCACCATTGATCACGTGGTTGTTCGTGAGGATGAGCCCGTCACCCGATACGACGAACCCGGACCCGCTGCCCGTCGAACCCGCGCTGCCGGTGAATGGGTCGTAGGCGCCGGCCTGTTCCGTTGCGATCGTGACCACGGATGACGAGGCGGCAGCGGCAACGCGGGACGCCACATCCGCGCCCCCGGTCGTGACCAGCGAGCCCTCGGCTGGCGCCGTGGCGGCGGCGGACGCGTGCGGGGTGGAAGCCGCCGGCGCAGCCCCGGTGTCGACCTGGAGGACCGCGAACGTCATGCCCGACGCCAGGACCGCGGACAGGGCGGCCGCCGCGATGACCAGACGGACACCCCCGGCCCGCGTCGGGGTGTCGCGCGGACCCTGCCGATCGTCCCGGCTCGCCCCGAATGCCGCCCCGGCTCCAAACGGGGGCGTCTCGACTGCGCCGTCAGTCCCTGCGGGCGGTTCCGGTGCGGCGATCCCGGGGTCATCCAAGGCGGTGCTCCAGTCGGTGCGGTTCGCTTCGGTCCCGCGCGTTCCCTATGTATACCCCATCGCTGAAGTTCGCCTGAACTGACCGGGACCGCCAGCCCGACGCGACCCCGGCGCAACGTCCAGCGGACGCACCCAGGACGCCGATCGAACCGCCAATGGTCATTCCCACCACGCGCCGGCCACGCCGGGCCCCGAATTCGGCCACGGCAGGCGGCCCGCCGCAGGGCGCCTCAGGGGCCAGTCAGCCACGCCGAGCGGAGGGCGTCGTTCGCTGCGCCAGGGGCACCCTCGAACGCGATCGTCCACATGCCCGTCCCGAGCAGCCCAAGCTGGCGGTAGCGTCGCCACTTGGCGGCGAGGGCTCGCGCATCGTCGACGTAGAGCTCCATCCACGTCCCGTTCTCGCGCCAGGCCGCCCAGGTCACGCCCTGCACGGGATCCCAGTGCGGCGTCACGCTGGCCAGGATCCCCATCGCGTCCGAGAGTGGCACGTCGCTCCCCTGCCCGACCGTCCGCGCGTGGAGCGTGCCCGTCGCCGTCGGCCAGAGGTGACCGTAGTAGGGGACGCCGACGATGAGCCGCTCCGCGGGCACGCCGTCGGCCAGGAGATCGTGGATGGTGGCTGCCACGGTGTAGCCGCTGCCGCCCAGCGGGGCATTGGAACCCGCCACCTTCGACCACCACCCGGCGTAGTGGTAGCCCATCAGGTAGATGGCATCGGCGGCGCCCGGCCGGGTCAGCCGCCCGACGTCGTACGAGGAGAAGTAGCCGGTGATCGCCACGGTCAGCTGGAGACCGGGCTCCGCAGCGTCCAGGGCGGTCCGCAGCTGCCGCACGAACGACGTGAAGGCCGCCTTCTGTCCGACGGGAACGGGCTCGAGGTCCACGTTCACGCCGTCCACGCCGCGTCGGACGACTTCTGCCGCGATCTCCTTCGCCAGCCGCGCTCGCCGTGCCGAGCTGCCCAGGAGCGCCGCCGTGGCGGCCGTCTCGTCCGGCGACCACGAGAAGCGCGAAACCGACAGGACCACCCTGGTGCCCGCTGCGTGTGCGCGCCCGAGCACGGCGGCGAAGACCGACCCGTTCCAGGCTTTCCATCGGCTGTCGTGCTGGAGGTGACCGTCTGCCCCCGCCTGCAGGCTGAAGAACGCCAGCGTCGAGACCGCCGACAGGTCGAGCGTGTCGCGCGCGTAGGCGAGCTCGGGGACAGTGACGAACGCCATCACCTCGCCGAGCATGCCCTTCGCGGCGAACCCGAACTTGGCCGGATCGTGCGGTGCGATCGCTGGCGCGGACGTCGGCGCCGGCGTCGGCGATGGCGACGGAGCCGGCGAGGGACTCGACAGGGGCGTGGTCGGAGAAGGGATCGGTGCCGGAGCGCTGGCCATCGCCGTCGCGGCCGCGGTCGGCGACGAGCTCGCCGGAACCATGGCGGAGGGGATGCCGGCGATCGGCGACGCGCCCGGGGTCCCCGTCGGACCGGGCCCCGAACCAAGCTGCGATGTCAACGGCGCCAGGCCGATCGCCGCGAGCAGCGCGACGAGCCCCAGCGTCGCGGCGGCCACCAGCACGCGGGCCCGCGGGAGACGCATCCGGCCAGGCCCGCTACCGGCCCAGCCGCGTTCGCCGGCCCACGATCGCGCCAAGAAGCAGGAGCACTCCGAGAAGCGCCACCGTCGCGACGACCACGAGCATGTCACGCGCCGGGCCGCGCGCCCATGCGGCGTCGCGCGCCAGCGACGGCTCGGCGGCAGCACCGGCTGCGCCGGCAGGGCCGGCCGCGCCGGCAGGGCCGGCCGCGGCGGATCCGTCCCCTGCCGACGCCGCGACGTCGGACCCGGTCCCCGCGACGCCCGGACGCGTCACGCTGCCCGCCGCGGTCATGCCCCCACCGGGCGGGCCCGGGGCCGGATCCGTGGCGGGATTCGGCGAGGCGCCGGGAGGCGTCAGGGCGCCGTGGTCGTCTCCGCTCGGCGGGACGGCGGGCGGCATCGGCGCAGCGGCCCCGCCCGGATCGTGGGACGCGGCCGGCCCGGCCGGAGCCGAGGCGGCCGCGTCTTGCGTGGACATCCCCAGCAGCTCCGGAACCGTCACGAACGTGAATCCCCGGGCGCGATATCGGGCGATCAGCGCGGGGAGGATCCGTGGCGTGACCGATGGACCCGCATGGAGCAGGATGATCGAGCCGGGCAGGCCCGCGCTCGCGTTGGCCAGCACCGACGCGTCGGTCGCTCCCAGGTCGGCGTCGCCGCCGACCACGTCCCAGAGGACGATGGTGGGGAAGCCCGCCGCCGCCGCCGCCGCGTCTGACGCGGCGTCGTGATCCCCGTAGGGCGGCCGGAACACGGGGATCATCGGCCGGCCCGTGACCTGCTCCACGATCGCGGCATTTCGGGTGAGATCCGCGATGACGTGGGCAGCCGGCTTGCCGCGCACGTCCTCATGGATCACCGTGTGGTTCCCGATCGGGAACCCGGCCGCGGCGATCGCCCGCCAGAGCGCCGGATCCCAACGCATGTACGCGCCGTTGACGAAGAAGGTCGCCGGGACGTTCGCCTTCTTCAGCTCCTCGAAGATCCGCTGCACGTTTGCCGGCGCATACCCATCGTCGAAGGTGAGGGCGACGACCCGGTCGGTCCGCGGGCCGTGGTAGACGACGCGCGGAGCGGCGGTTGCGGTGGCGCTGTCCGCCGGGGCGGCGGCCACGGTCCCACCGGCGACGCCGACGCGGCTCGCGGCTGGCGCCGCAGGCGCGTCCGTGTTTCGCGGCCCGGCGGCACGGACGAAAGCGGGGGTCAGCCCGACGACCAGCATGGGCAGGACCATGACCAGCACCCCACGAAGCAGGGCGTGGGCACGGCGATGCGGGAGCCGACTGCAGGACATGTGCAAACGATAGACGCCCGCTGCGCCAGCCGCGCGAGGACGGCGGGCTGCGGCTCAGGCGGCCGGCGTCGAACCCGAACCGGGCGCCGACTCGCCGACCGCGATCCCGGTGAATTCGCGCATGTCGAAGGCGACGAGCTCCGGGAACGACCGGACGATGCCGACCAAACCGACCAGGCAGAGCAGCCCGCCACTCACCACGGAGATCTGGGCGCCCACGGCGGCGGCCACCGCGCTTGCCTCCATGTCGCCAAGGCGGGGCCCGCCCGTCACGACCAGCCCGTGGATGGAGGTGATCCGCCCACGGAGCTCGTCGGGCGTGATCAGCTGGACGATCGCGCTGCGGAGGACCGCCGTCATCACGTCGGCCGCCCCGGCGGCCGCCAGGAAGAGGAGCGCGAGCGGGAAGCTGAACGTGCACAACCCGAACGCAGTGATCGCGAGCGCCCAGCCGAGGGAGGCCCACAGGACGGCGCGCCCGGTCCGCCGGAAGCGCCCGACCCAGCCGGTCAGCAGTGCGCCGACCAGGGCCCCGACGGCCGGCGCCGAGGCAAGGACCCCGAGCCCAGCCGGTCCAACCCGGAACACGCCCAGGGCGAGGACAGGGAAGAGCGCGGTCGGCATTCCGAATACCATCGCGTTGAGGTCCACGGCGAACGTCGCGAGGATGGCCCGACGCTGGCGTGCGAAGCGCAGGCCTTCCGCGATCCCGGACAGGCTCGGGCGGCGGGCGCCGTGGGCCGGCGGGATCGGCGCGATGCAGACGAGCGCCCAGATCGCCGCCACGAAGGTGACCACGTCGAACGCGTAGCCAGCCGCGATCCCGAAGGCGTTGAGGACCAGGCCGCCGACGGCCGGTCCGACCACGGCGGCAGCCTGGAAGTTCAGCTGGTTCAGGGCGATGGCGGCAGGGAGGCGCTCGCGCGGGACCAGGCGCGGAACGGCGGATGCGCGGGCGGGCTGATCGATCGCCCCAAGGCCGGCGGCCAGGAACGCGACAGCATAGATCGCCAGGACCGGCGTCCCCGGCAGCAGCGCGATGCCCGCCAGGGCGACGCTCGTCGCCGCCAGCCCGGCTTGGGTCAGGAGAAGCAGCCGGCGCCGGTCGACCGCATCGGCAACAACGCCACCACCGAGCGAGAACGCCAAGATCGGCACCACCTGGACGAGCGCCAGCGCACCGATCGCGAGCGGGGTCCCGGTGAGCACGTAGAGCTGGTACGGAAGGACGATCGCCGTGGCCTGGCGGCCCAGCCCGCTGACGACCTGGCCGATCCAGAGGAGGCGAAAGTCGTGGTCGAGGCGGAGCGGCTCGATGTCGACGACAAGCTGTCGAACCTGGTCGCGGCGCCGGGCGTGCAGGGACGGCTGGGGCATCGCGTCATGATCCCACCCCGGACAGCACGAAGCCCGGCCTCGCGGCCGGGCTTCGTGCTCCTCGCCGGCCGGCGGGCGAACCGCCGGCCGGGGTTGGGCTACTTGTCGTTCTCGGCCGCGTTGGCCAGCACTGCCTGCGCCGCGGCGAGGCGCGCCACGGGGACGCGGAACGGCGAGCAGGAGACGTAGTTGAGACCGATGGCCTCGCACTTGTGGATCGAGGCAGGGTCTCCGCCGTGCTCGCCACAGATGCCGACCTTGAGGTCAGGGCGGGTGGAGCGCCCCTTCTCGACGGCCATCCGCATCTCGGCGGCAATCACGTCGTCCAGCGTCTGGAACGGGTTCTCGGGCAGGATCTTCTCCTCGACGTACTTGAGGAGGAACCCGCCTTCCGCATCGTCGCGGGAGTAGCCGAACGTCATCTGGGTGAGGTTGTTCGTGCCGAAGCTGAAGAACTCGGCGTACTTGGCGATCTCATCCGCGACCCAGCACGCGCGCGGGATCTCGATCATCGTCCCGAACTTGAAATCGATCTTCTCGCCGGCGGCGGCGATCACCGCGTCCGCCTCGGCGTCGAGCAGCGCCCGGGTGGCGATCAGCTCGTTCACGTGCCCGACGAGCGGGATCATGATCTCCGGCCGCGGGTCCTTCCCGGCGCGCTTCACCGCGACGGCAGCATTGAGGATGGCCCGCGTCTGGATCTTCACGAAGTCGGGGATCATCAGGCCGAGGCGGCAGCCGCGGAGGCCGAGCATCGGGTTCTGCTCGTGCATCGACTTGATGGTGGCGAGCAGCTCCTTGTCCTCCTCGGTCACGGCGTCGCCCGCCTTGGTGACCTTGACGAGCTGGTCCTCGAGGTTCGGGAGGAACTCGTGGAGCGGCGGGTCGATAAGGCGGATCACGACCGGCAGGCCGCTCATCGCGGCCAGGATGCCCTCGAAATCTCCCTGCTGGAGAACCTCGAGCTTGCCCATCTCGGTGTCGAACGCCGCCACGACCGCCCGCTCGTCCGCGTCGAGCGCCTCGCCCGCGGCCATCTTGGCCTTCGCCCGCGTCGCCGCGTTCGCGACGAGGATTGCGCCGCGGACGATCTCCAGGCGCTCCCCTTCGCGGAACATGTGCTCCGTCCGGCACAGCCCGATCCCCTGGGCGCCGTAGGAGCGGGCCTGGGCGGCTTCCTGGGGCTTGTCGGCGTTTGTCCAGACCTGGAGCCGGCGGATCTCGTCGGCCCAGCCCAGGACGCGCTTGAGCTCCGGCTGATCCTCGAAGCGCGCGGAGACGGTCGGCAGCGCGCCCACGAAGACCTCGCCCGTGGAGCCATCCACGCTGATCCAGTCACCTTCGCCGAAGCTCAGCCCGCTCTCCGTGCTCTGCGCCGTCTTCGTCGCGTACTCCACGACCAGCTCGGCGCACCCGGCCACGCAGGGCTTGCCGATCTGGCGGGCGACCACTGCGGCGTGCGATGTGGCGCCGCCGCGCGCGGTAAGGATTCCCTGTGCCACCGCCATGCCATGGAAGTCGTCGGGCGAGGTCTCCACGCGGACGAGGACGACCTTCTCGCCGCGCGCCACCCACTCCACCGCGACATCTGCGTTGAATACGGCCCGCCCGACGGCAGCGCCTGGCGATGCGTTCAGGCCGTGAGCGATGCGCTTGCCGAGCTTGCGCGCGACGGGGTCGAACTGGTCGCGCAGGAGCTGGTCCACCTGCGCGGGCTCGATCCGGGAAACGGCCTCTTCCTTGGAGATGACGCCTTCATCGACCATGTCGCTCGCGATCTTCACGGCCGCTGCGGCAGTGCGCTTTGCATCGCGGGTCTGGAGCATATAGAGCCGACCGCGCTCGATGGTGAACTCGAGGTCCTGGACGTTCCGGTAGTGCAGCTCGAGCTGGTCCGCGATCCGCTGGAATTCCGCGTAGGCGGCCGGCATCTCGTCGGCGAGATGGCTGATCTTGGCGGGCGTCCGGATGCCGGCCACCACGTCTTCGCCCTGGGCGTTGACCAGGTACTCCCCGTAGAGCGCCTTCTCGCCTGTGTTCGGGTCGCGCGTGAAGGCGACGCCGGTGCCGGAGTCGTCCCCCATGTTGCCGAACACCATCGTGACGATGTTGACGGCCGTGCCGAGGTCGTGGGCGATCTTCTGGCTGTTCCGGTAGTCGTTGGCGCGCTTGCCGAACCACGAGGCGAAGACGGCCTTGATCGCGAGGTCGAGCTGCTCGTAGGGATCCGTCGGGAAGTCGCGGCCCGTCTCGGCGCGAACAGCCTTCTTGAACTCGGCGACGAGCGCCTTGAGGTCCGCGACGTCCAGGTCCGTATCCTTGGCGCCGGGGCCGTGGGCCGCCTTCGCCGCCTCCAGCGGCTCGTCGAACCGGGCGACGTCGACGTCCATGACGATCCGGCCGAACATCGCGATGAAGCGCCGGTAAGCGTCCCACCCGAAACGCTCGTTGCCGGTCAGCGCGATGAGGCCGCGAAGCGTCTCCTCGTTGAGCCCCAGGTTGAGGACCGTGTCCATCATCCCCGGCATGGAGAACTTGGCGCCCGACCGCACAGAGACGAGGAGCGGGTTGCGGGAATCTCCGAAGCCTTTGCCGGTCTGGCGCTCGACGGTCTTGACCGCCTCCAGCACGTCGTCCCAGAGGCCGTCGGGCAGCGTCTTGTCGGCGGCGAAGTAGTCGTTGCAGGCTTCCGTGGTGATCGTGAATCCCGGCGGGGTCGGCAGCCCGGCGAGCGTCATCTCGGCGAGGCCGGCGCCCTTCCCGCCGAGCAGGTCCTTCATCTTGCCGTGGCCTTCGGCCTTGCCCTCGCCCCAGGCGTAGATGTAGCGCTTGGCGGCACGATGCGCGCGCGTGGCGGACTCCGGCATTGAGCGATTCCTCCGGTGATGAAGGCGGCGCGGCGGGCGGGATGGCGGGCCGCGGAGAAGACCAGGGATCAGGTCACTGTATGGATTGTACCGCTGGGCGTCCGTCGCCCGGACTCGCGTCTGGCCCGTCCGAGTGGGTCGAACGGCCTGCCCGTGTCCGGCCGGTCGGCGCTTCGGCGCCTCGCGACGGGCATGACCGCCCCCGCGCATCGAGGTCGCCCCCGCGCGAGCGTCCCTGAGGGGGGCTACACTCGAACCGAACCCACGTGAGCGCCGCACGCCAGGAGGGCCTGCCGGGCATGAGCCACCACCTCGAGGACACGCGCGTCATCGCGGAGGACGCGCCCCACTACAACGCCACCCTGGTTCGTCGCGAGGACCATTCGGCCGAGCTCGCGAGCTTCTGGGTCAAGCTCGACGGCGAGCCTGCCCCGTTCGAGGCCGGCCAGTACATGACGGCCGGCGTGTTCGCGGATGGCAAGCTCTGGCAGCGCCCGTACTCGGTGGCGTCCGCGCCGAGCGTCGCGGGCACCGAGGGCTACGAGCTCTACGTGCGCTTGATCCCCGTGATCCGGTTCACGACGCTCCTGTGGCGGCTCAAGGTGGGGGCACGCATGCGGCTGATCGGCCCGAAGGGTCGGTTCATGCTGGAGCCCGATGACCACAGGACCCACCTCTACGTCTCCACCGGGACCGGGATCGCGCCGTTCATGTCAATGATCCGCGAGACGATGCTCGCCCGGAAGCCGCGCAAGACGGTGATCCTCCACGGATCGTCGTTCGTGGAGGACCTGGCCTACCGCGATGTCCTCGTTTCGATGGAGCGCGACGGAAGGTACCCCCTGCGCTACGAGCCCACCCTGTCGCGACCCGACGACCCGCGCAACGCCGGCTGGACGGGCCGGACGGGACGCGTGGAAGCGGTCGTTGCCGACGTCTGCCGGGACCTTCACCTTGTCCCCGACCGAACGGTCGTCTACATCTGCGGCAACCCGGAGATGATCCTCAACACGGAGGGGGTCCTCATGCGGCAGGGGTTCCCCGAGTTCCACGTCAAGAAGGAGCTGTACTGGCCGAAGGGCAAGGAGGTCGTCGCCGCAGCGGCGCGCTGACCGGCGGTTGGGACGCGCGGGCGGGACCGCCGCCCGCGCCCGATGGTCAATGCGCGCGGGCGATCAGCGCCATGACCTCCGTGGCGGCCGCGTCGACCGCCGCCTGGACGGGCGCCGTGAGGGAGTCGTCGAAGACGTCCTGCGGAACCGTGTCGACCGTGACCACGACCACGTCGTCCGGGAGGCGCGCTCCGACGGCTCGGCCTGCCGCCAGGGCGGACGCGAGCGACGCATCGTGGGCGGAGTCGAGATATCCGACCGGGCGGCCTGCAAGCTCCGCGAGCGAGAACGACCTGACCGTTCCGGGCTCGCCTTCGCTCAGGTATGAGTCGACGATGATGGCGCGCCCGCACCCGACGAGTTGTTCCATGAGGGCGAGACCACCCACCGCCAGGCGCTCGACGGTCGCCGGCGCCGGCGACGGGCCGGCGCTCAGGCGGCGCTCGACCTCGTCGGCCACCCGCCAGCCGACCCCATCGTCCCCCAGGATCGGGTTGCCCAGGCCGATGACCAGGGTGGGCCCGGCCATCGGCGATCAGCAGAACTGGCGGCGGACGTCGAGCACGCGACCGTCAGCGTCGCGGATCGCCACCTCGAGCGGCATCTGGCCCGGCAGGGAATGCGTCGCGCAACCGAAGCACGGGTCATATGAGCGAAACGCCATCTCGACTCGGTTCAGCAACCCGTCCGTGACCGTCCCGTGGTGGATCAGGTTGCGAGCCGCCTTGGCGACCGACAGGCTGATCGGCGCGTAGTTGTTCGTCGTCCCCACGACGAGGTTGACCCGGGTGAGGACTCCGCGCTCATCGGTCCAGTAGTGGTGGGTGAGCGTCCCTCGCGGGGCCTCGACGGTCCCAACACCCTTGGTGGGCGCCTCGGTGGGCATCGTTCGGACATTGTCCGAGACGACCTCGGGATCGGTCGCCAGCTCGACCCAGCGCTCGGCCGCGTAGAGCAGCTCGATCAGGCGCGCCCAGTGCGTGGCGAGCCGCTGGTGGACGAGTCGCTTGCGGCCGTCCGCGGCGCGCGGGGCCAGCGTCGCGTAGAACCGCTCGTACTCGGCCTGGGCGAGTGGGGTGGCCATTCCGTCGGCGGCATTGAGCCGGCTCAGGGGCGTCGCGCAGTAGATGCCCGAGTCCTTGCCGTCCACGAATCCCTTCCAGCCGACCTGCTGGAGGTACGGGAACTTGAGGTAGGTCCACGGCTCGACACGCTCGGCGATCCAGTCCCGGTACTCGGCGGGCGCGTATTCGCCGTGCAGCTCGCCATCGGGGGCGACCACCCGGATCCGGCCGTCGTAGAAGTTGACCTTCCCGGCCGGGTCGACCATGCCCATGTAGTAGGTCTCGTCGCGGTACACGTCGCCCAGGATGAGCTCGAGGTAGGCCGGGTTGCCCAGGACCAGCCGGTCGAACAGGGCGAGGCTCGCCTGGCCGAACTCGACCGCCCACCGGCCCAGTCGCTCGATCTCGACCCGCTCTTCCTCCGTGATGCCCTTGGTAAGCCCACCCGGGACGGCGGTGCAGGGGTGGACCTTGCGGCCGCCGATGAGCTCGATGACCCGGTGTCCCGCCCGACGGGCCTCGATGACCTGCCCGCCGACCTCCAGGCCGACGGTCCGGATGACGCCGAGCAGGTTGCGCTCCGAGGCCGGCGCGTCGGGCCCTACGACAAGGTCCGGCCCACCGAGAGCGTAGAAGTGGGTCGTGTGGTCGGCGACGAAGAACGCGCTGTACAGGAGCTCGCGGAGCAGCTTCGCGGCCCGGGGCGGATCGACGTGATAGACGGCATCGGCAGCCTTGGCGGCCGCCATATGGTGCGCCTCCGGACAGACACCGCAGATCCGGCTGGTGAGCAGCGGCATCTCCTCAACCGGCCGCCCCACGCAGAAACGCTCGAAGCCGCGCATCTCGGGGACCTGGAAGTAGGCGTTCGCGACCTCGCCATCGCTGTCGAGGAAGATCTCGATCCGGCCGTGGCCTTCGAGCCGCGTGATCGGGTCGATCGTCACTCGCTCCATCATCGCTCTCCTACCTCGCCGCGCCGGCGACGAGCTCGCGCCCGGCAGTGGACTCCGCCGGCTCGGCCGGATCGGCCCCCGTGCCGTCGTCGCGCGCGGCGACGCCGTGCCGCCCCCCGCGCAGCGGCGAGGCGGCCAACCCGAAGCGATAGAACTGGCCAACCGGGTCGGCGATGCCCGCCAGCGCCAGATCGATGTCGAACGGCTCGCGCGCCTCCACGATCGAGGCGAACGCGGACAGCAAGCGGGCGCCCTGGTCGCCCGTCCCGTCGGCCGACCCGTAGCAGCCGATGCACTGGGCCCCCGCCGCCGGGCAGAGGGCGCCACAGCCGGAACGCGTCGCCGGCCCGTTGCAGGGGATTCCCTGCTCGAGGAGGCACAGGTTCGGGTCGAGGCGCGCAGTCGACTGGAGGCGCACGAACGACGACAGGCGCTTCTCGTGCCGCTCGCGGCTGCACTCGTCGCACACGGTCGAGGTCCCTGCGCCGAGGATCGACCCGGGCGGAGGCAGCTCCGCCCGCCCATCGAGGACGGCACCCACGACATCCATGATCTCCGCGATCCGGGCCGTCTCGGGCGGGCAGCCGGGCACGAAATAATCGACCGGGACCACCTGGTCGAGGGTCCGGACCAGGTGCTGGAATGACGGGAGGTGGAGCTCTCCTTCGGGGGCGGACGTGCGCGTCACCGGGCGCACGCCGTCAGGGTTCACCGTGGAAAGCCCGTCGTCGTAGACAGCCGCGTAGATCTCCGCGGGACTGGACAGGTTGGCCAGCCCGGGGATGCCGCCCTCGGTCGCACAGGCACCGAAGGCGACGAGCAGCTGGCTCTTGCGGCGCAGGAGGCGGGCGATCTCCTCGTTCTCGGAGTTGCGAATTGCGCCGCTGAACAGGGTGAGCAGGATCGACTTGTCCGGCATCGCCTCGAGGTCGTGGTACTTCACGTCGACGACGGCCGGCCAGAACGCGATCTCGAAGCGTGCCGCCACGTCCAGGAGCTTCTCGTTGAGGTTGAGCACGGCGATGTCACAGCCGCCGCAGGCGGCCCCCCAGTACATCGCGAAGCGGGGGCGCGCGTCGCCAGTCATGCCATCACCTCGTCGGTCACCGCTGCCGGCATCGTCGCGGCGATCGCAGCCCCAACCATGTCCGCGATCGCCGCGGGCTCCGTCGCGCGAGGCTCGGTGGGACCGGGGCCGGCGCCGCCCCAGTGCAGTGGTCCGAGCTCCCGGACCTCCTCGACGAAGGAGCTGAATTCGCTGGCCAGCCGCGCACCCTCTGCGGCACTGGCCCACACGAGCCTGAGGCGCTGCACCTCCAGGCCCAGCCCGGCCATGGTCCGCTTCAGCAGCTGGAAACGCCGCAGCGCGTAGTAGTTCTGCTCCAGGTAGTGGCAGTCGCCCGGCCAGCAACCGGTCACCAGCACGCCGTCGGCGCCGCGCGCGAACGCCTCGAGCACGAACGCCGGATCGAGCCGCCCCGAGCACATCAGCCGGACGAGGCTGATGTTGGGCGGGTACTTCAGGCGCGCGGTCCCGGCCAGGTCGGCCGCCCGGTAGCTGCACCAGTTGCAGGTGAAACCGATGATCACCGGCTCGAAGGGGGCCCCGTCCGGGCGCTCGGCCGCAACGTGGCTCATGCCAGCACCGCCTCTCGCTGCGGCTCCATGGCCGGGCTGGCGAGCAGCCCGCGGATCTGGGCCAGCACCTGCGCGTCACTGAAGCCCGTGCCGTGCATCGCCCCGGCCGGGCAGGCGGCGACGCACGTGCCGCACCCCTGGCAGAGCGCCGTGATCACCTCCGACAACCCCGTCTCCTCGTGGAACCGGATGGCGTTGAACGGACAGATGTCGTTGCAGATGCGGCAGCCCGAGCAGCGGGCCTCATCGACGCTGGCGCGGACCGGCTCGAGCAGCATCTCGCCGGCCTGGATGCGCGTCAGCACCCGGGCGGCTGCGGCCGCCCCCTGGGAAACGGACGAGGGGATGTCCTTGGGGCCGGTGGCGCAGCCAGCCGCGAACACGCCCTCGGTCATGGTGGCGATCGGATCGAGCTTCGGGTGCCGCTCGGTGATCCAGCCGTCGGAGCTGCAGGTGATCCCCATCAGGCGGGCGACGTCGCGCGCGTCGTGCGCGGGTTCCAGGCCGCACGAGAGCACCACCATGTCGACCGGGATCCGGCGCTGGCGCCCGGCCAACGTATCCTCGACCTGGACGATGAGCCGGCCGGCCTCGTCTGCCTCGTCCGGCCGCAGCGAGTCGCTCACCTCGGCGACGCGACCCCGGACGAAGATCGTGCCCTCCTCCAGGACCCGCTGGTAGAACTCGTCGTACGCTTTGCCGGGTGTCCGGATGTCGATGTAGAACTCGTAGACCGTCGCCCCGGTCCGCTCCTTCACGAGGTGCGCGAACTTCAGGCTCTGCATGCAGCAGATGGCCGAACAGTACGAGTTGTAGTTGCGGTCGCGGCTGCCGACGCAATGGATGACGCCGACCGTCCTGGGCGCGGTCACCCCGTCGCGCAGCACCACCCGGCCCTCGGTCGGCCCGGAGGCGTTGCTCAAGCGCTCGAACTCGAGGCTCGTGAACACGTTGGCCAGGCGGCCGTAGCCGTACTGCTCGACTCGGCGCGGGTCGAACAGCTCGTAGCCGGTCGCGACCACGATGTTGCCGACCTCGAACGTGACGAGCTCGTCCTGCTGGTTGAAGTCGATCGCGTTGGTCGGGCACAGCTTCTCGCACGCCCGGCAGGTCCCGCGCTCGAAGAAGGTGCAGTTGTCGCGGTCGATGACCGGATACTTGGGCACGGCCTGGGGGAAGGGCACCGCGACCGCCTTGCGATAGCCGATCCCGGCCTCGAAGGTATCGTCGATGACCCGCGCGGGGCATTTCTCCTCGCAGATGCCGCAGCCGGTGCACAGGCTCGTGTCCACGTAGCGCGCCTTCTGGCGGACGGTGACGGAGAAGCTTCCGACGTAGCCCGACACGTTCACGACCTCGCTCCAGGTCATCAGCGTGATGTTCGGGTGGTTGCCGGCCGTAACCATGCGCGGGGTGAGGATGCAGGCGGCGCAGTCGAGCGTCGGGAAGGTCTTGTCGAACTGGGCCATGTGGCCGCCGATCGACGCCTGGCGCTCGACGAGATAGACGCGATGCCCGGCGTCGGCCAGCTCAAGGGCGGCCTGGATGCCGGTGATGCCGCCGCCCACGACGAGCGTCGAGGCGTTGATGGGAACCCGGATCGGCTCCAGCGGCACCGACTGGCGCACCCGCTCCACGCCGCTCGTGACGATGGCCTTCGCCTTCGCCGTCGCCATGGCGCGGTCGGTGTGCACCCACGACACGTGCTCGCGGAGCGAGACCAGCTCGCACAGGTACGGGTTGAGCCCGGCGCGGGCGCACGCACCGCGGAACGTCGCCTCGTGCATGTGCGGCGAGCAGGCGCCCACCACCACACCGGTCAGGCCCTGCTCGGCGATGTCCTTCTCGATCAGCTCCTGCCCGAGGCTCGAGCACATGAACTTCGAGTCCCGTGCCACGACGACACCGCGTCCGGCGAGCGCGTCTCCCGCGAAGTCGCGGACCGCCTCGACGTCCACGACGCCGGCGATGTTCGTCCCGCAGTGGCAGATGTAGACCCCGATCCGCTCCTCCTGGCTCATTGTCGGTTCTCCTTGCCCGGCATTCGCGGCATCGGCAACGCCTTGGAGCGCCGGCTTCGGGCCCGGCGGGCGACCTCGGCCGCCTCGGCAGCGGCCGCATCGACTTCGGCCTGCGGAACCTGGATCCCGATGCGGGCAAGCGCCGGCCCCGCATCGACGAGCTCCGTCCCGATCGAGACCTCGCTCGCGGTGGCGCCGAAGCTGAGGCCCATGAGCTGCGTGAAGAACAGGATCGGCATCGAGTAATGGGTCCGGAAGTACCGGTTCATCTCGCCCTGGTACGCATCGACGTTCATCTGGCACATCGGGCAGACCGTGGCCATGATGTCCGCGTGCCGGGCCGTCGCCTCGTGGACGAGACGCCGAATGAGCTCGAACCCGGTTCCCGGGCTGATCTGGGTCATGTGACCGCCGCAGCAGTCGGTCTTGAGCGGGAAGTCGATCACCTCGGCGCCAAGCGCTTCGAGCAGCCGGTCGAACACGAGCGGGTGCTCGCGGATGGGCCAGCGCTCGTCCAGGTCCGGGCGCGTGAGCATGCAGCCGAGGTACGGCGCGACGCGCAGGCCGCTGAGCGGGCGCGAGACGCGGCCGGCAATCGCGTCCAGGCCGACGTCATCGACGAGGACGTCGAGGAGGTGGCGGACCCGCACGGCCCCGGGGGTGTAGTGGAGGCCCGCGGCGCCGAGGGCCTCGTTCACGCCTCGGGCGAGGGCGGAATTGTCCCGCAGGTAGGCGTCGGTCTTGGCGAGGTTGAGGTAGCAGGCGCTGCAGGGGGCGACGACCGTCTCCACGCGGTGCGTACTCGCTTCACCGGCCGCCTTGACGGGCTCGACGACGCCGGTCGCCGTTCCCGCGGAGCCGGCCATCGAGCCGGACTGCGCCTCCGCCAGGGCGAGGTTGCGCCCGATGAGGGCATGCGACCGGAACAGGCTGATCCCAGCGTACTCGGTCGCCCCGCAGCAGTTCCAGTCGTCGATCTCCTGCAGGCGCACGCCGAGGACGTTGCACACCACGTCGAGCGACGCCTGGTAGGCCCGCGCGGTGCCCTCCATCGAACATCCCGGGTAATACAGGAACGAGTTCATTGCGCGGCCTCCAGCGCCTCGGCACGATCGAGAATCGCGCGCAGCCCCTCGACACCCCGGATCCGCTTGGGCATCAGCCCGATACGACCGCGAGCGAACATCCCCATGCCCATCGGGGCCATGCTCGGGAGCCGCCGGAACTGGTGGCGCAGGTAATGCCGGGCCACGAGGCCGACCTCGAAGCTCCGCCCGTAGGTCGCGATGTTCTCGACGAAGACGCGCGAGAACTCGGGCGCCTTGGAGTCCGGGCTGGAGCCGGCCTTCGCCGCGATCCCCTTGAGCGCGTACATCACATCGGTGATGTGAACGTCCTGAGGACAGCGGACGACACAGAAGTGGCACGAGACGCACATCCAGGGCGTGTTGCTGGCCAGCACCGCGTCCCGCATCCCGGCCCGGATCATCGCGAACAGCATCCGCGGGGTGTGGTCCATGTCCGCGGCCGAGGGGCACGAGCCGCCGCAGGTGCCGCACTGGATGCACATCTGCAAGCGCGACTGGCCCCCTGCCGCGCTGGAGACCTCGGCGAGGAAGCGGTGGTCGAGCCGACCGACGGCTCCGGGTCGAATTCTGCGTACTCACGTCACGACCGTCCGGCTGCCGGGATTGGGCCGTCAGGCGCCTCGAACGCCCGTCGCCCGCCGTCGATCGAGAGGGCCATCTCCGCCTCCTCGCCACGCGAGCTCCGCGCACACAGCGCGCAGAGCACAGCCCGGGAAGGAGGGACGCCCTGAGCCTACGGCCTGGTGCAGCGTGGGTGACGCGAGCCGTCGGTCAGATCGATCCGGGCACCTGCCACTCCGATCGGATCGGTCTGCACCGTCGCCCTGCCGGCGTGTCCTGGCTCCAACGGTGAACGGCCCGATCCGCCACGTCTAACTGCGACCGACGATCGCTCCAGTGCGGCCCGGGCGGCCAGTGCCAGTCGGCCCCGGATGCAGGCCCGGACGGCTCTCGACCGGCCTGCCTCCGGGCACCGGTGGCGCGACCGCGGCTCGGGAAGCGTCCGGCCGTCGCAGCGTCAGCTGGCCGCCGTCACATCACCGGGGAGCTGAGCTCGCTCCAGCCAGGCGAGCCACGCGTCGAGCCCCTCCCCGCTCGTCGCGGAGACACCGAGGACCGGGACGCCGGGGTTCAGCAGTCGAACGTCCGCCTCGAAGAACGACCGGTCGAACGAGAGGTAGGGCAGCAGGTCGACCTTGTTGAGCAGGATGAGGTCGGCTGCCTCGACCAGGTAGGGGTGCTTGGCCGCCTTGTCATCCCCCTCCGTGAGGCTGAACAGGCCGACCTTGGCGGACTGGCCAAGGTCGAATCCAACCGGGCAGATCAGGTTTCCGACGTTCTCGATGAAGAGCAGGTCGACGGCGTCCAGGTCGATCCCGGCGAGCGCGTCGCGGACCTGGTTCGCCTCCAGGTGACATCCCTGGCCCGTCGAGATCTGGATCACCTGGTCGCACCAGCGGGCCAGCCGGTCGCCGTCGCGGCGGGTCGCCAGGTCCCCGACAAGGACCGCTGGCCGCCGGTGTCCGCGCAGCGCCCGCAAGGTCGCCTCGAGAAGCGCCGTCTTCCCGCTCCCGGGCGCCCCGATCAGGTCGACCGAGAAGATGCCGCGGCGCTCCAGCTGGGATCGGTTGGCGGCAGCGACCTCATCGTTCGCCTCCAGGACCCGCTCGACGAGCGGAACCCGGGTCTGCCTGGCTGCTTCGGCCATTCAGTCCTCCTCGGCCTCGACGGTGAGCGCGACCAGGTCCAGCTCGTCACCGGCCGTCGGGCGCGGGGCGGGATCGCCGCACGCGCAGGCCACGAACGGGACCGGGCTCGTCCACGTCCGACCACAGCTGGAGCACGTGATCGTCCACGGGCGGAGATCGACCTGCAGGATCGCACCGTCGATCGACGTGCCGTGGGTCACGGCCTCCCAGCACATCCGCAGCGCGTCCGGCTCCAGCCCGCGCAGCGCGCCGACGCAGATCTCCACTTCGCGCACGCGCCCGGATGGTGGCGCGTGACGCTGCACCTGGGCGGCCAGCGCCTCTGCGATCGAGAACTCGTGCACGCCCCGCATCGTAGCGCGCCGCGCCCGATGGGCCCCCGGGACGACTCGGCCCGTCCATGTCGGGCCGTCCGGCACGTGTCGAGGGGCCGATCTACAAGCGGCCAAACGCGGTCGGTTGGCTACCCTGTCGATTGGCACAGCACAACAGTCCAAGCGGCCGAGTGGGCCGTGGACGCCGGAGTTGATGGCGCCGGGCGGCCCCCGGGCCTGGACGGGACATGGCACACATCCTTCTGGTGGACGACGACGCGGACCTGGTCGCGCGGAACAGGGCCGCCCTGGAGGCGGACGGCCATGCCGTGGCCACGGCCAGAACGACGGCCGACGGGCTCGCCGCCACACGGCGCGAGACGCCCGACCTCGTCGTGCTCGAGGCGATGCTCGACGGGACGACGGCAGGCTTCGACCTTGCCCGCAAGCTCGCCCGCGACTTCCCCGGGTTGTCGCTGATCATGCTCAGCCGGGTGGACGAGTTCATCTCCGCCCGCGAGCTCGCCGCGCAGGACCGGGACGGTGGATGGCTGCCCGTCGCGCGCTTCATGGAGAAACCGGTCTCGTCGGACGTCCTCGTCTACGAAGTGGACCACCTCCTCGAGGCGGCGCATTGATGCCGCACCGGACGCGGCGCGCCTGAGATGAGCGCACTCACGGTCTTCCTGGTCGCCTTCCCGCTCGTCGTCAGCGGCGGGCTGCTCGTCGTCACCCGGGCCACCCTTCGGAATGCCATCGTCGTGCTCGCCTGCATCGTGGTGGCCGCTGCGTCGCTGGTGACGGTCTTCACCTTCGGCAACGGCGACGCGGTCTTCTTCGGCCTACCGGGTGGCTTCACGCCCGGCCACCTGGTGCTGGTGGCGGAGGCGACCATCGCGGTCTTCGTCGTCGTGGTCAGCCTGCAGAACGGGCGCGTGGTCGCACCGATCATGGCAGCCGCCCAGCTGGGGATCGCGCTCTACCTGGACCTGGGGGGCCACCTGCCGGACCCCGACCCGTCGCGGCTCTTCTGGTTCGACCGGCTGACCATGGTGATGGTCCTGGTGATCGGGATCGTGGGGCCGCTGATCTGCATCCACGCGCTCGGGTACATGCGCGACTACCAGCGCGCGAACCCGATGATCCGTGGCCGGCGCACCTCCTTCTTCTTCCTCCTGTTCCTGTTCCTTGGGGCGATGTTCGGGCTGGTCGTCTCCAACGATCTCCCGATGATGAGCGTGTTCTGGGAGATCACGACGATCTGCTCGTTCCTCCTGATCGGCTACACGCGGACGGAGGAGACGATCGGCTACGCCTTCGACGCGCTCAACATGAACCTGCTCGGCGGGCTGGGCTTCTCGGTGGCCATGCTGCTGCTGGCTGGCCAGCCTGACGGCATGGACCTGGCCAGGCTGACGGCCGGACCGGCCGGGACGGCGCTCCTCCCGGCGATCGCGTTGCTCTCGCTGGCCGGGATCACGAAGAGCGCCCAGATGCCGTTCTCGTCGTGGCTGCTGGGCGCGATGTACGCACCCGCTCCCACCTCGGCCCTGCTCCATTCGAGCACCATGGTCAAGGCTGGCGTCTTTCTCTTGCTGCGCCTCTCGCCGGCAATGGCGGGGTCGGCCGTGGGCACGCTGGTCGCGTTCGTGGGCCTCCTGACGTTCCTGTTCGCGTCGACGGTCGCGGTGACCGAGCGGAACACGAAGAAGGTGCTCGCCTACTCCACGATCGGGAGCCTCGGCCTGATCGTGGGGTGCGCCGGGATCGGCACACCGGAGCTGGTCTGGGTTGGCGTGATGATCGTGATCTTCCACGCCGTCGCCAAGGCCCTCCTCTTCCTGGTGGTGGGAACGCTGGAGAACCGGCTCTACACCAAGGACATGGAGAACTTCGACACGCTCCTGAGCCGGATGCCGCGGGTGAGCGCGCTGGCCCTGACCGGGATCGCCGGCATGTTCATCGCGCCGTTCGGGATCGTGGTGGCGAAGTGGACCGCGATCCGGGCCTTCCTGGAGGTGCCGGGCTTCGCGGGCGCGGCCTTCCTGGTCATCATGGCCTTCGGCAGCTCGCTGACGATCTTCTACTGGGGCAAGCTCCTCATCAAGATCCTGTCGATGCGCAGCATCGAACCGTATGAGCGCTCGGTCGAAGACCGCGTCACGCGGTACGAGTGGCTCTCCGAGATCGTCCTCGCCGTCGGCGTGCTCGGGATCACCGCCGGCATGGGGTGGATCTCCGGTCACGTCGTCGGGCCCTACGCGCTGGCGGCCTTCTCGGCGACGCCGCGCGTCTTCCTGGCCCTCAACCCGGCCATGGTGGGCGTGATGCTGGTGGCCGTGCTGTTCCTGCCGGCGCTGGCGCTCTGGGCCTCGAGCCGATCGAACTACGACCTGGCGGACTTCTACACGAGCGGACGCAGCGCGAACGCCGGTCACCTGATGGGCGCCGCGCTGGGCGGGACGCGGACCGTCACCCTGCGCAACTACTACCTCGAGGGCGTGATCGACGGCGCGCTCGTGTTCCGGACAGGGACGCTCGCGTGCGGGGTCATCCTCGCCGTCATGGTGGTGGTCGGGATCGCGGTGCCCCGATGAACCCGCTCGCCTACGGCCTCCTGTTCCTGGTCGTGGCCCCCCTCCTGGGTGGCCTCCTGGCTGGGGCGGACCGGATCGCCAGCGCCCGGATGCAGGGCCGGGTGGGGCCGCCGCTCCTGCAGCCGTTCTACGATGTCGGGAAGCTCCTCGAGAAGGACGCGCGGCAGGTCAACCCGGTCGTGGAGCCGCTGCTCCTGGGCCACGTCGGCTTCATGGCCGCGGCGGGTGCGCTGGCCCTCGGCGGCACCGACCTCATCTTCATCGCGTTCGTCTTCGCCCTCGCGGCCCTTTGCCTGGTCCTCGCGGCCGGCTCGGTCGACTCGCCGTACAGCTTCGCCGGGGCGGAGCGCGAGCTGGTGGTCCTGCTCGCCTCCGAGCCGTTCTTCATCCTCATGCTGGCCGCCATCTGCAAGGTGACCGGCGCGAGCACCTACGCGGGGGTGCTCGCCTCACCCGTGCTGGTCGCCCCGGCCCTGCCGGGCGTGCTCCTGGCATTCCTCTTCGTCGCCACGATCAAGCTCCGCAAGTCACCGTTCGACATCTCCACCTCCCACCACCCCCACCAGGAGCTGGTCAACGGGCTGACCTCGGACATGTCGGGGCGCCTCCTGGCCTACGTGGAGGTGGCCCACTGGTACGAGTCGGCGCTCCTTTGCGCGTTCGTCGTGCTCTTCTTCAACTGGAGCGTGCCGCTCGGGCTGCTCGCCTTCTTGATCGCCTACGGCCTGGAGGTCCTGGTCGACAACTCCACCTCGCGGGCGAAGTGGCAGCTCGTCCTGCGCTCGACCTGGGCGGTCACGCTGGTGCTCACCGGCGGCAACGTCCTCGCCCTCTTCCTCCTGGCCAGGTGATGCGGATGTCCCTGTTCAAGCGCTCCCCCTGGATCCTCCACTACGACGGATCCAGCTGCAACGGTTGCGACATCGAGGTCCTGGCCTGCCTGACGCCGCTCTACGACGTCGAACGCTTCGGCGTCGTGAACACGGGCAACCCGAAGCACGCGGACATCCTCCTCGTCACGGGCAGCGTCAACGAACGGAACATCGAGATCATCCAGACCCTGTACCGGCAGATGCCCGACCCGAAGGTTGTCGTCGCAGTAGGGGCCTGCGCCTGCTCGGGCGGCATCTTCGCGCGGGCCTACAACATCCAGGGCGGCATCGACCACGTGATCCCCGTGGACGTCTACGTCCCCGGCTGCGCGGCTCGTCCCGAGAGCATCATCGACGGCGTGGTCTCCGGCATCGCGGCGCTCGAGCAGAAGCGGAAGCGGAGCGCCTGATGGAAAAGGAGACGTTCCTCGCCCGGGTCGGCCAGTACCAGCGGGACGGCTGGCGGCTCGCGATCATCAACGCCACGAGCATCCTGCCCGCCGAGGGGATGGAGCACGGCGCCGTGGACATCAGCTGGTCGTTCGCGCGGGCCGGCGCCTTCGAGCATCTGCGCGAGCAGGTCCTGCCCGGCGAGGAGGTCCCCAGCATCTCGGGGTTGTTCGGCGCGGCATTCCTGTACGAGAACGAGATGCGGGAGCTGTTCGGGGTCAACGTGACCGGGATGGCGCTCGATCTCAAGGGTCAGCTCTACAAGACATCGACCATCGTGCCCTTCGCACCGAGCGCGATCCGGGCTCGCCTCGACGCCCTGGGGAAGGGCGAGGCCGGGGGGAAGAAGGCGTGAAGCGGACGGTCGTTCCCATGGGGCCGCAGCACCCGGTCCTGCCCGAGCCGATCGTGCTCGACCTGGTCCTGGAGGACGAGACGGTGGTGGACGCGATCCCCACCATCGGCTACATCCACCGGGGCCTGGAGGCGCTGGTCGAGCGCGTCGAGTACACCGAGTTCGGCTACGTCGTGGAACGGATCTGCGGGATCTGCAGCTTCATGCACGGCATGGGCTACGCCGTGGCCATGGAGAAGATCATGTCGGTCGAGGTGCCGGAGCGCGCCAGCTGGCTGCGCCTGATCTGGGCCGAGATGTCGCGGATCCACAGCCACCTCCTGTGGCTGGGCCTTGGCGCCGACGCCTTCGGCTTCGAGAACCTGTTCATGCACTGCTGGCGGACGCGCGAGGAGGTGCTCGACATCTTCGAGAAGACGACCGGCGGCCGGATCATCTTCTCGGTCAATCGGATCGGCGGCGTGCGCCGCGACATCTCGGACAGCGAGCTCGCCGCGATCGTCGAGAAGCTGCAGGAGCTGGGGGCCAGCTTCGCCCAGACGGCGCGCATCTTCGAGACCGATCCGTCCATCCGTCACCGCCTCTCCGGCGTGGGACTCCTGAGCCGCGAGGACGCGCACGCGGTGGACGCAGTCGGACCGATGGCGCGCGCTTCCGGCATCCCGCTCGACACCCGGACCGCCGGCACGCATCTCTACGACCGGCTGGACTTCACGCCCGTGGTCGAGACGGCCGGAGACTGCCTCGCCCGGGTGGTGGTGCGGGTGCGGGAGATCCTGCAGTCGATCGACCTGATCTCCCAGGCCGTTTCGCGGATGCCGAAGGCGGAGGGCGCACCGATCGAGGTCAAGGTGCGCGGCCTCCCGACCGGCGAGGTGTTCGAGCGCCTCGAGCAGCCCCGCGGGGAGGTCATCTACTACATCAAGGCGAATGGCACGAAGTACCTCGAGCGCTTCCGGGCGCGGACGCCGACCTTCGCCAACATCCCGGCCATGATCAAGCTGGTCAAGGGCTGTGACCTGGCCGACGTCCCGAACATCATCATGACCATCGATCCCTGCATCAGCTGCACGGAGCGCTGAGATGGCGAACCCCTTCAACCTGCCGATGGTGGGACGATCGCTGCGCAACCTCCTCTCCCGCCCGGCGACGCGCCGCTACCCGAGCGAGACGCGCCCCCACTTCGCGGGCACCCGCGGGACGCTCGAGTTCGACCTGGCAAGCTGCGTATTCTGCGGGCTGTGCGCGCGGCGCTGCCCGACCGTCGCCCTGACGGTTTCGCGCGAGGAGCGGTCCTTCGCCATCGAGCAGCTTCGCTGCATCGCCTGTGGCGTCTGTATCGATCTCTGCAACAAGGACAGCCTCCGGATGTCGGTGGATGCGCCCCACGTTCACCTCCACACCGGGGCGGCCCCGGGCGACCCACGCCCTGGGCACCAGGAGTGGCACCAGCAACTCCCGGACGGCAGTCCCCCCGTCCCGGGCGATGCGACCGGCGGCACGGCCGCGGCCGCCGTCTAGGCGGAGCCCGGCTCCGGCCCCGCCGCATCAACCTGCAGGAGGGTGGACATGGCCAGCACGATCACGGACGACTGCATCGGGTGCGGGAACTGCGAGCCCGAGTGCCCCTGCGGGGCCATCTCGAAGGCGGGAGACGTCTACGTCGTGGATCCTGAGATCTGCGGCGACTGCGTCGCGGCCGGGGGCTGCATCGGGGTGGAGATCTGCCCGACCGAGGCGATCATCCCTGCCAGTCCTGCCCTGGCCATCTGACCCTCGCGGCGCCCGTACGGGGAGCTGGCGCACCGGGCTCCGCCGGTCGTTCGGACGCACGGTCCCGCGGCGGTGTGACATTCGGCCCTCGATCCATGCACTGTTGCGCATGGATCGATTTTCGTAATGCGCGCATGATGACGGAAACATGCGCACCCGAGCGGGAGTTCCCATGCACGCCGTCCTCGACAGGACCCAGCTTTCACCCAACGTGACGCGCCTCGTCATCGAGGCACGCCGCATCGCCGAGATCCGCAAGCCAGGCCAGTTCGTGATCGTCCATCGCGCTCCCGGCGCGGAGCGGATCCCGCTCACCATCGCGGACGCCGATCCAGAGCGCGGAACGATCACGCTCGTGATCCAGGCCGTCGGCAAGAGCACCGAGGACCTGGTGGCCCTGCAGCCCGGCGACGCGATCGCGGATGTCGCGGGCCCCCTCGGACGGGCAACGGAGCTGCTCGACCACGGTCGGGCGGTCTGCGTCGGCGGTGGCGTCGGCACGGCCGTGGTCCACCCGATCGCGCTGGGGCTGGCCGCCCGCGGGGTCGAGGTGATCAGCGTGATCGGCGGCCGCTCCCGGGAGTGGGTCATCTTCGAGGATGAGCTGCGGCGCGCCGGCGAGGTCATCACCTGCACGGACGACGGGAGCTATGGGCGTCCCGGTTTCGTGACCGACGCTCTTCGTGACGTCATCGAGGCGGGCGGCGTGGACGCCGTATACGCCGTCGGCCCGGTCCCCATGATGCGCGCGGTCGCCGAGGTGACCCGGCCGTATGGCGTTCCGACCTTCGCCTCGCTGAACGCGATCATGCTCGACGGCACCGGAATGTGCGGTGGCTGTCGGGTCGCGGTCGGCGGCAAGACGGTCTACGCGTGCGTGGACGGGCCCGAGTTCGACGCGCACCAGGTCGACTTCCGCGAGCTCGCCGATCGACTGGGCACCTATCGGGACTTCGAGGCGCGCGCCCTCGAGATCGCGCACCGCCGCAACGCGGCCAGCGATGCCGGAACTGCCCAGGAGGCCGGCGGGCCGTGCCTGATCCCGGGGCTGGCGACCGCGGCAGAGGGACGGGAGGCGGTCGCGGCCGCGGCTGCGGCGGAGCCTGCCTGATGACCGACCAGCCAATCCCGGGTTCCCCCACGGGCGACCCGGGCGCGTCCCACGGCGACCCGGAATTCACCCCGGCCTTCGATCATCCGCTTCTGCCGAAGGAGCGGATGACGATCGATCGAACCCATATGCCAGAGCAGGATGCGCTCCTGCGGGCGGCCAACTTCCGCGAGGTGAACCTGGGCTACTCGCAGCAGCTGGCGATGCTCGAAGCGGAGCGCTGCCTGCAGTGCAGGAACCCGGTGTGCATCGAGGGTTGCCCGGTCCGGGTCAACATCCCGCAGTTCATCGAGCGGCTCCGGGTCGGCGACATGGACGGTGCCGCCGCGTCGCTTCTTGACGACAACGCCCTCCCCTGCGTCACGGGACGGGTCTGCCCCCAGGAGATCCAGTGCGAGGGCCGCTGCGTCCGGGCCAAGAAGGGCGCCTCGGTCGCGATCGGGTCCCTGGAACGGTTCGTGGCCGATTGGGCGATGGCCCACCCGGACCGGTCGAAACCGGACGCACCGGCCACCTCGGGGCGGTCGGTCGCCATCGTCGGGTCGGGCCCGGCCGGGCTGACCGCCGCGGGCGAGCTGGTCAAGCAGGGCCACGACGTCACCGTGTTCGAAGCATTTCACGCCGCCGGCGGCGTGCTGATCTACGGGATCCCCGAGTTCCGGCTTCCGAAGGACATCGTCCAGCAGGAGGTGGATCGCCTCGTGGCGAACGGCGTCAAGATCGAGACGAACGCGATCATCGGCCGCACCTACACCCTGCGCGAGCTGCGCGATCGGTTCGACTCCGTCTTCCTGGCCGTGGGCGCCGGCCTGCCGGTCTTCATGAACGTGCCGGGCGAGAACCTCAAGGGCGTCTACTCGGCGAACGAGTACCTCACGCGCGTCAACCTGATGGGCGCCTGGAATCCCGAATCCGACACGCCGGTCCTGCGGGGCCACCGGGTCGTGGTCGTCGGTGGCGGCAACGTCGCGATGGACTCGGTCCGGACCGCGAAGCGGCTGGGAGCCGACGAGGCGATCATCGTCTACCGGCGCGGCATGGCCGAGCTCCCCGCCCGCGTGGAGGAGGTCCACCACGCCGAGCAGGAAGGCATCCGGTTCGAGCTGCAGGTGGCGCCGCTGGAAGTGCTCGGCGACGAGAACCGCTGGGTCACCGGGGTCCGGTGCATCCGCATGGAGCTGGGCGAGCCGGACGCGTCCGGCCGGCGCCGGCCCACCCCGATCGCGGGCTCCGAGTTCGTGATCGACTGCGAGATGGTCGTGGTGGCGATCGGCACGCGCTCCAACCCCCTCCTCACCGCGTCGGAGCCGGACCTCGCGCTCAACAAGGAAGGCTACATCGTCACCGACGAGCACGGCATGTCGTCGCTACCGGGCGTCTTCGCCGGCGGCGACATCGTGCGCGGGGCGGCCACGGTGATCCTGGCGATGGGCGACGGCAAGCGCGCCGCCGCCTCCATCGACGCCTGGCTGCGCGGCGAGTACCCACCTCGGGTCGAGGCGCAGGAGCCGACGCAGTTGTCGGTGCCCGCAGCGCGGGCCGCCGCGCACTAGCGACCCGCGCGCCGCACCAGCGCGCACCGCGCCGCCGGCGCTGCGCTCCCGTCCGGTGGGCTACAGCCCGCGCGGTCGCGCCGCGTCCAGCTGGTCGGTGATGTAGCGGGTGACCTGGTCCGCGGAGATCCGTTCCTGGGTCATCGCATCGCGGGCCCGGACCGTGACGTTGCCATCCTCGAGCGAGTCGACGTCCACCGTGACGCACCACGGCGTCCCGATCTCGTCCTGGCGCCGGTAGAGCTTGCCGATCGCGGCCGTGTCGTCGTAGACCGCCATGGTCTGCCGCTTGAGGTCGTCCTTGATCCGGTGGCAGAGCTCCACGATCTCGGGCCGCTTCTTGAGGAGCGGGAGCACGGCGACCTTGTAGGGCGCGAGGTCGGGGTGGATCCCCAGCACGACCCGCTTCTCGCCGCGCACCTCCTCCTCGCGATAGGCATCGATGAGGAACGTGAAGGCCGCTCGATCGGCGCCGGCCGCCGTCTCCACGACCCACGGGATGAAGCGCTCCTCTGTCGCGGGATCGAAGTACTCGAGGTTCTCGCCGGACGCCCTGGCATGGTTGCCCAGGTCCCAGTCGCCGCGGTTGTGGATTCCCTCCAGCTCCTTCCAGCCGAACGGGAAGCGATACTCGACGTCGATCGCCTTCTTCGCGTAATGCGCCAGCTCGTCGGGCGCGTGCTCGCGGAAGCGGAGCCGAGCCGGGGTCACGCCGTAGGCCTGGTACCAGGCCATGCGCTTGGGCAGCCACTCCTCGAACGCCCGCGTTGCGCCCTCGCCGGGCCGGACGAAGTACTGCATCTCCATCTGCTCGAACTCGCGCATCCGGAACACGAAGTTGCCCGGGCTGATCTCGTTCCGGAAGCTCTTCCCGATCTGCGCGATCCCGAACGGGATCTTCTTGCGCGTCGACTCGCGCACGTTCTTGAAGTTGACGTAGCTGCCCTGGGCGGTCTCCGGCCGAAGGTAGACGATGGCCGCCTCCTCCTCGACCGGGCCCATGTAGGTCTTGAACATGAGGTTGAAGCGGCGCGGAGCCGAGAGCTTCCCGCCGTCGGCCGGGCAGGTCAGCCCGAGGCGGTCGACGATCCCCGGGTCCTTGATGTCCGTCTGGGTCAGCGCCTCGGTTCCCGGGAGCTCGTCGAGCCGGTAGCGCCGGCGGCAGCTGGCGCACTCGACGAGCGGGTCACTGAACGACCCGACGTGGCCCGATGTCACCCAGACCTGCGGGTGCATCAGGATGCCGGCGTCGACGCCCACCACGTCGTCCCGTTCCTGGACCATGGCCCGCCACCAGGCGCGCTTGACGTTGTTCTTGAGCTCGACGCCGAGCGGCCCGTAGTCCCAGACGGCGTTGATGCCGCCGTAGATCTCCGACGACGGGAACACGAAGCCGCGTCGCTTGGCCAGGCTGACGATGAGGTCGAGGTTCGCCACCGCGGGCGCGACGGCGTTCGGGTCGGGCTGGAGATCGGTCACGGGATCTAGCTCCACGAGGGGCCCGCGCGTGGCAGGCGCGAGCGGGAGGACGGTCCGGAGGATCGTACCAGACGACCGGACCCCCGCCGCCCCCGACCACCGTAAGATCCGCTGGGCCGGGCCCTACCAGGCGCGGATGCGGGTCGGCCGGATCCGGATCTCCACCGGGTAGTCGGCGAGCATGCTCGCCATGGTCCAGCCGTTCGCCGCCAGCCTCGCCGCGTACTTCTCCACGTAGGCCGGCGGGACATCGGCGAGGGCGGCCCGCTCGCGGACGATCCGCGCCTCGCCCTCGATCGAGATGATCCCGCCGCCGTCGCCATCCGAGTCGAAGTTGGCCGACACCCGGGGGTTGCCCCGGATGTTCCGCGGGCGCGGCGTGTCGGCCCGGCTGAAGACGAGGATCTCGCCGTCGACCCAGAGGAACCAGACGGGCGAGGCCTGGGGTTGGCCCTCTGCAGTCACCGTGGTGAGCCAGACCACCTGCTCGTCACGCAGGCGCTCGGACGCTTGGGCGCCGGGCCGCGTCGTCGGCTCGATCATGGGGATCCTGCCCGGCGCGATTGCGCTGACGCGAGGTCAACCGGGAGGGGACGCGGTTCGGAGGGAGCGGCGTCCAGGCCATACCCGGACCGGACCTCCTCGAGGAACCGCCGCGACCGTGTGTCACGCTCCATGACGTGGCGCACGAACGCACCCAACCCCTCCTCCACCTCGCGCTCGACTGCCGGCGGCAGGCGGAGCGCGGCCAGCGCCTCCACGTCCATCCGCTGGTAGGCCTTGAGCACCTTCAGGGCCTCCGTCGAGAGCCCGGCAGCGATCGCCGACGGGCCCGGGTGGTCGGCACACAGGGCGCCGCCGAGCGGGGGAACCCAGCGGACCGCGTCGTCGGGGCCGAGGAGCCGGTCGCATTCGACGCACCGGTCGACTTCCGGCCGGACGCCGAGCTCCTCGCAGAGCCGCATCTCGAACCATCGCGCGACACGCGCCGCGGCCATCCCGGCGTCGAGCAGCTCGTACGCGCGACGAAGGAGCAGGTAGACCGGCAGGGCCGCGTGCCGTTCCTCCAGCGAGCGCTCCGCCAGCTCCGCGCAGTACCACGCCGTCGCCGTGACCTCCAGCCGGTCACGGAGGCCGAGCCACGTGTGCTGCATCGTCACCTGGGTGACCACGTCGAACGTGCGCCCCCGAGCCAGCTGGAGGCGCAGCTCGGCGAGCGGCTCCAGCGCCCCGCCGATCCGGCTCGTCGGCCGCCGGATCCCCTTGGCGATCGCCTTGATCTTCCCCAGCTCTGGCGTGAGGAGGGTCAGGATTCGATCCGCCTCGCCGAAATCGAAGCGCGAGAGGACGATCGCGTCGGTGACATAGAGGCGGCGGCCGGGCACGCCCGCACGGTACCATCCGCCCGCCCTGGCGGCACGAACCAGAGGGAACGGTCACGCGCGGGTCTCGACGCCCATCGACCGCCCGGCCGGATCATTCGAGGTTGCTATCATCCTGCCCGTGCGCACCACTCCTGCCTCCCTCGACATCCCGGGCCTGATCGGCGCGGTCGAGGAGGAGATCCTCCACCTCGTCGTGGACCGTGACCCCACCACCCACGGCATGTACGAGATGGTCCGGTACCACATGGGGCTCGATGGCTCCGGGTCGTCCGGCAAGCGCCTCCGGCCGCTCCTCGGCCTGCTCGCGTTTGCCTCGATCACCGGGACGTGGGAGCGGGCGCTCCCGGGTGCCGCCGCGGTGGAGCTGGGCCACAACTTCAGCCTGATCCACGACGACATCGAGGATCGCGACCGGGAGCGCCGCCACCGGGCGACACTCTGGACGGTCCACGGCATCCCGCAGGCAATCAACACGGGCGACGCCGTCTTCGTCCTGTCGAGGATCGCGCTGCACCGCCTCACGTCGCTCGGCTTCTCCGATGCGACGGTTCTCCGCCTGATGCGACTCTACGACGACACGTGCCTCGCGCTGTGCGAGGGCCAGTACATCGACATCTGGACGAGCGAGCATGAGACGGCCATGACGGTCGACCTGTACTTCGACATGATCGGGCGCAAGACCGCCGCGCTGATCGCGGCGAGCGTCGAGGCGGGCGCGCTGCTCGCCACGGACGACGAGGCGGTGATCGCCCGCTACCGGCAGTTCGGCTGGGCCCTGGGCCTCGCCTTCCAGCTCAACGATGACCTGCTCGGGATCTGGGGCCGCGAGCAGTCGACCGGCAAGGAGCCATCCGACCTCGCCAAGCACAAGAAGACGCTCCCCGTGATCTACGCGCTGGAACACGCCAGCCCGAGTGATCGGGCCCATCTGCTCGCGCTCTACGCCGACCCGGAGCCCACCGCCGGGCAGCTGATGGAGGCGATGGCGATCGTGGATCGGACCGGTGCCCAGGAGTACACGCGTGGCGAGGCGCGCCGATGGCGCGACGAGGCGATCGCCGCGCTCGATTCGGCGGGCGTGATCCAGCCTGAGGCCCGCGAGAAGCTCGAGCAGATCATGCGGACCGTCATCTCGGCGTGAGCGAGCCCCTGGCCCCGCTCGGTCGGCCAGCCATCGAGCGACCGAGCGTCCCTACCTACGGCATCCCCGAGACACTCGAGGGCACGCTCCCGTGGTCGTGGGCCGAGGCGCACCTGGCGGCGGCTGAAACCTACTGGGTCGCGACGTCGCGCCCCGACGGGCGGCCCCACGCCATGCCCATCTGGGCGGCGTGGTGCGAGGGCCGGATCTGGTTCGAGGGCGGAAGGCTGACCCGACGGGCACGCAACCTCGACCGCAACCCCGCGATCTCGGTCGGGATCGAGCTGTCGAACGACGGAGCAGTGATCGTGGAGGGGACGGCCGTTCGCGTCGGGGAGCCACCCGACGGGCTCGCCGAGCAGCTCGCTGCCGCTTTCGCGAAGTACCAGCGGCCGCCGCGCAGCTATGCCGTGGACCCGGCCAACTGGTCGCTCCCGGAGGGTGGAATCTGGGCCGTGACACCGCGCATCGTGTTCGGCTGGTCCAGCTTCCCGACGGATGCGACGCGCTGGCGGTTCGACCTCCCCGAGGCGACCCTTCCCGAGCGCTGATCAGCGGTCCGCCTGGTCCGCCTCGCCCTCTGTGCCGTCCTCCGGCTCCCGCACGGCGAGGATCTTGCCAACGCGCCGGCCGTCCGTCGACTCCACGGTGAGCGTCAACCCCCCGACACGGATCCGGTCGCCCGGCACCGGGACGCCGCCGATTCGGTGGAACAGGAGCCCGCCGAGCGTGTCGTATTCCTCCCGGTCCTCCAGGAGCGCATCCAGGTCCAGGTCGTCCCAGACCTCGCTCAGCTCGTCCACCGCGGCCCGCCCGTCGATCCGGGCCCGGTCGTCGTCGAGGCGCACGACCATCGGCTCCTCCACGTCGTACTCGTCCTGGATCTCACCCACGATCTCCTCGAGGAGGTCCTCGATCGTGACCAGCCCGGCCGTACCGCCGTACTCGTCGAGGACGACCGCCAGGTGGACCTTCCGGCGCTGCAGCTCATGGAGGAGGTCGTCGATCGTGATCGATTCGGGGACGAAGACAGGCGCCCGCAGGAGCGCCCGGATGGGCGGCGGGTCGGCCGAGGCCTCCTTGAGGAACCGCAGCAGATCTTTCGCGTAGAGGATCCCGACGACCTCGTCGACGGAGCGCTCCCAGACGGGCAGGCGGCTGTGCCCCTCGGCAATGATCCGGTCCACGGCCTCCTCGAAGGTCCCGTCGACCTCCAGCCCGACGATGTCGATCCGGGGCACCATCACCTCGTGGACGCGGCGCTCGCCGAGCTCGATGACCGCGTGGATCATCTGCTCCTCCTCGGCCTCGAGCACTCCCTGCTCGCCCCCTCGTTCCACGATGAGCTTGAGCTCCCGGGTGGAGATCTCCGCCTCGCGCGACACCTCGGCCCCCAGTGCCCCGGTCACGGCATGGGTCATCCCGGTCAGGAGGCTGACGACCGGGCCGAGCAGCCGGGCGATCAGCTCGATCGGCCGCGAGAGCGCGAGGGCATAGCGCTCGGTGTGGGCGAGCGCGAGCGTCTTCGGGACGAGCTCGGCGAAGACGATCGTGAAGAGGGCCAGCACGATCGTGACGATCACGAGGGCGATGGCGGAAGCACCCTCCCGCAAGGCGTCGACGCGGGCGAGAAGGCCGGCCAGGCCGTCGACGAGGCTGACCGCGGCGAAGGCGGAGGCGAAGAACCCGAGCGTCGTGAGGCCGAGCTGTGCGACCGCCAGGAAGCGGCCGGGGTCGTCAAGCAGGCCCCGGACCCGCCGGGCTGCGCTGCTCCCCTCGTCGACGAGCTGGTCGACCCGGCTCCGGCGGATCGAGACGAGCGCGATCTCGCTCGCGACGAAGAACCCTTCGAGCAGGGTCAGGACGACGATGACGACGAGCTGGACCAGGAGATCCATCAGCAATCCGCGACCGACCGCCGCGGGGCGGCGGTGGCCGCTCCCGGGCCGTCCCTGGCCCCGGCTTGCGCGTCCCCGGCCGCTTCGGCCGCGCTGGCCGCCTCCGACCCCGCAGCCGCTTCCGCGGCGCCGGACGCCACCGGACCGGTGGCCGGAGGGCGCAGCTCGCGAATCCGGGCCGGCACGCCGACCGCGAGCATGCCCGCCGGGACGTCGCGCGTGACGACCGCGCCAGCGCCGGTCTTGGCCCCGTCACCGATCGTGACGGGGGCCCGCAGCATCGTGTCGACCCCGAGGAAGACGCGCTCACCGATCTCCGTGTGGTGCTTGCGGACGCCGTCGTAGTTGGCGGTGATCGTGCCCGCACCGACGTTCGTGCCGGCACCCACGTGGGCGTCCCCAAGGTAGCTCATGTGGTGCTGCTTCACCCCCCGCTCGAGCCGGCTGCTCTTCACCTCCGCGAAGTTGCCGAGCTGCACGTCCGGCCCGATGGAGCTGCCCGGCCGCAGGTGGCTGAACGGCCCGATGGTGGTCCCTTCCTCCACGCTGGCCTGCTCGAGGACGCTGGCCCAGACCCGGCACCGGGGGCCCACCAGGCTGTCGACGAGCTGGCTCCCGGCGCCGATCACACTCCCCTCCTCCACGCGGGTCCTGCCGCGCAGGATCACGTTCGGCTCGAGGGTCACGTCGGGCGCCAGGTCCACGTCGGCGTCGATGTACGCCGTCGCGGGATCGTGCATCGTGACGCCGGCCCGGAGCCAGGCAAGGTTGATGCGCTCGCGCAGCATCGCGGTCGCCTCGGCCAGCTGGGCGCGGTCGTTGATCCCGTCCAGCGCGCCGTCGTCGGACACCTCGTGGGTCACCACCACGAGCCCGTCCGACGCCGCGAGATCGACGAGCTGCGTGATGTAGTACTCACCGGTCGCCGGGGATGGCGTGAGGCGCTCGACCGCCAGGCGCAGCCACGCGGCCTCGAACGCGTACAGCCCGGCGTTCACCTCGCTGACGGCAAGCTCGCCGGGCGTGGCGTCTCGCGCCTCAACGAGCCGGGCGACCCGGTCGCCCTCAGGCGCCAGGATCACGCGCCCCAGCGCTCCCGGCTCCCAGGCGTCGAACGACACGAGGGCGACCGCGGCGCCCGCCGTGCGGCGGCGTTCCAGCACGCCCGTGATGAGACCCGCTTCGACCAAGGGGATGTCGCCGTTAAGGACCACGACCTCGGCCGCGTCGGCGGGCACGGCTGGAAGGGCGGCCCGGACCGCGTCGCCCGACCCGTCGGGGCGCTCCTGGAGCGCGAACACCACGCCCGATGGGAACGAGTCGCGGACAGCGGCGGTCGCGGGCGAGGTCACCACGATCGGGTCCCGTCCGGTCGCCGCGCGGGCGGCATCCACGACGTAGGACAGCATCGGCCGGCCGCACAGCGGGTGCAGCAGCTTCGGGACCGACGACCGCATGCGGGTTCCCAACCCGCCGGCCATCACGACGGCGACCGCCCCGCGGCCGTCGAGGGCGTCGACGACCGCGGCGGTGCCTGGAACGCTGCGGCGAGGGGTCATCGGACCGACTCACCCGGCTGTGGCAACCCGGGCGGGATGAGGCGCGGCGAGTCGCCGCGTCTGCCGTCCGGCGTGGGTTGGTCAGTGGGCATCTGGTGTCCGGGAAGCGTAGGTTCGGTCCGGCGGCCGTGTCAAACGTGCCAGCCCCTGGACCCAAGGGCCCCGGCCGGGACCCATCAGGCGCCCAACCGCGCAATCGCCTCGATCTCCACGCGACCGCCTTTCGGCAGGGCCCCGACCGCGACCGTGGAGCGCGCCGGCGGTGGGTCAGTCATGAAGCGCCCGTAGACGCCGTTGACGATCGCGAAGTCGGCGATGTCGGCCAGGAAGATCGTGGTCTTGACGACGTCGCCGAACGTCAGGCCGGCCGCCTCGAGCACCGCGCCCAGGTTCCGCAGCGACTGCTCGGCCTGGGCGGCGACGTCCCCGGCGACGAATTCACCGGTCGCGGGATCCAGGCCGAGCTGGCCGGAGCAGAACAGGTAGCCGTCGGCACGAATTGCCTGGCTGTACGGCCCGATGGCGGCGGGAGCATGCGCGGTCGAGATGGCGGTGCGCGGCATCAGGAACCTCCCTGGTTGGTGTTCTCCGCTGGACGAGCGGGCTCGGCGGCGACGGACGGGACGCCGACCCTGATCGACGTCGCGGCCACGAAGGCGGGCCGGTCGCCGGGCGGTGTGAGCGCGCCCGCGGTGAGCGCTTCCCGGACGAGCTCGGCGGCTGTCTCCGCGGCTTCGATAGAAGGATAGAGGACCCAGAGGGTCGGGCCGGAGCCGGACTGCCCGAGCGGACGTCCCACCAGCCTCGCGAGCGCGCGGCGGAACGGCACCAGCCCCGGCACCACCGCGGCCGTCGCGGCCGCCAGGTCGTTTGCGACTGCCATGATCCCGGCTCGTTCTGCGAAGGTCGCGACCGTCATCCCGCCCGCAAGCTCGCCGGCGAGGTGGCGCGATGAGGCCAGGGTGGCCCCCGAGCCAGCCCGGATGCCACCCGCGTAGGCTGCATAGACGGCGGCCGTCGACACGACGACGCCGGGCGTGACGAGCAGGACGGCCGGGGCCGGACCGCGGGGCGGCGGGAGGGACGCGACGCTTTCGCCACGCCCTTCCACGAGCGCCCAGTCCCCCGCCAGGAAGAACGGCACGTCCGAGCCCAGGCCCGCCGCGATCGTCGCTCGAACCGACGATGGCAGGTCGTCCCCCACCCCCCAGGCTTCGAGTGCCCCGTCGATCGCCGCCGCGGCATCGCTGCTCCCGCCGCCGAGTCCCGCCGCGACCGGGATCCGCTTGTCGAGCAGGGCCGCCAGGGCGGGCAGCGGCCGGTCGACGCCACGCGCGCGGCAGGCTGCCCGCGTCACGCCGATCGCCCGCATGACGAGATTGCGCTCGGACGGGCCGACGTCCGGCATTCCCGGGCCGGTGGCGCGCAACCTGTCCCCGGACGCGAACGCGGGCGTGAGGGCCAGGCGGTCGGCCAGGTCGAGCCTGACCATCACCGAGTGCAGCGCATGGAAGCCGTCCTCGCGCCGCCCGGTGACCGCGAGCGTCAGGTTGAGCTTGGCCGGCGCGAGCCGGACGACCGGCGTGACACGACGTGACGCCTCGTTCATCACGGGCGGATCAGGCTGGGTGCGGGTGGGATCGACGGTGGCCTCGCTCGTCCGGTGGGAGCGGCCCGATCGCGCCAAGCAGGCCGATCCAGTCGGTCACCGAGAGCGTCTGCGGTCGTCGATCGCCGGCGATCCCGGCCTCTGCGAGCGCCGCGTCCACGCGCTCCTGGCCCACCGGCAGCTGCCGTCCGAGGACGTTCCGGAGCATCTTCCGGCGCTCGCGGAAGCCTGCCTGCACGAGCCGCCACAGCTCGTCCTCCATCTCCTGCGGGAGGCGTCCCGCCCCGCCGGGGGCACGGAGGTCCAGCGCGATGATCGCCGAGTCGACCTCCGGAGCGGGCTCGAACGCGGACCGTGGGACGAGCCGTACCAGCGACGCGGCGACATGGTACTGGACGAAGACGGAGAGGTAGCTCATGGCGCCGGGCCGCGCCGTCACGCGCTCGGCCACCTCTCGCTGGAGCATCAGGATGCAGCGCTCGGGGCGCGGCTCCGTGCCCAGGAGGCGGTGCAGGACCGGGCTCGTGACGTGGTAGGGGAGGTTCGCGACGACGTCGAACGGCGCGACGAGCAGCTCGGTGAGGTCGACATCGAGGATGTCCGCCGCCACCAGTCGCAATGTCCCGGACGGGTTCGGCGCCGGTGGGCGGGGTCCCTCGGCGGCGGCCGCCAGGGCTGGCTCGAAGGCGGTGGCGAGGTGATCGACCATCCCGCGGTCCAGCTCAACCGCTGTCACCGCGGCGCCCGCTTCCAGCAAGCCGCCGGTCAGGATGCCGAGCCCGGGCCCGATCTCGAGCACCGTGCGCCCGGCCGACGCGCCTGCCGCCGCGAGGATCGCCTCGAGCACGTCGATGTCCACGAGGAAGTTCTGGCTGAAGCGTCGCTGGGGGCGCAGGCCGGCGGCGCGCAGCGTCCGCCGAACCGCTCCGGGGTCCAGGCGAACCGCGCTCACAGCGTCTGCCCGCGCTCGGCCGGGACCGGCGCGCCGCCGGCGCCGTCGCGCTCGGCGGCCAGGGCGACCTCGTAGGCCCTCGCGGCGGCCCCCCTTCGGGGAGGCCGGCGGGTGTCCGGCGCCCCGCCGGGACGAACGAGGGGCCAGGCCGGTCTCGCCCCGAGGTCCTCGCCGGCGCGCTCGCCGGCGAGGAACCTTCGCCACCCCGCGGCCCCGATCATCGCGCCGTTGTCCGTGCATAGGCCGGGGCGCGGGACGAAGAGGGGCAGGCCACGAGTCGCGGCGCCGGCCGAGATGCGCTCGCGGAGCGCGACGTTCGAGGCGACGCCACCACCCATGACGATGGCCCGGGCAGCCGTCTCGTCGGCGGCGCGGAGGGTCTTGACGGCCAGCACGTCGACCACTGCCTCCTGAAAGCCCCAGGCCAGCTCCGTGACGCGGGCCGGGTCGAGCCGTCCACCCGCCTCTGTTGCCGGCCGGCCCGCTGCCGCCAGCTCCATCTCGACCTGGCGCCGCAGTGCCGTCTTGAGGCCGGAGAAGCTGAAGTCGTACGACCTCCCCAGCCACGCCCGCGGGAAGGCCGCGTCGTGGACTTGCGAGCGGGCTGCCGCGGCGGCGATCGCGGGTCCACCCGGGTACCCCAGGCCGAGGAGCCGACCGACCTTGTCGAACGCCTCGCCGGCGGCATCGTCGACGGTCTCCCCGAGGAGCCGGTAGGTGATGTGATCCCGCATCTCGACGAGGAACGTGTGCCCGCCGGACACGACAAGCGCTACGAGCGGGAACGGCGGCTCCGGACGCTCTGGTTCGCCGGGATCAAGCAGCCATGCCGCGTACAGGTGGCCCTCGAGGTGGTTGACCCCGACGAGTGGGCGCCGGTACGCCCAGGCCAGGGTCTTGGCGAAGGCAATGCCCACCAGGAGCGATCCGGCCAGACCCGGGCCGGCCGTCACCGCGATCGCATCGACCTCGGTCATCGTGACGCTCGTCGTCGCCAGCACGTCCTCCAGCGCGGGCACGATCCAGCGTAGGTGTGCCCGGGCCGCGAGCTCGGGCACGATCCCGCCGGCCGGTGCGTGCAGGGCGATCTGGCTCGCGACCGCCTGGGCCAGGATCCGGCGCCCGCCTGCGACGAGCGCGACCCCGGTCTCGTCGCAGGACGACTCGATCGCGAGCACGAGGGAGGCCCGTCCGCTCATCCGGAACCACCGGGCAGGTCGGTGTCCGGAGGGTCCGGGTCGGGCAGCCCCGCCAGCTCCGCGGTGAGCGCTGCGAGGCGAGCTCGCATGCCCGGCGACTGGAGCGGCTCGGTTGTCATGATCAATGCGTCCTCGTGGTCGTCACTGTAGTAGCGCGGCCGGATCCCGACCGGCCGGAAGCCGTACTTCTCGTAGAGACGACGCGCTGGGACGTTCGAGAGGCGCACCTCCAGGGTCGCCTCGCGTGCCCCACGCGCCATCGACAGATCCAGGGCTGCCACGAGGAGGCGCTCCCCGATCCTCCGGCGGCGCCAAGCGGGCGCGACCGCGAACGTCGTGACGTGCGCCTCGTCGACCATCAGCCAGATTCCGGCGTAGGCAATGACCTCACGGCCCGCTCGGACCACGAGGTAGCGCGCGAGCTTGTTCGTCTCGAGCTCCGCTTGGTAGGCGTGGGTCGGCCAGGGTGTCGTGAAGCTGGCCCGCTCGATCGCCTGCACCGCCGGCAGGTCGTCGAACGTCATCGGCTCGATCGAGAGCTTCACCGGCGGACGGGCGACCACGTCATTCCTTCCTCGGCGCCCGGCGTCGCCCGCGACCCGCGCGGGAGCGTCACGTACTCGGGGACCACCCGCGCGGGGTCGTCGGAGTCTCCCGCCGCGAGACGTGCGGCACCCAGGCGGAGCAGGACCCCGGGAAGGCGGTCCGTGGCGGCCTCGCCGCGTGCACGTGCCGCAGCCGGGGCGCGCCCGGCGAGATCCACGGCGACGAGCAGCGCATCGGCCGGGAGGTCGGGATGATCCGAGCCGACCACGAGCTGCGTTCCGGCCCGCGTCACAAGGTAGCGGCCGGACGGGCCCGCGGGCAGGAGCAGCGCCAGGCGCCGGCCGTCGGTCGCTGGGTCCGCCTCCGCCGCCTCCGCCGCGGCGAGCAGCGCGACCCCGCTCCCGACGGCGACCAGCGGCTTGCGAAAGGCCACCGCAAGGGCCTTGGCGGTGGCCAGCCCGACCCGGAGACCGGTGAAGGCCCCCGGCCCCGTCCCCACGACGATCCCAGCCAGGTCGGCAAGCGCGCCCCGATCCCAGCCATGCCCGGCGAGGAGCGCCTCCAGGCGCGGCAGGAGCTCTTCCACGTGGCGATGCCCGGCCGGCCAGGTGTCGGCGGCGAGCAGCGTCCCGTCGGCCGCCCCGAGCGCAAGGACGGCCCGGGATGTCGCGGTGTCGAGCGCCAGCAGCATCCCGCCCGCGCCGCCCGCCGTCATGCCAGCGCCTCCAGGAGGCTTCGGTGGCGCGGGTCGGTGGCGTGGCAGGCGAGCGTGCGCGGGTCGTCACCCGACCCGTCGAGCCGGATCTCCAGCCGCCCGGTCGGAAGCGCCGGTCCCAGGCGCTCGGCCCACTCGACCACCGTGACGCCATCGGCACCCCGCTCGTCGAGAAGCCCCGCGGCGAGCGCCTCTTCCGGGCCGGCCAGGCGATAGCAGTCGAGGTGGAACAAGGGGAGGCGCCCTTCGTGCTCGGAGGCGAGGACGAACGTGGGCGAGGTGACCGGGCCGACCACGCCGAGCCCGCGCGCGATGCCGCGGGCGAGCTCGGTCTTGCCGGCGCCGAGCGGACCCGTGAGGGCGATGACATCCCCGGCGGCCGCCGCACGTCCGAGGCGCTCGCCGAGCGCCCGCGTCGCGGCCGGATCGGGCGCGAGGAGCCGAAGCTCCGACAGGGCGGCGGTCATTCGCAGAGCCTACTGGTTGGCGACGTCAGCGGCGAACCGCTCCAGGTCCCCGATCGCGACCGCTAGCGCCCGGCCGTCGTCGAGGACAATGAGCCCGGTCTCGACCACAACGCCTCCACGCAGGCGGCGAGGTCCGCCGGGTCCCAGCCACCGGCCCTCGCTGCCCGCCTCCTGGCCACCCCGGACGATGACGCGGTCGGGTTCCGGCGACGGCAGCAGGCGCTCCGCCGGCAGCAGCAGCAACGGAGGATCGCCGACCGATCCGACCAGCGCACCAGCGACCGTCTCCAGGACGGCCCGGACTGCCGACGGGAAGGCACGTCGAAGGTACCCGCCGAGCACAAGCACGCCGAAGGGCGCCAGGTGGTGGGGGCCGGCCTGCTGGCGGGCCGCCGACGCCGCGAGGTCACGCCGATCGCGCTCGGCGAGCGATCCGACCACTGCACCGTGGATACCCATCGCCCGTGCCCGGGTGAGCGCCTCCGCATCCACCCGGCCCGGCACGACCACCACCGCCCCGGCAAGGGCGACGTCGAGCGCGAGACGTGGATCGGACTCCTCCGGCAGCAGGACCAGGCGGCCCGAGAAGGGTTCCCCGAGCAGCTCGGTGGCGACCAGGCCCGGCCCCTCGATCTCGAGCACGAGCGCGACCCCCTGGTGCACCTCGACGAGACGGCCGTCGGCCGGAGCGTTGAGATGGTCCGGGTGCGGACCGACCGCCAGGCGGCGACGGCCGGCGTGCTCGAAGAGCAGCTCGCCGGCCGGCGTGCCGGCGCGACGGCCGGGTCGGGCGTGCTCGCCGGGCAGCCAGGTGCCAGGCAGCGGGATCCCCTGGTCTGCCCCGTGCCGCGGCAGCACCATCTCGACGAGCCGGGCGTCGCGGACGCGTTCCGCCAGCACATCGCCCGCATGAACGACCTCGCCGATCTCGGCGATCACCCGATCGCCCGGCTGCAGCTCCAGCCGGACGCGCGGGCGCGCAACGAGGAGGGCGCGGGGCGGGACCAGGTCCAGCCTGCCCGTCATGCGTCGCGCTCCGGCCACAGGGCCGCCTCCCAGGTCCCGAGCAGCTCGCGCCGGCGGTCGGGCCGCTCCGGCAGCCGGAGTGGGATGTCTCGCAGGTCGAGCAGCAGGCCGGCGAGACCGCCGGTGACCGGGATCTGGAAGCGCCGACCGCGCGTCCCAAGCTCAGGGGCTCCGCGGAACGAGAGATCGGCCATGCCGCTCGCTCCGGGCGGCAGATCGACGAGCGTCAGCCCGCCGGCCACCAGGTCGACCTCGGAGCTCCCGCCGCTCGTCGTGAGCGCGAGGTGCCCGGCCGGCCGGTTCGGTCGCAGGCCGCGCGGTGTGACCACCGTCCCGAGCCGCAGGAGCAGGTCCTCGGCAAGGTCGGCGACGAGCGCGTCGCGTTCCGAGTCGTCCTCGATCGTCCCGATCGGGCCGAGGATTCGAGCGTGGTCGATCGCGACCTGCATCGCCCCTGGCCGGCGGACCACGTCGGCGATGATGTGGGCCGCCGCGGGGCCGGGAACCGCGGACCACGCCCCGCCCGCACCGATCACGAGATCCACACCACCATCCCCGAGCACGGGCACGGTCGCCTCAAGAAGGCGCTCCAGTGCCGCGCGGAGGGCGGCTCCCCGGAGAAGTGCGCCGTCCCCCTCGAGATCGCTCCAGGGGGCGATCGCCAGCTCCGCCAGCCGGTCGCGGAGGCGGGCCCGGTCCAGGCCGTGGGTGAACCAGTGATCGACCCGGTCGATCGCCCCGGGGCCATTCACCCGGAACAGGGCTGCGTCGGGCGCTTCCACGACCTCCACGCTCACCCCGCCGGCGCCGTCGCGGTCCGGTGTCGGGGCGGCCAGGATGCGCGCCGCTCCCGTGACGCCGATCTCGAGGATCTCCGCTCGCAGCCCCAGGACGCGGGCAAGCGACCCAGCGGCCGCAGCGAGGGCACGGCGGCTGTCCGTCGGGCCGCGGCGCGCGTCCGCCAGCGCCGTCCGCAGGCTCGAGGCGGCCGGCTCCCCGGCGCCACGGGCCGGTGCCGCGAGCCGCACCAAAGCCGGGTCGCGCAGGATTTCACGCAGGGGGGCCTCCGGGATGGATCCAGCCAGGAAGATGCGCAGGCCGGGGCGCCGCGCCGCGATCCCGGCTGCCGCGACCGCCAGCTCGGCGGCCAGGTCGCGCTCGTCCGAATCGGGTGGGTCCGCCACGCCGACCAGGAGGGCCGCCACGCCGGGGCGCGTTGCCATCCGGGTGAGCTCGAGCGGGTCCGTCCGCTCGGCGCTGCCCGCGACCACATTCCAGCCGGCTCCTGTGGCGGCCTCTTCCAGCCGGGCACGGGTGCGCTCGGTGGCCGCGATGACGGCGAGCGTCGCGGCTGGCACGCTCTGCGCAACGAGCCGGGGCCAGTCAAGTGGCTGGGGCCCTTCCGCCGGCCGGTTCACGGTCACCTCGGCGAGATCAGGGTCCGCGGCTCGGAGGCGCTCCACGAGCAGCCCGACGAGCGCGTCCCGGTCGGCGCCGGCCGGGAGGGCCGTGGCCGCCAGCAGGCGCCAGCGTCCGTCGACGCGACCGACGATCGCTGCGGCGGACGTCGCGGTGCCAAGGTCGAGGGTCACGAACGCGCCGTACGGGTCGCCGACGTCCGCCGGAACCATGGCCGGGGAAGGCAGCGGAGCGGCCCCGGGCAGCTCGGGCCCGCGATCGACGAGGGGGACGGCAGGTTCGGCCTCGGCGCGGCTCACGCGTCCCAGACCGACTCCTCGTCGAGCTCCTCGAGCCGGTCGAGCAGCTGCTCGATGCCGGCCTCGTCCGCCAGCAGGGCGCTCGCGGGTGCGCTTCCACCTCCGAAGAGCTGGCGCAGGACCGGGTCGAAGAACGTCATCGCGCTCCCCACGAGTCCACCGTCCGGCATGCTCGCATGGAGGAACAGCACCGCCGGCCCGGTCATGCCACAAAGCTGGATCTCGCGGGCCACCTCCTCGACCAGGGCGGCCCGCTGCTCATCGCCCGGGAGGACGGAGAATGTCACGCCGAAATCTCGACGGGGGCTGCCTTCGCGGCCGCCAGCGCGACGCGAAATGCCTCGTACGCGGCCGCGCCGCGGAGGGCGAGGGTCAGGCGGGTGATCCGCGGCGAGCGGACCAGCTCGGCGCGAGCCGCGGCGATCGTCACCCGGGCTGCCTCCGCGATCGGGTAGCCGCCCACGCCGGTGCCGAGTGCCGGGATCGCGAGCGTCTCCACGCCGAGATCCCGGGCACGCGCGAACGCACTCCGGACAGCGCGATCGATCGTGCGGGAGTCCGTGCGGCGGGTCGCGTCCAGCGAGACGGCGTGGATGACCCAGCGCGCCGCCAGCGAGCCTGCACTGGTCACGATCGCGTCGCCCACGTCGGCGGGCCCCTGTCGGACTGCGGCGAACTCGATCGCATCGCCACCCCGGCGCTTGATCGCGCCCGCGACGCCCGTCGCCATCCAGAAGTTCGGGCTGGCCGGGCTCACGATCGCGTCCACCTCGAGGTCGCAGATGTCGCCGTTCCAGAGCGCGATGTCTGCCATGGCCCCCGGTCCTGCGTGAGCGTGCGAATACCGACCGCGTCGGCCGGCGAAGTGTACACCCGGGGTAGGCGGCCAGCCATCGTGGCAAGCACCTCCCAGCTGATCGTGGTGCGCTCTCGCGCCAGCTCGTCGGCGGTGATCCGTTCGGCACCCTGTTCGCCCAGGAGGACGAACTCGTCATCGGGCGTGACGGGCGGTCCGGGTGCGTCCGTGACGTCGGCCATCACGGCGTCCATCGCGACCGTCCCGACCAGGGGGACCCGGGAGCCTCGGACAAGCGCCGTCGCGCGATTCCCCAGCGCGCGGACCCAGCCGTCCGCGTAGCCGACCGGCAGCGTCGCGATCCGGCTGGGGCGCGCCGTCACGAAGCTGGGCCCGTACCCCACGCCCTCGCCTGTGGGCAGGTCGGCCACGCGGACCGGTCGGGCGTGCAGCGAGAGGACCGGCTGCAGCGAAGCGCTGATCACGCTCGCGGCCGGCCCGATCCGGAGCCCGGGTGGTTCGATCCCGTAGAGGGAGAGGCCCACCCGGACGCCGTCGAAGACGGGCGCCGTGCCGCCTGCGTACCGCTCCACCGCCAGCAGGCCACCCGAGGCCAGGAGGTGGCGATGCGGCACCGGCAGCCCGGCCGCGACCAGGGCCCGCACCGCGGCCACGAACCGCTCGACCTGGTGGGTGGTCCGGGCCGGGTCCTCGGGCGCCTGAAGATGCGACCAGACACCCTCGAAACGGGCACCGGCCACGTCGGCCATGGCGCGCACGGCTGCGAGCGCCTGTTCGGGCCGGAGACCATCCCGGCCCAGCCCGGTTTCGAGGCCGACGTGAACGACCAGCTCGCCCACCTGGCCCCGGGAGCGCCGTCGGCTGCGCGCATAGGCGGCCAGGCCGCGGGTCCAAAGGAGGTCGTCCCCGGCCGCCACCGCGATCCCGGCCCGGGCAGCCTCTCCGAAACCGTCCGGCGGGATGGGAAAGAGCACGAGAATCGGCGCACGCAGGCCGGCCGCGCGGAGCTCGAGCCCCTCGTCCAGCGTTGCGACACAGAGCCCGTGAGCGCCGGCAGCCAGCGCGGCGTGCGCGACCGGCACGGCCCCGTGGCCGTAGCCATTGGCCTTCACGACGGCCTCGAACAGGGTGTCTGCCGGCAGCGCCGCCCGCATCGCCCGCACGTTCCCGGCCAGCCGTCCAAGGTCGACCTGAAGCCAGGCCGTACGCGGCAGCGGCGGGAGCCGGGCAGCCCGCAGGCGCTCCTCGATCGGCGCCGCGGGGTCGGTCATTCGGCTGGGCGCCCGAACCCGAGCCGTTTCGCGCCGGCCCGGCGAGCAGCATCGACCGCCAGGCGGTGACGCGCACGGGCGATCTCGAAGGGAAGATCACCAGCGAGGAGCCCCGCGTCCCCGACCCGATGTCGCACGGCGTCGCCCGCCATGCCGTGGAGCTGGACACCAAGGCACGCCGCCGGGTACGGGTCGAGACCCTGGGCCAGCAGGCCGCCGATCGTCCCGGCCAGGACGTCGCCGGTCCCGCCGGTGGCGAGTGCCGGGTTCTCGAACGTCGCCACCGCCGCGGCACCGTCCGGGGCCGCGATGACCGTGTGCGCACCCTTGAGGACCACGACCTGGCCCCAGGCCCGCGCCGCGTGGCGGGCGGCCTCGAGCCGGGCGGGATCATCACCGGCGAGGTCGCCGTCGGCCCCGGTGGCAACCCCCCCGGCCGCTCGAAGCCGGCCGAATTCCCCCACGTGCGGCGTGAGCACGCACGGCCGCATCACGCCCTCCCACCAGCCATCCTCGGCGGCGAGCGAGCGGAGCGCCTCCGCGTCGACGACGGCGGGCGCGGCGTCGTCCTCTGCCCTCGCGGCGAGGATGCCCCGGATCAGGGCGGCGGAGGCGAGCGACGGCCGCAGCCCCGGACCGACGACGAGGGCATCGTGCTCGTGATCGAGGATCCGGGCCAGGGCGGGCGCCGGGTCAACTTCCTCGACGTCGTCTTCGGTGAGTGCCAGCGTGGTTGCCTCGACCACCTTGGCCGCGAAGAGCGGCTGCAGGGACTCGGGCACCGCGAGCGTGACCAGTCCCGTCCCCGCGCGCCCGGCCGCCTGGCACACCAGGAGGGCCGCTCCCGCGTAGTCGAGCGATCCGGCCACGACGAGGAGCTTGCCGAAGGTGCCCTTATGACCGCGACCCGGCCGCGCCGGCAGCAGGAGGCCGGCGCTCTGCTCGTCCAGGCGGGTCGCGACCGGATCACCGGGCTCGGGGAGGATCGGCGCGTCAGGCATCGGGATCTGGCTCCCGCACGGTCGCGGCGAGCGACGCAGCCTCCCGGCCCAGCCCGCGGATGCGCTCGATCCGGCGGACCAGGGCCGCCTCGCGCTCCCCCAACCGCTCCTCGATGTCGGCCGGGAAGATGTAGCGGCCACCGGCGGTCCGGACACCAAAGGCGATGGCGAGCGCGTACTCGCGTTCATGCGTGATGCTGACGGCGATCCGCGCCAGCCCCAGCTGGTCGGCCCGGGCGGCCGCCCGCCCGTGGAGGACGACCGCCGGCTGACCGGTGGGCAAGCGCTCGATCTCGATGTCCAGCCAGCCGATCCCGCGCACGCCGAGGCCGAGCACCTTGCTCACCGCCTCCTTCGCTGCCCACCGGCCGGCGAGCGTCTCGGGTCGCCCGCGCACGTAGGCAGCCTCCCGCGTGGTGAGCACGCGCCGGACGAAGCGATCGCCGAAGCGCGCCAGGGCCACGCGGATGCGCTCCACGCGGATGATGTCCAGCCCGAGCTCGGCGGTCCCCTCGGGGACTCGCGCGTCCGGCTCGGTCATCCCCTACTCGACCGTGACCGACTTGGCGAGGTTGCGCGGCTGGTCCACGTCGGTCCCGCGGGCGACCGCGGCGTGGTAGGCGAACAGCTGGAGCGGGATGATGGCCAGGATCGGCCCGAGGGTCTCGTGGGTTCGGGGCACCCAGAACACCTCGTCGGCAGACCGCTCGATCTGCTGGTCGCCCTCGGTTGCCACCGCGATCACCCGCGCGTCGCGGGCCCGGCCCTCCATGATGTTGCTGACCAGCTTCTCGTAGACGGCGGAGTCCGTCGCGACGGCCACCAGCGGGCACTCTGCGTCGAGGAGGCTGATGGGCCCGTGCTTGAGCTCGCCGGCCGCGTAGCCTTCCGCGTGGAGGTAGCTGACCTCCTTGAGCTTCAGGGCACCCTCCATGGCGGTCGGGTACGTGTAGCCGCGCCCGACGAACATGAAGCCCCGCGAGTGGACGTATCGGCCGGCGATCGCCGCCGCCCCGGTCGCATTGTCGAGGGCCCGTTGCGCGGCGTCGGGCAGCGCACGGAGGTCCCGGACCAGCCGGGCCTCGACGCCCCGATCGAGCGTGCCGCGGATCCGCGCGATCTGGGCCGCCACGAGAACCAGGGTGAGGACCTGGGTGGTGAAGGTCTTCGATGCCGCGACCGCGACCTCGGGGCCTGCCTGGAGGTAGAGGACCGCGTCGGCCTCGCGGGTGATCGCCGACCCAACCGTGTTCGTCACCGCGATGATCGGGCAACCCCGCTCGCGTGCCAGCCGGGTCGGGGCGATCGTGTCGGCCGTCTCGCCGGACTGGGTGACCGCGATCACGAGGGTGCGCTCATCGAGGGGTGGTGGGCTGTAGCGGAACTCCGACCCCACCGTGACCCGAGCCGGAAGCCCGGTCCACTCCTGGACCGCGGACGCGCCGACCAGCGCAGCGTAGGACGCGCTGCCGCAGGCCACGAACTCGACCCGATCCACGCTCGCCAGGGCCGCTGCGATGCCGGCCAGCTCGTCGGTCCGGACCGTTCCCGCCGGGCCGAGCCGGCCGGCCAGGCATTGTCGGAGGGCCTGCGGCTGCTCGTGGATCTCCTTGAGCATGAAGTGGGCGAAGCCGCCCTTCTCGGCGGCCTCCGGCGACCAGTCCACGCGCGTCACGAGCCGCTCGCGCGGCGACCCGTCGACAGCCGTGATCGTCGCGCCCGTCGGTCGAAGGTCGACGACGTCGCCGTCTTCGAGGAAGATCACCCGGTCGGTGTGGGCCAGGATCGCGGCGACATCGGAGGCGAGGAACGCCTCGCCGTCACCGAGCCCCACCACGAGCGGGACATTCTGCCGGGCACCCACGAGCCGGTCCGGCTCTCCGCGGTGCATGACGGCCACCGCGTAGGCCCCATTGACCTGTGCGAGCGCCACCCGAACGGCCTGGGCCAGGTCGCCCGCGTAGGCGTCCTCGATCAGGTGCGCGAGGGCCTCCGTGTCGGTGTCGGAGCTGAGCACGTGCCCGCGCGCCTCCAGGCCGTCGCGAAGCTCGCGGAAGTTCTCGATGATGCCGTTGTGGACAACCGTGATGGCGCCCGTGCAGTCGACGTGAGGATGGGCGTTCAGGTCGTTCGGACGGCCGTGGGTCGCCCAGCGCGTGTGGGCGAGCCCGATCCCCGCGTTCGGCGTCCGGTCGAGGAGCGCCGTCGTAAGGTTGGTGAGCTTGCCGGCCCGCTTCTCCACGAACAGCTCGCCCGACTCGGTGACGAGGGCGATCCCCGCCGAGTCGTACCCGCGGTACTCCAGGCGCCGGAGCCCCTCGAGGAGAATGGGTCCCGCCGCCCTGGGACCCGTGTACCCAACGATGCCGCACATGCCGTCGAGAGCCTCCGTCGCGCCAACCGGACCTCGATGGCCGCGGGACTAGTTTAGGCGGTCTCGTGCGAGGGCCGCGAGTTCGTCGGCGAGCGTCGCCACCAGCTCCGGGTCCGGGCCCTCCACCATGACACGCAGGACCGGCTCCGTGCCGGACGGGCGAACGAGGATGCGCCCGCCGATCGGGAATCGGGCCTCTGCGGCGGCGATTGCCCGCCGGAGCTCCGGGTCCGCCTCCCACTGTTCCTTGTGGCGCACGTGGATCGCGCGCTGCTCCTGCGGAAAGAGCGGGATCCGGGCGGCCAGCTCGTCGATCGGCCGACCGATGCGGCCGACGATGCCGAGAACCTCCAGGGCGGTGACCAGGCCGTCGCCCGACGTCGCATGGTCCAGGATGATGACGTGGCCGCTCTTCTCACCGCCGAGGTTCGCGCCGGTCACCTGCATGCCGTCGAGGATGTACTTGTCGCCGACAGGGGTGCGGACAACCTGCCCGCCGACCGCACCGAGCGCGGCCTCCAGGCCTCCGTTCGATAGCACCGTGACGACCAGGATGCCACCGTTGAGCGCCCCACGGGCCAGTCGATCCAGGGCGCACAACCCGAGCAGCTGGTCGCCGTCGACGACCCGGCCTTGGCGATCGACCGCCACGAGCCGATCCGCGTCGCCGTCGAGCGCGAACCCGAGATCGGCTCCCCTGGCGATGACCTCCCTGGCCAGGTCAGCGGGCGAAGTGGCGCCGCAGGCGACATTGATGTTCTCCCCGTCCGGCTGGTTGTGGATCACGTCGACCCGGGCACCTGTCGCGGCGAGGATCTCCGGGGCAGTGACACCGCCCGAGCCATTGGCGCAGTCGAGCACCAGATGCAGGCGGCAGGGGGTCGCGGTGGCGAGGCGGAGGCGGTCAGCCCGGTAGCGGTCGACGAGGTCGGACGCCTGGACCAGCCGTCCGATGCCACCATTCCGCGGGCCGCCCAGCTCCTCGGTCCGCCAGATGAGCTGCTCCAGCCGGTCCTCCTCGGCATCGTCGAGCTTGAGGCCGCGGCCGTCGAGCACCTTGAGTCCGTTGTCGTCCGCCGGGTTATGGGAGGCGGACACCATGATCCCGGCCGAGAACGACTCCGTCCCGGCCAGGTAGGCGAGCGCCGGCGTGGGGAGAACGCCCGCGTCGTGCACGTCCGCTCCCAGGCTGGCCGCGCCCGCCGCGATGGCCGCCGCGAACATCTGGCCCGAGCGGCGGGTGTCCCGGCCCACGACCAGGCTTCCCCCGGGGCTGACGAGCTCATGGGCGGCCGCCCTCCCCAGCGCGTAGGCGACCGTGGGTCGCAGGTCCACGTTGGCGACGCCGCGAATCCCGTCCGTCCCGAAGAGCCGGCCCATCGTCAGGGCACCGCGGGTGGAGCCGTCACCGGGGGCGAGGCTTCTGAACCGGACGGGGTCACGGTGAGGGTGATCTCCGGGGGTGACAGCCCCTCCACCGTCAATCCCGCGGGAGGCGTGACCTCCGGGAAGACCACGTGCGTGCCCGCGAGGAGACCGGCGACGTCCACGTTGGCAAGGAGCGTGGACCCATCCAGGACGTTGAGCGCGGCGAGCGGGCCGCCCAACGTGACGATGATCTGCCCGCTGCCAAGATCGTAGCGGGTCGCCGGGTCGGCGTTGACCAGCGCGATGCCCACCTGGAATGACCGCGTGCCGAGCTGCGGGCGGATCGAGACGGTCACCCGCACCGTGGTGACCCCCAGAGCCGAGACACCGGGAGGGAGGTCGAGCCCGACGTCGGCGACGACATCGGCGGTCGCGCCGGCGATCGAGACCGGTTTCGTGTCGATGTTCACGAGTGGTGCAAGCAACGCCGACCCGCCCTCAACCGTCACGAGCAGCGGCGCGGCCTCGACGCCGGTGACGACCGCCGAGGGATCCGCCCTGCCGGTCACCACCGGGTTGACCGGCAGTGCGCGCGTGGACAGCTGGCTCCCGATCTGGATCGTGACCCGGACGGAGCTCGGCTTCAGCTCGACCGTCGGGACCACGTCGCCGCGCGCATCCACCGCGATCAGGTCCACGGCCTGGTTGATGTCGATCCCGGATGGCTGGATCTGGACGCGGGCCTGGGCCGAGGCAACGAGCACGACCGAAGATTCGGGACCGGTCACCGTGACCGAATCCTGGGACACGACCGGCTCACGCACGTCCAGTCCGGCTGGAACGGTCCCGTGGTCGACCTGCACGGGAACGGTCTTGCTGACGAGGGGATCGAGCCGGACCTGGATCCGCGATGGGCTGAAGTCGATGACCTGGATGTTGCTGGGATCTGTCGCCCGGACGGTGACGGGCACGCTCACGGGTGGCGATCCGGCGGTCGGAACCACCCCGGCAAGGTCGATCGTCGCGCTGAAGCTGGCGGTCGTGACGGCCGGTCGGTTCGTCCCGATGGCGAGGTACCGGATCGAGGTGACGTCGTCGAGGTTGCCGATGATGAAGGCGTTGCTGGGCTGGTTCAGCACCTGGACGGGAACCACGCCGGAGAACGTCTCGGAGCTGGCCGAGACGATCAGACCCGCGTAGAGGAGTGTGGCGAGAAGGATCGCCGCGAGCTTGAGCGGCCAGTTGCGGAAGACGAACCCGACGGCGCGACGCACGGCGCTCAGCGGCCCGCCCCCGCGGGCGCCTGGTCGGTGTCCTCGCGCGGCTCAGCGACGACGGGTGGGGGCACGCTCCCCGGGCGCACCGCGCGGCTGCGATCACCCAGCGCAGCCCGGCGCAGGGGCCCGGAACCGAGCGTGATCGATCCGCCGCCGGGGCGCGACGGGATGAGCCCAAGGATGGCCGAGCCCGCGGCGCGCTCTGGGACCATGGCCGCGACAATCGCGCGCACCAGCTCAGGCTCGTCGAGGTTGCGGCGGATCCGCGCTCGCTCCACGATGCTTGCCTGGCCGGTCTCCTCCGAGACGACGATGACCAGGGCGTCCGTCTGCTCGGTGATCCCGAGGGCCGCCCGGTGCCGCGTCCCGAAGCGCTCCGCGCCGAGCGTGGTCTCGGAGAGCGGGAGCACCGCGCCCGCGGCGAGGACGGACGCGCCCCGAATGATCACGGCGCCGTCGTGGAGCGCCCCGCGTGGCGTGAAGATCGCCTCCAGGAGGTCGGCCGAGACGTCGCCGTGGACCATCACGCCGGTCTCGGCGATCTCTTCCAGGCCGGTCTCCCGCTCGATGACGATAAGCGCGCCGAACCCAGAGCCGGCCAGGTGGGTCGCCGCACCCGCCACGGCCACGGCCACCTGGTCGGCGGCTCGCTGCTCGGCGGGCGACGTGAGCCAGGTGAACGAGCCGACCCGCCCGATCCGATCGAGCCCTCGCCGCAGCTCAGGCTGAAAGACGACCACGAGCGCGAAGGCGCCAACCACGGCACCGGCCTGGAGAAGCTGCGTGAACAGGCGCAGGCCGACGGCCTGCGCCGCCGCATAGATCGCCAGGATGACGCTCACGCCGACCACGAGACGGACCGCGCTCGTGCCCCGGATCAGGCTGAACAGCCAGTAGATCACGAGCGCGGTGATCCCGATGTCCGCGAGCGTGATCGGTCGGACCTGTCCGAGCAGCGACTCGAGGAGCTGCGACATCGTCCCGTGAGTGTAGCACCGGGCCCGGCGCCCTCCACTGATCAGGCTCCCCCTCGGGAACCGCGCTCCAGTGCCGCCGGGCAGAGCCGGGTGCCGTCAACGGTGCCCGCGGCGGTCAGACCGGCGAGCTGTGCGGCGACCTCAGCCTGCCGCGAACCGGGGATCGTCCGGGAACGCCGCCCTCGCAGCGACGACGACGCGCTCGCGGGCCGCCGGGTCGCCATCGATCTCGACGAGCCGGAGAAGGTCGCGGTAGGTGTCCCCGGCTGGTCCGATTGCGCCGCGCTCCAACGCCAGCTCGGCGATGAGCAGGTGAAGGCCGACGTCGTCGGGACCCGAAGACAGGCCGCGCGTACACGCGTCCAGCGCCGCAATCGAATGGTTCGCCTCCCGGAAGGCGTGCGCGGCGGAGATCGCTGCCGCGACGGCACCGGGGGCATCACCGCGGGTGGCAGCCTCCTCGGAGGCCAGCAGGAGCGCCTCGCCGTGTTCGGCGGGGTCCGGCAGCGCCGCCGGAGGCTCGGCCGGCTCGGTCCCGGCCGGCTCGGTCCCGGCCGGCTCGGTCCCGGCCGGCTCCGCGGAAGGATCCGTTTCCCCTGGCGGCGGCTCGGTCGGGGCGGCCTCCGTCTCCAAGTAGCGCCGCGCCCGGGCCAGGGCTCGTTCCGCCTCCGCCGCACCGACCGCCTGGCGGAGCTCGTCGGCAAGCTCCTGGTAGCGCTGGCGGCGCGCCGCCGTCGGCTGGATCTCCAAGGCACGCCGAAGCGCGTCACCCGCATCGGCGTGCTTGCCGGCCGCCCAGCGCGCCTCGGCCAAGGCATCGAAGGTCGCCGCGGCATCGTGAGGCCGCTCCAGCACGACCAACGCCTGGGCGCGGCCCAGCAGCGCGGCATCGTCGGTGGGGGCGAGTCCCAGTGCCTCGTCAAACGCGGCAAGCGCCTGCTCGGGCTGGCCCAGCCGGAGCTGGACGGAGCCCAGGGCCGCGCGAGGCACGGCCCGATCGCCGGCGAGCGTCGCCGCCTCGCGGTACGCCGCTGCTGCGTCCTCCAGCCTGCCACGCAGGACGGCCACGTGCCCGGCCCGCAAGACCTCCCGGTAGCGATCGAAGAGGGAGTCGCTCATCGCTCGCGGCGAACTCCTCGAGGCAAGCCTGGCGCCCGGTGGGGCGCCACCGGCTTCAGCGCTTCGTGTACTGCGGCGCCTTGCGGGCTCGCTTCAGGCCGTACTTCTTGCGCTCCTTCATGCGCGGATCGCGGGTGAGGAAACCCGCCTGGCGAAGTGGGACGCGGTTGCTTTCCGGGTCCACCATCAGGAGGGCCCGCGCAATCCCGTGGCGGATCGCGCCCGCCTGGCCCGTCACGCCGCCGCCCTCGACCTTGATCAGGGCATTGAACCGGCCCTCGGTGCCGGTCACGCGGAACGGCATGCGCAGGTCGCCCTCCGGGATCGCGTTGCCGAAATGCTGGTCGAGCGACCGGCCGTTCACGACGATCTCGCCCTCGCCGGGGATGAGGCGAACACGGGCGATGGCAGTCTTGCGTCGGCCGGTCCCGTGGAAGAAGGACGGGGTGGTCATGGGGTGCTCCTCGTCAGCCCAGCGGTTCCGGCCGCTGCGCCTGGTGCGGGTGATCCGGGCCGGCGTAGATCTTGAGCTTGCGGAGTTGCTGGGCGCCGAGCCGGGTGTGGGGAACCATCCCCTTCACGGCCCGACGCACGGCCTCCTCGGGGCGACGCCCGAGCAGGTGCCCAAGCGTCTCCTCCTTGTATCCCTGGGGGTAGCCGCTGTGGCGGGCGTAGATCTTGGCATCCAGCTTGTCGCGGCTGACGGCGACCTTGCCGGCGTTGAGCACGATCACGTGATCGCCGCCGTCCAGGTTGGGCGTGTAGGTCGGCTTGTGCTTGCCCACGAGGACGCGGGCGATCCGCGACGCGAGCCGGCCGAGCGTCTCGTCCGTCGCGTCGACGACGTACCAGCGTCGCTCGATCTCCGCCTCCCGGAGCGTGTACGTCTTCGCGGTCATGTGTCTCCGTTCATCTCCCTGGCGACCCGTCCCATTACGACCCGCCGCAGGCACAGCCCCTTCGCCGGGGCAGCTGCCCCGTTGAAGGCCGGCTGCCGCGACGCGAGCGCCACGGCCACCGTCGATACCTCGACCTCTGCGCGGCCCACCAGCAGGAGGGCCGCGACGATCCGCCGCACCATCTGCCGCAGGAAGGCGTCCCCGCGAACGTCCACCGTCACGAGCCTGCCCTCCCGCCGCACCCAGACCCCGTGAAGGGTCCGGACCGGCTGGCGGTCCGCCGCCCCGAATGCCGAGAAGTCGTGCCGGCCCACGAGGACCGACCCGGCCCGCGTCATCGCGGCGGTGTCGAGCGGGTCCCGCACCCCGAGCGCGAACCGCTCGCGGAGCGGGCTTCGCGGCCCGTTCCAGACGGTGTAGCGGTATTCCCTGTACCGCGCCGCGTAGCGAGGACGAAACCCGAGCGGGGCCCGGCGCAGGCCGCGAACTGCGACATCCGCCGGCAGCAGCGCGTCGAGCGCCCTGCCGAGCTCCTTCACCGAGAGCCGCCCGGGCCAGCTGAATGCGATCACCTGGCCCGTCGCGTGCACCCCGGCGTCGGTGCGTCCCGCCGCGTCGACCCGGACCCGGCGACCGCCGGAGAGGGTGCCGAGCGCGGCTTCGAGTTCTCCCTGGACTGTCCGGGCTCGCAGCTGGAGCTGGAATCCGGCGAAGTCCGTGCCGTCATATTCGACCCGTGCGCGCATCCGCACGAGGGCGCCCTCTCGGGCTCCTTGCTCGTCGCCACTGCGCCGACGCCTTGCTGCGTTGGCACGTCCGTCCGCTCGCTCACGCACCTTGAGTGCGCTCGCTCACGTGCTCCGCGCCGCCTTGCGCTGCATCCGGCGGAGCGGCGACACTTGATTGTCTCCGATCAGAGGAGCTCGATCTGGACGATCGGGGCTCTGTCCCCGTTCCGGTTACCGAGATGGGTGATCCGGGTGTACCCGGACGTCCGCTCGGTGTACTTCGGGGCGATCTCATCGAACAGCTTCTTGATGACAAGGGGCTCGTCGGGGAGCTCGGCGACGACGGTTCGCCGCGCGGCAAGGTCGCCCCGCTTGGCAAGCGTGATCATCCGCTCCACCTGGGGTCGGATCTCCTTGGCTTTCGCCTCGGTCGTCATAACCTTCTCGTAGCGGAAGACCGACACGATCAGGTTCCGGTAGAGCGCGAGCCTCGGCCCCTGCATGCGGCCGAGCTTCCGGCCGCCGATCTGGTGGCGCATGGCTCAGACCTCCTCCGACTCGTCGGTGAACGGCTCGTCGCCGTCGTCCTCGACCTCGCCGAGCTCCGACGAGTCCGTCTCCGGGACGAGGAAGCCCCGCATTCGGAGCCGCTCCTTCATCTCGTCGAGCGATTTCTTGCCGAAGTTGCGCATGCGGAGCAGGTCGTCGTCGGTGAGCTGAAGCAGCTGCCCCACCTTCACGATGTTGTTGCGCTTGAGCGAGTTGTAGGCCCGCATCGGGAGGTCGAGCTCCTCGATCGGCATCTCGAGCATGTTCGCCGGGATCTGGGGGACCCCGCTCGCTGGGCTGGCCGCGATCGCCGCGGTGCCGACATTGGCAAACAGCGAGAACTGGTGGACGAGAATCTCGGCGGACTTGGCGAGCGCATCCTCCGGGCTGATGGTCCCGTCCGTCTCGATCTCGAGGGTCAGCTTGTCGTAGTTGGTCATCTGGCCCACGCGGGTGTTCTCGACCGTGTAGTTGACCTTCCGCACCGGCGTGAAGATCGCATCGACGGGGATGACGCCGATCGGCAGGCCTTCGGGGCGTTCGGCGGCCAGGTAGCCGACGCCCCGCTCGACGGTGAGGTCGAGCTCGATCGTCACGTCGTCGCTGTCGAGCGTCATGAGCACGAGCTCGGGGTTGATGACCTCGACATCGGCCGACTCGACGATGTCCGCCGCGGTGACCCGGCCCGCTCCCGACTTGACCAGCTTGAGCTGGACCGGGTGGGCCGCGAAGCTGCGAAGGCGCAGCTTCTTCACGTTGAGGACGATCTGGGTCACGTCCTCCTTGACCCCGGGGATCGTCGTGAACTCATGGAAGACGTCCCGGATCTGGATGGAGGTGACGGCGGCGCCTTCGAGGGAGGAGAGAAGAACGCGGCGCAGCGCATTCCCGAGGGTCACCCCGTAGCCGGCAGGCAGCGGGCTGGCCTCGTACTTCGCGTACGAGCCCTGTTCGGCGACAGGTTCGATCTGTGTCGTGGCGTCGAGTTCGATCATAGGGGCGGGGCTACCTCGAGTAATACTCGACCACGAGCTGCTCGTTGAGCTCGAGCGGCATCTGGTCGCGGCGCGGGGCACTCACGATCGTGCCCGTGAAGGTGGCCGGGTCCAGGGACAGCCACTCGGGGACCTGCCCCGAACGGAGCGCCTCGCTGACCGCCTTGAACGGCTCGCGCTCGCGACGCGAAGGACGCACCTCGACCCGGTCGCCCGGCTTGCAGTGGAAGGAGGGGACGTTCGTGGGGCGGCCGTTGACCGCGAAGTGGCCGTGGGCCACGAGCTGGCGCGCGTGGTCGCGGGACGCCGCGATTCCGAGCCGGAACACGACGTTGTCGAGCCGGAGCTCGAGGATGCGGAGCAGGTTCTCGCCGGTCACGCCGGGGCGGGACTCGGCATCCTCGAAGTAGTTGTGAAACTGGCGCTCCAGGACGCGGTAGATGCGGCGAACCTTCTGCTTCTCGCGCAGCTGGAGGCCGTAGTCGCCAACCTTGCGGCGGCGTACGCCGTGCTGGCCGGGAGGCGAGGGGCGCCGCTCGAACGAGCACTTCTTCGTGTAGCAGCGCGAACCCTTGAGAAAGAGCTTGGCGCCTTCGCGGCGGCAGAGCCGGCAGACCGGACCGGTGTATCGAGCCATGATGCTTCTCCCGGCTACACGCGGCGCCGCTTGGGCGGACGGCAGCCGTTGTGCGGGATGGGCGTCACGTCGGTGATCGCGGTCACCTCGAGGCCGGCGGTCTGGAGCGAGCGGATCGCCTGCTCACGACCCGCGCCGGGGCCCTTCACGTAGACCTCGACCTGGCGCATCCCGTGCTCCATCGCCTTCTTGGCGGCGGACTCGGCGGACAGCGCGGCGGCGTACGGCGTGCTCTTCCGGGAGCCCTTGAACCCGACGACCCCGGCCGATCCCCAGCTGACCACCGCACCGCCGAGGTCCGTGATCGTGACGATCGTGTTGTTGAAGGTCGCCTGGATGTGCACGTGCCCGACGGGCACGTTCTTGCGCTCCCGCCGGCGCTGCTTGGGTGCGCGCTTCCGATCGGCCATACGTCCGGCTCGTCCCTCTTACTTCTTGCGCCGCGCGCCGACCGTCTTCTTCGGTCCGCGACGCTGGCGAGCGTTGGTCTTGGTGCGCTGGCCCCGAACCGGCAGGTTGCGCCGGTGACGGAGGCCGCGATACGAGCCGATCTCGATGAGGCGCTTGATGTTCAGCGCCACCTCGCGGCGGAGGTCGCCCTCGACCTTGAACCGTCGATCGATCAGCTCGCGCAACCGGGTGACCTGGTCCTCGGTGAGGTCCCGGACCCGGGTGTCGGGGTTCACGTTCGTCTGCTGGAGGATCTTCTGGCTGGTTGGCAGCCCGATCCCGTAGATGTAGGTCAGGGCGACCTCCACGCGCTTCTCGCGCGGGATGTCGACGCCAGAGATCCGTGCCATTCGATCAGCCCTGCCGTTGCTTGTGCTTGGGGTTGGCGCAGATGACCATCACGGTCCCGTGGCGGCGGATCACCTTGCAGTTGTCGCAGCGGGCCTTGACCGAGGCTCGGACTTTCAACGGTCTTCCTTCGCGCTTGGTGCCGGCTACTTCAGCCGGTACGTGATCCGACCCCGAGTGAGGTCGTACGGGGACAATTCGACGCGTACCCGGTCGCCCGGCAGGATCCGGATGAAGTTCATCCGGAGCTTCCCGCTGATATGGGCAAGGACGCGGTGGCCATTCTCCAGCTCAACGGCGAACATCGTGTTCGGCAGCGGCTCGAGGACGGTTCCCTCGACTTCGATTGCGTCCTTCTTGCCCAACGTGCTCCCTGGTGCTCCTGCTCGCGGTCGCGCACCGACCCGAGCCGACACACGAACGCGTAGCGTATCAAGTTCGGCCGGTTCCGGCAAGCGCCGGCCCGGCCGGCTATAGCCTGGTGAGGATCTCCGGACCGTCTGCGGTGACGGCGATCGAGTCCTCGAAATGGGCCGCGACGGAACCGTCGCGGGTGACGACCGTCCAGCCGTCGGTAAGCGTCTCGACGTCGGCACTCCCGAGCGTGAACATCGGCTCGATCGCCAGGCAGATTCCCGGCGCCAGCTCGATCCCCTTCGTCTTGGTGCGGTAGTTCGGGACCTGCGGGTCCTCGTGCATCTCGGTGCCGATCCCGTGGCCCACGTAGGGTCGGACCACGCCGTAGCCGCGCGGGAGGGCGACGTCCTCCACGGCCGCGGAGATGTCCCAGATCCGGTTGCCGGGGACCGCCGCGGCGATCCCGGCCTCGAGGCCGAGCCGCGTGGTCTCGACGAGATCGCGGACCGCCTGCGGGACGTCGCCCACGATGAAGGTCCGCGCCGCGTCGCCGTGGTAGCCCTCCACGATGGCGCCAGCGTCGATCGAGACGACCTGCCCATCGGCGATCGTGCGGTGACCGGGGATCCCGTGGACGACCTCCCGGTCGATCGAGATGCAGATCGAGGATGGGTAGCCGAAATAGCCCTTGAACGACGGAGTCCCCCCGGCCCTCCGGATGTGCTCCTCGGCGATCTCGTCAAGGTAGGCGGTCGACACGCCGGGGCGAATCGATTGCTCGACCAGGCCGAGCACCTCGGCCACGAGGCGTCCTGCCCGGCGCATGACGGCGATCTCCGTGGTCGACCGGCGGGTGATCACGGGCGCGTCCGCCAGTATGGGATCGGCTCGATCGCGTCGAGGAGGTCGTTGGTGACGGCGGCGATCGGGCGGCGCCCGTCAACGGTCCGGAGGACGCCCGCCGAGCGGTAGTGCTCAACCACGTCCGCGAGTGCGCCAAGCTGCTTGTCCAGGCGCGCCTGCACGATCTCCGGGCGGTCGTCGTCGCGCTGGATCAGGGCCGATCCGTCGATGTCGCAGACGCCCGGGACGCGGGGCGGGTACGCCGTCTCGTGGTAGGTGTGACCGGCCGCGCTGCACAGCCAGCGCCCGGTCAGGCGCCGCAGCAGCTCGTCGACCGGGACGTCAACGAGAAGTGCGGCTTCGACGGCGGCGCCGCGGTCCGCGAGTGCCTTGTCCAGGGCGTCCGCCTGGGAGCGATTGCGAGGGAACCCGTCGAGGATCACTCCCCGTTCGGCGTCCGGCGCCCCCAGCCGCTCGAGCAGCATCCCGATGGTGATCTCGTCCGGGACGAGCTCGCCGCGCTCCATGTACGCCTGGGCGGCGAGCCCGAGCGGCGTGCCATCCCGCGCTGCCGCCCGGAACAGGTCGCCCGTGGCGATCCTCGGCAGCCCGAGGTGGCGGGCGAGGACATTGGCCTGGGTCCCCTTCCCGGCGCCGGGGGCGCCAAGCAGGACGAGAATCCTCACCGCGGCTCCCGGGCCCACGGGGCTCGCATCGTCACCGGATGAACCCCTCGTAGTTGCGCATCATGAGCTGGGCTTCCAGCTGCTTCATCGTCTCGACCACGACCGACACGACGATCAGGATGCTGGTGCCTCCCAGCGAGAGGCCGGAAAGGCTCGGGATGAACGCCTGGAATACGAACGGTGCGACCGCCACGATGCCCAGGAACAGCGCCCCGGCGACTGTGATCCGGTTGACCACGCGGGCGAGATAGTCCTGGGTCGGCCGTCCCGGACGGATGCCCGGGATGAAGCCGCCGTTCTTGCGGAGCTGCTCGGCCGTCTCGTCCGGCTTGAACGTGAAGGCCGTATAGAAGTAGGTGAAGCCGACGGTCAGCAGGAAGTAGAGCGACCCGTACACGAGCAGGTTGGACGGGCCGAACGTGTTCACGAAGAACGTCGCGACATCCGCCACGGCCGTCACCTGGCTCTGGGCGAAGTAGCCCGCGATCTGGCTGGGGAAGAGCAGGATGCTCACCGCGAAGATGATCGGGATGACGCCCGCCTGGTTGACCCGCAGCGGCAGGAACGTGGTGCCGCCCTGGTACATCCGCCGCCCGCGGACACGACTCGCGTACTGGACGGGGATGCGTCGCTGGCCCTCGGTGATGAACACGATCGCGCCAACCGCGAACACCGCGAAGACGCCGAAGACGGCGAGGGCGGCGATGTTGGGCGAATCGAGGAACGTCCCGAGCGCCTGCGGCACCCGGCCCACGATGCCGGCGAAGATGATGAAGCTGATGCCGTTGCCGATCCCCTTCTCCGTGATCAGCTCGCCGATCCACATCAGGAGGATCGAGCCGGCGGTGAGGCTGATGATCTGGGTCAGCGTCCCGAACGAGGCGAGGTCAAAGGTCGTGTTGAGCACGCCCGCCTGGTTGAGGACCGCCAGGAAGCCGTAGCTCTGGAGGACCGCCAGGGGCACGGTGAGGTAGCGGGTGTACTGGTTGATCTTGTTGCGCCCGTACTCACCCTCGCGCTGGAGCGCCGTGAGAGCGGGTACGACGCCCGTCATCAGCTGCATGATGATCGACGCGTTGATGTACGGGTTCACGCCCAGGCCCACCACGGAGAACCGCGACAGGCCACCGCCGGAGAACAGGTCCAGCAGGCCGAAGAGCGCGTTGTTGTTGAAGAACGCCGCCAGCTTCGTCGGGTCCGCGCCGGGAACGGGGACGTGGGCCAGCGCCCGGAACACGATGAGGGTGCCGAGAACGAACAGGATGCGCCGCCGGATGTCCGGCGCACGGAAGGCGTTGAGGATGGAGTCGAACACGGCTGGGCCGCGTCAGTCCGCGCCGGCCGCGGGCTCGACGCCGATGGCAGCGAGCAGGGAGGTCGGGATCTCGATCACCTGGACCGTGCCGCCGGCGGCCTCGATCTTCTCGCGGGCGCTCTTGGTGAAGGCGTCGGCGACCACGAACATCGGGCGGCTCACGTCACCCCCACCCAGGATCTTGAGCGGCTTGTCGAGAGTCCGGACCAGTCCGGCCATGCGCAGGAGCTCCTGGTTCACGGTGACCGGGGCAGGCGCGGTCCGCTTCGGCTCGCCGGGCATGTCCCCCTCGGGCAGGCGCCCGATGTCGATCGCGGCGCTGATGGCGCCCACGTTGACGACCTCGTACTCGATCCTGTTGAAATTGCGGAAGCCGTGGAGCTTCGGGATCCGGATGTGGATCGGCGTCTGGCCGCCCTCGAACCAGGCCGGGATGGAGCTGCCGGCCCGCGACTTCTGCCCCTTGGTTCCCCGGCCGGCGGTCTTGCCCTTGCCGGCGGCGATGCCCCGCCCCACGCGGGTCTTCGCCGTGTGCGCGCCTTCGGCCGGCCGCAGATCGTGCAGCTTCATCGGGATTCCTCCACCGCGATCTCGGGGAGCTCCTCCACCTCGACCAGGAAGCGGACCGCGCGGACCATCCCGCGCGTCGCCTCGTTGTCCGGCACCACGACCGTGTCGCCAATCCGGTGAAGCCCGAGGGCCTTGATCGTCCCGCGATTGCGGGCGATATGGCTGATCGTGCTCCTGACCTGGGTCACCTTGAGCCTAGCGGCCATCTGCGGCCTCCGTGGTTGGCTGACCGGCGACGAACAGGCGAACCGGCACGCCGCGGCGCGCGGAGATCTCCTCCGCCGACGAAAGGTCGCGAAGCGCCTCGATCGTGGCGCGCACGACGTTGACCGGGTTGGTGGAACCGTGGACCTTCGAGAGAATGTCCCGGATGCCGGCCGCCTCCACCACGGAGCGAACGGAGCCGCCGGCGATGACCCCGGTCCCCTGCGAGGCAGGCTTGAGCAGGACCTTGGCCGCCGCGTACTCGGCGCGCACTTCGTGCGGGATCGTGGTTCCCACGGTCGGGATCTTGATGAGGTTCTTCTTCGCGTCCTCGACGCCCTTGCGGATCGCCTCGGGCACCTCGCCGGCTTTGCCGAGCCCGGCACCCACGTGGCCCTGGCCGTCTCCGACGATGACGACGGCCGAGAAGCTGAAGCGCCGCCCGCCCTTGACGACCTTGGCGACACGGTTGATCTGAACGACACGCTCCTCGAGCGTGAGCTTGGCTGGGTCGATCCTGGCCACTGGCGGTCTTCTCCTCCTAGAAGTCGAGACCGGCTTCCCGCGCGGCGTCGGCGAGCGTCTTGACCCGGCCGTGGTAGCGATACCCGGCCCGGTCGAAGACGACTTGCGCAACTCCGGCGGTGCGGGCCCGCTCGGCGACCAGGCGTCCGACCACTTTCGCTTCGTCGACCTTCGTCTGCTTCCCGCCCTTGAGCTCCGGCTCGAGAGAGGACGCGGCGGCGAGGGTGCGACCGGCGCTGTCGTCGATCACCTGTGCGTAGATGTGGTTGAGGCTGCGGTAGACCGCAAGGCGCGGCCGCGCGGACGTCCCCTCCAACCGGAGGCGAATCCGCTCGTGCCGTTTCTGCCGGGCGGCGCCGCGCGTGGCGGCCTTCGTCATCGTGGTCGTCCTTCCGTTACTTCTTTCCGCCGATCTTGCCGGCCTTGCCGGCCTTTCGACGGATCACCTCGCCGGCGTAGCGGACGCCCTTGCCCTTGTATGGCTCGGGCTTCCGGGTTGCCCGGACGCGGGCGGCAACCTGGCCGACGAGCTCCTTGTCGATCCCGAGGACGGCCAGCTTGAGCGGGGTCTCCACCTCGAAGCTGATGCCTTCCGGGGGCACGATCTCGACGGGATGGCTGTACCCGAGGTTGAGCTGCAGCTTGTCCCCGATCTTCTGGGCACGGTAGCCGACGCCCGTGATCTCGAGACCTTTCCGGTAGCCGTTCGTCACGCCCTCCACCATGTTGGCGACGAGCGTGCGGGTCAGCCCGTGGAGCTGTTTGTGCTGCTTGAGGTCAGATGGGCGGGTCACCAGGAGGCTTCCCTCGCTGGTCTCCACGGTCATCGCGGCCGGGAGGGAGCGGGTCAGGGTCCCCCTGGGGCCCTTGACCGTGATCACCGGGCCATCGAGATGGACCTCGACTCCCGCGGGCACCAGGATCGGCTGACGGCCGATACGTGACATCGCCGTCCCCCCTACCAGACGTACGCGAGGACTTCGCCGCCGAGCTGGGCCTTGTGAGCCTGCGCGCCGGTCATGATGCCCTGGCTGGTGCTGACGATGACGATGCCCAGGCCACCCAGGACCCGGGGGATATCGGTCTTGCGCGCGTAGACCCGGAGGCCGGGCTTGCTGATGCGCTTGAGCCCGGAAACAACCGAGGCCTTGCCATCGACGTACTTGAGGTGGAGCGTGATGACGGGATGCACCCCGTCGCGCCCCTCGCTGAAGGAGGCGATGAAGCCCTCGTCAACGAGGATGCGCGCGATCTCGCGCTTCACGCGGGATGCCGGGACGACCACCTCGAGGTGGTGCGCTCGCGACGCGTTGCGGATGCGCGTGAGCATGTCCGCGATGGGATCGGAGACGTTCATGGTCGGCTCACCAGCTCGACTTCGTCACGCCCGGGATCTCGCCCGCGAGGGCGCGCTCCCGGAAGCAGATTCGGCAGAGCGCAAACCGACGCATATAGGCGCGGGGCCGGCCACACAGCGTGCACCGGTGGTATGCCTGCACCTTGTGCCTGGGCGTTCGCTTCGCCTTTGCAATCAGCGATTTCTTGGCCATGGTCCTCCTCCCCGCGCTAGCCGGCGAAGGGCATGCCGAGGAGCTCCAGAAGTTTCCGGGACTCCTCGTCGGTCTTCGCCGTCGTCACGATGCTGATCTCCAGCCCGCGGAGACGGTCGACCTTGTCGTAATCGATCTCGGGGAACGCGAGCTGCTCGCGCATCCCGAGGCTGTAGTTGCCGCGCCCGTCGAACGACTTGGCCGGGATGCCCCGGAAGTCGCGGATGCGCGGGAGCGCCAGGACGCTCAGTCGCTCCAGAAAGTCCCACATCCGCTCGCCGCGGAGGGTCACCTTGGCGCCGATCGTGTTACCCGTCCGGAGACGGAACTGGGCAATGGAGCGCTTGGCCTTCGTGACGATCGGCTTCTGGCCCGTGATGAGGGCCAGGTCACCGACCGCGGCGTCGACGGCCTTGGCGTTCGTGAGCGCCTCGCCGAGCCCGATGTTCACCACGATCTTGTCGACTCGGGGCACCTGCATCGGGTTGCGGTAGGCGAACTGCTTGGTCAGCGCCGGGACGACCTCGGTCGCGTAGCGCCCCTTGAGGTTGTTGCTCACGCGCCCTTCACCTCCACCGGCTGGCCACAGCGACCGCAGGCGCGGACGCTGACGCCGCTCTCCAGGAGGAGGTGCCGGATCCGCGTCGGCTGGTCGCAGCGGGGACACACCAACATGACCTTCCCGACGGCGATCGGGAGGGGCTTCTCGACGATGCCACCCTGCTGCATCTGGGGCGTGCGATCGTTCTGGTTCATGCGCGGGCGCGGCTTCGTGTGCCGCTTCGCGATGTTGAGTCCCTGCACGACCACGCGATATGGCGTGCCGGGCGTGAGCGGTCGGTCCACGCGCTCCACGGTCCCCCGCTTCCCGGCGTCCTTGCCGCCGAGCAGGAGGATCGTGTCACCCTTGCGGATCTCCGGGACCTTGGTCACCCGGGGTGTGACGGCGTGGGCCACCTCAGAGCACCTCCGGGGCGAGGGAGACGATCTTCATGTAGTTCCGATCGCGCAGCTCGCGCGCAACGGGTCCGAAGATCCGTGTCCCGCGCGGGTTGCCCTGGTTGTTGATGAGGACGGCGGCGTTCTCGTCGAACCGGATGTAGCTGCCATCCGGTCGGCCGTATTCCTTCGCCGTCCGGACCACGACGGCACGCACGACGTCGCCCTTCTTCACGGCGGCATTCGGGATCGCCTGCTTGACGCTGGCGACGATGACGTCGCCGACCTCCGCGGTGGTCGCGCGCGAGCGGCCCATGATCCGGATGCACTGGATCACGCGCGCCCCCGTGTTGTCCGCCACGCGGAGCCGGGTCTGCTGCTGGATCACGCCTCGGCTCCCTCCCCGGTCTCGGCGTGCGCCTTGCCCGGATGCGCCGCAGCGTGGATCGCCTCGGTCGTGGCCGATTCCTCGACCAGGAGCTCGGACGGCTGGTCCTCGCCCGCGCGGGAGAGGACCTCGACCAGCTGCCAGCGCTTGGTGCGCGACAGCGGCCGTGACTCCTCGATGCGGACGGTGTCACCGACGCGCGCCGCATTGAGCTCGTCGTGCGCCGCGAACTTGCTGGAGGCCCGGATCACCCGCTTGTACAGCGGATGGCGCGTCAGGCGCTCGACGGAGACGACGATCGTCTTGTCCATCTTGTCGCTGACGACGCGCCCGACCTTCGTCTTTCGATTGCCCTGCACGTGTGTTGCTCCTGCCATGCCGGACCCCCTACGCGCTCTTGTCCGCGAGCTCGCGCTCGTGGAGGACGGTGAGGATCCGGGCGATGGTCCGGCGGGTGCCGGAGATCGCGGTGTAATCCTTCAGCTGGCGCGTGGCGAGCTCGAAACGGGCCTGCCACAGGTCGCGCTTGGCGTCCTTGAGCGCCTGGTCGAGCTCCGCGTCCGTCAGGGCGCGCAACTTGTCGATGTCGATCACGCGCTCTCCTCCTCTTTCACGATGAAGCGCGTGGCGACCGGGAGCTTGTGGCTCGCAAGGCGCATCGCCTCGACGGCCTGCTCGCGATCGACTCCGGCCATCTCGAAGAGGATCCGGCCGGGCCGCACCACGGCAACCCAGTGGTCGGGGGCACCCTTGCCGGAGCCCATGCGGGTCTCGGCAGGCTTCTTCGTGGCCGGCTTGTCCGGGAAGATCCGGATCCAGATCTTGCCGCCGCGCTTGACCGAGCGGGTCATCGCACGCCGGGCAGCCTCGATCTGGCGACTGGTGATCCAGGCGGGCTCCAGGGTGATAAGGCCGAACTCGCCGAACGAGACCACGGTACCGCCCTTGGACATGCCGGCCATCCGGCCGCGCATGACCTTGCGATGCTTGACGCGACGGGGCATCAGCATGGCGTCACGCCCCCTGGACCGCGGCGGGCGCGGCAACCTGGGCGGCCACCGGCCGCGTGACCCGCTGGTCCGGAACGTCGCCCCGGTAGATCCAGACCTTGACACCGATCGTGCCGTAGGTCGTGCGCGACAGCACGTAGCCGTAGCTGATGTCCGCGCGGAGCGTCCCGAGGGGGATCCGGCCTTCGCGGTCCCACTCACGGCGCGCCATCTCCGAGCCGCCCAGGCGGCCGGCGACGGCGATCTTGACGCCCTTGGCGCCCGCCTTCATGGTGCGCTGGATGGCCTGCTTCATCGCCTTCCGGAAGGCGATCCGGCGGCTCAGCTGCTGGGCGACGTTGGCCGCGACCAGATACGCGTCGAGCTCCGGCTGGCGGATCTCCTTGATCTCCAGCTTCACCTTGCGGGGCTTGGTGAGGTCGCCGATCTGCTTGCGCAGGATCTCGACGTTCGCGCCGCCCTTGCCGATGACGATGCCCGGCTTCGCCGTGTGGATCGTGACCGTCACGTAGTTGATCCCGCGCTCGATCTCGACGCCGCCGACGCTTGCGTTCGCCAGCCGCCGCTCGATGAGCGTGCGCATCGCCAGGTCTTCCTGGAGCAGGGTGGCGTACTCCTTGTCGGCGTACCACTTTGCCGACCAGGTGCGGCTGACCCCCAGGCGGAAGCCGTACGGGTGGACCTTGTGTCCCATGTCAGGCCTCCCGCTCTTCGAGGACGATGGTGATGTGGGTCATCGGCTTGTGGATGGCAAACGCGCGACCCTGGGCACGCGGCCTCCAGCGCTTGAGGGTGGGGCCCTCATTCGCGTGAGCCTCGACGATCACGAGGTCCTCGGCCGCGAGGTTGTGGTTGTTCTCGGCGTTCGCGGTCGCGCTCGCGAGGACGCGCGCGACATCGCGAGCGGCTCCCTGCGGCATGAAGCGCAGGATCGCGCTCGCGTCCTCGACTCGGCGACCGCGGATGGCCGACGTGACGAGATTCGCCTTGCGGGTGGACCCGCGGAGGTACTTGGCGGTGGCAGAAACGCGCACGATCTGGTCCCCTACCGCACGGCCGTGGAACGGTCGGTCTTCTTGTCGTGCCCGCGGAACGTGCGGGTCGGGGCGAACTCGCCCAGCCGGTGACCGACCATGTTCTCGGTGACATAGACGGGCACGTGCTTGCGGCCGTTGTAGACCGCGATCGTGTGCCCGATGAAATCCGGGAAGACGACCGAGGCACGCGACCACGTGCGCACGATCTTCCGCTCGTTCTTCTTGTTCATCTCCTGGACGCGGCCGAGGAGCCGCGCCTCGACGAACGGTCCTTTCTTGACCGAACGCGACATGCTTCGTCTCCTCCTACGACTTGCGGTGCCGCGACCGGACGATCAGGCGATCCGCCTTCGTCCCGCGCCGCGTCCGGTACCCCATCGCCGGCTTCCCCCACGGCGTCTTGGGGGGCATGCCCGTCGGGGACTTGCCCTCGCCGCCGCCGTGCGGATGGTCACGTGGGGTCATCGCGACGCCCCGGGTCTCCGGTCGAAGGCCCATGTGGCGGGCCCGACCGGCCTTCCCGAGGCTCTGGTTCTCGTGGTCCAGGTTCGAAACCTGCCCGATCGTCGCCACGCAGCGCAGCGGCACGCGACGCATCTCGCCGGACGGCAGCCGCACGGTGGCGTAGTCGCCTTCCTTGGCGAGGAGCTGCGCCGCGCCGCCCGCGGACCGGACGATCTGGCCGCCCTTGCCCGGGATCAGCTCGATGTTGTGGATCGTGGTGCCCAGCGGGATGCTCGACAGCGGCAGGGCGTTCCCGACGCGGGCCTCGGCGTCGGGACCGGCCACTACGACATCGCCCACCTTCAGGCCGTGGGGAAGCAGCATGTAGCGCTTCTCGCCGTCACGGTAGTGAAGGAGGCCGATCCGGGCCGAGCGGTTCGGGTCGTACTCGACGGTCGCGACCTTGGCCGGCACGCCGAGCTTGTCGCGCCGGAAGTCGATGATGCGGTAGTGCTGCTTCTCGCCCCCACCGCGGTGGCGAACGGTCATTCGACCCTGGTTGTTCCGGCCCGAGCCGCGCTTCTTCGGCTCCAGGAGCGGCTTGTAGGGCTCCTTGGTGGTGATCTCCTCGAACGTCGAGCGGGTCATGAACCGCCGGCCGGCAGAGGTGGGCTTGTAGCTTCGGAGCGGCATGGCTAGACCCCCTCGAAGAATTCGATCTTCTGGCCCGCGGCGAGCGTCACGATCGCCTTGCGCCAGGGCGTGGTCCAGCCCGTGATCCGGCCGCGCTTGGTGCCGCGGCGCTTCTCCTTGGCCTTCGTGGTGAGGACGTTGACGGCCGTGACCTGGACCTTGAAGAGCTCCTCGACGGCCGCCTTGACCTGGATCTTGGACGCGTCGCCGTGAACCTCGAAGGTGTACTTGCCGCGGCCGGACTCGTCCATCGACTTCTCGCTGATGATCGGACGGACGATCACCTCGTGGGCGGTGAGCGTCATGCGTACACCTCCTCGAGACGGGCGAGTGCGGGCTGCTCGATCACGATCGTGTCCGCGTTGAGGAGGTCCACGACGTTCAGCGAATCGGCCAGCAGGACCTCCACGCGGGCGAGGTTCCGGGCCGAGAGGTCGAGGCGTTCGTCGCGGGCCGGCGAGACGATCAGGACCCGGCCGGCAACCTTGAGGTTGTCCAGGACGCCCAGGAGATCCTTCGTCCGGATCGCGTCCAGCCCGAAGGCGTCGAGGACCCGGATCGCGTCGCCGCCGAGCTTGGCGGTCAGCGCGCCGCGCAGCGCGAGGCGCTTCATCTTGCGGGGCAGGCGCTGGGCGTATGAGCGCGGATGAGGACCGAAGACCACCCCGCCGCCGGTGAAGTGCGGCGCGCGGCGCGAGCCCTGGCGGGCCCGACCGGTACCCTTCTGACGGTACGGCTTCTTGCCTCCGCCGGCGACCTCGCCGCGCGTCTTCGTGTCGCTGGTGCCCAGCCGACGACCGGCAAGCTGGGCGGTCACGACCTGGTGGAGGACGGCCGCGTTGACCGGCGCGGCAAAGAGCTCGTCCGAGAGCTCCACCGTCCCGATCGCCTCACCCGTCCGGGCATAGAGCGTCGTCTGCGGCATGATCAGGCCTTCTTCACGAGGACGAGCGCGTTCGGCGCGCCGGGCACGGACCCCTTCACGAGAAGGAGGTTCCGGTCGGAGTCCACGCGCACGACTTGGAGCTTCTTGACGGTGACGCGGTCGTCACCCATGTGGCCCGCCATGCGCATGCCCCGGTACACCCGGCCGGGCGTGGTGCCCGGGCCGATGGAGCCCGGCGCACGATGGTGATCGGAACCGTGCGTCTTGGGGCCGCGGTGGAAGTTGTTCCGCTTGATGTTGCCCGCGAACCCCTTGCCCTTGGACGTCCCCGTCACGTGGATGAGGTCGCCGGCCGCGAAAAGGTTCACGTCGAGCGTCTGCCCGACGGCGAACGCCGAGACGTCCTCGAGCCGAAACTCGCGGATCACCGCGACCTTCGGGAGCTCCTTGAGCTGGCCCGCCTCGGGCTTGGTCAGCTTCTTCGACGGCTCGATCCCGAGCTGCACGGCGGTGTAGCCGTCCCGTTCCGGCGTCCGGAGACGCGTCACGGTGTTCGGCCCCACGGCCACGACGCTCACCGGGATCATGGTGCCGTCGGCCTGGAAGACCTGGGTCATGCCGACCTTGCGGCCGATCAATCCAATGCTCATTCGGGCGTCACATCTTGATCTCGATGTCGACTCCCGCCGCGAGCGAGAGGCGCATCAGGGCATCGACCGTCTTGGCCGATGGGTCGAGGATGTCGACGAGGCGCTTGTGGGTGCGGATCTCGAACTGCTCCCGGCTGTCCTTGTCGATGAACGGCGAGCGGAGCACCGTGAACTTCTCGATCCGGGTCGGGAGGGGCACGGGTCCCACCACATCCGCGCCCGTGCGCTGGGCGGTCTCGACGATCTGTGCCGCCGACTGGTCCAGCAGGCGGTGGTCGTACGCCTTGAGGCGGATCCGGATCCGCTGCTTTGGCATCGGGCTACTCGACGATGCTCACGATCGCGCCGGCGCCGACGGTTCGGCCACCCTCGCGGATCGCGAAGCGCTGCCCGATCTCGATCGCGATCGGGGTGATGAGCTCGACCTTCATCTCGACGTTGTCGCCGGGCATGATCATCTCGGCTCCCTCGGGGAGGCCGATCGCGCCGGTCACGTCGGTGGTGCGGAGGTAGAACTGGGGCCGGTAGCCGTTGTAGAACGGGGTGTGCCGGCCGCCCTCCTCCTTGGTCAGGACGTAGACCTGGGCGGTGAACTTCGTGTGCGGCTTGACGGAGCCCGCCTTGGCGAGCACCTGGCCGCGCTCGATGTCCTCGCGCTCGATGCCGCGCAGGAGGCAGCCCACGTTGTCCCCGGCCTGGCCCTGGTCGAGCAGCTTCTTGAACATCTCGACGCCGGTGACGACGACCTTGCGGGTGGGCCGGATGCCGACGATCTCGACCTCGTCGCCGACCTTGACGACGCCGCGCTCGATGCGCCCGGTCGCCACGGTGCCGCGGCCCTTGATCCCGAAGACGTCCTCGACCGGCATGAGGAACGGCTTGTCAACGGGGCGCTCGGGGGTCGGGATGTAGGAGTCGACCGCATCCATCAGCTCCTGGATGCAGGCGTAGGCCGGGTCGTCGACGCCGCCGGTGGCCTCGAGGGCCTTGAGCGCGGAGCCGCGGATGACGGGGATGTCGTCGCCCGGGAAGTGGTTCTTGGTCAGGAGCTCGCGGACCTCGAGCTCGACGAGGTCGAGCAGCTCGGGATCGTCGACCGCATCGCACTTGTTGAGGAAGACGACCATGTAGGGGACCTCGACCTGGCGGGCGAGGAGGATGTGCTCCCGGGTCTGGGGCATCGGGCCGTCGGTCGCGGCCACGACGAGGACCGCGCCGTCCATCTGCGCGGCGCCGGTGATCATGTTCTTGATGTAGTCGGCGTGCCCGGGGCAGTCGACGTGGGCGTAATGGCGGGCGTCGGTCTCGTACTCGACGTGGGCGATCGCGATCGTGATGCCGCGTTCGCGCTCCTCGGGGGCGTTGTCGATCGAGTCGAACGCGCGATACACCGCCCCACCCTTGAGGGCGAGGTACTTCGTGATCGCTGCGGTCAGCGTCGTCTTGCCGTGATCGATATGGCCGATCGTGCCGATGTTGACGTGCGGCTTCGTCCGCTCGAACTTCTTCTTCGCCATCGCTGTTCGCGCTCCCTGGCTCCACGTCGCCGCGCCGGGCCCGCCTGGACCCGCCTCGGACCTCCGCCTGTGCTAGACCCTTGACTTCTGGACGAGCTCCGCGGCGATGCTGCCGGGGACCTCGGCGTAGTGAGACAGCTCCATCGAGTAGCTCGCCCGGCCCTGCGTTTCGGATCGCAGGTCGGTCGCATACCCGAACATCTCCGCGAGCGGGACGAACGCCTGGACGACCTGGGTCGTCCCACGGGAGTCCATTCCCTCGATCTGGCCGCGGCGGCTGTTGAGGTCGCCGATCACGTCGCCCATGAACTGCTCCGGCATCGTCACCTCGACCCGCATGAGCGGCTCGAGGATCACCGGGTCGGCCTTCTCGACGGCCAGCTTGACCGCCATCGAGGCCGCGATCTTGAACGCCATCTCGCTCGAGTCCACCTCGTGGTACGACCCGTCGAAGACGGTGACCTTGACGTCGACCATCGGATAGCCGGCATAGATGCCCGTGTCGAGGGCCTCGTGGATGCCGTGGTCGATCGCGCGCATGTACTCGCGCGGGATCGTCCCTCCGATGACCTTATCGACGAACTCGTAGCCCGAGCCCTTCTCGGCCGGCTCGAGCCTCAACACCACGTGGCCGTACTGCCCCTTGCCGCCGGTCTGGCGGACGAAGCGGCCGTTCCCCTCGGCCGCGCGCCTGACGGTCTCGCGATAGGAGACCTGCGGCTTGCCGATGTTGGCGGCCACCTTGAACTCGCGGACCATCCGGTCCACGAGGACGTCGAGGTGCAGCTCGCCCATTCCTGCGATGAGGGTCTCGCCGCTCTCCGGGTCCGTCTTGACGCGGAAGGTCGGGTCCTCCTCCGCGAGGCGCTGGAGGGCCAGGCCCATCTTGTCCTGGTCCATCTTCGTCTTGGGCTCGATCTTGACCTCGATGACCGGCTCCGGGAAGGTCATCGACTCGAGGACCACCGGGTGGTCGGGGTCAGCCAGGGTGTCGCCGGTGAAGGTCTCCTTGAGGCCGACCGCGGCGGCGATGTCCCCCGCGTAGACCTCCTCGATCTCCTCGCGGTGATTGGCGTGCATCTGGAGGATGCGACCGATCCGCTCCTTCTTGCCCTTGGACGAGTTGAGCACGTACGAGCCGGCCTTCAGCGTTCCCGAGTAGACCCGGAAGAAGGCCAGCTTGCCCACGAACGGGTCGGCCGCGATCTTGAAGGCCAGCGCGCTGAAGGGCTGCCCGTCGTCGACGGTTCGAAGGACCTCGGCGTGGGTCAGCGGCTGCTCGCCGATCACCGGCGGGACGTCCAGCGGCGATGGGAGGTAGGCGACCACCGCGTCGAGCATGGGCTGGATGCCCTTGTTCTTGAGGGCCGACCCGGTCAGGACGGGCACGATCCGGTACTGGAGCGTTCCCAGCCGGAGGCCGCGCACCAGCTCCTCCTGGGTGAGCTCCGTGCCCTCCAGGTACTTGTGCATCAACTCGTCGTCCATCTCGGCGACGGCTTCGACGAGGCGCTCGCGGTGCTTCCGGGCGTCGTCGAGATAGGCTGCCGGGATGTCCGTCACCTCGATCTCGGCGCCCAGGTCGTCGCGAAAGAGGATGGCCTCCATCCGGATGAGGTCGATCACGCCGGCGAACTTGTCCTCGCTGCCAATCGGGAGCTGGATCGGAACCGCGTTCGCCCCGAGGCGGTCCTCGATCATCCCCACGCAGCGCCAGAAGTCGGCGCCGGTCCGATCCAGCTTGTTGATGAAGCAGATGCGCGGCACCCGGTAGCGATCGGCCTGGCGCCAGACCGTCTCGGACTGCGGCTCCACGCCGGCCACGCCATCGAAGACGACGACCGCCCCGTCGAGGACCCGGAGCGAGCGCTCGACTTCCATCGTGAAGTCCACGTGCCCGGGCGTATCGATGATGTTGATGCGATGCTCGTTCCAGAAGCAGGTTGTCGCGGCGGCGGTGATGGTGATCCCCCGCTCCTGCTCCTGGGGCATCCAGTCCATCGTCGCCGCGCCTTCGTGGACCTCGCCGAGCTTGTAGATCTTCTTGGTGTAGAAAAGGATCCGCTCGGTGACCGTGGTCTTGCCCGCGTCGATATGCGCGATGATCCCGATGTTCCGGGTGCGGTCGAGCGGGTAGAGACGGGCCACGGTCAGGGCTCCCGGTCTACCACTTGAAGTGGCTGAAGGCCTTGTTGGCCTCGGCCATCTTGTGGGTGTCCTCGCGCCGCTTGACCGCCGCGCCGAGCCCGTTGGACGCGTCCACGAACTCCGAGGCGAGCTTCTCGCTCATGCTCTTGCCGTTCCGCTTGCGGGCGGCCTGCACCAGCCAGCGAACCCCGAGCGAGAGACGGCGGTCGCCACGGATCTCGACCGGCACCTGGTAGGTGGCGCCGCCGACGCGCCGCGGCTTGACCTCGATGATGGGGGTCGCGTTGCGCAGGGCCGTCTCGAGCACCTCGAGGCCGGGCCGCTTCGCCTGGGCCTCGGCGCGCGCGAGCGCCTGGCGAAGGATGCGGTTCGAGAGGATCTTCTTGCCGTCCATCATCAGCTTCGCGGAGATGCGGGCGGTAGTCCGGTTCGCCGGGATCGTCTCGTACTTCGACTTGCGGGGAATGCTGGCGCGACGCGGCATGGTCCCTACTTCTTCTGGCCGGGCAGGCTCGCGGTCGCCTTCGCGCCGTACTTCGAGCGGCCCTGCTTGCGGTCGCGGACGCCGGCGGTGTCGAGCGCGCCGCGGATGATGTGGTACTTGACGGACGGGAGGTCCTTCACCCGGCCACCCCGCACGAGCACCACCGAGTGCTCCTGGAGGTTGTGCCCGATCCCCGGGATGTAGGCCGTGACCTCCATCTGGTTGGTGAGCCGGACGCGGGCGATCTTGCGGAGGGCCGAGTTCGGCTTCTTCGGCGTCATCGTGCGGACCTGCAGGCAGACACCGCGCTTCTGGGGCGCACCCGGGATCGGCATCTGGCGCTGGTCAAGGCTGTTCCAGATCTTGCGCATTGCCGGAGCCTTGACCTTGGAGATCTTCGGCTTGCGGCCGTGGCGCACGAGCTGGCTGATCGTCGGCACGAAGACGCTGTTCCTTTCTCGTGATCTGCTGGTCCGGCGGCCCTGCCACCCCGGGGGTTCCGGGCATCGATTCGGGCCGCTCGCCGCCAAGCGCGGTGGCGCGGGGCGGAGCACACGGCAACGACCGACCGGTCGCGGCCGCGAAGGCGGAGTTTAGCAGTGGGGCTGCGGACGTGTCAAAGGCCGCCGCCGCGGGAGATGGCCGGCAGGAAGGTCCCGCCGGCCTGGGTCACGACTGTGGGTCGGCCCTGCCGGCCTCGGACGGCGCGGCGACCGCGCCCCCATCGTCGGCGAGGAACGGGTTGAACGCGTCGTCTGTCCCGTCGCTCGCATCGTCCGCGTCGGTCGCGGAGAGCAGTGCCGAGAGCCGAATGGTGTCGTCGTCCGGCGTGCCGTCCTGGGCGTCCTCGAGGAACGGGTTGTACGACGAGTCACCGAACTCGGCGGGCAGCTCGCCGCCGGCGAGTGCCTCGGCCGCGCGCCGCCGGTCCGCCTCGCGGCGGATGGCAACGTTGGCTGGGGCCCCGGTGCCGGCCGGGATCAGCTTGCCGATGATGACGTTTTCCTTGAGCCCGATCAGGTGGTCCTTGGAGCCGTTGATCGCCGCCTCGGTAAGGACCCGTGTCGTCTCCTGGAAGGAGGCCGCCGCCAGGAAGCTGGCCGTGTTCAGGGAAGCCTTGGTGACGCCCAGCAGGACGACCTGCGCCGTCGCAGGCTCGCCGCCCTCCGCGAGTACGCGGTTGCTGACCCGCTCGAAGTCGAGCCGGTCGATCAGCTCGGTCGGCAGGAGGTCGGTGTCGCCCGGCTGGTCGATGCGGACCTTGCGGAGCATCTGGCGGACGATGATCTCGATGTGCTTGTCGTTGATCGTGACGCCCTGGCTCCGGTAGACCTTCTGGACCTCCTTCACCAGGTAGCGCTGCACGGCGTCCTTGCCGCGCGTGTCGAGGTATTCCTGCGGGTTGATCGGGCCATCCGTGATCGCGTCACCGGCCCGGATCTCCTGGCCGTTCTCCACGAGGAGCCGGGCGTTGTGCGGAATCGAGTACTCGCGCTCGACGCGGTCCTCGGCCCGGATGGCGAGCTGGTCGCCGTCCCGGATCAGGATGCCCTTCTCCGGGGCGACGATGTCGAGGCCCTCCCGCGCCCCGTCCTTGCCCGAGACCCGGGCAAGGACCTGGCTCTTCTCCACGAGGTCGCCCGCGGCAGCCAGGAGCTCGGCCCCCGGCGGCAGCCGGAGCGGCGCGTCGAACTGCTCCAGGCTCGTCACCTTGACCTTTGTCCCAAGGTCCGCCCGGATGATCTCGACGATCCCGTCGATGTGGCTGATCTCGGCCTTCCCCTTCGGGATGCGTGCCTCGAACAACTCTTCGACACGCGGCAGGCCCGCCGTGATGTCGGCGCCGGCCTGGGCCACGCCGCCGGTGTGGAAGGTGCGCATCGTGAGCTGCGTACCCGGCTCACCGATCGACTGGGCGGCGATGATTCCGACCGCCTCGCCGACGCCGACGAGCGAGCCCGTGGCCAGGTTGCGGCCGTAGCAGAAGCGGCAGACGCCGTAGCGCGCCTCGCAGGTCAGCGGGCTGCGAACCAGGACTTCCTGAACCCCGGCCGCTGCGACCCGGGCGGCGACCTCCTCTGTCAGCTCCTCGTTGCGCTCGGCGACGACGGTGCCGTCCGCCGCGGTGACGGTGGCGGCCGCCAGACGGCCGACAAGCCGCCGGGCGAACGCGCCTTCCTCGCTGGCGATCTCGTCGGATTCGGAGCGGGTGATCCAGCTCCCCTCCTCCGTGCCGCAGTCCTCGTCGCGGGTGATGACATCCTGGGCGACGTCCACGAGGCGACGCGTCAGGTAGCCCGAGTCCGCGGTCCGGAGGGCGGTGTCGGCGAGGCCCTTGCGGGCGCCGTGGGTGGAGATGAAGTACTCGAGGACCGTCATGCCCTCGCGGAAGTTGCTCCGAACCGGGACGTCGATGATCCGGCCGGATGGGTCGGCCATCAGGCCGCGCATCGCGCCCAGCTGGCCGATGTTGCCCTTGTTGCCGCGGGCGCCGGAGGTCGTCATCATCGCGACCGCGCTCTGCGGATCCAGGTTGTCCATCATCTTGTCCGAGAGCGTCTTGGACGTCTTCTGCCAGACGTCGACCACGGCCTCGTAGCGCTCATCCTCGGTGATGAGGCCGCGCTGATACTGGCCGTCGATCTTGGTGACCTGGCCGTCCGCCAGGGCCAGCAGCTCCTTCTTCTCGGGCGGAACCTCGATGTCGGAGACGGCGATCGTCATCCCGCCCCGCGTTGCGTACTCGAACCCGATCCGCTTGACGCCGTCCACGAGGTGGGCGGTCGCGGTCGGACCAAGCTCGCGATAGCAGCGGTCCACGAGGTCTCGGAGGTGGGAGCGGCGCATCTCGCGGTCGAGGAAGCGCAGCTGTTCCGGGAGCACCTGGTTGAAGATGATTCGCCCGACGGTGGTGACGACCCGGCGATCGACCAGCGAGGCGGTTGCCTCGTCCCAGGCTCGCACGCTGACCTCGATGGGCTCGTGCAGGCGCAGGGACACGGGGTTGTACTCGATGGTCGCCCGCGGGTCGTCGTCCGCGAACGGGCGCGACGTGCGACTGCTCCCGCCGGCCATCCCGCCGCTCGAGAGCTCGAACGCCAAGAGAGCCGCCTCCTCGTCCGCGAACGGGCGCGGCGCGGGAAGGTTCCCATCGCGGTCGCGCTCGGGCACGTCCGTCGTGAGGTAGTAGCAGCCCAGGACCATGTCCTGGGTCGGCGAGACGATCGGGCTCCCGTCGGCGGGTGAGAGCAGGTTGGAGGTCGACAGAAGCATCGTCCGCGCCTCTTCCTGGGCGGCCGTCGAGAGCGGCACGTGGACCGCCATCTGGTCGCCGTCGAAGTCGGCATTGAACGCCGTGCAGACGAGCGGGTGAATCTGGATCGCCGAGCCCTCCACGAGGACCGGCATGAACGCCTGGATGCCCAGCCGGTGGAGGGTGGGCGCGCGATTGAGCAGGACCGGGTGGTCCTTGATGACCTCTTCGAGGACGTCCCAGACGGCAGGGTTCACCCGCTCGACGATTCGCTTCGCGCTCTTGATGTTGTGGGCGAAGCCCTTCTCCACCAGCTGGCGCATCACGAACGGCTTGAACAGCTCGAGGGCCATCTTCTTGGGCAGGCCGCACTGGTGCAGCTTGAGCTCCGGCCCGACCACGATCACGGAGCGGCCCGAGTAGTCGACGCGCTTGCCGAGCAGGTTCTGGCGGAACCGGCCCTGCTTGCCCTTGAGCATGTCGCTCAGGCTCTTGAGCCGGTGGTTCCCCGTCCCGGCGATCGCGCGGCCGCGGCGGCCGTTGTCGACCAGGGCGTCGCACGCCTCCTGCAGCATCCGCTTCTCGTTGCGAATGATGATCTCGGGTGCGCCGAGCTCAAGGAGCCGCTTGAGCCGGTTGTTCCGGTTGATCACGCGCCGGTACAGGTTGTTCAGGTCGGAGGTCGCAAAGCGGCCGCCGTCGAGCTGGACCATCGGGCGCAGCTCGGGTGGGAGCACCGGGAGCACGGACAGGATCATCCACTCCGGCCGCGTCCCCGACCGGCGGAACGCCTCGATCAGGCGGAGCCGCTTGATCGCCTTCTTGCGACGCTGGCCGGACGTGGTCCGAACCTCGACGTGCAGGGTGCGGCCGAGCTCCTCGAGCTCCATCCGGGTGATGATGTCGCGGACGGCCTCGGCGCCCATCCCGGCCCAGAAGATCCGGCCGCCCCGCGCGCCGGCGCCGGCCCCGTACTTCTCGTCGAGGTAGCGGAAGTCCGTCTCGGTGAGCGTCACGAGCGCCTTGAGGCCCTCGATCTCGTCGCGCTGGCGGCGGATCTCGTCCTTGCGACCCTCGGCGGCCCGCTTCCGCTCCTCGCGGTGCGCGTCGATCGCGGCGCGCATCTCGACCTCGAGATCCGCGATCCTCTGCTCCGTGGCGCGCTGCTCGGCTTGCTCGCGCGCCTGGAACTCCTCGGTGACCCGCTCCGACTCGGCCGTCGCGATCTTGCGCAGGCGCGTCCCCGCCTCCTTGGAGCCCTTGTCGCCGGCGGCGAGCACCACCTCGCCCGTGGGGGCGAAGGCGATCGTCTCCTCGGTGGTGCCGGTCTTGAGCTCGGCCAGCCGCGCCTGGATCTCCTTCGCGGCACCGCTGATCTCGTCGGTGCGGCGTGATCGCTCGGCCTCCAGGTCGGCCAGCAGGGTCGCCTGGCCGGCCACCAGCTCGTCCTTCTGGCGCGCAAACGCGGCGTGCTGGTCGTCCTCGAACTCGTCGCCGCCCTTGCCGGCCCCGCCGCGTCCCTCGGCTTCCTCGTCGAGAGCCATCAGGGCGCGCTTGCGGGCGTCCTCGTCGACGTGGGTGACGATGTAGAGCGCGAAGTACAGGATCCGCTCGAGGTTGCGGGGGCTGATGTCGAGCAGGATTCCCAGGCGAGAGGGCGTGCCCTTGAAATACCAGATGTGGCTGACGGGGCTGGCGAGCTGGATGTGGCCCATCCGCTCGCGACGAACCTTGGCCCGGGTGACCTCGACCCCGCACTTGTCGCAGATGATGCCCTTGTAGCGGATGCGCTTGTACTTGCCGCAGTAGCACTCCCAGTCCTTGGTGGGACCGAAGATGCGCTCGTCGAACAGGCCATCTTTCTCGGGCTTGAGCGTGCGGTAGTTGATCGTCTCGGGCTTGGTGACCTCGCCCGACGACCAGTCGCGAATCTGCTCCGGCGACGCCAGCGAGATGCGGATGGCGTTGAAGTTGTTGACCTCGAGCATGGTTCTCCTCCGCGCCACCGCGGCTCTTCAGCGGCGCGATACGGATCGGGTGCGAGCGGGGCCGGGCCGGCCGAGCACCGAACCCCGCGAGATGGTGGCGGGGCTAGTCCTCGAACCCGGCGAGGTTGATGCCGCCGAGGTCCGGCAGCGGGTACGCGGAGACGTCCTCCACGAACCGGATCTCCTCGTCGTTCTCGTTGAGGATCTCGACGCTGAGGCCAAGGCTCTGGAGTTCCTTGATCAGGACCTTGAATGATTCGGGGACACCCGGCGGCTGGATCTCCTCGCCCTTGACAATCGCTTCGTACGTCTGGACGCGGCCCATGACGTCGTCCGACTTCACGGTGAGGAGCTCCTGCAGGATGTTCGCCGCGCCGTAGGCCTCGAGCGCCCAGACCTCCATCTCACCGAAGCGCTGGCCGCCGAACTGGGCCTTGCCGCCGAGCGGCTGCTGGGTGATCAGGCTGTAGGGGCCCGTGGACCGGGCGTGGATCTTGTCCTCCACCAGGTGGTGAAGCTTCAGCATGTAGATCTGGCCGACGGTGATGTCCCGGGCGAAGCCCTCCCCGGTGCGCCCGTCCCGCAGGTCGATCTTGCCGTTGCCCGGCAGGCCAGCCTCGAGGAGGGCGTCGCGAATCTGGGTCTCGGTCGCGCCGTCGAAGACGGGCGTCGCGGCCTTGTAGCCGAGCGTGGCGAGCGCCCAGCCAAGGTGGGTCTCCAGGATCTGGCCAATGTTCATTCGACTCGGCACGCCGAGCGGGTTGAGGATGATGTCGACCGGTGAGCCATCCGGGAGGAACGGCATGTCCTCCTGGGGAAGGATCTTGGCGATGACGCCCTTGTTGCCGTGGCGGCCCGCCATCTTGTCGCCGACGCTGACCTTGCGCTTCTGGGCCACCGACACGCGCACGAGCTTGTTGACGCCGGGCATCAGCTCGGAGTCCTCGCGCGTGAAGACCTTGACGTCGACGACCTTGCCGCGCTCGCCATGGGGAAGGCGGAGGGAGGAATCCTTCACCTCGCGGGCCTTCTCGCCGAAGATGGCGCGCAGCAGGCGCTCCTCGGCGGTCAGCTCCGTCTCGCCCTTCGGGGTGATCTTGCCGACCAGGATGTCGCCGGGCCGGACCTCGGCGCCGATGTAGACGATCCCCTCCTCGTCGAGGTCCTTGAGCGATTCCTCTCCGACGTTCGGGATGTCGCGGGTGATCTCCTCGGGGCCGAGCTTCGTGTCGCGCGACTCGATCTCGTGCTTCTCGATGTGGATGCTGGTGAAGAGGTCCTCGCGGACAAGCCGGTCGCTGATGACGATGGCGTCCTCGTAGTTGCCGCCCTCCCAGCTCATGAAGGCGACCAGGATGTTGCGGCCGAGGGCAAGCTCGCCGCCGTCCGTCGACGAGGAGTCGGCGATTGGATCCCCGACGCCGACCCGGTGACCGACGTCCACGATGGGCCGCTGGTTGATGCAGGTTCCCTGGTTGGAACGGACGAACTTCTGGAGCGGGTAGGTCCGCAGCTCTCCGGCGTCCTCGTCGACGAGGATCCGGTCGGCGGTCACCGACGTCACGACGCCGGCTCCTCGCGCCAGCACCACCTGGCCGGAATCCTGGGCCGCCCGGCGCTCCATGCCGGTACCCACGATGGGCGCCTCGGGCTCCAGGAGCGGGACCGCCTGGCGCTGCATGTTCGAACCCATCAGGGCGCGGTTCGCATCGTCGTGCTCGAGGAACGGGATCAGGGCCGTGGCGACCGAGACCACCTGCTTCGGGCTCACGTCCATGTACTCGATCCGGTCCGGTGCCACCTCCGGGAAGAGGTCCCGGAACCGGCACGGAACGCGGTCGGTCACGAAGTGCCCGGTCTCGTCGAGTGCCGCGTTGGCCTGCGCGACGTGGTGCTCCTCCTCTTCGTCCGCGGCGAGATAGACGATCTCGTCGGTGACGACTGGACGGATCGGGAATGCCCGCGCCTTCTGGCGCTTCAGCTCGGCGACCGCGGGGCCGACCAGCGGCTCGCCCTTCCGGACCAGGACCTCGCCGCCCTTGCCGACGAGGTCGGCGCCGGCTTCGTAGTCGGCGACGTCCGGATCGTCCCAGGCGACGCTTCGGCGCACCTTGCGATACGGCGTCTCGATGAAGCCGTAGTCGTTGATCCGGCCGAACGTCGCAAGCGAGCCGATCAGGCCGATGTTCGGCCCCTCCGGGGTCTCGATCGGGCAGATGCGCCCGTAATGGCTGTGATGGACGTCGCGTACGTCAAACCCGGCGCGCTCGCGCGACAGGCCACCGGGGCCGAGCGCGGAGAGGCGCCGCTTGCTGGTCAGCTCCGCCAGCGGATTGGTCTGGTCCATGAACTGGGAGAGCTGGCTGCCGCCGAAGAACTCCTTCATGGCCGCCGACACCGGCCGGATGTTGATCAGGGCGTTGGGGGTCGCCTTGTCGATCTCCTGAATCGTCATCCGCTCGCGGACCACGCGCTCCATCCGGAGCAGCCCGATCCGGAACGCGTTCTGGATCAACTCGCCGTTGGCGCGGATGCGCCGGTTCCCCAGGTGGTCGATGTCGTCCGGCTGGCCGCCGCCGTTGTTGAGGATGATCAGCTGCCCGACGATCGCGGCGATGTCCTCGCGGGTGATGGTCCGGCCGAGATGCGGGTCGGACTGGTCCTCCCGGGGAAGCTCGAAACCCATCCGGGCCGCGATCGCGCCAAGCTTCTTGTTGAACTTGTAGCGCCCGACGCGCCCGAGGTCGTAGCGGCGGAAGTTGAAGAAGAGGCTCTCCACGAGCTGCCGCGCGTTGTCGCCGGTGGGCGGATCGCCCGGGCGGAGCTTCTTGTAGACCTCGATGAGCGCCTCGGCCTGCGTATTCGTCGGGTCCTTGTCCAGCGTCGCCGCGATGTATGGGTGCTCGGGGTTGTCGTCGAGGCCGGCGAACACGCCGGCGATCTCCTCGTCGCGCTCATAGCCCACCGCGCGCAGGAACGTGGTTGCAGCGATCTTGCGCTTGCGGTCAACCTTGACTGAGAGCAGGTCGCGGTTGGAGGTCTCGAACTCGAGCCAGGCGCCGCGGTTGGGGATGACCTTGGCCGTGTAGAGGTCGCGTCCGGAGCTGGGGTCCTCGACCTTGCCGTAGTAGACCCCAGGCGAGCGGACCAGCTGGCTTACCACGACGCGCTCGGCGCCGTTGATGATGAACGTGCCCAGCTCGGTCATCCAGGGGTAGTCGCCCATGTAGACGCGCTGGCGCTGGATCTCGCCCGTCTCCTTGATCAGGAGCTCCACGTTGACGTACAGGGGCTTGCTGAAGGTCTGGTCGCGGGTCCGGCACTCGAGCTCGGAGTACTTGGGCTCGCCGAACTCATAATCCAGGAACTGGAGCTCCATGACCTTGCCGGTGAAGTCCTTGATCGGGCTGATCTCATCGAACAGCTCCCGCAGGCCCCGTTCGATGAACCAGGCGAACGATCGGACCTGGAGCTCGATCAGGTTGGGGATCTCGCGCTTTTCGGAGATCCGGGCGTACGAGATCCGGCCGGATGGCGCGAGGGACGAGGAATCAGCGACAGGCAGCATGAACCGCTCCTTGACCGAGGAGGGAGAGAGAATAGAGGGCCGCGCTCACGGAATTGGAAATTGTATCGCTCCTGCGGATTCTGTCAAGCACGCGGACGCCGGGACGGTCCGTGGCACCGTCCCGGCGTGGCGGCCGCTGGCCGGCCGGGCCCGCGAGGCCGGCCGGCGTTCCTGACGTGGCGGCCGCTATTTGATCTCGACCTTCGCGCCCTGGGCCTCGAGGGCGGCCTTGATCTTCTCGGCCTCCTCGCGCGTGACGCCCTCCTTGACAGGCTTGGGGGATGCGTCGACCAGGTCCTTGGCCTCCTTGAGGCCGAGGCCAGTCAGCTCGCGCACGACCTTGATCACAGGGATCTTGTTCGGACCAATCTCGGCGAGAACGGCCGTGAACTCCGTCTGCTCCTCGGCGACCTCGACGGCGGCGGCAGCAGCAGTTGGCGCCGCCGCGGTGGCAACCGGGGCGGCGGCGGTGACGCCGAACTTCGCCTCGAACTTCTTGATGAAGTCGGCAACCTCGACGAGCGTCATGGCGCCGATCTGGTCGAGCAGCTCGTCCTGGGTAAGGGTGGCCATGGGGTTCGTGACTCCTTGCGATGGTTGCCCGCGGCAGGCGGGCGGGTTTGCGAACGGGTTTGGGGCCCTCAGGCCGCGGCGTGCGCCTTCTGCTCCTGCAGCTGGGTGAGCGCATACGCCAGGTTGCGCAGGTTCGCGGACAGCAGCCCGACGACCTGCGTGGCGGGCGCGGCGAGCGCTCCGCCGAGCTGGGCGAGGAGGACGTCGCGGGATGGGAGGGTGGCCAGGTGGGTGACGCCCGCGGCATCAAGAGACGCGCCGCCCACGACGCCGCCCGTGACCTTCACGAGCTTGTAGGGTCGGACGGCCTCCAGGACCGTCCTGGCGACGAGTGCTTCGTCCCCGGTCCCGAAAGCGATCGCCGATGGGCCACGGAGGAGCGGGGCGACGCCCGGGTTCCCCTCCTGCTCGGCGGCGATCCGCATCAGGCGGTTCTTCACGACCCGGTAGGTGATGTTCTGCTTTCGAAGCGCGCGCCGGATCTCGGCGATCTCCTTGACGGTCAGACCGCGGTACTCGGTGGTGACGAGCGTGGTGCTGCGGGACAGGTCGCCCCGAAGCTCGGCCACGGTGGCGCGCTTCGCGTCGGTCGGCATACGGCCCTCTGCTGCGCTGCGCGCGTCCGGCGCGCCCGGTGGATCCTCCCGGCGGGATCCCCTGCCAGACGGTGCGTCCTCGCGTCCTGCAGGGTCCGCAGCGGGCTTCTCCGGTGGGAGGGCTCGCGGCCGGCGTCCTGCCTCGGCGTGCTCGTCGGCGTCCCCGGGTCCCGGTGTGCCCGGTACCCGATCCGGTCCGACGGATCAAGCCCCGACCGTCCGCCCGCCCGAAGGTGGGCGACGGTCCGCGGGCGCAGGCTGTCTGCGGCGGTCCGTCTTCGTGTTCTGCGACGCGCCTCTCGGCCGTCGCGGCGAGTGATGGTACAGCCTTCCGCCGCGTAGCGCCGAAAGGCTGGCTGGCTCAGGCCGCGTTGGCGACCGCGAGCAGGCCGGGGACGTCCACGCGGACTCCCGGGCTCATGGTGCTCGCGATCGTGAGGCCCTTGAGGTACGTGCCCTTGGCACCGGCGGGCTTGGCCCGGTTGATCGCGTCCAGCAGGACGGCGAGGTTGGCGACGAGCGCAGCCGCGTCGAAGCTTGCCTTGCCGACGGGAACGTGGATGATCCCCGACTTGTCGACCTTGAACTCGACCCGCCCGGCCTTCACCTCGCCGATGGCGCGCTCGAGATCGAAGGTGACCGTCCCCGCCTTCGGGTTCGGCATCAGACCGCGCCGACCCAGGATGCGACCCAGCTTGCCGACCATCCCCATCATGTCCGGCGTCGCGACCGCGACATCGAACTCGAGCCAGCCGCCCTCGATCTTCTTGACGAGGTCCTCACCGCCCACCTCGTCGGCCCCGGCGCGGAGGGCCTCCTGGGCCTTCTCGCCCTGGGCAAAGACCGCGACTCGGACGACCTTGCCGGTGCCGTGGGGCAGGACCACCGTGCCGCGAACCATCTGATCAGCGTGGCGCGGATCGACGCCCAGGCGCAGGTGCGCCTCGATCGAGGGATCGAAGTTGACGATGGAGGTCTGCTTGACGAGGTCGACCGCGTCGGCCGGGGCGTACGCCCGGGTGCGGTCGACCAGCTTGAGCGCTTCGCGGTACTTCTTGCCGTGCTGGGCCATGCCTGGCTCCTCGTGCTGGCGGCCGGCGTTCCGGCCTCCCCCGTGACGCGGGGTCGTCGTCCGGTTCGAGCGCGACCGGAACGCGTCGCCGTCGGCCTAGCCGACGACCTCGATGCCCATGCTGCGGGCGGTTCCCTCGACCTGCCGCATTGCGGCTTCGATGTCGTTCGCGTTCAGGTCGGCCAGCTTCTGCGAGGCGATCTCGCGGACCTGGTCGCGCGTCACCCGCCCGGCCGTCTCGCGGCTGGCGGTGGCGGCCCCCTTGTCGATCCCGGCTGCCTTGCGCAGCAGGTCCGCGGCGGGCGGCGTCTTCAGGATGAAGGTGAACGAGCGGTCCTCGAAGACGGTGATCTGGGCGGGGATGATCTGGCCCGCCTTATCGGCCGTCTTCTCGTTGTAGCTCTTGGTGAACTCGACGATGTTGATGCCGTGAGGGCCGAGCGCGGTCCCGACGGGGGGCGCCGGGGTGGCCTTGCCTGCCGGAAGCTGGAGGGTGAGAACGATTCGTATCTTCTTCGCCACGGTGGCCGGTTTTCCTTTCGATCAGAGCTTCTCGACCTGGAGCAGGTCGAGCTCGACGGGGGTCTCACGGCCAAAGATGCTGACGAGGACCTTGACCTTGTTCCGCTCCGGGTCCACTTCATCGACCGTCCCGACGAACTCGGCAAACGGCCCGTCGGTCACCCGGACGCTCTGGCCCTTCGTGAACGCGACGCGGTACTTCGGCGTCTCCACGCCCATCTGGCGGAGGATCTGCTTGACCTCGTGCTCCTCGAGCGGGATCGGCTCGCTCCGGCTGCCCGGGATGTTGCCCGTGCCGACGAAGCTCGTGACGCCCGGCGTGTTCCGCACGACATACCACGACTCGGGGTCGTAGATCATCTCGACGAGGACGTAGCCGGGGAACACCTTCTTCTGGACGGTGTGCCGCTGACCCTGCTTGATCTCGATCTCGTCCTCCATCGGGACGAGCACCTGGAAGATCTTGTCCTCCATGCCCATCGACTCGATGCGATGCTCGAGGTTCGCCTTGACCTTGTTCTCGTAGCCCGAGTAGGTGTGGATCACGAACCAGCGCTTCTCGGGCGCGCGGACCATCTCCGTCATCACGAGTCCCCCTACGCCGCCGGCGTGATGAGGCGGACTGCCTCGGTGAAGACGAAGTCCCAGGCCGCGATGAACAGCCCGACCGCCGCGCTCACGGCGAAGACGAGCACGGTGAGGTTGCGGACCTGGTCGCGCGTTGGCCAGGAGACCTTCTTGAGTTCCGACCACGATTCATCGAAGAACCGACGGATGCGTCGCACGATGGGCTACTGCACTTCCCTGGTAGACGGGGTCGAATTGCTGGCAGGGGCGATAGGACTCGAACCTACAACCACCGGTTTTGGAGACCGGTGCTCTGCCAATTGAGCTACGCCCCTGTGGATCCCTCTTCTATTTCGCCTCGCGGTGCAAGGTGTGGCGGCGCTCCCTCGGGCAGTACTTCCGAAGCTCGATCCGGTTGGGATCGTTCCTCTTGTTCTTGCGCGTGGTGTACGTCCGCTCCTTGCACTCGGTGCAGGCGAGCTGAACAATCGGACGGTTCTCGGCTGCTTTTGCCATCGGGCTACTCGACGATGCTCACGATCGCGCCGGCGCCGACGGTTCGGCCACCCTCGCGGATCGCGAAGCGCTGCCCGATCTCGATCGCGATCGGGGTGATGAGCTCGACCTTCATCTCGACGTTGTCGCCGGGCATGATCATCTCGGCTCCCTCGGGGAGGCCGATCGCGCCGGTCACGTCGGTGGTGCGGAGGTAGAACTGGGGCCGGTAGCCGTTGTAGAACGGGGTGTGCCGGCCGCCCTCCTCCTTGGTCAGGACGTAGACCTGGGCGGTGAACTTCGTGTGCGGCTTGACGGAGCCCGCCTTGGCGAGCACCTGGCCGCGCTCGATGTCCTCGCGCTCGATGCCGCGCAGGAGGCAGCCCACGTTGTCCCCGGCCTGGCCCTGGTCGAGCAGCTTCTTGAACATCTCGACGCCGGTGACGACGACCTTGCGGGTGGGCCGGATGCCGACGATCTCGACCTCGTCGCCGACCTTGACGACGCCGCGCTCGATGCGCCCGGTCGCCACGGTGCCGCGGCCCTTGATCCCGAAGACGTCCTCGACCGGCATGAGGAACGGCTTGTCAACGGGGCGCTCGGGGGTCGGGATGTAGGAGTCGACCGCATCCATCAGCTCCTGGATGCAGGCGTAGGCCGGGTCGTCGACGCCGCCGGTGGCCTCGAGGGCCTTGAGCGCGGAGCCGCGGATGACGGGGATGTCGTCGCCCGGGAAGTGGTTCTTGGTCAGGAGCTCGCGGACCTCGAGCTCGACGAGGTCGAGCAGCTCGGGATCGTCGACCGCATCGCACTTGTTGAGGAAGACGACCATGTAGGGGACCTCGACCTGGCGGGCGAGGAGGATGTGCTCCCGGGTCTGGGGCATCGGGCCGTCGGTCGCGGCCACGACGAGGACCGCGCCGTCCATCTGCGCGGCGCCGGTGATCATGTTCTTGATGTAGTCGGCGTGCCCGGGGCAGTCGACGTGGGCGTAATGGCGGGCGTCGGTCTCGTACTCGACGTGGGCGATCGCGATCGTGATGCCGCGTTCGCGCTCCTCGGGGGCGTTGTCGATCGAGTCGAACGCGCGATACACCGCCCCACCCTTGAGGGCGAGGTACTTCGTGATCGCTGCGGTCAGCGTCGTCTTGCCGTGATCGATATGGCCGATCGTGCCGATGTTGACGTGCGGCTTCGTCCGCTCGAACTTCTTCTTCGCCACGTGCGCGTCTACCTGCTACCTCTGGATGGGGCTGACGAGATTACTGGAGCCCACAATGGGATTCGAACCCATGACCTCTTCCTTACCAAGGAAGTGCTCTGCCAGCTGAGCTATGTGGGCCCCGACCGGTTGCACGGTTTCTGATGGTGGGCAGGAGAGGAATCGAACCTCTACAGTCGAAGACGGCTGATTTACAGTCAGCTGAGCTCACCACCTGCTCAACCTACCCACCGGAACCGCGCGGTCGGACGGGAGCTGCGGCTCCGTGGTGCGCCAGGCCGACGACGTCTTCAATTGGAGCCGACGACGGGACTCGAACCCGGAACCGGCGGTTTACAAAACCGCTGCTCTACCAATTGAGCTACGTCGGCAAGGCGCGGGAGAATACCGCAGTCGTCTCCGAGGCGCGGCGGCCATCATAGGGGGCGGCCGCGATCGCGGTCAAGCGCGGCCCGGCGGTGTCGTACCGGATGTCCCCGCGTCGCTGCCGGGAGACTCTGCTGCCTGCTCCGTCGGTCCGTCGCCGGAATCAGTCGCGGCCGCCGCCGGCGAGCCCGCGGGCGACCCGGCCTCGGGCTTCGCGCGCTGCATAGCGGCCTCGAAGGCCAGGATCGAGCCCGCCACGGCGGCGTTGAGCGAGGCGATCCGGCCCCGCATCGGGATCCTGATCAAAACGTCACAGCGTCGGCGAATCGGCGGCGCCAGGCCGCGCCCCTCGCTTCCCACGACGAGAACCAGCGGCCCGCGCAGGTCCGCCTCGCGGTACGTCAGCGCGGCGTCCGCGTCGGCTCCCACGATCCGCAGCCCGCGGAGGTGGAGGCTGGCCAGCGCGCCCGGAAGATCGTCGACGGGCGCGAGGAGCAGGTGCTCGCTGGCCCCGGCGGATGCCTTGACCGCCGCCGGACTGAGCGGAGCCTGTCGGCGCGTCGGGAACAGGACGCCGTCGACACCGGCGGCCTCGGCACTCCGAAGGAGCGAGCCAAGGTTCTGGGGGTCCTCCAGGGAATCGAGGGCCAGCACGAACGGCGGCTCGCCGCGGCTGATCGCCCGGGCCAGGATCTCGTCCGGGGCGGCAAATCGACGGGCCTCCACCACCAGCGCGACGCCCTGGTGACCGTCGAACCCGGCGGTCGCGGTCAGCGTTCCGCCCTCGACCTCCACGACGGGGATCCGCAGGGCGGTCGCGTGCAAGACCAGGCGCTCCAGTGTATGGCGGCGCTGCGGTGTGACGAGGAGACGACGCGCGCGACGACCGGCGACGAACGCCTCCTCCACCGGATGGCGGCCCGCGACGAGCTCCTCGTCGTCCGCCATCACGACGGCTGCGCCCGAGGACCGCCCGGTCGCCCGGGCGGGCGGATACGCGCCGAGGCGTCCATCGGGCCGCGGTGATCGGCCCGGCGGCCCGGGCCGATGGGGCCCGTGGCCGAATGATCCGGGGGCGAATGGTCCCGGGGCACTCGGCCCACGCGGGCCGGGGCGACCCGGGCGATCCGGGAAGGGGGTCACCGGACGGAACGGGGGTCCCCCGGGTCCGCCCCCGGACGCCGCGGAGCGATCCGCCGGGGCTGGGCCCTGGTCTTCGCGCTCAACCGTGAACGGTGCGCGCCCGCCCGCCGAACCTGGACGCCCGGGCCGGGCCCGGGCCGGGCCCGGGGATGCACCCTGCCGAGGCCAGCGGGGCTCGTGGCCAGGCTCGCCAGGCTCGTTGTCGCGCCTGGGCCGGCGCGATTTCGGCGGCTCAGGCATCTGGCGTCGTGCCGGCACGACGCCAGCGCTGCCCGTCTCGCGAATCCTCGACGACGATCCCGCGGGAAGCCAGGGCGTCGCGCAGACGATCGGACGCGGCCCAATCCCGCGCCCCGCGCGCCGCGGCACGCTCGTCGAGGAGTCGCTGGAGTTCGGCTTCGAGGGCCGGCTCCACCGCATCGGGCAAGAGCCCGAGCACGCGGTCGAGGTCGCGCAGCGCGTCGAGCGCGCGGGCGGCGTCCGCACCGGACAACGAGCGCGCGGCCAGCCTGCGGTTCACGTCGCGGACGAGCTCGAACACCGACGCGAGGGCCGCCGAGATCCCCAGATCGTCATCCATCGCCGCGCGGAACGCCGCCCGGGCCGCGGCGATCGCCGGCGGGAGCTCGGGGTCGTCAGGGCCCTCGCCGTGATAGCCGAGGAGCGCGGCCACGAGCGCATCGAGCCGCGCGACCGCCGCCGCGGCCGCGCTCACCGACTCGTCGCTGAAGCTGAGGCCGGTCCGGTAGTGCGCGGCGATCAGCGCGTACCGGAGCGCACGGGGCGCCAGCCCGGTGGCCAGGAGCTCCGACACGCCCGCGATGTTGCCTTCCGACTTGGCCATCTTCCGGCCGCCCATCTGCAGGTGGGCGCAGTGGAGCCAGGTCCGCACGAACGGCGCTCCGGTGGCCGCCTCCGACTGCGCGATCTCATCCTCGTGGTGAGGAAATATGAGGTCAACGCCGCCGGTGTGGATGTCGAACGACTCGCCCAGGTAGGCCATGCTCATTGCCGAGCACTCCAGGTGCCAGCCGGGCCGTCCGGATCCGATCGCGGACTCCCAGCTGGGCTCACCGGGCTTGGCGGCCTTCCAGAGGACGAAGTCTCTGGCGTCGTCCTTTGAGTACTCGTCGGCCGCAACCCGCTCCCCCACCCGCATCGCGTCGGGATCCAGGCGGGCCAGGCGCCCGTAGGTGGGCCAGGACGCGATCCGGAAGAAGATCGAGCCGTCGTCCGTCCGGTAGGCGTGACCCCGTTCCAGAAGCGCCTCCACGAGCGCGACCATCTGGGGGATGTGGGCGGTCGCCCGGGGAAGGACGTCCGGCATCGTCATCCGGAGCTTCGCGGCGTCAGCCAGGAACCCCTCGATATGACGCGCCGCGAGGACGTCGATCCCGATCGACTCGGCCGCCGCGCCGCGGATGATCTTGTCGTCCACGTCCGTCAGGTTCATCACCCAGGTGACCCGCAGGCCGCGCCAGCGGAGGTAGCGCACGAGCACGTCGGCGAACAGGAACGATCGGAAGTTGCCCACGTGGGCGGGTCCATAGACCGTCGGTCCGCACGAGTAGATCCGGACGTGGTCGGGCTCGAGCGGCTCGAGGGGCTGCTGTGCCCCCGTCAGCGTGTCGTGCAGCCGGACGCTCATTGGCCCGCCGCCCCGACCACGGCCACCGCGCGGGCAGAGATGCCGCGGCCGGCCCCCTCCTCGCCGGCCAGGTTCCCCGTCGACGCCTTGACGTTCACGCGTTCCACCGGCAGCGACAGGAGGCCCGCGATCGCATCCCGCATCTCGGGCAGCCTGGAGGCAAGACGGGGTCGCGCCCCGATGATCGTCACGTCGACGGAGAGCGGCGCATACCCGGCGGTCCTGACACGCTGAAGGCACTCGGCGACAAGCTCGGCACTGGCGATCCCGGTCGGCGTGGCAGGACCCGGGGGGAAGATCCGCCCGAGGTCGCCGAGCGCCGCGGCGCCAAGCAGCGCATCGCAGACCGCGTGGAGTGCCACGTCGCCGTCCGAGTGGCCGTGCAGCCGCGGGGCCGCGGCGATCGTGATGCCCCCGAGGGCAAGCGGAGAGCCCGGGCCGAACGAATGCTCGTCGTCGCCGATCCCGACCCGGACCGCCGGCCCGACGGCTGCCGAACCTTCCATTCGTCCCGCCCGCACCAGAGCCGCTGCCACCCGCGCGAGATCGTCGGGCAGGGTCACCTTGAGATTGGCTGCGTCGCCGGGGATGGCATAAACTGCGATTCTACAGGCCTCCAAGAGGGAAGCCTCGTCGGTCCACGTGCTCGGACCGTCGGGCGGAAACGCCGTGTAGGCGTCGGCCAGCACCTCGCGCCGCACGCCCTGGGGCGTCTGCGCCGCGACCAAGCCGGAGCGCTCGACGGTCCCGGTGATACGCCCGTCGCCCACCCGCTTGAGCGTGTCGACCACCGGGAGGACCGGGATCGCGGCTCCATGGATGCTGGCGGCGCGCGCGACCGCGTCGACAAGGTCGGGCGAGACCATCGGGCGCGCGCCATCGTGGACGAGGATGACGGAGTCCGCCGGACCCTCGGGCAGGGCCGCGACGCCCGCGGCGACGGAATCCTGGCGGCGCGCGCCCCCGGCCACGACGGCCGAGACGGCGTCCGGCAGCCACGCCGCCGCGGCGATCTCAGCGACCTTCGAGCCGGCCGTGACCACCACGATGTGCGCCACGCTGGATGCGCGCGCCACGGCCTCCAGTGTCCAGGCGAGCAGCGGGCGGCCGCCGACCACCGCGCCGAGCTTGTCTTGACCGCCCATCCGGGTGCTGGACCCCGCCGCCACCACGATCGCGTCGGCCGGCGGCACCGGACGCGGCAGGTCGTCCCGGCCGGTCACTCGGGCTTCGGCTGGGCGAAGATCATGCGTCCCGCCACCGTCTGCAGCACGCGCGTGACCCCGACATCGATCTCGCGGTCCAGGTACCGGGCTCCGCCCTCCACCACGATCATCGTGCCGTCGTCGAGGAAACCGACCCCCTGCCCGAGCTCCTTCCCCTCCTGGATCACGCGGACCCGGAGATCCTCACCGGGGAGGACGGCCGGCTTCAGCGCGTTGGCGAGGGAGTTCACGTTCATCACCCGCACGCCCTGGATCTCGGCCACGCGGTTCAGGTTGAAGTCGTTGGTGAGGATGGTGCCGCTGCGCGAGCGGGCCAGGGCGACGAGCTTCGCATCGACCTCGCCGATCTCCGGAAAGCCGTCGTCCACGATCTCGACGGGCACGGTCAGGTCCTTCTGGAGTCTGCTCAGGATCTCGAGCCCGCGCCGTCCCCGGTTGCGCCGCAGTGTGTCCGCGTTGTCGGCGATCCGCTGCAACTCGTCGAGCACGACGCGCGAGACCACCAGCGTTCCCTGGAGGAACCCCGCCTCGACGATGTCGGCGATCCTGCCGTCGATGATGGCGCTCGTATCGACCACCACGTACGGCTCGCCCGCGTGCGACGCGGTCTCGGCCGCCGGGCGCCGGACGATGCCGATCGCCTCGGCCGCCAGGATGAGGTCGTTGCGCTTCGCAACGGTCAGGCCGGCCATCCCGAGCCCCAGGAAGATGGACACGCCGAGCGGCAGCCAGGTCCCGAGCGGCGCGGGCACCGCCGCGAGCGGGAGCCCGAGCAGCAGCCCCATCACGAGACCAAGCAGCAGGCCGACCACCGCGGTGACGAACTCGGCGGTCGAGAGCTCCTGCACGCGGCTGATCAGCCAGCCCGCGGGGACGACGGTCAGGTAGGGCAGCAGCGCAAAGCCGACGACCAGCCATGCCACGAGCCAGGCGGCGATGAGGGCACCGGCGTAGCTCGACTCGGCGAACGGCCCCCCATTGCCGGCCACGAAGGAGATGCCGACCAGGAGCCCGATCGCTGCGCCGAGGAGCCGAATGATGCGGATCACGGGCCGTGAGCCTAGCACCGCCTCCCCGTCCGCGTCAGCCACCCGCCGGACCCAGCGCGACGCCGAGCGCGTCCCGGATCGTGCGCACGGTGACGATCGCGATCCCCGGGATCGGCGCCTGGGCGTGCCGGCCGGGGGGGACGAGGGCGCGGGTGAACCCCAGCCGGGCCGCTTCCCGGAGCCGGCGCTCGATCCCGTTCACGGCCCGCAGCTCGCCGAGCAGGCCGATCTCCCCGATCGCGACCGTGCGCGCCGCAACGGGGAGGTCCCGGAGCGTCGAGGCCAGCGCGATCGCGACCGCCAGGTCCAGGCCCGGATCGTCGGCTGCCAGCCCACCGGCCAGGCTGGCATACACGTCGTGGCTCCCGAGCCCGATCCCGGCACGTCGTCCGAGGACGGCAACGAGGAGCGCCAGGCGCCCCGGGTCGAGCCCGATCGCGGTCCGGCGCGGCGTCCCGAACGTGGACGAGGCCACGAGCGCCTGGACCTCGACCAGCAGCGCGCGCGAACCCTCGAGCGTGGCGCCCACGACACTCCCCGGAGCGGCGTCATCGTGCTCGACCAGGAAGGCCCGGGCCGGGTCCGGGACTTCGCGAAGCCCTGCCTCGGCCATCTCGAGCACGCCGACCTCTTCTGTCGACCCGAAGCGGTTCTTCGTGGCCCGCACCAGGCGCAGGGCACCAGACCGGTCGCCCTCGACGCTGAGGACGGCGTCGACCAGGTGCTCGAGCGTCTTGGGCCCGGCCAGGCTGCCCTCCTTGGTCACGTGACCGACCAGCAGCACCGCGATCCCGTCCCCCTTCGCGAGCTCCATGTATCGCAGCGCCGACTCGCGCACCTGGCCGACGCTGCCGGCCGGCCCGTCCAGCTCATCCACCGTCGCGGTCTGGATCGAGTCGACGATGAGCGCGATCGGTTTCGCGGCGCGCGCCGTCTCGAGGATCCGGGCCACGGAGCTCTCCGCGTAGACCGTCACCGACGTTGCGGCTGCGCCCCCGAGCAGACCAAGGCGCGCGGCCCGCAGGCGGACCTGGGCACTCGACTCCTCCCCGGTTGCATACAGGACCCGGCCGGCCGCGGAGAGGCCGGCCGCAGCCTGCAGGAGAAGCGTCGACTTGCCGATCCCCGGCTCGCCCCCGACCAGGACGAGCGACCCCGGCACGAGCCCGCCGCCCAGCACCCGGTCGAGCTCGCCGATGCCGACCGGGATGCGGGCCACGTCGGTCTCGCCGAGCTCGGCGAGCGAAACGGGAGCGTTGGCGGCGGCCGGTGCGGCGCGTCGGTGCGAGGCGGGCGAGTCCTCGTGGACAAGCGTCTCCACGAGCGTGTTCCAGGCGCCGCACGAGCGACATTGCCCTTCCCAGCGGAGGAAGGAATTGCCGCAGGCCTGGCAGACGTAGCGACTCTGGGTGCGCGTCACGGGCGGATCGCCCGGCGCTAGCCGGCTTCGACGGCGGCGGGCGTCTTCTCGTCAGCCTCGTGGATGGAGAGCCCGGCCTCCTCGCCCTTGTCGACCACGATCGTCGTCCCGGGCTTGTATCGGCTCAGGAGCAACTGCTCGGCCAGGACGTCCTCGACCATGTTCTGGATGACGCGCCGGAGCGGGCGAGCTCCGTACGCCACGTCGTAGCCGATCTTGATGATGTGGTCCTTGGCCTCCTGCGTGACCTCGAGGGACATCTGCTGGCTCCGAAGCTGGTCGCGGACGCGCGCGAGCATCAGATCCACGATGATCCGGATCTCGTCCTGGGTGAGCGAGCGGAAGACGATCATCGCGTCGATCCGGTTGAGGAACTCGGGGCGGAACGACGTCTTGAGCTCCGCCTGGACCTTGTCCCGCATGTTCTCGTAGGACGCCTCGGCGCGGGCAGCTTCGGTCTCGCCGAAGGTCCGGAAGCCGAGCGACGAGTTCGTCTGGAGCTGCCGGGCCCCGAGGTTCGAGGTCATGATGATGATCGTGTTCCGGAAGTCGACCCGGCGACCCTTCGCGTCGGTGAGCTGGCCGTCCTCCAGGATCTGCAGAAGGATGTTGAAGACCTCCGAGTGAGCCTTCTCGATCTCGTCCAGCAGGATCACCGCGTAGCTCTTGCGGCGGACGGCCTCGGTGAGCTGGCCCCCTTCGTCGAACCCCACGTAGCCTGGAGGAGCACCCACCAGCCGGCTCACGTTGTGGCGTTCCATGAACTCGCTCATGTCGACCTTAATGAGCGCGTCCTCGGAGCCGAACATGAACTCGGCGACGGCTTTCGCCAGCTCTGTCTTCCCGACCCCGGTGGGGCCCAGGAAGATGAACGAACCGATGGGCCGCTTCGGGTCCTTGAGGCCCGCGCGCGCGCGCCGCACGGCGCGCGAGATCGTCTCGATCGCCTCTTGCTGGCCGATCACGCGCTTGTGGAGATGATCCTCCATGTGGAGCAGGCGCTCGGACTCCTCCTGTGCGATCCGCGTCACCGGTATCCCGGTCCACATCGAGACGACGTGGGCGATCTCCTCCTCGTCGACGGTCGGCTGGGCGTCTGCCACCTGCGCCTGCCAGACGCCACGGAGCGTCTCTACGCGCTCGCGGGCGGAGGTCTCGGCGTCGCGCAGGCGGGAGGCCTCCTCGTACTCCTGTGTGCTCGTCGCGGAGTCCTTGTCGCGGGTTGCCCGCTCCAACTCCTTCTGAGCCTCACGGAGATCCGGGGGCGCCGACGCGTAGCGCAGTCGCACGCGGCTGGCAGCCTCGTCGATGAGATCGATCGCCTTGTCCGGGAGGTGCCGGTCCGCGATATAGCGGATGGAGAGGTCCGCGGCGGCCCGAAGTGCATCGTCCGTGATCGTGACCTTATGGTGCTGCTCGTACCGCTCCCGGATGCCCTTGAGGATCTCGATGGTCTGCTCGAGCGTCGGCTCCTCGACCATGACGGGCTGGAAGCGGCGCTCCAGGGCGGCGTCCCGCTCGATGTACTTGCGGTACTCGTCGAGCGTCGTCGCGCCGATGCACTGGAGCTCGCCCCGTGACAGCGGCGGCTTCAGGATGTTCGCCGCGTCGATCGCGCCTTCGGCCGCTCCCGCCCCGACCAGGGTATGGAGCTCATCGATGAAGAGGATCGCGTCGTTCGTGTTGCGAAGCTCCTCGATGATCTTCTTGAGCCGCTCCTCGAACTCGCCGCGGTACTTGGTCCCCGCCACGAGGGACCCGATGTCCAGCGTCAGGACCCGCTTGTTGAGCAGGGTTTCGGGCACGTCGCCGTTGACGATCCGGTGGGCGAGCCCTTCGGCGATCGCGGTCTTCCCGACCCCCGGCTCGCCGATCAGGGCGGGATTGTTCTTCGTGCGGCGCGAGAGAATCTGGATGACCCGCTCGATCTCCTTCTCGCGGCCGATGACAGGGTCGAGCTTTCCCGACCGCGCAGCCTCGGTCAGGTTGATACCCAGCTGGTCGACGGTCGGCGTCTTGCTCGCACGCTTCGTCTCCTGGGCAGGAGTCGCCGCCGAGCTCTGGGACAGGACGCGGATCACCTCGTGACGGACCTTGTCCAGGTTCACGCCGAGCGACTCAAGGACGCCGGCAGCGATCCCCTCGCCCTCCCGGACGAGGCCGAGCAGGAGATGCTCGGTGCCGATGTAGTTGTGACCGAGCCGCCGCGCCTCATCGATCGCAAGCTCGATGACCCGCTTGGCCCGCGGCGTCAGGCCCACCTCGCCGACAACCGGCCGATCGCCGCGCCCGATGATGAACTCGACCGCCGTGCGGACCTTGGCCAGCTCGACGTTCATGTTCTCGAGGACACGCGCGGCGACACCCTCGCCCTCGCGGACGAGTCCGAGCAGCAGATGCTCGGTGCCGATGTAGTTGTGGTTGAACCGCTGCGCCTCGTCCTGCGCGAGCGTCAGGACCTTGCGTGCGCGGTCGGTGAACTTGTCGAAGCGGTCCATCAAGGCTGAGCGTCCGTTCTGGCGGCGACAACCGCCCCTGAAGTCATGCTAGCACGACCCACCCGGCCTGCCCTCGGGCCGGGTGGGGAGTCTCCGGCGGCTGGGCGGGGGCGTGAACGCTGCCCGGGCCACCTGATCTTCGCGAACACCGGGCGATCGGATGCCGGGGCGCCAAGTGGCAAGGCGCCCCGCCGGCCGTCGGTGGGGCGCCTTGAGCGATGGCCTCCGGGAGCGACGCTAGGCGCTCGGCGTGGTCTCGCTGGCCGCGTCGGGCTCCGGATCCGCCTCGACGGCGGGAACGGCGACGGCAACCGGCTCCTCGGCGGAAGGATCCGCGGCCAGCTCGGGCTCGGGCTCCACGACCGCCTCGGGGATCGGCGCGGGCGCGGGCTCGGGCTCCGCCACCGCCTCGGGGATCGTCTCGGGCTCGGGCTCCGCGACCTCCGCTGGAGCGACCGCCTCGGGGTGGGGCTGGGGCTCCGCCACCGCCTCGGGCTCCGGGGCGGGTTCGGAATCGGGCGTCGCGGCCGGTTCGGTGGCTCGCTCTGCCTGCTCAAGTTGCTGACGCACCTGGGCGAACGCCGCCGCAAGCGTGTTGTCGATCCCGCCCTCGGGCTCCTGGACAGCGTCCGACATCGAGTAGCCACGCTCTTCGCGTGGGCGCCGCGGCCGCGCGACCTCGGGTGCCGGACGAGCTGGCGGCTCCTCGGCCTGCTTGAGGCTCAGGCCCAGGCGATGGCGCTCCGAGTCGAGCGAGATGATCTTGAGCTTGATCGTCTGGCCTTCGCGGACCACATCACCCGGATGGGCGACGCGCTGATGCGAGAGCTCGCTGATGTGGATCAGGCCCTCGAGACCGTCGCGAACCCGCACGAAGGCGCCGAAGTTGACCAGCTTCGTGACCGTTCCATCGATGATCTCGCCGACCTTGAAGTCTGCCACCGTGGAGTGCCAGGGGTCCGGCTGAAGCCGCCGGATCGAAAGGCTGATCCGCCCACGCTCGTGGTTGATGTCGATGACCTCGGCCTCGACCTCCTCGCCGACCTTGTAGCCGGCCTCGGGGTTGTTGACCTTGTTCCACGACAGCTCGCTCTTGTGGACGAGCCCATCGATCCCGCCGAGGTCGACGAACACGCCGAACGGGGCGATCGAGCGGATGTTGCCCTTGACCTTTTGACCGACCTGGAGGCTGCTGAAGAGCTCGTCGCGCTTCTCGCGCCGCTCCTCGTAGAGGGCCACCTTCTCCGAGAGGATCAGGCGGTTCGCCTTCCGGTTGACCTCCAGGATCTTGAGGCGGAGGCGGCGGCCGACGTACGGCTGCAGCTTCTCCGCGATCTCCTGGGCCGCGTCCCGCGGCTGTTCGTTCTGCGGTCGGCGCGGGAAGTCGACGATCTGGCTGATCGGGACGAACCCCCGGATGCCACAGTCGACGATGAGGCCGCCCTTGTTATGGTCGATCACCGGCGCCTCGATGATGACGCCCGTCTCGAACTGCTCCTGCATAGAGCGCCACTTGCGCTCGAGGCCGGCGCGGCGCAGGGAGAGGACTACGTGGCCCTCGGGCGATTCCGGCTGGAGCACGTAGACGAGGACAACGTCGCCCACGGCAAGTACCGGGGAGGACTCGGCGTTCCGGCCATAGAGCTCGCGGTTCGAGACCACGCCCTCGCTCTTGGCCCCGATGTCGACGAGGATCTCATCCTTGTCGATCCGTACGATGGCGCCCTCGACGACGTCGCCGTGCTTGAAGCTCCGGATATCGGTGTCCTGCTCCGCGAGCAGCTCCTCCATGGTCGCGGGCTCGGGCCGGGACTCGGCCGGCGGGGCCTCGATCTCGGGCTCCTCGGCACCGGGCGCATCGGTGAGGTCCTCCGCGCTCATGGCGACGGCCTCCGCCACGGGCTCGGCGACGGCCTCCGCCACGGGCTCGGCGACGGCCTCCGCCACGGGCTCGGCGACGGCCTCCGCCACGGGCTCGGCGACGGCCTCCGCCACGGGCTCGGCGACGGCCTCCGCCACGGGCTCGGCGACGGCCTCCGCCACGGGCTCGGCGACGGCCTCCGCCACGGGCTCGGCGACGGCCTCCGCCACGGGCTCGGCGACGGCCTCCGCCACGGGCTCGGCGGACGCGGTCACGGACGGTTCGGTGGTCTCGGCGGCCACGTCGGCGACCATGGTCGCCGGTTCTGCGACGGCGGCCGCCTCGGTGGCATCTGCCTCCGACGCGGTCTCCGGCGTGGTCCCTGCCAGCTGCTCTTCGGTCAAGGGTCTTCCTACCTCTGTCGTGGACTCCGCCCGAAACGAGGACGACGGCCGAGCCTTGCTCGCGCCGTCGTCGTTGGGTCGGGTTGGTCCGTGCGCCCTGCGTGCGGTCCGCTCCTCCGCTCCGTCGGTCGGAAGCTGTTCGGCTGTCGAGCCCTCGCGGGGCCGCGCGAGTCTAGCACACGACTCTCGCCGGGTACAATCCGCGAGCCGTGCCCGAGCTGCCCGACCTCACGATCCTAGCCGAGGCCTTTGGCGCCGCACTCGTCGGCCGGCCGATCGTCGCGACGGGTGCCCCGAATGCCCTCGTGCTCCGGGCAACGCCTGCTGAATTCTCCGCTCTCGACGGTGATTGGCTGCGGGACGTGCGGCAGCGCGGCAAGTTCCTGATCCTAGAGACAGATCGAACCAGCATATGGGCGTCACCGATGCTGACCGGACGGTTCGCGATGGTGGCCCCGGATGCGGCGCGCCCCCGAGCGTCCGTGACCCTGCGCTTCGGGCCCATGGTGGGACCTGGCCAGACGCGCCCGGCACCCTGGACCGTGGACGCGGGCTGGATGCCGGACCCGGACCTCGAGGTTGAGCTGCGGTATCTCGACCCGACCCGGATGGGCAAGATCTACCTCGTCCCAGAGGCTGCCCCGCGCGACGTGCCGGGGGCGGCCGAGCTCGGACCGGACGCCGATGACCCGGCCCTGACGGTGGAAGACTTCCGGGCCAGGATTCGCCGTCACACGGGCGAGGTCAAGGGCCTGCTGCGAAACCAGTTGTTCGTGGCGGGGATCGGCAACGCATACAGCGACGAGATCCTCTGGGCCGCCCGGCTGAGCCCGTTTCGACGCCGGTCGACCCTGGCGGTCGAGGAGGTCGACGCCCTGTACATGGCGATGCGCGAGACCGTCGCCGGCTCGATCGAGATCCTGAGGGAACGCGTCCCGCCGACCTTCGAGCGACAGGTCCGGGATCACCTCAAGGTCCACCTTCGTGGCGGCAAGCCGTGCACCCGCTGCGGGGCGCAAATCAGCCAGGTCGGCGGGCGCGAAGCAACCTCGTACTGTCGGGCGTGCCAGAAGTGACGCCCTCGTCCACCTGCTGCGCGAGGGCTAGGGCAGCTTGAGGATCTGCCCGATCCGGATGTAGCTGGGGTCGGCGATCCCGTTGAGCTTCGCGAGCGCGTCGGAGGTCGTTCCGAAGCGTGCCGCGATCGCCCCGAGCGTGTCGCCGGCCTTGACCGTGTAGGTGCCACCGGCGGATGGCGCGGGAGTTGGAGAGGCGCGAGGCGTCGGCGAGGGCTGCGCCGGCGGCACTGGCGTCGGAGACGGCGCCTGGGCCGGAGAAGGGGCCGGCGCCCCGCCGGGTGAGAGCTTGAGGACCTGTCCGACGCGGATATAGCTGGGGTTTGCGATCCCGTTGAGCTTCGCGAGCGCGGTCGCCGTCGTTCCGAAGCGTGCCGCGATCGCGCTGAGCGTGTCACCCGCCTTGACCGTGTAGGTGAGGCCTCCCGACGGCGCCGGAGAAGCGGACGCGCGAGGCGTGGGCGAGGCACCGGCTGATGCCACCGGTGTTGGGGATGGTGCCGGGGCCAGACTCGCTTGCGCTGCAACTGCGCTCGCCGAGGCACCGGGCGCCAGCGACTGGCTAGCAGGCGAGGCGCCCACGTCGTTCCCGCCGGAAGCGGGTCCCGGAGCCCCGGGTCCGCGAGCCAGCAGGAGTGCGCCAATTGCGGAGGCGACGATCACGACGCTCACAGGAGCGGCCAGTCGGCGCAGACCTCGCCCGTCCAGCGTCGCGCTGATCGGACCGCGGTCCAGCAGGACCGGGAGCATGGGCGCGAACGGCCCGGGACGGGCCTCGACGAACTTCGGACACCCGGGTCCGCCCGACCCAAGGCAGTACCGACGCTGGTGTTCCAGCTCGAGCCGCACCCCGGCCAGATCGCGTGAGCAGTGATGCTCGCGCGAGGGAGTGGCGTTCCGCCACGGACCGGCCGTCGAGACGAGGAACGGGCACACCACCGTCGCGGACGGCGTCTCCCGCGCGTCGTCGAGAGCGTTTGGCGCCGGCTGGTCCATGACCGGAGTGTATCGCGGCGAACGGGATCATCCGACGCGCCTGAGGAACGTCAGGACGCCCTGCTGGGGCCGCCGGTCGGAGCCCGGAAACGCAAAAATCCTGGCGACGGCCTATTTTCCCGAAAGGCTGCCCTCTCAGTATCTTCGGCGCTGGAGAGCTTAACTTCCGTGTTCGGGATGGGAACGGGTGTGGCCTCTCCGCTAGAGTCACCAGGATTCGTGCGTGTGGTTCGTGTATCGGCAGCGGCTCTGCGCGCGCACGAATGCGCGGCGGGCGCCGGAACGAGATCTTCAACTTCGCGTCGTCGGGCGTCTCGGACGCCCCGATGTATCCCGATCCACGACGCTGGCCCTTGGTCAGCGTTGGAAAGGTCAAGCCCTCGACCATTAGTACGGCTTGGCTGCACCCGTCGCCGGGCTTCCACGTGCCGCCTATCAAGCAGGTAGTCTCCCTGCGGTCTTACCCGGTTAACCCGGTGGGGAACCTCATCTCGAGGCGAGCTTCGCACTTAGATGCTTTCAGCGCTTATCCCAACCGAACATAGCTACCCAGCAATGCCCCTGGCGGGACAACTGGCACACCAGCGGTTCGTCCACTCCGGTCCTCTCGTACTAGGAGCAGCTCCTCACAAGTTCCCTACGCCCACGACGGATAGAGACCGAACTGTCTCACGACGTTCTGAACCCAGCTCGCGTGCGGCTTTAATCGGCGAACAGCCGAACCCTTGGGACGTACTTCCGCCCCAGGATGCCACGGGCCGACATCGAGGTGCCAAACGGTGCCGTCGATGTGAACTCTTGGGCACCATCAGCCTGTTATCCCCGGGGTAGCTTTTATCCGTTGAGTGATACCCCTTCCACTCGGAGGTACCAGATCACTAAGCCCGACTTTCGTCTCTGCTCGACTTGTGGGTCTCGCAGTCAAGCTCCCTTATGCCTTTGCACTCTGCGCCTGGTTTCCATTCAGGCTGAGGGAACCTTTGGGCGCCTCCGTTACACTTTAGGAGGCGACCGCCCCAGTCAAACTGCCCGCCTGATACTGTCCTGCGCCCGGTTTACGGGTCGCGGTTAGAACCGAAATCCAACAAGGGTGGTATTTCAACGTCGGCTCCACCGAGGCTAGCGCCCCAGCTTCACAGCCTCCCACCTATCCTACACAAGCTGAACCCCAATCCAATGTCAGGGTGCAGTAAAGCTCCACGGGGTCTTTTTGTCCTGTCGCGGGTAACGAGCATCTTCACTCGTACTTCAATTTCGCCGGGTCCCTCGTTGAGACAGCGCCCAGATCGTTACGCCATTCGTGCGGGTCGGAACTTACCCGACAAGGAATTTCGCTACCTTAGGACTGTTATAGTTACAGCCGCCGTTTACCGGGGCTTCGATTCAGAGCTTGCACCCCTCCTCTTAACCTTCCGGCACTGGGCAGGCGTCAGCCCCTATACGTCAGCTTTCGCTTTAGCAGAGACCTGTGTTTTTGCTAAACAGTCGCCTGGGCCATTTCACTGCGGCTCCGACAAGCGGAGCGCCCCTTATCCCGAAGTTACGGGGCAATTTTGCCGAGTTCCTTAACGAGGGTTCTCCCGATCGCCTTGGTATTCTCTACCCGCCTACCTGTGTCGGATTGCGGTACGGACACCTTTGATCTCGCTAGACACTTTTCTCGCCAGCTCGGCTCACTCGAATTGCGGCTTACGCCACTTACCATCGCTGCTCGGGGTTGAATGAGGTGACGGATTTACCTGTCTCCTCCCCCTACCGGCTTGGACGCCAATCCAATAAGGCGCTCGAACTACCGTGCCGTGTCATGCCTTTGCTCTCACCCGGTCTCGACTCGCGGATTCGACCGGCAGTGCCGGTCAACCTCCGTTCGCGTCCTCCGGGCGGCACCTTGCGGTGCAAACGATCTCTGGTGGTTCCGGAATATCAACCGGATGTCCATCGCCTACGACGTTCGTCCTCGGCTTAGGCCCGACTAACCCTGAGCGGACGAGCCTTCCTCAGGAAACCTTAGGCTTACGGCGTGTGGGATTCTCACCCACATCTCGCTACTCATGCCGACATTCGCACTTCCGTACGCTCCAGCCGTCCTCACGGTCGACCTTCACAGCTGAACGGAACGCTCCCCTACCATCGGCCGCCCGGCGAACCGGGCGGTCGATCCGTAGCTTCGGTACCAGGCTTGAGCCCCGTTACATTTTCGGCGCGGAACCACTTGACCAGTGAGCTGTTACGCACTCTTTCAATGGTGGCTGCTTCTGAGCCAACATCCTGGTTGTCTGCGCGATTCCACATCCTTTACCACTTAGCCTGGATTTGGGGACCTTAGCTGACGGTCCGGACTGTTTTCCTTTAGACCACGAAGCTTAGCCCTCGCAGTCTCACTCCCGGGTTGTTGAAATCGCGGGATTCGAAGTTTGGTTGGGGTTGGTAAGCGGGAAGCCCCCTAGCCCATCCAGTGCTCTACCCCCGCGATTGATCACCCGAGGCTGCCCCTAGAGGCATTTCGGGGAGAACCAGCTATCTCCGAGTTCGATTGGCATTTCACCTCTATCCACAGCTCATCCCCTAGCTTTTCAACGCTAGTGAGTTCGGCCCTCCACGGAACGTTACTTCCGCTTCAGCCTGGCCATGGATAGGTCACTCGGTTTCGGGTCTACTGCACGCGACTCAACGCCCTATTCAGACTCGCTTTCGCTCCGGCTCCGTCCTTCTCGGACTTAACCTCGCCACGTGCACGTAACTCGTCGGCTCATTCTTCAAAAGGCACGCCATCAGGCTACCGGCTCAACACCGGCAACACCCTCTGACTGCTTGTAGGCACGAGGTTTCAGGTACTATTTCACTCCCCTTCCGGGGTGCTTTTCACCTTTCCCTCACGGTACTCGTTCACTATCGGTCGCCAAGAGTATTTAGCCTTGGACGGTGGTCCGCCCAGCTTCCCACATGAGAGACCTTCCACGTGGTACTCAGGTGGTCAATCACGGAGGCCATCTCGCTTTCGTCTACGGGGCTGTCACCCTCTCTGGCCTGCCTTTCCTGACAGGTTCGACTAGCGAATGGCTTGGTAACTCCGCCGAAGCCCGGCAG
>CAWFBS010000008.1:0-507500 GCA_963814115.1 uncultured Chloroflexia bacterium | reverse complement strand
TCCCCGGTGGCGAGCGCGGTCACGAACGTCGCGACGGAGTCGCCGTCTGCGAGACCCAGCAAGTCCCGCACCGCATCCGCGGTGAGCGGCCCGGCGCCGCCCGACAGCAGCTGATCGAGGATCGACTCGGCGTCGCGCATCCCGCCATCGGCGAGGTGGGCCACCAGGGCGATGGCCTCCGGCTCGGCCGCGCGCCCGTCGGCGGCCAGGATCCGGCGCAGCTTTCCCTCGATCAGGACAGCGGGCAGGGGCCGGAAGTCGAAGCGCTGGACGCGTGACAGGACCGCGGGCCGGACCCCGCTGGAGTCGGTCGTGCAGAAGACGAAGAGCACGTGCGGCGGGGGCTCTTCGAGGGTTTTGAGGAGGACGTCCCACCCCTGGGTGATGCGCTGCACTTCGTCGACGATGAACACCTTGGTGGGCAGGTCGGCGGGCGCGGTGTAGATCCGCGGCAGGAGCTCACGGATGTCGTCGACCCGGTTGTTCGAGGCCGCGTCAAGCTCGACGACGTCGAGCGCGCGACCCTCCCGGATCGCGTCGCACGAAGGACACGCATCGCACGGCTCGCCATCCACCACGTTCGGGCAGTTGATCGCCTTGGCGAGAATTCGTGCCAGGGACGTCTTGCCGGTCCCGCGGGGGCCCACGAACAGGTACGCGTGGCCCGTCCGACCGGTCCGCAGGGCGTTCCGGATGGTCGTCACGACCGGGTCCTGGCCGACGACGTCCTCGAAACGCTGGGCCCGCCAGCGCCGGTACAGGGCCTGATGCGTTGGGCGTTCGCTCAATGGACTCCCGGCTCCGGTCGCCGCGACAGGCTGAAGAAGTGCCGTGCACCCCCCGTCGACCAGGACGTCCCCGCACCCACCAGCGCGATCGGCTCAGACCAGGCCTGGCCGCGGCACCCGACGAGCCTCGCTTAGCGCTGCTTCCTTCCGGACCTGACGCGGTTCGCGTGTCGCCGCTGCGCGGGACCCGGTCCTCGACGCCGTTCGCGCTGGCGGCCCTCGAAGACGATGACCTCGGGAGGGAATTCAGCCCTGCTGGAGCGGATTGCAGGTACAGGGCACCGCTAGTTCCCCGCCTAGCACGGCACGCCGATCATAGCAGGGGGCCCGACGACGCTCCCGTACGCCCCATGGCGGTGAAGGGACGGCGGGCCGCTCCGGTCGACCGCGGCGACTCGCTGAGCACGAGCAGATGATGGCGGAGAGGGAGGGATTCGAACCCTCGATGGGTTGCCCCATACCGCATTTCCAGTGCGGCGCCCTAGGCCTCTAGGCGACCTCTCCGCGGGCATGTCGGCGCATAGGCCGGCGGAACGGGTTCGAGTTGCGTGGCGGAGAGGGTGGGATTCGAACCCACGGTGCTTGCGCACACCGCTTTTCGAGAGCGGCACCTTCAACCACTCGGACACCTCTCCGGGCGAGAGGATACCAAAGGCATGCGCAGCCGGGATTGTTCCGCGATCGGCACGGGCGGGCGGCACGCCGGCCGGTGCGCCACCGGCGGTCGTCCCGCATCGTCGTCCGGGCACGGGCCTCCGGCCGCGCCCGAGCCGTCAGGGCTGGGATACCCCCGCGAGAAGGTCTGCGGCGTCGGCGCGGAGGATCCCCGAGACCAGGTCCATGCGACGCGAGAAAGCCGGGTGGTCAGCCAGCTGGATGACCGACCCGGCCGCCCCCGCCCGGGAGTTCGGGACGGCGTAGACAAGACAGTCCACGTCCGATTCGAGCAGGGCCCCCACGCACATGGCGCATGGCTCCACCAGAGCGAAGACGGTGACGCCGGCAAGCGACGTCCGCCCGAGACGCCCGGCCGCTTCGCGCAGCGTCATGACGATGGCGTGGGCGGTCGGGTCGGTGCGCGCCATCACCTCCTCGTGGCCGCTGGCGACCAGCGCCTCGTCGAGGACGGCAGCGGCCCCCCGCGGGCGCTCGCCGCTCTCGACGGCCGCGCGAGCCTCGGCGAGCGCGGCGCCCATGAACAGCTCGTAGTGCATGGCGCCAGCCTACCCCGCCGCGGTCGCGCGAATCATGCGTCGAGCCCGGACAGCGAACGGATCGCGCGGGCCAGGGCCGACATGTCCTCGTCGGCGTGCCCCGTCCCGACGAGGCCCACCTCGAGCTGCGCCGCCAGGGCCGCCACGGGCAGCACGGCGCCCGACTCCCGGGCCAGGTCCAGCGCGATGCCGAGATCCTTGAGGTGCAGGGCGACCTTGAACCCGAGCGGGTAGTCGTTGGCCAGCATGCGACCGCTCCGGTTGGCCAGCACCCAGCTCTGCGCCGCCCCGCCGGAAAGGGCCTCGACCACCTGCGCCGGGTCGAGTCCGGCCTTGAGCGCCAGGACGAGACCCTCGGCGACACCCAGGTACGTCCCGGCCAGGATCACCTGGTTCACGGCCTTCGCCGCCTGGCCGGATCCGACGGGCCCGAGGTGGGTGATGGTCCGGCCGATCGCCGCGAGGATCGGGCGAGCCCGCTCCACGTCCGCGGGCGCGCCACCCACGAGGATCGCGAGCGTCGCGTTCCGCGCTCCTTCACTGCCGCCGGTAACGGGCGCGTCGACGAACCCGATTCCCTGGCGCGCGAGCGCGGCGGCGAACCGGCGTGTCGCCCCGGGATCGATCGTGGAGCAGTCGACGACCAGGGTTCCGGCGGGGGCACCCTCCGCGACCCCGTCCGGCCCGAACAGCACGCCCTCGACGTCCGGCGTGTCGGAGACGCAGACGAGGACGACATCGACCGAGGACGCGAGCGCCGCGGGCGTGCCCGCAATCGTGACGCCGAGTGACTGGAGCTCCCCTGGGGGCTGCGGGGTCCGGTTCCATGCGGAGAGCGGGAAGCCCGCCCGGGCAAGGTTGGCGGCCATCGGACGGCCCATCGTGCCCAGACCGATGACACCCACGCGGGGCCGGGTTCGTTCCGTCATGGACGGGAGTGTAGGCCCAACGGCACTTCCGAATCCTGCTTCGCAGCGGGAATCATCCGGGCGTGACGATGCCGCGTCGCGGCATTCGACGAGAGGAGACCGCGGTGTCCGAGCGGAAGAAGGTCACCCTGCCCGCGCTGTTCGCCAAGGTGGCCGAGGGCACGCCCATCACGTGGCTGACGTGCTACGACTACCCGACCGCCCACCTGCAGGAGCAGGCCGGTATCGACATGATCCTGGTCGGTGACAGCCTGGGCATGACGATGCTCGGGTTCGACAGCACCCTGCCGGTCACGATGGACGACATGATCCGGCACTCGGCGGCGGTCCGCCGCGGGGCGCCAACCGCGTGGTTGGTCGGCGACATGCCCTATATGAGCTACCAGCCAAGCGTCGAGACGGCGATCCGGAACGCCGGCAGGTTCATGGCCGAGGCAGGCTGCGATGCCGTCAAGCTCGAAGGCGGCGCGGAGATGGCCGATCGCGTCGCGGGCATCGCCCGGGCGGGGATCCCGGTCATCGGCCACCTTGGGCTGACCCCCCAGAGCGTGAGCGCCCTGGGCGGATTCCGGCTCCAGGGCAAGGGCGCCGCGCAGGCGAAGAAGATCGTCGACGACGCGCAGGCCCTCGAGGAGGCCGGCGCGTTCTGCATCCTCCTCGAGCTCGTGCCGGATCGCGTCTGCCGGCTTATCACCGAGCGGGCCAAGCACTGCATCATCATGAGCCTGGGCTCGGGACCCGACGCTCACGGCCAGCTGCTCATCTACCACGACGCGTTCGCGCTCTACCCGAAGTTCACGCCGCGCATGGCGAAGGTCTTCGCGGACGCCGGGGCGGTGATCCGGTCCGGCCTCGCCGCGTACGTCGACGAGGTGACCGGGCGGACCTTCCCGCAGCCGGAGAACTGGTTCGGCATGAAGGACGACGAATACGACGAGCTCGTGAGGCTTCTCGGATGATCGGGAACGTCACGGACCAGGGCACGGATCTCCGCAGCCGGCTGGCGATCCCGCCCGACCGTCTCGACGACCTCAACGCATTCCTGCTCGACCCCGAGTCCCGGGTCGTCAACGACCTTCTCGCCGTCGTCGCGCGCTACGGGACGCCCGAGGAGATCAACCGGAAAGCCCGGGCCGCGGGCGCGCTGCCGGCCCTCCTCGATCGGGTCCGGGCCACGCACCCGGACTACCTGGCCGACCTGGAGTGGCTGGCCGAGCAGCGGGACCGTGGGGCCTTCGTGAGCGTGGCCGACTTCCGTCGCGGGGTGCTGGGCGCCCGCGCCGACACGCTCGAGTTCCTCGACGACATGGCCGTGACGCTGGAGGTCAGCTCACTGCACTACTTCCCGTGGGTGATCGCGGCCGCGCGGAAGGCGATCGCGGAACGCTCCCTCATGCCGGGCCGCTGGATCCGCGTCCGGAAGATGAAGGAGCAGGAGGCCGACGGCGATCTCCCGGCCGTTGCGGCGGCGATGCAGATCATCGGCGCCAGCGTCGTCGAGACCCTGGACACGAAGGGCACCGACGGCTCGAACATCCACCTCGGCGGCCCGGCCACGATCACCGGCTACTTCGGCGGGATCGGCCAGCCCAACGACCATGCGCTGCAATGGATCGACGAGTATCTCCACTACTACACGGAGTACGGCGTCCGCCAGGTGCTCAACGTCAATTCCGGCACCGTGCTGGCGGGCTACCTGCTGCACCGCCTGGGTGTCGACATCGAGTTCAAGATCTCCGTGTTCGTCGGCAACGACAACCCGTTCGCCGGCCTGTGGACGCTCCTCGCGGCCAGGCTGTTCGCGCGCGACGACGGCACGGGGCCGCTCGTCGGGTTCAACTGGGGCAACTCCGTGAACAACGAGACCCTCGAGATCACCGCTCAGGTTCGTCGGGCGCTCGGCCTGGAGGATCTCGTCCGCTTCGAGCACCACGTCACCGAGACCTGGAAGAGCATCGTCCTGCAGCCCTACGACCGCCGCGCCGAGCTGGTTGCCCTGGCCGGCACCGTTTCCAACATCTCGGCCAAGCACGAGGGAGGCGATCCGGCAGTGGATGCGGCGCGGCCGCATCCCTCTGACATCCTCGACTACTTCCGGGACAAGGCGGAGATCGTTGCCAGCGGCGACTGGGACAACCTGGAGCTCAACTTCCTGGACAAGCTCGACGCGACGAACCACACGGCGCGGGCCCTTACGGAGCACGGCCTGAGCTTCGTGGCAGCGCAGAACCTCCATCGGGAGGCCGGCGCCGAGACCTCGGACGGCGAGGGCCGGGCCACGACGCCGGAAGCCGGCCCGGTCGGGGCCGTTACCGGATCGTGATGGCGAGATGACGGCTCACCCACACCGATCCTCAGGCGGGCGGGTCGGCTGGACCGTCTCCGGGACCTGACCCGACCGGCAGCTCGATCTCGATCCGGGCACCCGCGCCAGCCTCGTTGCCTGCCCGGACGTGGCCGCCGTGCGCCTCGACCACAGCCCGCACGATCGCCAGGCCGAGCCCTGACGAGCCCGTGGAACGATCTCGAGCGGGGTCAGCCTGGTAGAACCGCTCGAAGACGTGGGGCACGTCGATCGCCGCGATGCCGGGACCAGAATCGGCCACGGCGATCAGCACGGCGTCGGGCGCCTTCGGGGCGGCCTCCAGCCGGATCCAGCCGCCGGTCGGCGTATGTCGGATCGCGTTGTCCACGAGTGCCACGACGCTCTGTCGAACCCGGTCCGGATCGACCAGGGCGACCGGGTTGCCGCTGTCCCGTACCTCGATCGAGATGCCGGCGACCGTGGCGCGAGCCTCGAGGTCACGAGCGATCGACGCCAGGAGCGCTCCGATCTGGACGGGCTCACGCCGGAGCGGCAGGACACCAGCATCGGCAAGGCTGACGGTCCGCAGATCATCCACGATCCGGGCGAGGAGGCGCGACTGTTCGCGGATCGTCTGGAGATGGCGTTCGTCGTGGCCGTAGACCCCGTCAAGGACCGCGGACGTGGTGGCATCGATGACCGCGAGCGGCGTCTTCAGCTCGTGCGCGGCATCCTGGAAGAAGCGGCGACGCGCGATTTCGGTGGCCTGGAGATCGTCGGCCATCGCGTCGAACGAACGACCCAGGGATCCGATCTCATCACTCCGGCTCCCGACGCCTGAGCGGACCTCGAGCTCGCCGCGGGCGACGGCCGCTGCTGCGTGCTCCAGCCGCGCCAGCGGGCGGACCATGCGCGTGGCAAGAGCGAAGCCGAGGAGCGATGCCGCGCCAGCGGCGATGGCGGCCACGGCGATCAACATGTTGGTCGTGTCCGCCTGGACCTGCTGGGTGTGGAGGCCGGCCATCGGCCCGGGGCCGGGTCCCTGCCCGCGGGCGGTGCCGCTCGTCACGCTGTCCGCTTCCATCGCCGCGAAGCCGCGCCCGACGATGGCTGGAGCCGTGATCGCCACGGCGACGGCCGTCAGGAGGGCCACGAGTGCCAGCGCGCCGGCAAGCCTGAGGCGGAGGCTCATGGGCGCGTTCCGCGGTACCCGACGCCACGGACCGTCTCGATGTACGGCCCCCCGTCCGGTCGCGTCCCGAGCTTGTGGCGAAGGTTCTTCACGTGGCTGTCGATGGTCCGGTCATATGCGTCGAACGCCTCCCCGAAGACGAACGCCCCGAGGCGCTCGCGCGTCATCGCGGTACCGGGGTGGGCCGCCAGCACGGCCAGGAGATCGAACTCGGCGCGCGTGAGGGGAAGCACCGCGGCAGCCCGGCGGACCTCGCGAGCGGCCGCGTCGATCTCGAGATCGAAGAATGGCTCGGTGTCGTCGCCGTCGGGGGCCGGAACCGGCCGCACGGGCGGGGCAATCCGGCGGAGCACCGCGCTGACCCGCGCCACCAGCTCGCGTGGCTCGAACGGCTTCGTGACGTAGTCGTCGGCCCCGGTCTCGAGACCGGCGACACGATCGATCACGTCGTCTCGCGCCGTGAGCATGACGACGGCGGCGGTGCTTCCCGCGCCGCGAAGCTCGCGCAGCACCTCGAACCCGGATCGCCCTGGAAGCATCACGTCGAGGATGATGAGGTCCGGCGCCTCCGCCAGCGCCGACGCGAGGGCCGCGTCGCCGTCCGGCGCGGTGAACACGGTGTGGCCGTCTCGCACGAGGTACGCGCGGACGACCTCCAGGATGTGCGGCTCGTCGTCGACGACGAGGATGCGTGCCATCTGTGCAGTATCGCAAGGACGCGGTCGAACCCGTCACCGGGTTCGACCGCGTCTGTCACTGACGGCCGTTAGGGCGTGACTGCGCCATGCGGGCCGGTGCCATCGCAGCTGCCGTTGCCGGAGCCGCCGCGATTGCCGGCTCCCGCACCAGCGCCCATCCCGGCACCCGTCCCCGGGTTACCCGTGGCGCCGCGCCCGGCGCCGACGGCCGCGCCGCCCATCCCGCCGGCCGTGGCCTGGTTGACCATGGACGTCGCGCGGAGGGTGAGCTGTGCCTTCAGCGCGTCCGCGCCGGCGGTGCTGAGCGCCCCGTTGGTGACGCGGGCATCGACCCGCTCGCTCCACTGGGCGACGAGTGCGTCGATCAGCTTCTGGGGAGCCACGTCCTGCTGCTCGGCGATCCTGGCAAGCGTCAGGCCGTCGTGGCGGAGGTTCATGACCTCTGCCTGCGAGAGACCCAGGACTGTCGGGATCGTGTCGCCGGCCCGGACCTGGGCACCCGCCTGGGCGGGCGCCGGGCTCGCGGCCGCGACCGTCGCGACGAGAGCGAGGATCGCGAACGCCGCGACCGTGAGTGAGATGGCGAATCGTTTCATCGTCGGCCTCCAGGCCTGTGGTGGTGCCGGTCATCCGGCGACACCGTCTTCGGTGCCGAGACCTATCCTCGTGGCCCGCGATGGAGGGATGATGGAGCCCGTGTGGAGAGTGGGCGCAGGGTCGCGGGCCTGGCGGTTCGCAAGCCGATCGCCCACCGGGCGGTATCACCGAGTGGTGGATCACGGACTCGTGATCGCCGCATCCACGACCCCGGCCGATCCGGACCGCGTTCAGACTCCGGCCCCGCGCAGAAGGATGACGCCATGGCGGATGACTCCACGACGATCGAGCTCAGCCGATCCGAGCTCCGCGAGGTCGTCGGCTACGCGGTGGCGTGCGCGCGGCCTGCACTGGCGATCTTCGAACGTCAACGCCCTGACGATCGGCGTCCGCGAGCGGCGATCGACGCTGCCCAAACGTTCGCGGATGGAGCCGAGCGGACCAGGGCGCTGCGCGACAGCGCGTGGGCGGCACACCGGGCGGCCCAGGAGGCCCGCGATGCAGGACAGGCAGCGGCGAGCAACGCTGCGCGCGCGGCCGGCGACGCGGTCGGTGCGGCGTTCCTCCACCCCCTGGCCAAAGCCACGCAGGTCAAGCACGTCCTTGGATCTGCGGCTCATGCGGCACGAGCGTTCGAGCTCTCCGCCGGAGACGATCCCACCGTCGGAGCCAATCACATCGCGCAGTCGCGGATCCGTGCGGATCCCGTCCTGGTGGACGTCCTGCGGCGCTACCCGGTCGCCCCGCCTGGCGGTGGGCGGGTCGGAGAGCTGATCCGCCAGCTGGACGCGTCGCTGCGGGTGATCCCCGACGGTGTGTCGATGGACGAGTCCCCTCGACCATGAGCCGCCGGGCAGGCACCCCAGGCCTTCCGGGCGGCGTTCGCCGCGGATTCGTGGCGCGCCCGGGAATCGTGGCGCGCCCGGCGGGACTCGAACCCACGACCTCCAGGTCCGCAACCTGGCGCTCTATCCACTGAGCTACGGGCGCACGAAGGGTGGCGGAGAGGGAGGGATTCGAACCCTCGATGCAGGTTACCCCACATGGCGGTTTAGCAAACCGCTGCACTAGGCCTCTATGCGACCTCTCCGGGCCACGGCCGGCGGATTCTAGCAGACGACGTCGGGAGGTCGCGTGAGGTATGCCGGGCGCCGGCCGGGCGAAATCTGCGCACCCGACTTCGCGCGATGTCGGGTACGCTTCGGCCTTCCAGTCGCGAACGCAAGCAGGGTGATCGAGTGGTCTGCTCGAACTGTGGGACGGTCAACCCGGCCGGGGCGAAGTTCTGCACGGAATGTGCCACGCGCCTCGCAGTAGCCTGCCCCGCCTGCGGGACGACGAACGGCCCCACGGCCAAGTTCTGTAGCGAATGCGCCGCACCGCTGGCAGGTGGCTCAGCCCCCGGGACGCCGCCCGCCCCCGCGGCGGCTGTGGTCCCCGCGAGTGGCGCCGGCGGCCCCCGGGCGGTCGTCCCGCCTGGCTCCCCCGTCGCCGAGCGCCGGCTCGTGTCGGTGCTGTTCGCTGACCTCGTCGGGTTCACCCCGTTCGCGGAGGGACACGACGCGGAGGAGACCCGGGAGCTCCTGACCCGCTACTTCGAGGTCGCCACCGACGTCATCACCCGGTACGGCGGCCGGGTGGAGAAGTTCATCGGCGACGCGGTGATGGCCGTCTGGGGAGCTCCGACCGCGCGGGAGGACGACGCGGAGCGGGCCGTCCGGGCCGGCCTGGAGCTCGTCGACGCGGTGCGAACGCTCGGCCCGTCCATCCAGGCGCGCGCAGGCGTCATGACCGGCGAAGCGGCGGTGACGATCGGGGCGACGAACCAGGGCATGGTCGCCGGGGACCTCGTGAACACGGCCAGCCGGCTCCAGAGCGCGGCCCAGCCAGGGACGGTCCTCGTGGGCGAGGCGACCCAGCGGGCGGCGAGCGGTGCGATCGCCTTCGAGCCGGCCGGCGAGCAGACGCTCAAGGGCAAGGCCGCCCCGGTCCCCGCCTGGCGGGCGCTGCGGGTCGTGGCGGAGCGCGGGGGACGCAATCGGAGCGAGGCGCTCGAGGCGCCATTCGTGGGCCGGGCCGACGAGCTGCGCCTGCTCAAGGAGCTGTTCCACGCCACCGGGCGGGAGCAGCGGGCCCGCCTCGTCTCGGTCTTCGGCCCGGCGGGCATCGGCAAGACGCGCCTGGCCTGGGAGTTCACCAAGTACCTTGACGGCCTCGTCGAGAACGTCTGGTGGCACGACGGCCGCTCCCCCGCCTACGGCGAGGGGATCACGTTCTGGGCCCTCGGCGAGATGATCCGCGGTCGCTGCGGCCTGCTGGAGACCGACGACGAGCCGACGACGCGGGCGAAGATCGGCGAGACGCTGGCGACGCACGTCCCCGACCCCGACGAGCGCCGCTGGATCGAGCCGGCCCTGCTGGCCCTCCTCGGCGTCGGGCCGAGGGTCGGGTCGGAGCAGCTGTTCGCCGCCTGGAGGACGTTCTTCGAGCGCCTCGCGGCGAGCTCTCCCGTGGTCATGGTCTTCGAGGACCACCATTTCGCCGACCCGGGCCTGCTCGACTTCGTGGACCATCTCCTGGAGTGGAGCCGGAACGTCCCGATCTACATCCTGACCCTGGCCCGCCCCGAGCTCCTGGATAAGCGCCCAGACTGGGGCGCGGGCAAGCGGAACTTCACCTCGATCTACCTGGAGCCGCTGTCGGAGCCGGCCATGCGCGAGCTGCTCGGCGGCCTGGTTCCCGGGCTGCCGGACGGGGCCATCCGGGCGATCGTCGAGCGTGCCGATGGCATCCCCCTCTATGCGGTGGAGACCGTCCGCATGCTCCTGGCCGAGGGACGGCTCGCGCTCGAGGAGGGCGTCTACCGGCCGCTGGGCGACCTGACCACGCTGGCGGTGCCGGAGACGCTGACAGCGCTGATCGCCAGCCGGCTCGACGGGCTGGATTCGGCGGACCGGCTGCTCGTCTCCGATGCCGCCGTCCTGGGCCAGTCGTTCACGCTGGCCGGCCTTGCGGCGGTGTCCGGCGTCGAGGCCCCCGAGCTCGAGACGCGCCTGCGCGGGCTGGTCCGGCGCGAGCTGTTCACCCAGGAGCGCGATCCCCGGTCGCCCGAGCGCGGTCAGTACGCCTTCGTCCAGGCCCTGATCCGGGAGGTCGCCTACAACACGCTGGCCAGGTCCGACCGCAAGGCTCGCCATCTTGCCGCGGCGCGCTTCTTCGAGGTCCTGGGCTCCGACGAGCTGGCCGGAGCCCTGGCCGGCCACTACCTTGCCGCCCACGCGAACGCTGCCGAGGGCGCCGAGGCCGATGCGCTCGGCGGCCAGGCCCGAATCGCGCTCAAAGCGGCCGCCGAGCGCGCCGCGGCGCTCGGCTCACACGACCAGGCGGTCACGCTCATCGAGCAGGCCCTGACCGTCACGACCGACCCTGCCGAGGAGGCCGAGCTGCTGGAGCGGGCCGGCGACTCCGCGGCGATCGCCGCCCGCTACGACCCGGCCGAGGCTCTGCTCCGGCGCGCGGTGGCGAAGCATCGCGAGCGCGGCGACCGGGTCGGCGTGGCCCGGGCGACGGCCGCGCTGGGCCGAACCCTCCTCACGGCGCGTCGAACCGACGACGCGCTGGCACTTCTCGAGGCGGGTGCGGTCGAGCTCGCCGACCTCCGCGGCGACCCGGCCTTCGTTGCCCTGGAAGGCCAGCTCGCGCGGGCGTACTTCCTGCGCGAGGACCACCGGCGCGCCGTCGAGGTCGCCGATCGCGTCCTCGAGGCGGCGGAGCACCTGGACCTCGTACCGATCCTGGCCGACACGCTGGTGACGAAGGGCTCGGCGCTCGGCTCGATCGGACGACTCACCGAGGGCAACGGCGTGATCCAGATCGGCGGCCGCCTCGCCGAAGCCCACGGCCTCCACGCGATAGCCCTGCGTGCCCTCAACAACTCCTCGGTTGGGCTGGTGGAGATCGACCCACGGGCGGGAGCCGAGGCGGCGCGGGCGGGTCTCGCGCTCTCGCGCCGGCTGGGCCAGCGCTTCTGGATGTTCGCGTTCGTCGGCGGCAGCGCCTGGGGTGGGTTCCTCACCGGCGACTGGGACCGCGCCCTGGCGGAGCTCCGGGCCGGCCTGGCCGAGGAGCCCGACCCGTCGGACCGGATGCTGCTGCTCAACAACCTGGCGTCGTTCCAGGCGGTCCGCGGCGAGCCGGTGGACGCGGAGATCGCCGAGATGGAGCGGCTCACCGAGGGCGAGACCGATCCGGCGCTGCTCGGCTACGTCGTCGACGCCCGGGGCTTCCAGGCCCTGGCACGCGGCCGGCTCCGCGAGGCCAGCGACGCGTGGTGGCGCATGCCCGAGATGACGCCCTCGAGCGCAGCCAGCTACCTCTTCCTCGCCGCGCGCCCGGCGCTCTGGAGCGGCGACTCCGCCCGCGTGCGCGAGGCCCTCGATCGCCTCGACGCTACCGGCGTGCACGGGCCCGTGGCCGAGATCCACCGGGCGACGCTGCGGGCCGGACTCGCGGCACTCGACGGAAGGGCCGCCGAAGCCCTCGGGCTCTACCGCGACGCGCTGCGCGGCCTGCACGACCTGGGCCTGCCGTGGGACGAGGCGCTCACGGCGGTGGACATGGCAAGCGTCCTCGACCCGACCGATCCCGAGGTCAGGGCCGCGGCCGAGGCGGCCGGCCAGATCCTGGTTGGGCTCGGAGCGCGTCCGTTCCTCGAGCGGCTCGAGACGGCACTGGCGAGGACGGCGGCGCCGGGCGCGGACGGGCCGAGCCCGCGCGGACGCGCGAGCGTCCCGGATGCCGGCACGAGCGCGACCGCGCGTTGACAGGGTCGCCCGGGGACCGCTATCGTCCGGGGACCGTGCAGGCGCACCACTTCTTCTTTATGGACCCGGCATGACCGTCCGCGGGGCGTAGGCTCCGGGGCACGGCTCGTGCCGGGTGGAAGCAGGGGTTGCGGGCCTCTGCTTTTTTGTTTGTCCGGCAGCTCTCTTCCCGGCACGGGACGCGCGAGACGCGCGGGACGCGAGACGAGGCAGCATGTTCGTCGTCATGTCGCTCGGGGCGAGCGAGGAAGCGCTGAACGCGGTCCGCAGCCTGATCCTCGACGAGGGTCTGACGCCCCACGAGAACCGGGGCAGGGGCGGGACCGTGATCGCCGTGCTCGGGGAGGGCGGTGCCCGGCTGGACCGCCTCGGTGCACGGCTCACTGCCTTGCCGGGCGTCGCCTCCGTCACCCGGACCAATCGCCCGTTCAAGCTGACCTCGAGAGCGTTCCACCCCGACGACACGATCGTGGAGGTCGGCGACGTCCGGATCGGGGATGGCTCGCTCACGATCATGGCTGGGCCGTGCGCGATCGAATCGCGGGAACAGCTCTTCGAGACTGCCGACGCGGTCGCCGCCGCCGGGGCGGACATGCTTCGAGGTGGCGCTTTCAAGCCGCGCACCAGCCCGTACTCGTTCCAGGGTCTCGGCCTTCACGGACTGCGGCTTCTCGCCGAAGCCCGCGAGCGGACGGGGCTCCCGGTCATCACCGAGGTGATGGAACCCGGTCAGGTCGAGCCGGTCGCCGAGTACGCGGACATCCTCCAGATCGGCGCGCGGAACATGCAGAACTACTCGCTGCTCATGGCCGTCGGCAAGATCGGGCGTCCGGTGCTCATCAAGCGTGCCCTGTCGGGGACCATCGAAGAGTGGCTCATGGCCGCCGAGTACGTGATGTCGAGCGGCAACCCGAACGTGATCCTGTGCGAGCGAGGGATCCGAACGTTCGAGACGTCCACGCGCAACACGCTCGACATCACCGCCGTCCCGCTTCTGCACGAGATCACCCACCTGCCCGTCGTGATCGACCCCTCGCACGCGACCGGCAAGCGCTGGCTGGTTGCCCCACTCTCGCTCGCAGCGGCGGCGATCGGGGCCGACGGCCTCCTGGTCGAGGTCCACCCCCACCCGGAGGAGGCCCTCTCCGACGGGGACCAGTCGGTGACCCTCGACCAGTTCGCGGCACTCGCGGCGGCCGTCCGGCCGGTGCACGCCCAGGCGGCGTCGCTCCACGCGCCCCGCGGCGGGGCAATCGCCGCAGCCGGATCCAGGTCCTGAGCCCGGCCATGCTCGAGGCGCCCGTGCAGGATGTGATCAGCGTGCGCCCCGCGCGCCGGCTGCGCGGCGAGATGCGGTTGCCCGGCGACAAGTCGATCAGCCACCGTGCGCTCCTGCTCGCGCTGCTCGCGGCCGGCCAGAGCCGGATCACGGGCGCCGGCGACGGCCGCGACGTGCGGGCTACCGCGGACGTCGCCACCGCGCTCGGGGCCACCCTGACGCGGCTGGGCGGTGATGCCCGCGCCGTCGACTACCTGGTGGCGTCGCCCGGCCGCGACGGCCTCGCCGAGCCGGAGGGCGTCCTGGACTGCCGGAACTCCGGAACGACCTTCCGCCTGGTCGCGGGTATCCTCGCCGGTCTGCCGGGCCTTGGGATCCTCGACGGCGATGCGTCGCTCCGACGACGCCCGATGGCACGGGTTGCGGCGCCGTTGACGGCGATGGGCGCCACGGTCGTCGGCCGGGCAGGCACGACCCGGGCGCCGTTTGCGATCACGGGGTCGATTGCCCTGCGGGGGATCGAGCACGTGACGCCCATTCCGAGCGCACAGGTGAAGTCGTGCGTGCTGCTGGCCGGGCTGGCTGCCACCGGAACGACGACCGTGCACGAGGCGCTCCCGACCCGCGACCACACGGAGCGGATGCTGCGCGCCCGGGGCGTTCCGGTCAGCACCCGGCTCCTTGACGACGGGGGCGCCGCCCACGCGGTGTCGGGTCCGGCGACCGTCATGCCGCTCGACGAACAGGTCCCCGGAGACGTGTCCGGCGCGGCCTTCTGGCTGGTCGCGGCGGCCGTCCACCCGGACGCGGACCTGCTCCTCCGAAACGTCGGGACGAACCCGACGCGGCGTGGGATCATCGACCTGTTGCGGCGGATGGGCGCCGAGATCGAGGAACGGCCGGTCGGGTCCGGCCCCGGCGGGGCGTCCGGCGAGCCGATCGCGGACCTCGCCGTCCGGAGCAGCACGCTGCGGGGAATCGACGTGGATCCCGCCGAGGTCGCCGGTGCAATCGACGAGATCCCGATCCTCTGCCTTGCCGCCTCGGTGGCATCCGGACGCAGCCGGATCCGCGGCATCGGGGAGCTACGTCACAAGGAATCGGACCGGGTCGGAGGGATCGTCGCGGGGCTCGGGGCCCTCGGCGTCCGGATCCGGGCGGACGGAGACGAGATCGAGATCGAGGGCGGCCAGGCGCTCCGGGGCGCTGCGGTCGACAGTCACGACGACCACCGGCTGGCGCTGACCTTCGCCGTCGCGGGCCTCATCGCCGAGGGAACCACGCTCGTCGGGGGCTTCGCCTCCGCCGACGTCTCCTACCCGGGCTTCTTCGACGAGCTGGAGAGGGTGCGCGCATGACGAAACGGATCGTGCTCATCGGCCATCCCGTGGCCCACTCGCTGTCGGGCGTGATGCAGCAGGCGGCGCTCGATTCGCTCGCCATCCCCGCCGCGTACGAGCTCTGGGACCGGGCCCCGCTCGAGCTTGCGGACGCGGTCGCGGAGCTGCGCGGCGACGACTTCCTGGGCGCGAACGTCACGATCCCCCACAAGGAGAAGGTGGCCGCGCTCATGGATCGGCTGACCGAGGAGGCGCACGCGACCGGCGCGGTCAACACGATCACCCGGGATGGCCACAGGCTTGTCGGCCACAACACGGACGTGCCCGGCTTCCGCGTCGCGCTCGATCGGCTGGTCGGCAAGCAGAAGATGCCCCGGCAGGCCGTCGTCCTGGGGTCCGGCGGCGGTGCCCGCGCCGTGGTGCACGGCCTCGTGACCGAAGGATTCCAGCGCATCGTGGTCTTCAATCGCCACCTCCACCGCGCCGAGGCGCTGGTGAAGTTCTTCGGGAGGAGCGCGGCCCACATGGAGCTGCGCGCGATGCCGTGGCACGAGTCGATCATCGAGGCGGAGCTGTCCCGCGCCCGCGTCCTGATCAATGCCACGTCCGTGGGACTGGCGGGGGACGTCAGCCCGATCCCCGCCGAGCTGCTGCCCAGCGATCTGCTCGTGCTGGATCTCATCTACAACCCGCCCCAGACGCGACTTCTTCGCGACGCGGCCGCGGCGGGGTGCGCGACCCAGAACGGCGAGCTGATGCTGCTTCACCAGGGGGCCGCTGCATTCACGCTCTGGACGGGACAGCCCGCACCGGAGGAGCTGATGCGAGAGAAGCTGGAAGCCGAGCTGGCCCTCGCGGCCGCCGAGGCAGGATCGGCAGCCGAGCCGGGCGATCCGGGAGCGGGATGACCGCCTTCCGCTTCCTTACCGCTGGGGAGTCGCACGGGCCCGCGCTCAGCGTCACCCTCGAAGGGATTCCTGCCGGCGTGCCCGTCACGGCGGACGCGATCGCCGCCGACCTCCGACGCCGCCAGGGCGGCTACGGCCGCGGAGCGCGCCAGACGATCGAACAGGATCGCGCGGAGATTCTCGCGGGGGTCCGACACGGGCTGACGATCGGCTCGCCGGTCCTGCTCCTGCTTCGGAACCGGGACTGGGAGAACTGGACCCGGGTGATGCAGGTGGAGCCGCTCTCCGCAGCCCAGTCCGACGAGCTCGCCGTTCTCGCGGCGGAAGGCAACCGGCGCGCGCAGCCGGTCACGCGGCTCCGGCCCGGGCACGCGGACCTCGCCGGCGCCGTGAAGTACGGCTTCAACGATGCCCGCCCGGTGCTCGAACGCGCCTCGGCACGCGAGACAGCCGCCCGGGTCGCGGCGGGCGCCGTGTGTCGCGCCTTCCTGGGGGCACTCGGCATCGACGTCTGGTCCTTCACGGCCGAAGTCGGTGGGATTGCCCTCGACCCGCGCAACTCCACGCGGACCCGGACCGAATCCGAGGCAAGCCCTCTGCGCTGCCCAGACCCCGACGCGGAGGCACGGATGGTGGCACGGATCGACGAGGCACGAGCGCTCGGCAACACCGTTGGGGGCGTCTTCGAGGTGGTGGCCCACGGGCTCCCCATCGGCCTCGGCAGCCACGTCCACTGGGATCGGCGTCTCGACGGTGCCCTGGCGGGCGCGATCATGAGCATCCAGAGCGTGAAAGGCGTGGAGCTGGGGCTCGGGTTCGCGCAGACCCGGCTGCTCGGATCCGAGGTCCATGACGTGATCGAGGGCCGCGGAGCAGACGGCGCGTGGATCCACCGGTCGAACAACGCAGGCGGCCTGACCGGAGGCATCACGAACGGCCAGCCGCTGGTGGTCCGCGGCGCCGTCAAGCCGATCTCGACCCTTGCCAGGCCCCTGCCTTCGGCCGACCTCCTGACCGGTGCGCCGGTGGACACCGCCCACTATGAACGCTCCGACATCAGCGTCGTCCCGGCCGCCGGTGTGATCGGCGAGGCGATGGTGCTCCTGACGCTGACTTCGGCAGTGCTCGAGAAGTTCGGCGGCGACTCGCTCGCCGAGGTCCAGGACAACCTCGAGCGCTACGTCGCCCGGGTCAGCCGTCTGCCGCAGGCCGGCGAGGACGGCGCCGCCGGCCCGGGTACTCCCGGCACAGCACGGGCCGACTCGGGATCGGGCGCCGCCGGTTCGGGCGGGGACGACTAGGCCCGCCATGGACCTGGTCCTCGTCGGGTTGCCCGGGAGCGGCAAGACCGCTGTCGGTCGCCGCCTGTCGCGCCGCCACGGGGCGACGTTCGTGGACCTGGACGAGGAGATCGAGCGCGACGCCGGGCGCCCCATCCCGTCGATCTTCGCCGAGGAGGGCGAGGCGGGCTTCCGCGCGCGGGAGCGCCGCGCCATCCGCAGCCTCGGACCCGGGGACCCCCGGACCGGCCTGACGCGGGTGATCGCGACGGGGGGCGGCGCACCCATCGACCCACGCAACCGATGGCTCCTCTATCGCGGCCGGATGGCCGCCTGGCTCGACGCCCCGCCGGAGATCCTCGCCCAGCGCCTCCGCAACTCACCCGTGCCGCGGCCCCTGCTGAGCGGTCACGACCCGGTCGCCGCGATGCGACTGCTTGCAGCAACCCGGACGCCCTTCTACGCGCCGGCGCTGCGCGTGAACGGGATCGTCGGCCTGGCCGGGATCGTGGAGACACTGGAACGTCACCTTGCCGATCCGATTCCGCGGACACCGCTCCTGCGGGCTGCCACGCCGCTCGGCCGCTACGAGCTGGGCGACGGCACGGGCGGGTCCGGCGTCGTGGGCGCGCTCGAGAGCCTGGAAGCGCGCCGTGCGTTCCTCGTTTCGGAGCCGCGCGCCTGGGAGTCGGCCGGGGCCGCCATCTCCGAGGCAGTTGGCGCGGCCGGAATCCCGACCGAGCTGATCCTGCTTCCGCGCGGCGAGGACGCCAAGCGCCTCGGGGTGATCGAGGAGGCGGCTCGCCAGCTCGCCAACCTGCACGCCGAACGGACCGACCCGATCGTCGCGATCGGCGGCGGAGCGCTCGGCGACGCGGCCGGGTTCCTCGCGGCGATCTGGCTGCGCGGCGTGCCGCTGGTTCAGGTGCCGACAACCCTCGTCGCCCAGCTGGACAGCTCGATCGGTGGCAAGAGCGCCGTCGACCTGCCCGAGGGCAAGAACCTTGTGGGCGCCTTCCACCAAGCGGTCGCAAACGTCACGGACATCGCCTTCCTGCGAACGCTGGAACCTCGTGAGCTGCGCGCCGCGCTGGGCGAGGCAACCAAGATGGGGACGCTGGGCGACGAGCGGATCCTGGATCTCCTGGAGGTCGACGGGCCGGCCCTTGCGGCGGGTGCCCCCGCCGCCTTCGAGTCCGGCGCGATGGCAGAGCTCGTCGAGCGCTGCGCCATGGCCAAGGTGGAGGTCGTCACCGCCGATGAGCGCGAGCAGGGTGGCCGGATCTCGCTGAACCTCGGCCACTCGCTCGGCCACGCGATCGAGACGGCGGCGGGATTCCGGGGCATCCTCCACGGAGAGGCCGTGGCCTATGGGCTGCGGGCGGCCCTCCGGATCGGGGTGGCGATGGAGGTGACGCCGCCCGAGCGGGCGGACCGGGTGGAGCGGCTTCTGGACCGGCTGGAGCTTGCCCTGGCACCCCTCTCGACCCCGATTGGCGCGGTCCTCGAGGCGCTCGCCGCGGACAAGAAGCACCACGCCGGGCAGCTCCGGTGGGTCCTCGCGACCGCGGGCGGGTGGACGGTTCGCACGGACATCCCTGCCGAGGTGGTGACTGCGGCGGCACGGAGCGTCCTGGCCGGCAGACCGGCGGGCGCCGGCGCCGCCGTCCCCTCGGGCGCAGCAGCGCACGCGGATGGGTCCGGCGCATGAGCGGGACTGTGTCGCCGATGGGGGCAGATCGCCCGTTCCGCGTGCTGGTGCTGAACGGCCCGAACCTGAACCTGCTGGGAAGGCGGGAGCCGGCCATCTACGGGCGCGAGACGCTCGACCAGATCAATGCGGGGATCGCGGCGCGGGCGTCGGAGCTCGGCGTGCACGTGGATTTCTTCCAGTCGAACCACGAGGGGGCGCTCATCGACCGGCTCCACGAGCTCGATTTCGACGCCGCGATCGTGAACGCAGCCGGACTCACCCACACCTCGGTCAGCCTGCGCGACGCCCTGCTGGCCGTGGAACGCCCGTTCGTCGAGGTGCACCTCTCGGACCCGGCCGCTCGCGAGCCGTTCCGGCGGGTGAACTTCCTGGAGGACGTGGCGATCGCCCGCTTCGTGGGCCTGCACGCCCGGGGCTACACGCTCGCACTGGAGGAGCTGGCCCGCCGACGGACGTCGGGCCTCATCCCGGCGAGGGCCGGCGGCACCGAGGCGTCCGGTGGGTGAGCGACGACGAAGCGGAAGCATGGCGACGACGGCCGGCGCTGGCGACCCTGCCGAAGGAGGCGACCCCACGGCCGAGGCGCTCGCCCCGCTCAGAGAGCGCATCGACGCGATCGACCACGAGATCGTCGCGCTGCTCAACGAGCGGGCCCAGATCGCTCTGGAGATCGGCAGCGTCAAGCAGGTGACGGGGCGGCGGACCGTGCGCGACGCGGCGCGAGAGGCGCAGGTGCTGGAGCACGTGACGAGCGCGTCGGCGGGACTCTTCCCCGAGCCGGAGCTCGTCTCCCTCTACCGGAAGCTGATCGCCGCGACTCGCCGGGTGCAGCACGCGCAGAAGCGTGATCGAGGTTCTGGCGGAGCCGCGGATTCAAAGACCGGCTGATCGTCCCCTGGCGGCCGCGGCTCAGCGTCCGGCGACCGCGGCTCGGCGTCCGGCAGCCGCGCGCAGCCGCTCGACCAGCCGTCCCAGGCCCTGCGTGTCGCGGCCGTCCGGGCCGAGCGCCTCGATGAGCGCCGAGGCCACGATGACCCCGTCCGCGCCGGCCCGGATGAGGGCCCGGACGTGGGCGGGACGCGAGACGCCGAACCCGACCGCCACCGGCACCGGGCTCGCTGCCTTCACGGCCCGGACGTAGCGCCCGACCTCCGGCGGCAGGCTGGCCCGTGCTCCGGTCACGCCGACGAGCGAGACCGTGTACAGGAAGCCGCCGGTCCGGCCGGCGATCGCGACCCGGCGATCAGGTGGCGTCGTGGGCGCAACGAGGTAGACCAGGGCGATGCCAGCATCCCGGCAGGCAGCCTCGAACGGTGCGCCCTCGTCGGGCGTCAGGTCGGCCACGATCACGCCCGACGCACCGGCATCGGCAAGCCGTCGCGCGGCGGTCGCGCCGCCTCCGCCCGCCAGGAGCTGGTTCGCATAGCACATCGGCACGAGCGGGATGCCCGGCCGGGCAACGGCGATCGCGGCGATCTGGGCCATCGAGCGATCCAGCGTGGCGCCGGCTCGGAGCGCCACGCCCGAAGCCCGCTGGAGCGTGGCGCCGTCCGCAAGCGGGTCCGAGTACGGGAGACCGACTTCCAGGAGGTCGGCGCCCGCGTCGATCGCGGCCACGGCCGCGGCCAGGCTTCCCGCCGCGTCGGGATAGCCCGCCACGACGTACGGGATCAGCGCCGCCCGGTTCGCCGCCTTCGACCGCTCGAACGCGTCCCCGATCCGGGCGGCCCCGGGGGTCGCGCCGGTGCCCCGGCCCGAGCTCGCCGGGACGTCCTGGGAGAGGTCGGCCGGCAGCGCGTTCACGGCGTCCCGTCCTCGCGCTCAAGCGCGGCGAGGTCCTTGTCGCCCCGGCCGGAGAGACCGACGAGGATCACCGCGTCGTCGGGAAGCAGCGCCACCGCGCGCGGGCCACCCGGCCCGCCGGTCTGACCCAGGAGGATCCGCGGGAGGGCGGCGATCGCATGGGCAGGCTCGAGCGCGGGCAGGATCCCCTCCGATCGCGACAGGTCGCGGATCGCCGCCACCGCGTCGGCGTCGGTGGTCGCGACGACCTCGAGACGCCCGGCCTCGAAGAGCGCCGAGAGCTGCGGCCCGACGCCGGGGTAGTCGAGCCCGGCCGAGATCGAGTACGCCTCGGTGACCTGGCCGTCCCGGTCCTGGAGCATGTAGGAGCGCGCACCGTGGAGGATGCCTGGTGTCCCACCGGCCAGCGCCGCAGCGTGGTGGCCGGTCGCGATCCCCTCCCCTTCTGCCTCGGCGGCCACGAGCCGGACGGCCGGTTCGCCGATGAAGCGCGAGAAGAGGCCGATCGCGTTCGAGCCGCCTCCCACGCAGGCCGCGACGAGGTCGGGCAGCCTTCCCTCGACCGCCCGGAGCTGCGCCGCCGCCTCGTCGCCGATCACCCGCTGCAGGTCGCGTACCAGGGTCGGGTACGGGTGGGGTCCCATCGCGCTGCCCAGGACATAGTGGGTGGTCGCCACATTCGTGACCCAGTCGCGCATCGCGTCGTTCACCGCGTCCTTCAGGGTCGCGGTCCCGGACGTCACCGGGCGCACCTCCGCGCCGAGCGCCTGCATTCGCAGGACGTTGGGGCGCTGGCGGTCGATGTCCACCGCGCCCATGAAGACGACGCAGGGCAGGCCGAGGAGGGCACAGGCCGTGGCCGTCGCCACGCCGTGCTGGCCGGCGCCGGTCTCGGCGATCACGCGTGTCTTGCCCAGGCGCCGCGTCAGGAGCGCCTGCCCGAGCGCGTTGTTGATCTTGTGCGCGCCGGTGTGGGCCAGGTCCTCGCGCTTCAGGTAGATGCGAAGCCGGGTCGGCAGCCCGGCCGCCCCGTCCATCTCCCGGGCGCGCTCGAGGACGTCGGCCGCGAGCCGGTCGGCGCGGTAGAGGGGCGTCGGACGTCCCGCATACGTCGCGAGGAGGCTGCGAAGCTCGGCCCAGAAGACCGGATCGTCCCGGAGGCCCGCGTAGGCGTCCTCGAGCTCGCGGAGCGCGGTCACGAGCGTCTCGGGGACGTAGCGGCCCCCGAACGCCCGGTCCACACCCCAGCGGCCGGCCGCGTCGGCATCGAGCAGGCCGGGGTGGGCAACCTGGGGCCGGGCCGGAACATGGGGTCGGTCGAAGCGGGCTGCGCGGGCACGTTTCGCGAACAGCGCGACGGCAAGCGGATCCTTCGTGGGTCGCTCGCCGGGAAGGCGCGGGCGCTCCACTCCGGACGCGACGTCGACCCCGACGGCGGGCACGCCGAGCAGTGCGGCCCCGACGTTGGCCGGATTGAGCCCGCCCGCCAGGATGACCGGGATCTCGCGTGCGACGGACGCCGCGACAGACGGGTCGGCGCGCCTGCCGGTCCCGCCCGGGTGGGGCCCGCCGGCCGTGTCGAGGAGAATCCGCTCGGCACCAGCGGCGAGGTATCCCCTCGCCCGGGCGAGCGCAGTCGCGCAGGCGTCGCCATCCGGGGATGCGGTCGCGGGCAGGTGCAGCACGACCCAGGCCGGCCGGGGCGACGCCGTGATCCGCTCATCGGGCTCCCCACCCGCGTACTGGATGACATCCGGATCGACGTCGCGGATGATCGCGGCGAGCAGCGGTCCGTCGGCATTCGCGGTGATCGCCACGACGGACGGGACATGACCCGCTGCGGTGGCCGCCCGGGCGCGGCGCGCGAGGTCCGCCCCCTCGGCGAGGGTGACCTCGCGGGGCGTCCCGGCCACGAAGTTCAGGCCGACAGCATCCGCCCCGGCGGCGCGAGCGGCCCGAACCCCGGCCGCGTCCACGATGCCGCAGATCTTCACCAGCGGAGCGCGCGCGACAGCACCGGCGTCGTCCGGGACGGCTCCCGCCCCGACGAACGCCGCGGCCGCAGCGCGGGGGTCCGCCGCGCGCATCAGGGCCTCGCCGACCAGGGCGGCGTCGTAGCCGGCCGCCCGCCACCGTCGCAGCGTCCCGACGTCGCGGACGCCGGACTCGGCGATGGCGATGCGGTCAGCTGGGACGCGTTCGCGGAGCCGAATCGGGCCATCCGGGTCCACCGCGAGCGTTCCGAGGTCGCGACTGTTCACCCCGACCAGGCGCACTCCGGTGGCGAGCGCCGCGTCGAGCTCACGCTCCGCGTGGACCTCCAGGAGCGGCTCCAGCCCGAGATCCCATGCGCGCCGGACCAGGTCGGCCAGGCGCCTGGCCGGATGGAGTGCCGCGATGAGGAGCACGATGTCGGCGCCGGCCATTCGAAGGACGGGCAGCTGGCGGGGATCGACCACGAACTCCTTCGCCAGGACCGGGACGGCAACCGCGCCGCGCACCGCCGCGAGGTCCTCGACAGACCCACCGAACCAGTGCGGCTCGCAGAGCACCGAGACTGCCACCGCGCCGCCTCCGACATAGGCGCGGGCGCGGGCGACGAGGTCCTCCGCCGGCGCGATCGCGCCCGCCGACGGTGACCTGCGCTTGGCCTCCGCGATGAGGTGCAGCCCGGGTGCGGCGAGACGCTCGAGAACTGGTCGCGGGACAGGCGCTGCCGCGGCCGCCCGGGCGAGCGCCGCGTACGTCGCTTCGCCGAGCTCCGCGGCCACGTCGTGGGCACGCCGGGCGGCGATCTCGGCGAGGACCCCACCCCGGGCAGCGCGTTGGCGCCGTCCGGCCGCCGGCGTGACGGTCATGCCCGAACCTCCGTCGCCGCGCGGGCCGCGCTCGCGTCATCCGACGACCGCCGCTCGGCGCGAAGCCGCTGGAGCAGCTGCGATGCGGCCCCCGCGTCGAGAACGTCGGCGGCCTGGGCGATGCCCCCGGCCAGGTCGGCGGCCCGGCCGGCGGCCACGAAGGCCGCACCGGCGTTGAGCAGGACGACGTCGCGCCGCGGCCCGCGCTCCGTTCCCGCGAGGATCGCGTCCACGAGCGCCGCGTTCTCGACGGGCGACCCGCCCGCGAGCTGCGAGGTCTCGGCAGCGTTGAGTCCGAGCGCAACGACATCGACCTCCCGGCGCACGACGCGGTCCGGCGTGACGTCATGGATGACGCCGCTCCCGTCGAGTGGGAGCTCGTCCACGCCCGCGCCGTGCACGACGAGCGATCGCTCCGTGCCCAGGGCGCGGAGGACCTCGGCGAGCTTCGGAGCAGCGACCGGGTCCCCGACGCCGACGAGCTGGCGCCGCGTCCCGGCGGGATTCGTCAGCGGACCCAGCAGGTTGAACGCCGTCCGGACACCGATCTCCCGGCGGGTCGGCCCCGCGTAGCGCATCGCCGGGTGGAACGCGGGCGCGAACAGGAAGGCGAAGCCGATGCTCCGCAAGGCGGCCGCTGCTGAGTCCGCATCGTGGTCGATCCGCACGCCGAGCGCGTCGAGCACATCGGCGGAGCCGGACCGCGAGGTGATCGCCCGGTTGCCGTGCTTGGCGACCGGGACACCAGCCGCGGCGAGGACGAGCGCAGCCGCCGTGGAGATGTTGAAGGTGCCCGAGCCGTCGCCACCGGTCCCGACGACATCCACCGCCGTTGGGGGCGCGGCCACGTGCACGACCCGCTCGCGCATCGCCTGCGCGAATCCCGCCAGCTCGTCGACCGTCTCACCGCGCATCCGCAGCGCCACGAGGAGGGCAGCCAGCTGGGCCGGCGTGGACTCGCCGTCCATCACCGCGCCCATCGCTCCGTGCGCTCGGTCGCGGTCCAGGGTCTCCCCGTCGATCACGGCCGCGAGGGCTGCCCGAACCGCGTCGCTCATCGGATCGCCCCCGCAGCCGGCACGGCCGGGACCGAGCCGGCTCCCGGTGCCGCCGCGCCAGGGGCGGCCGCGGCCAACGGGACGCCGGCCGAGGCATCCGCGGCCTGGACGGGGGCGAGCCCGCCGGTGGCGAACGACCCCACCGCGGCGTCGAGCAGGGCCCCGTCACCCTCGCCGGCCAGGCGGAGGAAGTTCGCGAGCAGGTGCGGGCCGTCGGGCGTGAGCACCGACTCGGGGTGGAACTGGACACCTTCCATCGGGAGCGTCGCGTGCCGGAGCCCCATCACGACGCCGTCGTCGGCGCTCCGGGCGGTCACGAGCAGCTCCGGCGGCACCGTCTCCGGGTCCACGGAGAGCGAGTGATACCGGGCTGCGTGGAATAGCGCGGGCATGCCCGCGAGCAGGCCCGCGCCGTCGTGCTCGATTGCGGAAGCCTCTCCGTGGACGAGCGTCGGCGCCCGGACGATCGACGCCCCGAACGCGGCCGCCATCGACTGCATGCCCAGGCAGACACCCAGGAGCGGGATGTGGCGCTCGGCCGCGAACGTGACCGCCGGGACGGAAACGCCGGCGTGTGCCGGGTCCGACGGCCCCGGCGAGATCACGATCCCTCGCAGCGCGGCGGCCGGATCGGCAGCAAGCGCGGCGAGCCCGGGCACGTCGATCGCGTTGTTGCGCACGACCCGGACTTCTGCCCCGGCGGCCTGGAGCGCCTGCACCAGGTTGTAGGTGAAGCTGTCGTAGTTGTCGATCACGAGGATCACCGCGAGGTCCCCACCGCGGCAGCGCTCGCCGAGCCAGGTGCGCCGGCCGAATCCGGCTGACCGGCCGCACCGGACCCCGCCGGATCTGACCCTGCCGGTCCCCGGCCCGTGCCGGCCGCCAGCTCGAGTGCGCGGCGGAGCGCCGCAGCCTTGTGCTCGGTCTCCTCGAACTCGCGCTCGGGCACGCTCCCCGCGACGATCCCGGCACCGGCGTGGAGGTGGGCGACACCGTCCTTGAGCACGGCGCTCCGGATGGCGATCGCCGTGTCGAGGTTTCCGTCGTAGCCTAGGTACCCCACCGCACCGCCGTACAGGCCGCGTCGCTCGCGCTCGGCCGCAGCGATGAGCTGCATCGCACGGACCTTCGGGGCGCCCGAGAGGGTGCCGGCGGGGAAGACGCTGCGCAGCGCGTCCAGGGCGTCCAGCCCCGCCGCCAGCCGGCCCTCGACGTGGCTCACGAGGTGCAGCACGTGGCTGTAGCGCTCGACCTCCATGTATTTCGACACGCGCACGGTGCCCGGTCGTGCCACGCGGCCCAGGTCATTGCGCCCCAGGTCCACGAGCATGACGTGCTCGGCACGCTCCTTCGGGTCGGCCATCAGCTCCTCGGCAAGGCGGGCGTCGTCGGCGGGCGTGGCGCCGCGGGGCCGCGTTCCGGCGATGGGGTGCGTGGTCATTCGGTCCCCCTCCACCTGGAGGAGCAGCTCCGGGCTGGCGCCGACCACCTCGAAGGACGGGGTCCGGACGAAGAACAGGTACGGGCTGGGGTTCACCCGGCGCAGCGCCCGATAGAGGCTGATCCCGTCCACCGGACGCCCGTCCGGGCCGGCCGGCAGAGCCCGCGTTTCACGCCGCGCGAGCACGACCTGGATCGCCTCCCCGCCGGCGATCGCGTCCTTGGCGGCCCGGACCGCGGTCTCGAACGCGTCGCGGCCCAGGCTGGTCCGGGCCTCGTCCATCGCCGCGGGCGGCCGCTCCACCGGGACCGACCCGGCGGCCCCGCCGACCGCGGCCCCCGCGATCTCCGCCGGGGACGGGCGGGCCGTCCGCTCGAGTGCCTCGAAGATGGCCCGCTCCGCGATCCGGTAGCGCTCCTCCAGGCGCGGCGTCTCCGTGTGGAGCGAGGCGATCGCGCTCAGCTCGTGCGTCAGGTGGTCGAAGACCAGGACGAGGTCGGTCTCGATGAAGCTGGCGAGCGGCACGCCGACCGGATCGGCCGCCGGCAGCGGGACGCTGGGCTCGAACACGGACACCGCGTCGTAGGCGAGCGCGCCCACCGCTCCGCCGGTGAACCGCGGCATCCCGTCACCCGGCTCGACCACCCTTCGGGGCAGGAAGGCGCGGAGCGCGGCGAGCGGGTCCGCCCCGGGAAACGCGGTGATCGGCAGGTCGGGTGCGTACGCAGTGACGCCAACCGGCCGGTCCTGGATGCGCGCCACCCCGTCGCGCACCTCGAGCAGTCGGCGCGGTCCGGTGCCGAGGAAGCTGTAGCGGCCGAGCCGCTCGCCCCCCTCGACCGATTCCAGGAGGTAGGCAGGGGTGGCACCGTCGTCGAGCCGCAGGAAGGCGCCGATCGGCGTCTCCAGGTCGGCATCGCGGCTCGCCCGGAGACGGATCATGTCCGCGCGGCCGGCGAGGCGCTTGACCTCGGCCAGGCTGAGCGGGTGCTGGATGGACATCGTCCGCGGACCTCCAGAGACAACGAAACCGACCTTCGTCCACTCGGGACGAACGGCCGGTCTGACCATCCGCGGTGCCACCCGATTTCGGCACTGCCGCGCTCACCTGACCGACGGGACGGTGGGTCCGTCCGATCGGCGCTGCCCGCTATCGCTGGCGCCCTGCGCCGGAGCCTACTGGCGCCGACCATTGCCGGCGCGTTCGGTCCGGAGGCTCCCGGGTCCATTCGCCGCCGTCGCCACCCCGGTCTTCCACCGGCCGCCGGGTCTCTCTGCCGGCGCACGACGGGTACTCGTCCCGTTCACAGCCCACGTCTTCAGTTGCCGCGGAGTCTAGGCACGAGCGCGCAGTTCGGTCAAGCGGCGAACCACGGGCCCTCGTCACGGGCGATGCGCCGAGCGCGGCTGCAAGCCCGGAGGCCGCCCACCGGCTTCACCCGCCCGGCGGCCCCGGATCAGGCGCCCGGAGCGTGATCGGCCGTCCGTTCGGTCCAGATGCCGGCCACGCGTCGGTCGGCCGCCAGCGCCTGCGGCATCCACCGGATTCGCGTCGGGAAGCGCGGCCGCCAGAGGCGGAAGCCGGCCACGAGCCAGTCGCTGACAAGGCGGCGCCAGGGCGTCCACGGGATGCCATAGCCCTCTCGAATCGACTCGGGCAGGAGCGCGAGCGCCGGCCACATCAGGAAGTCGTAGCTCCCCCGCGGCACGCGATCGACGGACGGTCCGAACGCCGGCAGGGGGCCCCACCCGAGGACGCGCGGATCCCGCAGGAGCGGCGAGAGTGGCGGGTGGAGGATCGTCTCGGCGAGCTCCCGGGCGGTGGTCGTCACCTGGACCGGCCCGCCGGGCCCGAGCATCGTGGCGAGGTACGTCTCGAACGCGGCGAGGTCCCGGGGTAGGAGCGAGTCCGGGATCCCGAAGGCGCGGCCGATCGGCCGCGTCTCGGCGTAGAAGTCGGCCCGGCGGTCTCGCGAGAGGGACTCGAGCCAGGCGTCGACCGCCACCATGGTCGAGTCGACCAGCGTGGCGTGCACCCACAACGAGAGCTCCGGGTCGCGCGCCCGGTACCGGTCAGTCCCCGTCACGGCCCTGGCTTCCGGATCGCGCACCGGCCCCACCACCCGGCGGTGCAGGACGGCCAGCCGCCCGATCTCTGCTCGCGCCTCCGGCAAACTGCCGTACACGATCCGGAGGTAGCTGCGGAGCGTGCCCTCGAGCCTTCCCCACGGGTCCTCGCGGAACGCCGAGTGCTGGTCCACCCCTTCCGCGACGAGCGGATGCGCCAGCTGCAGAAGCAGAGCCCGGGGACCGGCCCCAAGCAGGATCGTCGCCTCGCGATTCAGGCGCCACGCCTCGCTGCCCGGCCCGTACAGGCCGACCCGGTCATCTCGTGGGAACGCCCCGGCGTCTCCACGTCGGCGCCGAGGCCCGTCATCTCCGGCACATCCCAGGACATGCATCGCAGGATACGCGGCGCGTCGGTCTGACTGATGATCGTCGACCCGCCGGGCCCGCAGCTGGGAGCTGGCTCGACCCCGTCCCGCGTGTTCCTTTCAATCCGCCCGGAACCCGACAAGCGAGTCCGCCTCGTCCCGGCGCCATCCGCCAGCACAGGCCCGCGACGAACGGGTCGGCGGTGACCGCCGACGCGGCGGAGGACTCCTGCCTGGGTCCATGGCGGAGAGGGTGGGATTCGAACCCACGGGGCTTGCACCCGGCGGTTTTCAAGACCGCTCCGATAGACCGCTCCGGCACCTCTCCGCGTTGTCGAGGGCGGTCACCTGACGCAACATCCTTTGCGTCGGGGGCCACGCACACGAACCCGCTCGGGAGGAAGGGTACCAGTCGTCGTCGGCGGCGAGCGAGAGAAGTCTGACCGGAGCGCCGGCGTCAGGATCTGCCACCGGACATCAACGGTCGGCCGCGGCAGTTCGCCCTGATTTCACCTCCGTGGTCACCCGCAGGGTGCCCTCAAGACGGTGCTGGCACTCTGCCCTCGGGAGGGTAGTCAGTTCGCACGCCTAGCGCGGCCTCGACTCCCGGCCGGTGCCGCCGGGCGCCGGGGCGATCGGCAGCTCACCGAGATCGCTCACGACGACGTCGGCCCCGCGCGCGGCGAGCTCGTCGCGGAGCCCCGCTCGGTCGACTCCCACCACCAGCCCGAACCTGCCGCGCCGTCCGGCCTCCACGCCGGCCAGCGCATCTTCGACGACCACGGCGCGGCCGGGCGGGACGCCAAGGCGCCGGGCGGCCTCGAGGAAGATTGCCGGATCGGGCTTTCCGGCCAGGCCCAGGCGGGAGGCATCCATCCCGTCGACCTGCACGTCGAACAGGCCCAGGACGCCGGCAGCGGACAAGATGGCCGTAGCGTTCTCGCTTGCCGAGATGATGGCCGTGCCCAGCCCGCGCTCGCGAAGGGACCGCACGAGGGCGACCGTCGTCGGGAACGGGAGGACGCCGTCCCGGGCAACGACGGCCAGGAAGAACCCGTTCTTGCGGTTCCCGAGGCCGCAGACCGTCTCCGCGGCGGGCGGGTCGGTTGGAGTTCCCTCGGGCAGCGAGATATCCCGTGAGGCCAGGAACCGCCGCACGCCGTCGTAGCGCGGCATCCCGTCGATGTACGGCCGATAGTCCGCCTCGGCGTCGAACGGGACGAACGGGACGCCGGTCCGGGCCGCGCGATCGCTGAGGTACTCGTCGAAGAGGCGCTTCCAGGCCGCCGCGTGGACCAGCGCAGTCTGGGTGACGACGCCGTCCATGTCGAAGATGACCGCGTCGAACCCAGGGCCGGGGAACGCTCCCCCGTGCTTCATGCCGACAGCCATTCGTCGCTCGACCGACGGAAGCGGCGGCCGCGCGGCCCGCTCTCGACCGGCATGCCGCCGCCGACGCAAACGGGCGCTTCCGGCCGGGCGCGCACCTGCAGGAGGTCGCCCTGCACCTGGACGACAACCCGGCGACCTCGGAACGACACAGGGATCCTGACCTCGCCCCAGGCCTCGGGGATGTGCGGGTCCACGAGGAGGGCGTCGGCGGCGGGCCGGATGCCTCCGACCGAGGGTTCCTGCTCCGGAGTCGGACCGGTGAACGTCACGAGCCACCCGGAATCCGTGCACGAAGGGCCCGTCGAGCCGCCCGGCAGCGGGTCACGCGGCAACGCGATCTCGGGGCGCTCATCCGAGGGCTTCATTGCATTGGACCGCGTGGTGGCGTTGGGTGCGGTGCGCCGGTCACAACCTTCGACATGTCGGGGGGCTTTGCCGTCGCTCTCTCATGGGGCCGCTCCGATATGCATGGTAGCGCGAGAAGGAGGCGCCGTCGACGCGGTCGACGCCGTGCGGGCCTATGGCTCCCCAGGCGGGAGTGGGGCCCGGATCTGACCGGCGGGCCGCTCGAGCGACCGTTTCATTGGTCGGCCGGCCCTCAGGACCACGGCGCGGCCGAAGTGCCGGATTGCAAGGTCGGGGCCGGACAGCAGCTCGTAGACGACGTGACGGCTGGTGATCGTGACTAGCAGGAGCGAGCCGCGAATCAGCATCCGGAAACGGAGCCGCCGCCAGGGATCCGGAGGTCGCGGAGCGAAGTCGGTGCGTCCGCCGTCGTCGCGGAACCCGGCGAACCCGAAGACGACGGCGATCCACGAGCCGGCCATGGCGGCGAGGTGGATGCCGTCGGCGACATTGCCGTTGACATCGTCGAGGTCCATCCGCACCGTGCGCTGGAAATACGCGTAGGCCAGGTCCCCGTAGCCGAGCTCGGCCGCCGCGACGCTTTGGATGCAGGGCGAGAGCGACGAATTGCCGGTCGTCAGCGGGTCGTAGTAGTCGAAGTTGCGCTTCTTCTCTGCGGGCGTGAACTCGGCGCCGAGCAGCACCTGCGCCAGCACGACGTCGGGCTGCTTGAGGACCTGATAGCGATAGATCACCAGCGGGTGGACGTGGAGCAGCAGCGGGTACTCGGCTCGTGGCGTCCCGGCGAAATCCCAGACCTCGCGGGTCAGGAACGTGTCGTCCTGGACGTGGATCCCCAGCGCCTCGTCGCGGGGGACTCGCATCCGCTCGGCGGCCCGACGCCAGAGCACCACCTCGTCCTCGTCGAGCCCGATCCGGGCGGCGAGCTCCCGATAGAACGACGGGTCGTCCTGGGACATCCGTTCCGCCAGCGCGACCGCGTACCGGAGGTTGGCCCGGGCCATCAGGTTCGTGTAGCAGTTGTTGTTTACGAGCGCCGTGTACTCGTCAGGGCCGGTGACCTCATTGATGCAGAACGCATTCGCCTGGGCCGGGATGTACGCGCCCAGGTCCGCCCATAGGCGGGCGGTCTCGAAGACAACCTCCGCGCCGCCCTCGGTGAGGATCGTCCGGTCGCCCGTCGCGTGGACGTACTTTTCGAACGCCACGGCGATGTCGGCATCGATGTGGTACTGGGCGGTTCCGGCTGGGAAGTAGGCGGACGCCTCCTCGCCGCCGATCGTCCGCCAGGCATAGAGCGCACCGCGCTGGCGCATCTCGATTGCGCGCTCGCGTGCCTTGTCAAGGGTGCGGACCCGGTACTGGAGCAGCGCCCGTGCGATCTCGGGGCGGGTGTACGCGAACAGGGGCAGCGCGAAGACCTCCGTGTCCCAGAAGTAGTGCCCTTCGTACCCTTCACCGGTCAGGCCCTTGGCCGGAATGCTCGTGCGTCCATCGCGTCCGGCCGCCTGGAAGAGGCTGAAGAGGCTGAAACGGAGCGCCTGCTGAACGCCCGGGTCGCCGTCGACCTCCACGTCGGCGACGCTCCAGAACCGGTCCAGCTCCGCGCGCTGCTCGGCGAGGAGCCCCTTGAAGCCGAGCGCTCCGGCCGCCTCGGCATCGGCGCGCGCCCGGGCCAGCGGGTCGTCCGCGCCGAGATCGAGAGACGTTGTGTAGGCGAGAATCTTCCTCAGGCGGAGGCCCGTCCCGGAACTCGCCTCCGCGCTCACTTCGAACGTCACGCGGTCGGCGGTCGCGCGCGAGGCGGAATTCGGCTTGCCGGCCAGCGGCCCGATCGCGGAGATGGCGTGGTCCATCGCCACGGCGATCGTGAGGCCAGTGCCCCGCGTGCGCTGGATGACGGCACCCTGTGGCCCGTTGACCTCGCGTCGAATCGACGTCAGCGAGCCCTCCGGCACCGGGTGGCCGACCCTGGGATCTCCCGTCGTTGCGCCCGGGCGGGCGCGGACATCGATCGCGGACGCGATGCGGAGGGTGCCGCGGCCCTCCAGGATCGTGGCGTCATATTCGATCGCGGCGACGCTCGGCCGGGCCAGGCAGACGATCCGCCGCGAGGAAACCTCCACGAGGTGTCCGGCCGGCGAGCGCCACCGGACGGTCCGCTCGAGGACGCCACTGCGCATGTCGAGCGAGCGCTTGGACGCCTCGACACGGCCCGTCGTGAGGTCCAGCGGCTCCTGGTCCACGTAGAGCTGGATCAGCGTGCCGTCGGCCACGTTGAGCATCACCTGGTGGTTCCGGGCGTAGCCGTAGGCGGTCTCGCCGTAGCGGATCGGGACGGTCTCGTAGAAGCCGTTCACATACGTGCCGCGCGTGACGTTGCCGGCCTCTTCCTCCAGGGTTCCGCGAACGCCGAGGTGGCCGTTTCCGAGAGAGAAGATGGTCTCGCGGCCCGCGGCGAGCAACGGATCGAAGCCCTGCTCCCGGAGGCACCACGGGTCGACGGGGAAGCGCGGGATCTCCGGCGCGCTCCGCGCACGAATCCCGGGCTGGCCTTGCGAGCCGGCTCTCCCCGCAGCCCGCGACGCGAGCTCCCGGGGCTGGCCGCGCCCGGCTGTCCGCCAACGTCCGCTCGCGCCCTCGCCGTTCATGCCGCTTCCCCGACTCCTGTCATTCGCAACACGATAGCGGTTGGGTGGCCTGAGTCGCGAGCCCCGCTGACCCTCTTACGGATCTGAGGCGGGCAACCCCGCCATCTCAGGACAAGGCGCCAATCGGTCCTCCCGAGTGACGAGCCAGCCGGGCCGCCGTCCCGACGGGAAGATTGGCCGAACGGCGGCCGTCCTAATCAACGGCGAGTTAACGCTCGTCTGGAGAGTCGCGGAGCCGCGGTCCAGCCACCTCCGGCCCCCGGCTCCGGCACCTCGCCGCGGCCGCTGGCGCGGCCACCTTAACCCGTGCCGGCCGCCCCCGGCTGCGTCGGCAAACCCCAGTCCTCCACCGGCGCCGGTCTGCCGAGCAGGTAGCCCTGGGCGAGGGGAACCCCGAGCCCCCGGAGGGTCGCGAGCTCCGCCTCGGTCTCGACGCCCTCTGCGATCGTCTGGCTCACCGCCTCGCTGGCGAAATGGAGGAGCCCGAGGACCAGGGCCTGCCGGGTCAGGTCCGCTTCGATGCCCCGGACCAGCCGCATGTCGAGCTTCACGAAGGCAGGCCGCAGCTCGACGATGTGGCCGAAGTTGGCCACGCCCGCCCCCGCGTCGTCGACCGCCACGCGCACGTTGGGGCGGATCCGGCCCAGCGCGGCGCGGAGAGCCGCGTAGTCGTCCACGGGGACGTGCTCGGTCACCTCGAGGACGATGGGGCGGTCGGCGGCCCGCAGCACCCCGCCTAGGCGCCGGCTGCCGGTGAGGAGGCCGGGTGACACGTTGAGGCTCAGCCATGCACCGGCCGGCAGCCTGGTGGCGGCGGCGATCGCGGCGCCAAGCGTCGCGAGCTCCAGCTCCGGCTCGAGGCCGGCTGTTCGCGCGTCGGCGAACACGATGTCGGGGGCCGCGCCGTCGGCAAAGCGGGTCAAAGCCTCGTAGCCGACGTGGGCACCGGTGACGAGGTCCACGATCGGCTGGAAGACGGGTCGGAACGCGCCGGTCCGGATGATCGCGGCAATTCGCTCCTGGGCGCTGCCGGCCTCGGTCAGGTCCGCGATAGCCGGGCCGATGAGCGCACCCGCGAAGCCTGCGAACTCGAGCAGGGCGGGCAGGGTCTCCGTAAGCCGCTCGACTGCGGCCGACGCTTCGGACGACGTCACCGTCAGGACGCCGATGAGCACGCCACGGTGGCGGACGGGTGCGTAGGCGAGGGCCCTGGTGCCGATCTCCATCTGCTGTCGCGCGTACGGGTGCCAGGGACGGTGGACCCAAGCCTCAACCCATGGTCCCTCCTCAGCCCGCTCGCGGAGGGTACGACTTCGTTGGAAGGGGATGCGCCGCAGCTGCACGGGGACGCCGTCGGCCCGCACGTAGCCGAGCGGCATGGCCGGGCCCTCGAGGGTGAAGTAGGAGATCGAGGCGCTCGTAGCGCCGGCGAGGCTCACGACCTGCCGGCAGATCGCCTCGGCCGTCGCCGTGGGCGTGGGCAGACCCTGGAGGTCCGCAAGCGTCCCGGCGATCAGGGCGCGCTCCCGTGCCATTCGCTCCTGGGCGGCTTCCGCGGCGCGCTCGCGGGTCACGTCGCGCTTGACAGCCACGTAGCTCGTGATCGTCCCCGCCTCGTCGCGGATCGGCGAGATGACGGCCTCCTCCTGGAACAGGCTCCCGTCCTTGCGCCGGTTGACGAGGTCCCCCACGAACGACTGCCCGCTGACCAGGGTGGCCCACATCGCGGCGTAGAAAGCAGGTCCCTGCACGCCGCTCTTGAGGATCCGCGGGTTCTGGCCGAGGGCCTCCCCGGCCGGGTAGCCGGTCACCTGCTCGAAGGCTGGGTTCACGTACTCGATCGCACCGCTCGCGTCGGTGATCACGACCGCATCGGAGGACTGCTCGATGGCGGTGACAAGGCGGAGCATCTCGCGCTCGGCGAGATGGCGGGCCGCGGTGTCGCGCGCGGCACCGGCCCGGGAGCGCAGGGTGCGTACGCCATAGGCAAGGTCCGCGGCAAGCTCCTCGAGGAGGGCGATCTCGTCAGGTCCGAACGCATCCTGATCTCCCGCGTAGATCACGAGCGTGGCGAACGCCAGGTCGTCGATCATCAGCGGCAGTGCCACCAGGGACCGGATGCCCCGGGCGAGCATCTCGTCCCGCCAGGCCAGGGTCGCGTCGGCGCTGGCGTCCATGCTGACCACCGTCCGGCCTTCGCGGATGGACGTTCCTGCCGGTCCCGGGCTCCCGTGGGTCGCGTCGTTCCAGCTCAACGTGATCGCGTCGAGGTAGCCCTCCAGGGGGCCGGCCCGGGCAACCGGCCGGATCGTTCCGGCCGCGTCATCCTCGCGGTACCCGACCCAGGCGCCGAGAAACGCGCCGTGTTCGACGATGACCGCACAGAACTCCTGCAGCAGGGCGGTTTCCTCGAGGCTCCGGACCAGCGCCTGGTTCGCCAGGCTCAGCGTTCTGAGCACTCGATTCAGCCGCTCGAGGTGCGCTTCCGCGCGTCCCCGCTCCGCGACCTGCAGCTCGAGCTCGATGGCCCTGCGGCCACGCTCGTCGTCGAAGCCCCACAGCAGGCCGGCGAGCAGCGCGCTCGTGACTGCGACGAAGGCCCAGCCTTTGAGGGTAGATATGGTTGCGAGCGCGTCCTGGCTGGGGGCCAGTCCGGCGGCCACCTGATCGCTGAACGCGATCCACGCCGCGGCGGCCAGAGCGTAGGCGATCACGATGCCGCGCGCGGAGAACCGCAGGCGCGCCTTCACGACCGGATGTCCCGGCTCAAGCCCGGACCTCCCGCACCATGCCCACGCTGCGCTTCCACCGGATCCGGTGGTGAACGTCGAGGACTCGGTCCGGCGCTCCGTTGCATCAGGCGGAGATCGTACACGCCGCTTGCGCGCCCGGGAATCGGGCGGGATGCGCATCCTGGCCGGGGCAACGAGACCAGCCGCCGGGATGGTGAGACCGGCCGCGGGGGTCTGCGCGCTCCGACCGGCGCGGCAGCGGTCAGGCCGGTGGGCGCAGCCGGTCCGTCCCGAGCGAGACCCGGAGCGGCTCCGGGACGCGGACACTGCCGTCCGCCTCCTGGTACGTCTCCAGGATCGACGCGACGACCCGGGGAAGCGCGAGGCCCGACCCGTTCAGCGTGTGGACCAGCTCAGGCCGCGCCCCCGGCGCCGGGCGGTAGCGGATCGCCATCCGGCGCGCCTGGTAGTCCCGGAAGTTCGAGCAGGAGGAGACCTCCAGCCAGCGCTCCACGCCGGGCGCCCAGACCTCCAGGTCGTACTTCTTGGCCTGCACGAACCCCATGTCGCGGGTCGCCATGAGGAGCACGCGGTAGGCCAGCCCGAGGCGGCGCAGGAGATCCTCGGCCCGGCCCACCATCCACTCGAGCGCCTCGGCGGACGCCTCGGGTGTCTCGAAGAGCACCATCTCGACCTTGTCGAACTGGTGGACGCGCAGGATCCCGCGGGTGTCCTTGCCCGCCGCACCGGCCTCCCGGCGGAAGCAGGGTGAGTACGCCGCGTAGCGGACGGGCAGCTCGCCGGCCTCGAAGATCTCGCCGCGGTGGAGGTTCGTGACCGGCACCTCGGCCGTCGGGACCAGGTAGAGCTCGTCGCGCGTCACGACGTACATCTGGTCTTCCTTGTCCGGGATCTGGCCCGTGCCCCGCGCGGACGCGGCGTTGACGACGGCGGGCGGCCAGATCTCGGTGAATCCGTTCTCGCGCGTGTGGACGCCCAGGAAGAAGTCGATCAGGGCGCGCTGCAGCCCTGCCCCGGCCCCGCGGTAGACGGGAAAGCCGGAGCCCGCGATCTTGGCGCCGCGCTCGAGCTCGAAGATGCCAAGGCGCTCAGCGACGTCCCAGTGGGGCCGGCGCTCCCAGGCCGGTGCGGCGGCGTCCGGGCCCCCGGCCTCCGCCGCGGCCACCGACCGCGGGAGTCGCTCGCCCCAGGTACGGACCGTCACGCTCGCGTCGGCGTCGCCGATCGGCACGTCGGGGTCGGCCGGGTTCGGGATGCGCAGGAGCGCGTCCTCCAGCTCGGCCTCGACGCGGCCGATCTCGACGTCGAGGGTGGCGATCCGCTCGCCCGCGGCAACGGACGCGGCGCGCAATGCCGCGACCTCCGGGCCGGCGGGCGCGGCGCCGGCCTTGATCGCATCACCGACCTGCCGCGAGGCCATGTTGCGCTCGGCCTTGAGCGCGTCCGCCTCGCCGAGGAGCGCCCGCCGGCGCGCGTCGAGCGCGACGGCCGTGTCCACGAGCGTCGCGTCCTCGCCCTTGTCGATCGCGCCCTTTCGGATGAGATCGGGCTCGTCTCGCAGCCGTTGCACGCCGACGCTCATCCCACCGCCTCCGTCGTGTCGCGGCCGCCGGTCCCGCCGGCAGCGCCCTGCTCGCCATCCGGAAGATCGCGCCAACCTGCCGCGGCCCGCAATCGCTCCACCACGAAGACGGGCTCCAGGCTGGCCAGCAGCCAACCGGCGCGCGGTCCGTTGGTCCGGCCCAGGAACGCCACGTAGAGGGCACCGAAGGCACGGCCCGCAGGGAGCGCTGCCGCCTCGGCAACCGCGAAGATCAGCGCTTGCCACGCGTCGCCGGACGATGGCAGCGTCGCCTTTGCCGCGCGGGCAAACGCGCCGAGCCAGGCTCGCTGGTCCTCGCCCAGGGCCGCGGCCTCCGGCGGGAGCGCGTCGCGCCGGATCTCGATCCGGGCCCGCTCCGGCGCGTAGGACTCCAACCAGCCGTCGACGGCAACCAGCCGTTCCTCGAGGATCCGGCGCTCCGCGAGGGTCAGGGCGCTCCCCTTCTCCGCCGTCACCCGTTCGGCGACGTCCACGCCGGGGATCTGCGCCAGCAGCGCGAGGTGCGCGAACGCCGGCCGATAGCGCACCGCCTCCGCGGCGACGTCCGCGGTTGGATCCAGGAGCGCGTAGCGGAAGATCCGACCGGCGTCGGCGGGAAGCTCGCCCTTGACCTCTCGGCCGCCGGCGGCAGCCGCCAGCCGGTCGAACTCATCGAACACACGCGGGACCGCGTCCGTGCCGTCCGGATCGAACTCGATGACCTGGTTCGGTCGGGGTCGGAGGAAGAGCAACCGGAGCTGCTCCGCCGGCAGGACCTCGACGATCTCGTGGGCGGCGGCACCGCGTCCCTTGCTCGTCGACATCTTGCGCCCGCCGATGTTCAGGAACTCGTAGGCCAGGTTGCGCGGGGGCTCCCGGTCAAATACCTCGCGGGCCAGCGCGTCGGAGCGATCGCGCGAGCCGCCCGCGGTGGCGAGGTCCTTGCCGCATGGCTCGATCGTCACGCCGAAGAGCGACCATTGGGCTGCCCATTCCAGGTTCCAGGGCAGCTTCGCGGCGCCCCCGAACGGCGCAAGCCGACCGGTCGTCCCGCAGCCGCTGGCCCAGGTGACGTAGTCGGGCAAACACTCGAACGCCACCGTCGCGCCGTCCCAGTCCCGGGCGAGCGTCGTCCCGACCTTGCCACAGGCGGGGCAGATGACGCTGATCGGGAGCCAGCCGGCCGGCCGCTCCACCCTGGAAATGCGCCGGTAGAGGTCCCGGACGATGTCCGCGCGATCGAGGGCGGTCCGGATGAACGGATCGAGCGCGCCGGATGGGTAGATGTCGCTCATCCAGTAGTAGCGATCAGGACGAATGCCGAGACCATCGAAGATGTCGATGAAGATCTGGGCGTGGTGGCGAGCGTAGGAGGCATGGCAGTCGCCGACCTGGTCGGCCACCCGGGATAGCGGACGGCCCATCTCCCGCTCCACGGCGTCTGGCGTCAGGAGGGCCTGGGCATCCATCGGGTCCATGTCGTCGACACCGTAGAGCAGCGTCGTCGGGACGCCGCGATCGCGCAGGGCCCGGGTGATGACGTCGAGGATGACGGGGCCGCGAAGACTCCCGACGTGGACGGTCCCCGAGGGCGTCTTCGAGTCGTTGACGACCTGCGGTCCCTCGGCCGCCGCGGCCAGCTCGTCAGCCCAGTACATTGCGTGCGTCCCTGGCCTTTCGATCGCCGGGCGGGGGCCGCACCGGCCGTGCGTCCCGGCGTCGCGGGGCGCGCGCTCAGCTGATCTTCGTGATCGTGTACGTGACGTCGGTCCCGTTCGGGAGTCGGACCGTGATCCGGTCACCCGCGGCGCGGCCAAGGAGGGCTCGCCCGACGGGCGACTCGTTCGAGATCTTGCCGTCGGCAGGGCGGGCCTCGGCAGAGCCCACGATCGAGAAGGTCTCCGATCCGTCAACGCTCTCCACGACCACGGTCGAGCCCAGCGCCGCGTGATCCGAGCCCGAGTTCTCGATGATCACCGCGGTCTTGAGCATGGCTTCCAGGGTCTGGATCCGGCCCTCGACGAACGCCTGCTCGTTCTTCGCCTCTTCGTACTCTGCGTTCTCCGAGAGGTCGCCATGCTGCTTCGCGTCGTGGATGCGAGCGGCAACCTCTGCGCGGCGGACGTTGACGAGGGTGTCGAGCTCCTGACGGAGGCCGGACTCGCCCTCGCGAGACAGATAGGTTGGCTTGCTGTTCACGGAGGGTTCGAACCTCTGACGACCGGGCGGGTCGATCCTCCCGGCAGGTGGCGTGGCACAAACGGAAGAACCCCGGGCGGTGCCCCGCGGCGAGCGCGCCCGAAGTCCGGTCGGGTGCGGATGATAGCCCCCGCCCGTGGGGGTGTCAAAGAACGGAAGGCGCATCCGGGCCGACAATCGATGCCCCGCCGAACGCGGTGAAGCTCCCGTCCGCTGCGCGAAGAAGCGGCGCGACGGACCGGACGCAGGCGCGGCGGAGCGGCCCGTAGATGTGCGGGTAGCGGCGGTTGGCATCCTCGTAGCGCCACGGCGCGCCCACCGCGCCGAGGTCCAACTCCAGCACGACGAACGGCCGTGGATCCGAGCGGTAGTGCCGGTTCGCCGTTGCGACCGTCTGGCCGGCACCGTCCGTGCAATGCACGAACCCGTCGGCCGCAAAGCCCTCCGGCTCATACAGGGCATTCGGCGGCCCATCGCGCCACACCGCCCACCGCTCGGCTGCCAGCATGTGGAACGTGTGTGGCCCGCCCCCGCGTGCGCTGGTCTGACCCTCGGCCATCGTCCCCCTACCCCGCCGCCAGCCGTTCCAGCCGCCCTCGCAGCCGCGCCAGGGCACGCCGGTCGGCACACGCGATGAAGAGCGTGTCGTCTCCGGCGATCGTGCCGGCGGCCTCGGGCCAGCGCGCCCGATCGAGGGCCGCCGCGATCGCGTGGGCAGACCCCGGCAGGGTGACGACGATGAGGAGCAGGCCGGCCTCCCGGAGCTCCACCGGGACGTCACGGAAGAGGAGCCGCAGCCGCTCCTCGCCACCCGGATCGGCCTCCGCCAGGCGGGCGGGCTGCGCGTAGATGGCGACGCCCTCGCGATCCACCTTGATCAGCTCGAGCTCGGCGATGTCACGGCTGATCGTGGCCTGCGTGGTCCGGAAGCCGCGCTCCCGGAGCGCCGCGGCCAGCTCCTGCTGGGTGCGGATGGGGCGTTGCGCTACCAGGTCGCGAATCGCCCGCTGGCGGAGCTGCTTCATGACTTCCATGGCGGTCCCGCGGCTCCGGTCAGGCTGCCAGGAAGACGATGAGGACGAGCGCCGCGAGCAGGAGCCGGTACGCGACGAAGGCGGCCATCGAGTGCGTCCGGACGAAGCGGAGCAGGACGTGGATGGCGGCCAGCCCGGAGAGCGCCGCCGCGGCGAACCCGATACCGACCGCCGTAACGTTGACGTCGCCCGCGACCTCGCCGGTCAGCATCTTCCTGAGCTCGAAGGTCCCAGCTCCGGCGACCACCGGGGTCGCCATCAGGAAGCTGAACCGGGTGGCCGCCTCCCGGCTCAACCCCAGGCCGAGCCCGGCGCTGATGCTGATCCCCGACCGGCTGATCCCCGGGACCAGGGCCAACGCCTGGGCGCACCCGATCACGAACGCCCCGGGGAACCCGAGTCGGTCGATCCCGTCGGTCTTCCGGCCGAGCCGATCGGCGAGCCACAGGATCGCGGCCCCGACGACGAGCATCAGCGCGACAAGCAGAGGCCGGCGCACCTGCTCCGCGAAGAAGTCACTGAGCAGCACGCCAAGCAGCACGGCGGGCGGCAGCGTCGCGGCGATCAGCCAGGCGAGCCGCCGGTCCGGATCACCAGCGAACGAGCGCTCCCCCAGGGCGGCAAGGCCGGCGGGCACGAGGCGCGCCCACTCGCGCCAGAAATAGGCGAGCAGCGCGACGAGTGTCCCCAGGTGGAGCATCACGGAGAACGACAGCGAGTTGACGAACGGGTCCGTCCACCCGAGCAGGTACGGGACCAGGATCAGGTGCGCGGACGACGAGATCGGCAGGAACTCGGTGAGCCCTTGGACGATCCCGATCACGAGCGCCTGGAACGCGATGGCCATGAAACGCGGAGGCGGGCCGGTCCTGCAGGGCCCGGCCCGCCTTGCCCTCCGAGCTAGCGGATGAAGATCGGCGCGAGGACGAGCGTGATCGTGGCCAGCAGCTTCACGAGCACGTGGAGCGACGGCCCGGCCGTGTCCTTGAACGGATCGCCGACCGTGTCCCCGACGACCGCCGCGGCGTGGGCATCGCTGCCCTTCCCCAGGACGTTCCCCTGGTCGTCGGTGAGGTGGCCCGACTCGATGTACTTCTTGGCGTTGTCCCACGCGCCACCGCCGTTGTTGAGGACGGTGGCGAGGAGGACGCCCGCGATCGTGCCCACCATGAGCAGGCCGGCCGCGGCTTCGTAGCCGAGGAGCAGTCCGACGATGACCGGGGTGGCGACGGCGACCAGGCCGGGCGCGACCATCTCGCGGAGCGCGGCCCGGGTCGTGATGTCCACCACGCGCGCGTAGTCCGGCTTCTGCTCGTAGGTCATGATCCCGGGCATCTCCCGGAACTGCCGACGGACCTCGACGATGATCGCGCCTGCGGTCTTGCCCACCGCCCGGATGGCCAGCGAACTGAAGAAGTAGACGAGCATCGCGGCGATGAGCGCCGCGATGAACACGTTGACGTTCTCCATGTTCACCGACGTCATCAGCGTCACGCCCTGCTTGCCTGCCGCGATCTGGCGACCCAGGATCAGGTTGATCTTGTCGATGTACGCGCTGAAGAGCAGGAATGCGGCCAGCGAGGCGGAGGCGATCGCGTAGCCCTTGGTGAGCGCCTTGGTGGTGTTGCCGACCGCGTCGAGGCGGTCGGTGATCTCCCGCGCGCCCGCCTCTGCCCCGCTGAACTCGGCGATGCCGCCGGCGTTGTCGGTGATGGGCCCGAACGTGTCCATGGCCAGGATGTAGGCACAGGTCATCAGCATGCCCATCGTCGCCACCGCGGTCCCGAAGATGCCGCCGACATTGGCGCCCGCGGCGTCGGTCAGGCCGGCCTGGGAGCCGAGCCAGTGGCTCAGGAAGAGCGCGATGCCGATCGTGACCGCCGTCACGAACGTGGTCTCGTAACCCACCGCGGTGCCGATGATGATGTTCGTGGCCGGCCCGGTCTTGCTGGCCTCGGCGATCTCCCTGACCGGCCGGAAGGTTCCCGCGGTGTAGTACTGGGTGATGTAGACGAACGCGACGCTGGTCGCCAGGCCCACCACGCCGGCCCCGAAGAACCAGATCCAGGTCGGGATGCCGTTGGCGCCGGTCTGGGTGCCCGTCTGCATCATCACGTTCGTGACGAAGCCAAGCGAGACCACCGAGAGGATCGTGGTGACCCAGTAACCGCGGTTCAGGATGTTCATGGGGTTCTCGTCCTCGCTGCCGCGGACGAAGTACATCGCGATGATCGTCGAGAGCAGCCCGAACGAGCGGACGACGAGCGGGAAGAAGATCCAAGCCTCCGGGTTCGCCCAGCCGGCTTTCAGGGCGACGTAGTAGACGCCTACGCTCAGGATCATCGCGCCGATGTTCTCGGCCGCGGTGGACTCGAACAGGTCGGCCCCGCGGCCCGCACAGTCGCCGACGTTGTCGCCGACGAGGTCGGCGATGACCCCCGCGTTCCGTGGGTCGTCCTCGGGAATCCCCTTCTCCACCTTGCCCACGAGGTCCGACCCGACATCGGCGGCCTTCGTGTAGATCCCGCCGCCGAGCTGGGCGAACAGCGCGACGAAGCTCGCGCCGAACCCGTAGCCCACGATGAGGAACGGCGCGTCCTTCACCGTGTCGGGGTTGAGGCCACCGAAGGCGGCGAACATGAGGTAGACGCCCAGCAGCGACAGCGCGACGACGAGGAAGCCCGAGACGGCGCCGCCCCGCATCGCGACCTGGACCGCCTCGACGAGGCTGCGCCGGGCCGCCGCAGCGGTCCGGACGTTCGACTTCACGCTGATGAACATGCCGATGATCCCGGATGCCATCGAGCACGCCGCGCCGACGAGGAACGCGATCCCGGTCCGGATCCCGAGCGCCGCGCCGTACGTGCTGGTGTCGGCGACGTTCGCCGTCTCGGCCACCGAGATGAGCACCGCGAGCCCGACCGCGGCGACCAGGGCGAGGATCGCGATGGTCGAGTATTGGCGCCGGATGAACGCGACGGCTCCCTCGAAGATGGTCGCCGCGACGTCCTCCATGGCCTTCGTGCCGGTGTCGCGCCGGAGGACGTCCCGGGCGAGATACAGCGCAAACCCGACCGCGATCAGGCCGGCGGGCAGGATGACAAGTTGGAGCGAGCTTGAATCCACGGCTGGTGCGAGACCTCCCTGTCAGGGCACGTACGCCCGCTCGAGCGCGTCCGTCGCGCCGGGGACGAGGAACACCTTGGGTCGCCTGGGCGGGCCCCACCCTGCTGGTCCAATGAGATCGCGCGGGCGGGCCTCGCGAAGGATAGCCTCCGGTCCACGCGAGGGTCAAACTGCATAGCGGCCCGGAATATGCAGTCCGGACGGCCCTCATCCCCGGGTGAACGGGGCGCCCGAAACGGTCCAAGCCGCGCCCTGCGTCGGGCAAGGCGCACCAGCGCGCGGGTCGCCGGCCGGTGGTCTCGCGCCGGGTTCATCCTCCGATTCTCCGGGGCGCCGTCCGGCCCCGGGGCGTTGCCCCACGCCAGCCCCTATACTGCCGGACTTGTGACCAGACGCCCCCTTGGGTGTCTCTTCGAGATCGTCGAGACGCTCGTCCTCACCCTCATCATCTTCTTCGTCATCCAGACGTTCGTCGCCCAGCCGTACCGCGTCGAGCAGATGTCGATGGAGAACACGCTGCAGCCCGATCAGTACGTCCTGGTCGACAAGCTGACGCCGCGCTTCGACCCCTACAGCCGCGGTGACATCGTGGTCTTTCAGCCTCCTGCCGGCTGGTCAGAGGGACCCGAGAACACGCCGTTCATCAAGCGGGTCATCGGGCTGCCGGGCGACACGATCGAGGTCAAGGACGGGGCTGTCTGGATCAATGGGACGAAGCTCGACGAGCCGTACACCTACGAGGGACAGCCCACGACCGCGGCCCAGGAGCCGGCGCAATGGATCGTCCCGGGCGGCCAGCTGTTCGTGATGGGCGATCATCGCGAAGCGTCGGCGGATTCCCGGTCCTTCGGCACGATCGCGATCAGCAACGTCATCGGGCGTGCCTGGCTGCGCTACTGGCCGCTCTCGACGTTCGGAATCCTGCAAACGCCCACGTACCCCGCGCCCGTCGGCAACGCCGTCGCGAGTCCGAGCCCCGCCGTTCCGTGACGCCGCTCCTGGTCGCCGCCGGCGCCCTCGCCGCCATCGGGGCGGCGGTCGCGACGGGGGCGCGCGACCCCAGGATCGCCTCCCTTGGCCTCGCCGGCATGCTGGCCATCACGCCGTTCGTGGCGGACCCGTTGCCCCAGCCCCTGTCACTCGCCTTCGGCGCGGCGGCCGGGATCCTGGCCGCGTTCCTCATGTTCACCGCGGCACGTCGCGTGGCGGAGCCTCTCGTGCCGCCGCTGGGCACGCTCGCGGCGCTGGCCGCAGCAGCTGCGGGTTTCGCCGTGGGACTCGGGGCGACAGCCGTGTCGCTGCCCCGCGGCGGCCCCGATGCGGCGCTGGCGGCGGGCCTCGCCGCCGTCGTGGTGGCGGTCGGGCCGATCGCGGTCACGCGCGACGTGTTCCGGCTCGGCGCGGCGCTCATCGTTCTGCTCGACGGCGCCTTCCTGGTCGCGGAGGCGCTGGCCGGCACGCCCGACCCGTTGACGGGGATCGCGGCCGGGATCGCCCTCGTGGTGCTCGCCGCGTCGTCGTCGGCGCTGATCCGGGGCGCCGTGGCAGCGACCGCCGGCACCGCGATCCCGGATGGCGCGCTCGCGGGCCGGGCAGCCACGAGCCGATCCGGCGCCGAGCCCCGATGAGCGTCCTCGCGTTCTCGGCCGTCGCGCTGGCCGGGGTCGTCGTCGCGACGCTCGCCAGCAGCAGGCGACAGCTGGGAACCGTGGTCGGATTCGCGGCGGTGATCGTGGCCCTCGCCGCGGCGATCGCGATCCGCACCGACGATCCGCTCCAGCTCGGAGCCGAAGCACTCGCCGGGGACGCCCACCTGCGCCTCGTGCTCAGCCTGTGTCTTGGCGGCGGGCTTCTCGTCCTGATCGTCGGCCGGCTCGCGACCTGGCAGCCGTCGGCGCCGGGGGTGCTGCTCGGGGGCGCGGCGGGCGTTGGCCTGGCCCTTGGTCTGTCGGGCGCGCCGGCGGCACTGCTCGCGGCCGGCGCCGCGACGGGGGCCGCCGCCACCCTCGCGCTCGCCAGCCCCGCTGCACCCTCGCGGGTCCGGGCGCTCATGCGCGAGCTGCGCGGCGCCGCGACCAGTACGGTCGTCGGCGTCATCGCCGCCGCGATCGTGCCTGCGACGACGGGCAGCGGCCGGGTCGCCGAGCCGGCAGCCGCTGCCCTCGCGCTTGTCGGCATGGCGCTCGTGGTGGCGCATCGTTTCGGGGCGATTCCGCTCCATGCCCGTGTGTCGCGCCTGTCCGACGCGGCGCCATCCGCAGCATTTCCCGTCCTCGGCGCATGGCTCCCGGCCGCCTGGGGACTGATCATCGTGGGCTGGGCACCCACGGCGCTCGGGCCGTACGCACCCGGTCTGGGCCTGGAGCGCGGCCTGCTCGTCGCGCTCGCGCTCCTGACGCTCCTGTTCGGCGCTCTCGCCGCCCTCGTCCAGGACGAGGTGGAGCACGTCGTCGCCTATACCATCGTCGCGGACGCGGGTCTCGCCCTGCTCGCCCTGGCGGCCCTCGATCCAGCCGCCCGCGATGCGGCGCGCTCCTGGCTCCTCGTCTTCGCCGTGACCAGGACGGCGCTCATCGGCTGGACGATCGCGTTCCGCGCAGCGTTCGACACGGGGCGCCTCCGCGACGCGAGCGGCTGGCTGCGACGCGCGCCGGCCCTTGGCGTCGCCCTTGCCGGGATCCTCGTCGCAGTCGTTGGCTGGCCTGGCCTGCTGGCTTGGGACACCAGGCTCGACGTGCTCCAGTCCGCCACCGCAGGGCCCGCGTTCCTCCTCGCCTATGTCGGCTCGCTCGGTACGGGGGTGGCGATATTCCGGGTGCTCGCGGTGGGGGCCGGTCGCCCCTCCGCCGCGGTTGCCGGGGCACTCGGAGAGCTGCCGCGCCTCCCGGCGCCATCGGCGCCCTCGGCGCCTGGGATCGAAACCGCGAGTCGGAGTGGGACGGTGCCGTCGGGCAGAGTCGCAGGCCCACGCGCGCTCGTGGGCCGGGTTCGGACTCTCGTGGCGGTGGCCGGGCGGAGCGCCAGGCCGGCCCTGGAGATCAACCGCGTCCCGCTCCGCGCCTTCGCGGTGCTCATGCTGGCGGGGCTGGCCTGCCTGGTCGCCGCAGGAGCGTTCGGGATCGAGGCGGCGGCCCGCCTGCCCGGGCTGGCTGCGCTCCCCTCGGTCGCGGGCGGCTGATCAGCCTCCGGGAGCGAGCGCCCAGCGATCGATCTCGCGGGAGTAGGCGAGGGTCCCCTCCGGGAACCAGAGCTTCAGCTCGACATCGGCGGTCTCCGGCCCGTCCGAAGCGTGGATGAGATTCTGCGCGACTTCGAGCGCAAGATCGCCGCGGATCGTGCCCGGGGCGGCCTCCCACGGCCGGGTCGCGCCGACCATCGAGCGGACGACCCCGATCGCGTTCGGGCCCTCGACTGCCATGGCGACAAGCGGGCTCGAGGTGATGAACGCGACGAGCCCGGGAAAGAACGGCTTGTCGCGGTGAACCGCGTAGTGGCGCTCGGCGAGCTCGCGGGTGACGTGGACGAGCTTCAGCCCAACGAGCTTCAGCCCGCGATCCTCGAAGCGGGTGATGACCCGGCCGACCAGGAGGCGCTGGACGCCGTCCGGCTTGATGAGGACGAGGCTGCGTTCGATCATGGCGAGCTCCATTCGGGATCGGAAGGAGAGGCTGCGCTCGGAACCGCCGGCGGCGCATCGATGGGACCAGCCGCGCCGGGGCCGAGTGTCGGAGTCGGCGCCCCCTCGCCCCGCCGGGCCTGCGCATCCGCCACAGCGTAGGCGATCGCGGCAGCCTCCGTCCGGCCGAGCGCTTGGAGCGCCTCCGCCCGCGCGAGGAGGAGTGCCGCCCCGGGACGGGCTGCGAGCGCATTGTCGGCGCGCTGGAGGATCTCGTCGGCCCGGGTTGGCGTCGTGCGGAGCGCCAGGACGAGAAGGACCGCAGCGGCGGTGTCATCGCGCGCGCGGAGCCGCTCGGTGGCAGCCGCGATGGTGTCGTCGGCCGTCGGGCCCATCGGCGGGACGACCGTCGGTTCGGCCTCCTCGCGCTCCGGACGCGCCTCGGCCGTGCGCTCTGCCGGACGGCCGGCCGGGCGACCCGCGGCCCTCCGGCCCGGCGCCAGGGTGACGTCACCCCGAACCGCGCTCTGCCCGAAGGCCGGCCACGTGTCGGACCGGGCGGGGATCCCTGCGAACAGGTCGTCGAGATCCGCCTCCACGGTCCCGCCGGAACCTTCCGCGAGTGCGTCAAGTGCAGCCGTCACGTGGAGGGCGGCATCCTCGTGGCGGCCTCGAACGGTCAGGCCGTCTGCGACGATTGCGTGCGCCATGGCACGCGATCGGCCCGTCGCCCCGGCATCCGCGACCTGCGGAGCGTCGAGCCAGGCGCCTGCCGCTTCGGCGGCGCCGCGCAGGTCGCCGGTGCGCCAGCGGGCCTCCGCAAGGTCCAGGATCCCCTCGGAGTCGAGCGCCGCCACACCTGCCAGCTGTTCGAGCTCTAGCCGAGCCAGGCGCACCATGCCCGTGCGGAGGTGGAGCCGCGCAAGTCGGAGCGCGGTCGCCGGTGCGGTCGCCGGGGCGTCGTCCGACAGATCGGTCATGTGGCGAACACCGTGCTGCGTGCCGGGAGCCGCAGCGCCGGCTCCAGCGCGCGGCCCTTCCCGGCGGGGGCGACGACAGCCAGTCGAAGGGCCTCGTCGACGAAGAGCCTGCCGGCCAAACGCCGAACGTCGGCGGCGGTCACGGCGTCGATCGCGGCGAGGGCCTGCTCCGGGGTGAGGACCCTGTCGTGGAGCGCTTCCTGGGTGCCGATCCAGGACGCGAGATACCGCGTCTCGTCCAGGCGAAGCTCCAGGCGCCCGGCGAGGTAGGCCTTGACCTTCACCATCTCGGGCTCCGGCACGTCCTCGTCCCGGAGCCGGGCCAGCTCGGCGAGCACGGCCGCGATCGTCGGCCTGATCCGTCCCGGGTCGACGCCGGCATAGACGGAGAGCACCCCCGCGTCGCTGTACTCGACCGTCGAGCTCCCCACGTCGTAGGCGAGGCCGCGCTCCTCGCGGACCCCCAGGAACAGCCGGCTCGACATGCCGTCACCGAGCACGGCGTTGAGCACCGAGAGCGTCCATTGGTCCGGGTGATCACGCGGGAGCGCCGGGACGCCCACCACGAGCTGGGCCTGGGTGGCCGGCCGGGTGGCCCGCAGGCTGCGCGTGCCGGCGGGGATCCGGGGCGCGGGAAGGAACCCCGCACTGGAGCCGCCTCCACTTCCGAAGGCGGCCGCGGCGAGCTCAACGACCCGGTCATGACCCATGTCGCCCGACGCCGCGACGACAACGTTGGACGGCCGGTAGTGCGTCCGCCAGAACTCGTGGATGGCGGTCGCGGGAAGTGCCCGGACGCTCTCCTCGGAACCGGCGATCTCGCGCCCGAGCGGCGTGTCGTCGAACATCGCCAGGTCAAAGAGCACGTTCACGTGCTCGGCGGGATCGTCGAGGTACGAGCGGATCTCCTCGACGATGACATCCCGCTCGTTCTCTATCTCCGCCTCGTCGAGGTTCGGCCGGACCACGAGCTCGCCCAGCACCTCCATGGCGGTCGCCGCATGGCGCGCGGGGACCCGCACGTAGTAGACGGTCGATTCGCGGTCCGTCGATGCGTTGAAGGTTCCACCCAGGCCCTCGACAGCCTCCGAGAGGGCGCGCGTCGTCGGGTACGCCCGCGTGCCCTTGAAGGTCAGGTGCTCCATGAAATGGGCGCAGCCCGCCTGTCCGAGGGCTTCGTGGCGCGAGCCGGCCAGGACGTGTGCCTCCACGGTGAACGAGCGGGCGCCCGGCAGTCGCGCAGTGATGACGCGCGGTCCGACAGGCAGCGCGGTACGTTCGAACATCCGCGGAAGGGTATCCCAAACGACACTGACCCGGACGCCAATGCCCGATCGGACGGGTCGCGGACGACTATCCTAGACGGACGATCGCACCCTGGACGGGACCCTCGGTGCCGTGTCGCTGCGTCCCGTGTCGCACATGCCCGTGGCCGTCCACCCTGGCGCGGGGATCTAGTGGAGGAGACGAAGAAGCGTGGTCAGCCGGCTCCGCGGCGGCACCCCGTTGCCGACGAGGGGCCCATTCCTGGGCGCGGCGGACCCGCGCGAGTCGCCGCGATCCGCGGATATGCACGATCGGCGCGGTCTCGATGGGCCAAACTGTCACACCTCGGGCTGGGCACGATCTTTGGCAAGCAAGGAGGAGCTCTGTGAACGGAACCAGGCGAACGATCCGGTTGTCCGTGGTGCTCGGGGTCGTCACGGCCCTGTTGGCCGCGTGCAGCTCCGCATCGACACCGGTACCGGCGTCGGCCGCTGCGCCCGCGTCGGCCGCTCCCTCGGTCGCGGCATCGCCGTCGGCGGCATCGCCGTCCGCGGCGGCTTCGGCTGCCGGCAGCCAGTGGACCACCAGCAACCCGTTCAAGGCCGCGTTCATCTACGTGGGCGCCGCCAGCGACGCCGGCTGGACGCATGCCCATGACGTTGGACGCCTCGCGATGGAGGCCTCCTTCGGCGGGCGGGTCCAGACGATGTTCAAGGAGAACGTTCCAGAAGGTCCGCAGACCGCCCAGGTCATCACCCAGCTCGTGAACCAGGGCGCGAACATCATCTTCGCGACCTCGTTCGGCTACCAGGACGCGATGGTCGCCGCCGCCAAGCAGTACCCGAACGTGCTGTTTGAGCAGGCCACCGGCACCGAGCTCGCCACGAATCTCTCCGAGTACTACGGCGCCGGCGAGGACGGGGACTACCTCTCCGGCATGGCCGCCGGGGCAGCCTCCAAGACCGGCAAGATCGGCTTCGTCGCCCCGTTCGCGATCCCCGAGGTCATCCGCGAGATCGACGCCTACACCATGGGCGCCCAGGCGATGAACCCGAACGCCACGGTCAAGGTCGTCTGGACGAACACGTGGTTCGCGCCCGCGACGGAGCGCTCGGCCGCCGAGAGCCTCGTGGCAGCCGGCGTCGACGTGCTCGGCGACGGGCAGGACAGCCCGACGACCGGCCAGGTCGCAGCGGCCGCAGGCCTCAAGTGGACCGGTTACGACTCCGACCAGACGTCCTTCGCGCCGGATTCGTGGCTGACGGCCACCACCTATAACTGGGGCCCCTACTACACGCAGGAAGTCCAGGCCGCCATGGACGGCAGCTGGAAGAGCCACTTCTACTACGGCGGATTCGCGGACGGCTTCATCGTCATGGCCCCGTTCGGCAAGTCGGTCGACGCGGCGACCCAGGCCGCCATCACCGCCAAGGAAGACGCGATCAAGGCTGGCACCTTCGACCCGTTCACCGGGCCGATCACGAAGCAGGACGGCACGATCGGCGTGCCGGCCGGCACGACGCTGACCGTCAACGACAAGTACGCGCTCAACTGGTTCGTCAAGGGCGTCATCGGCAGCCCGAAGGGCTGACCCGAGCGCCCGGCCTGACAGGGCCCAACTCCGCGAGGGAGCGACCTTGGACATCCGCGCCGTCGGGGTGAGCCCGACCGCCGCCGAATCCGCCACCGCCGGGGCCGACCCGGCGGTGGCGGCAGTCGGCGTGACCAAGCGCTTCACGGGTGGCGTGGTCGCCAACGACCGCGTCTCGTTCGAGGCGAGTCATGGCGAAGTCCACGCGCTGCTGGGGGAGAACGGCGCGGGGAAGACCACCCTCTGCAACATCCTGACCGGGCTGTACCGGCCGGACGAGGGCGAGATCCGCATCAACGGCGGTCCGGTCCGGCTGCACTCCCCTCACGAGGCACAGGCGGCCGGAATCTTCATGGTGCACCAGCACCTGAGCCTGGTCGACAGCCTGACGGTCGCCGAGAACGTCGTGTTGGGCTGGTCGCGCCATGGCGGGGTGACCTACTCCGCCCACACGGTCGAGGCGGAGATCGAGGAGATCGCCGCGCGGTACCAGATGGCCGTGGACCCGCGGGCCCGGATCTGGCAGCTGTCGCTCGGGGAACGCCAGCGGGTCGACATCCTCAAGGCGCTCTACCGGGGCGCGAGCATCCTGATCCTCGACGAGCCGACCACGGTCCTGACCCCGGCCGAGATCGACCAGCTGTTCTCGAGCGTCCGGGAGATGGTCGCCGAGGGCAGCACCGTCATCTTCATCTCCCACAAGATGCCGGAGGTCTTCGCGATCGCCGACCGAACGACGATCCTGCGCAAGGGCCGCTCGGTCACCACGCTCGACATCGCCGGGACGGACGCGCGGGAGCTCGCCCGCCTGATGGTCGGCCACGAGATGTCGTTCGATGTGCATCCGCGGGCGGCCGGCGCTGCGCCGAAGCCGGAACCCGCCCAACCTCCGGTGCTCGTTCTCGACGGCGTGCACGTCCGGGGGGACTTCGGGATCGATGCCCTCAAGAACGTCTCCCTGGCGATCAATGCCGGCGAGATCCTCGGGATCGCGGGGGTATCCGGGAACGGGCAGCGTGAGCTCGCAGAGGTCGTCGCCGGGATTCGGCCGTTCACCCAAGGGACCATCCGGATCGGCGGCGAGGACGTGGTTTCCGGGGATCCCCGGGACGCCATCAATCGGGGCGTGGCGAACGTTCCGGAGGATCGCATGGGGACCGGCGTGTCGCCGAACCTGTCGGTGGCAGAGAACCTGATCCTGAAGTCCTACCGGAGCAGCAGCCCGCATGTCGGGCCCATCCTCCTGATGGGGCGGGCAGAGGCGCAGGCGACGGCGCTCATGGCGCGCTTCGATATCCGGGCGCCCAGTCCCGGCACCCTTGTCCGCCAGCTCTCCGGGGGCAACGTCCAGAAGGTCGTCCTGGCCCGCGAGCTGTCGTCCGGACCTCGCCTGGTCATCGCTGCCTCGCCGACCCGCGGGCTTGACGTCGGCGCCACCGAGTACGTCCGAAGCGTGCTGGTGGACGCTGCGAAGCAGGGAGCCGCCATCATGCTGATCAGCGAGGATCTCGACGAGATCGTCGAGCTGTCCGACCGGATCGCAGTCCTCTACGAAGGCCGGGTGGTGGGCGTCGTGGATGCGGCAACCGCGGACTACGAGCACCTGGGCCTGATGATGGCAGGGGCCGCATCGTGATCAGCATCGAGCGCAGCCTCGTCACCCCGAGGTGGCAGCGAGTCGCGCTTCCGATCGTTTCGCTCGTGATGGCGTCGATCATCGCCGGCGTGGTGCTCCTCGTGTCGGGGCACGACCCGCTCGACACGTACCGGCAGATCTACGAGGCATCCTTCACCTCGGCGGGAGCGGTGACGGCGACCTTCGTGTACGCAACGCCCCTCCTGTTCACCGGCCTGGCCGTCGCGCTCGCCTTCCGGATGCGCGTGTGGAACATCGGCGGCGAAGGTCAGCTCTACATGGGCGCCGTGGGCGCCTCCGGCGTGGGCCTCCTGCTGGGCGGATGGCCGCAGCCGCTGCTGATCCTGGCGATGATGCTCGGGGGTGCCCTGGCCGGCCTCCTGTGGGCCATGATTCCGGGCCTGCTCCGCGCCTACCTCCGCACCAACGAGATCCTGGTCTCGCTGATGCTCAACTACATCGCGGGCCTGTTCATGTACTACCTGATCTACGACAGCACGTCCTTCTGGCGCGACACGACGTCGCCGAGCGCGCTCGTGTTCCCCCAGGGCAAGTACCTCCTGCCGGCGGCCGACTGGCCCGGAATCGCCCTCGGGTCGTTCACGTTGCCGTTCGGGTTCATCGCCGGAGTCGTGCTCGCCGTCGGCCTGCTGGCGCTGATTCGCTGGACCCGCTTCGGATTCGAGATGCGCGTCATGGGGGACTCGAGCACCGCGGCGCACTACGCCGGGATGCGCACCAGGCGCACCATCGTCTCGGTGATGGCCCTGTCCGGCGCGCTGGCCGGAATGGGCGGCGCCAGCCAGATCGGCGACTTCGGTCACGTGCTCGACCCGCGCGGGCTGCAGCAGGCAGGCTATGGCTACACGGGGATCGTCGTTGCGGCCCTGGCGATGTACAACCCGCTGGCGGTCGTGATCGTCTCGATCCTGATCGGCGCGCTGACCAACGCCGGGTTCGCCCTGCAGGGGCCAACGTTCCCGATCGGCCTGGTCGGGACCATGGAGGGCATCATCCTGTTCAGCGTCCTCGGTGGGGAGTTCCTGGGTCGCTACCGGGTCCGGTTCGGCCGTGCCGCGGCGCCCGCCCCCAGCGTGGACGATGAGGCCGGAGCCGAGGTCGTCTCATGACCGTCGATCTTGTCGTCTCGGTCGCCGTCTCCGCCATCGCCTTCGGCACGCCGCTCGTGCTCGCGGGTCTCGGGGAGCTGCTCGCCGAGCGCTCCGGCGTCCTGAACCTCGGGGTCGAGGGGATGATGCTGATGGGCGCGGTCACGGCGTTCTTCGTGTCGCAGACGCTTGGCGGCCCGGGTCTGGCCGTGCTCATCGCGGCCATCCTCGCCGCCGCCGCCGCCGGAGCGCTCATGGCGCTCATCCACGCCTTCCTCTCGATCACGGTCCGGGTGAACCAGATCGTCTCCGGGCTGGCGCTGACGATCTTTGCCGGGACGATCGGGCTCTCGTCGTACGCGGGGCACGTCTGGGGAGTCGGCGGCGAGCACGGCCTTCACCAGCTCGTGAAGCTCGACGTGTTCGGGCTCTCGGACGTCCCGATCGTCGGCCCGATCCTGCTCAACCAGGATGCCTTCGTCTATCTCTCGTGGGGGCTCGTGGCCCTCGTCACGTACTACCTGTTCCGCACCCGCTTCGGGCTCTACCTGCGGGCCGTCGGCGAGTCACCCCGCTCGGCCGATGCGATGGGGATCAACGTCAGCCGGTATCGCTACGTGCACACGGTCCTCGGCGGCGCGTTCGCCGGGCTCGGCGGCGCCTACTTCACGCTCGCCATCGCGCCGATCTGGACGGACGGGCTCACGGCCGGCGCGGGCTGGATCGCGATTGCGCTCGTGATCTTCGCGTTCTGGAGGCCCGACCTGCTCGTCGTGGGCGCCTACCTCTTCGGTGCCCTGTCCAGCCTCGGTTTCACCCTCCAGGCGCACGGCGTCCAGCTCCCGTCCGAGTTCTTCTCCTCACTTCCCTACATCATGACGGTCGTGGTGCTTGCAGTCGCATCGACCACCCTGGCCCAGCGGCGCATCGGCACGCCGGCTGCGCTTGGGGTCCCCTACGTGCGCGAGGAGTCGTAGCGGGGGTCTCGTTACGGGGTCTCGGGTCCGGCCAGGGCCGGCGATCGGTCCCGCCGGGGACGGCGGTCAGCGCTCTTCGTCGTCCGGCGAGGCCAGCAGCTCCATCTGGACGAAACCGCTCGTGTCGAACGCAAGCTGGCCCGGCACCTGCCCGTTCGAGTCGCGCTCTCCGGCCGGCGCGTACTCCAGCACCACCCGTTCGTCGCCTTCGACCAGCGTGTAGACGATGAGCTGGTCGGGCCGCGTCTCGAAGTCAAGCTGCTCGAACGAATCGACGTTCAGGCAGATCGAGATCGGGGTGAAGTAGCTCGAGGTCTCCGGTTCGTCGATCACGACCCGCTCCACCCAGCCGGTCCCGGAAGCGACCAGGTCCCGGCCGCGGAAGTAGCGGTAGGCGACGGTCTGCTTGACGAGCGGCCGGAGCAGGTTGTGGATGTCCGTTCGCGACGAGACGATTCCGCTGTTGACGTAGAACCTCGCCGGGATCGGACGCGCCATCGGGCCCCTCCTGCCATTCCGCTGCCGGCTGCGACCAGCCGCCCGACCAGGCCGTCCCGGGACGGTCCGCGGACCGGGCGATCGTAGCGCAGGCCGCCGACCCCGGCACAGCCCGCCTGGTTGCGGTTCGGGATCGTTCACGGGGGCACCCTCATCGGCGCCACGCGCACATGGCGACCGGCCCTATGATCGCCGCATGCTCCTCGTGATCGATGCCGGGAACACCCACGTCAGGCTCGGTTTGGCCCGCGACGGCGTCCTCATCTCATCGCGGCGCGCGGCAACTCGTCCCCGTGGGACCCCTGACGAGCTGGAGGTCCTGATCGACGACCTGCTCCGACTCGATGGGCAGGACCTGTCCGCGGTCGCGGCGGTGGCAATCTCGAGCACCGTCCCGGCCCTGGAGGAGGTCCTCGGGGAGATCGCGGCGCGGCGCCGAATCCCGTCCCTGTTCGCCGGTGCTGACACGATCCCGATGGCAATCGAGGTTGACCAGCCCGACGAGGTCGGGCCAGACCGGCTTGTCAACGCGTACGCTGCGGCACACCTCCTCGGGCGGCCGGCCGTCGTCGTCGACTGCGGGACGGCCACGACCTTTGATGCGGTCGATTCGCGGGGCGACTTCGTGGGCGGCGCGATCGCGCCCGGACTCGGGCTCGGCCTCGAGGCCCTGGCCGCCCACACGGCCCGGCTCCCCCTGGTGGAGCTGCGCAGCCCCGAGAACGCGATCGGACGCGACACGGCGTCCGCAATCCGGGTGGGGACCGTGCTCGGGCACCGGATGATGATCGAGGGGGTCCTGGGCCACCTTCGACGTGAGCTCGCGGTCGGAGCGGGGATCGCCCCCCACCAGGTCCGGGCCGTCCTGACGGGCGGCCTGAGCAGCCTCCCCTGGGCCCACACGATCGAAGGGCTGGACGGGATCGACCCGGACCTCACCCTCAAGGGGCTGGTGCATTTGCACGTTGCGGTCACCGGCGACGGGGCCCAGGCGTGAGCCAGCCCGGTCGCCTCGCTGGACGTTTCGTCGCGCTGGGTATCACCGGCTCGATCGCCGCGTTCAAGGCCGTCGACCTGCTGCGCCTCCTGCGTGCCGAGGGCGCCGACGTGGCCGTGCTCATGACGCCGTCGGCGACGCGCTTCGTCGCACCGCTCACGCTCGCGGCGCTCAGTCGCCGGCCCGTGGACGCGGACGTCCTGGACCTCCTCCCGGATGGGCGGATCGGCCACGTGATCACCGCCGATGCGGCGGACGTGGTCGTCGTCGCGCCCGCCACCGCCCACTGGCTGGGCGCGATGGCGCACGGGCTGGCTGCCGATGTCGTCACCGCGACCTGCCTCGCCACGTCCGCGCCGGTCGTGGTCGCGCCGGCGATGGACGGGGACATGTACGCCCATCCGGCGACACAGGAGAACGTGCGGATCCTCCGCGACGAGTTCGGCTACCGGATCGTGGAGCCCGAAGCCGGCAGCCTTGCCTCCGGCCAGGTCGGCATCGGTCGCCTGGCCGCCCTCGATCGAATCGTCGACGTGGCGATCGATGCGATCGGGGCGCGCGCGATCCGAACGCCCGACCCCGCCGACCGCCCCCCTCGCCTCCTCGACGCGGATGAACCGGGGCGCGACACGGACGACCTGGCCGGTCGCCACGTGGTGGTTACCGCGGGAGGAACGGCGGAGCCGATCGATCCCGTCCGGTTCATCGGCAACCGCAGCACCGGCGCGATGGGCTTCGCGATCTGCGATGCCGCCCGCGATCGCGGTGCGCGGGTCACGCTGGTCGCCGGCACGATCTCTGCCCCGATACCCACCGGCGTCGAGGTGCTCCATGCCGAGACGGCGGCGGCGATGCAGGCAGCGCTCGCGTCGCTCGTCCTCGCGCCAACCGGCGGGGCGGGCTTCGATGCCCTGGTCATGTCGGCCGCGGTGGCAGATTTCCGGCCCGCCGTGACGGCTGCCCGGAAGATCGCGCGGACCGGGGCCGGCCTGGCGCTGGAGCTGATTCCCAACCCGGACGTGCTCGCCGAGCTCGGTCACCGGGTCGACGGTCTCGACGCGACCGGCGGCCAGACTGGCGTGCCGATCCTTCCACGGCCCGTCATGGTCGGGTTCGCCGCGGAGACCGGGGGGTTGGAGCGTGCCGCCGCCAAGCTCCGGGCGAAGCGGGTCGACCTCCTCGTGGCCAACGATGTGAGCGAGCCGGGATCCGGTTTCGGAACTTCGACCAACCGGGTGACGCTGTTCGCGGCCGACGGCGCCACGGAGGCGCTGCCGCTCCTGCCCAAGCGCATCGTGGCCGACCGGATCCTCGATCGCGTCGTGGCCCTGCTGGACGCTCGGGACGCGGCGGCGCAGACTGGCGCGACATCCGCAACCGGGAGAACCGCCTCGTGAGCAGCACGCCGGAGACCGCGCCGCGCCTATCGGTGGTCGACATCGCCCGCATGCACGCCGACGGCGAACGCATCGCGATGCTGACCGCGTACGACTACCCGACGGCCGCCATCCTGGACGAGGCGGGGATTCCGATGCTCCTCGTGGGCGACTCCCTGGGCCAGGTGATGCTGGGCTACGAGTCCACCGTCCGGGTGACGATGGACGAGATGCTCCACCATGCCAAGTCCGTGGTCCGGGGCGCGCATCGGGCGTTGATCGTGGCCGACATGCCCTTCCTCTCGTATGCGACGCCGGACGACGCGGTCCGGAACGCCGGCCGATTCCTCCGCGAGGCAGGCGCGCAGGCGGTGAAGGTGGAGGGCGGCGTCCGGACCGCGCGCGTGATCGAGACGCTTGTCCGGACCGGAGTCCCGGTGATGGGTCACGTGGGCCTGACCCCCCAGGCGATCAACGCGCTCGGCAAGATTCGCGTCCAGGGCCGGACCCGCGATGCGGCTCGGGCGCTCATGCACGACGCCCTGGCGGTCCAGGAAGCGGGGGCATTTGCGATCGTGGTGGAGCTGGTGCCGGAGCAGCTCGCAGCTGCGATCACGGCACGGCTGCGAATCCCGACCATCGGCATCGGCGCGGGCGCGGGGTGCTCCGGTCAGGTGCAGGTCGTGACCGACTTCCTGGGTCTCGGCTCCTTCAGGCCGCGCCACGCCAAGGCCTACGCGGACCTCCGAGGGACGATCCTCGCGGCGGCTGCCGCCTACCGGGCCGAGGTGGAGGCGGGCACGTTCCCGGGCGCCGCCCAGTCGAGCCGCATGGACGACGCTGTCCTCGACGAGGTCCTCGGCAGGAGCCCGGACGACCGCACGGCCACCGAGCCGGGGGTCGCCGGCGCCGGCATCCCGCTCGACCGCGATCTCTGAATCGCCCTCGGTGGACGTCGTCCGGAGCCGCGCGGAGCTCCGCCGCGCGCTGGGCGGACTGCCCCGGCCACTCGGGCTGGTCCCCACGATGGGATGGCTTCACGCCGGCCACCGCTCCCTGATCGCGCGGGCCCGCGACGAATGCGGGGCCGTCGCGGTCTCGATCTTCGTCAATCCCCGCCAGTTCGACGACCCGGCCGACCTCGCGCAATACCCTCGCGGCGAGGCCAGCGACCTGCGGTTATGCGCGGATGCCGGTGCGGACCTCGTCTGGCTCCCGTCGGTCGACGACGTCTACCCGGCGGGGTTCGACACGTCCGTGACCGTCGATCGGTTGACGCTCCCGTTGGAGGGTGCCGCCCGCCCGGGACATTTCGCCGGCGTCACGACTGTCGTCGCGGTGCTGTTCGGCATCGTTCGGCCCGACCGCGCCTACTTCGGCGAGAAGGACGGCCAGCAGCTCCGGGTGATCGAGCGGATGGCCCGGGACCTGGGCCTGACCGAGGTCGTCCGCTGCCCGACCGTCCGGGAGCCCGACGGGCTGGCACTCTCGTCCCGGAACGTCCACCTTGCCGCCGACGATCGCGCCGCGGCCCCGGTCCTGCATCGCGCCCTGCTCGAGGGCAGGGTCACGTGGGACGCCGGAGAGCGCGACGCCAGCGCCATTCGCGACCGCGTCGCCGCGGTGCTCGCCGCCGAGCCGCGCGCCAGCGTCGAGTACGTCTCCTGCGCCGACGACACGACGCTCGAAGAGCTGGATCGGATCCAACGGCCAGCCATGCTCTCGCTCGCGGTGCGGTTCGGCACCACGCGCCTCATCGACAACATCCACCTGGGCTGACCGGCCGGAACCACGATCCATCCCGCGGCGTCCCCGTGGCAGGCGACGCGGCCATGCGCCGCCGGCGAGGAAACAGGTGACGCCATGAAGAGCGAGAGCATCCACGTCGGCGGGGGGTCGCACCCCGGGCTCCGGTTCGCGTTGGGTAGCCTCCTTGCCACAAGCTTGATCCTGCTGGCCGGCTGCAGCAGCGCGACGAGCAGCCCCACCAGCGCCGAAGGCGTCCCAGGGGTTGGCGCCGTCCCGGCGTCGACAGCCGCCCCGGCGCCGGCCAACCGCGATTCCGCCTTCGGCTCGCTTCAGAACGCCGCGGGTGCGAGCGGGTCCGCCGCGACGGACGGGACGACTTTCCCCGACGTTGGCGGCCCGCTGATCGTCCGGACCGGCGAGCTCGACCTCCAGGTTGCGAACCTGGACGGCGCGATCGGCGACGCGGAGCGCGCGGTCGCCACCGTGGGCGGGTACGTCGCCGGATCACAGCGGAGCGGCGACGGCGATCGGGCGACTGCGAGCGTCACCTTCCGGGTCCCGGCGGCCCGCTGGACCGACGCGCTGGACGCGCTGCGGGCAATCGGGACGAAGGTCCTCGGCGAGCAGACGTCGAGCCAGGAGGTCACCGCGCAGGTCGTGGACCTGGGGGCACGCCTCGCCAACCTCCGGGTCACGGAGACGGCGCTCCAGGGAATCATGGACCGGGCCATGAAGATCGCGGACGTTTTGGCGGTGCAGGAGCAGCTGACCAGCGTGCGCCAGCAGATCGAGGAGCTGACGGCCCAGCAGCAGACCCTCGAGAACCAGGCCGCGCTGGCCACGCTCACGGTCACCTTCGCGCCGCCCCCGGCTGTCGCCGTCACCCAGGTGCGCGAGGGATGGGATCCCGGCCGCGAGGTTGACCAGGCGGCCGCGACGCTCGTCGGGCTCGGTCAGGGGCTTGCCGGCTTCGGAATCTGGCTCTTGATCGTGGGCCTTCCGGTCTTCCTGGTCGTCGGGGTGCTGGGGCTGATCGGGTTCCTTCTCATCCGGCGCTTCCGCCGCGGCTCGCCCCTCCCCGCCGGGCTGCCGCCGGTCGCGGGGGCTTGACCGGGGCAGGGATGCGCGCCTCCGTTGCCGCATCGAGGAAGCGGCCCACGTCGAGCGCCTCGCCGACGATCGCCTTGATCGTGGCGATCTTCTCGCGGTCGGCCGGATGCGTCTTCACCAGCAGGTCATGCACGTCGGACGCCACCATGTAGGCGTCCTCGTCAAGGAAACAGGCGAAGAGGTCTGCCCGGCGGATCTCGTCCACCACCACCGGCCGAGGGCGATAGCCAGAGAGGACGAAGCCGAGCATGGATGGGACGACCTCGCCGCGGATCACGGCGGGACGGCGCATCTCCGCCCGGTGGGCACGGGACAGCGCCACGATCACGTCCTCGCGATCGCCCGTGACGATCACGATCCGGCGACCGACCACGTGCTGCAGGACATGGTGGGGTTCCATCGCGGCCACGCTGATGCCGCCGATCACCGCGTCGAGGTCCGGTCCGCGGTTGAGCAGTTCAGCCTGCGTCCCCTCGAGAATCATTGCCAGGCTCGGGTTCGAGAGCAGCGGCCGATACGGGATGACGCCGAGCAGGGCGATGCCGTGGCGGGCCAGGCCGCGCTCCAGCACCGCCTGGATGCCGGGCTGCGCGTCGAGGTCGACCTTGTTAACGATGGCGCCCGCCACGGCGACACCGTGCTTCTCGAACAGGGCGGCGTTGAGGACGATCTCGTCGATGGGTCGCCCGACACCACCCTCGCTGACGATCACCGCCGGGGCTCCGAGCAGGCTGGCGACCACCGCGTTCGACAGCCCGATCACCGCGCCGACGCCGGCATGCCCGGTCCCTTCGATCAGGACAAGCTCCTTGGTCTCCGCCAGGATCGCGTGCGCCCGCTGGATCCGAGCACCGAGGTCATCGGTCACCTCGCCGGCGATGTAGGCCTTCGTGAAGCCCCGCGGGATGTGCACCGGGCTCATCACATCGTTCGGCTCGGAGAGACCGAAGACGGCCTTCATGAGCACGGCATCCTCGTCGGCCGGGAGCCCCGATGCGTCGGTCACCGTGCGCTGGCCCACCGGCTTGGTGAAGCCCGCCCGGAGCCCCGCCCCGAGGAACGCGTGGACCAGCCCCAGCGAGGCAGTGGTCTTGCCGCGGTTCTGGCCGGTCGCGGCGAGGTAGAGGTGACGCACGGGGTGTCTGGGACGGCCCGCGCTAGGGGTGGGTGGGGGCCGCGGCGAACGGAGTCGCGAGGATGGCGAGGGCGATCAGCGCGAACGCGGCGAGAAGGACGAACGCGAGGCGCCGGTTTCGACGCGCAGCGCCGCGACTGAGCCCGGACGGTTGCGCCGGGCGCGGCCGCGGCCGGCGCCGGGTGGCGGCCTGGCCACCGCGCCGGCTCATCCGCGCGGCGTCGTCTTTCGCTCGACGAGCGCGATCGCCTCCTTGAGACGCGCGATCGTCTCCGGGTCGACCGCGTCCGGCTCGAGATACGGGCCGAGCCGCTCGAGCACGTCACTGACGAGGCCCAGGAACACGCTCGCGTCGGCGACGAAAAACTGGGGCTCGTTGTTGTAGCGGACCAGCGTGAGGCGCCCCTGGAGGACACGCCGGTCCTCGATGTGGGCAATCTGGGTGGCGAACGAGTGGCCCTGGATGCCATCCGGGTTGTTCAGGAAGTTCAGGGCGTTGTCGATCGCGAGGCCGAAGCGCGCCCGCCACGCCACGAGGCGCTCGTGCACCTCGGGCGAGATCCGGACTTCCGCGACCTCGTCGAAGACCTCCGGCGTCACGGTCAGGAGCCCGACCAAGGTGCTTCCGGCACGCGCCCCAAGCATGACCTGGAGCGACCGCTCCAGCGTGAAGACCTCGGAATCGAAGCGGGGGCTCGTGATGACGTCGGTGAGGAGGTCCTCCACGTTGTCAAGGACCGCCGTGTCCGCCATCGCGGTCCCGAGCTGACCGATCTCTTCCTTGAACAGGAACTTCTCTTCGTGGTCGAGCATTCCCGGATGGTACACCGGGGTCAGACCCGGGCTGCTCCTGGAACGCCGTAGGCCCCGGCCGGGATGGCCGGGGCCTACGGGCGGTGCAGCCGGATGCAGCGTCAGGTTGGCGTGACCGCTCCCCCGCGGAGGGCGGTCACAACCGCGCAGCCTACGGGTACAGGCCCCGAAGGGCTGTGGTATCGGCCACGCGCTTGACCGCGACCAGGTAGGCCGCCGTCCGCATGTCCACTTCCTCGAGGAGCGACATCGCGAGCACCTCGCCGAAGGAGCGATCCATGATCTCCTTGAGCTTCTCGTTGACGATCTTCTCGCTCCAGTGGTCCCGGTTCAGGTCCTGGACCCACTCGAAGTAGCTCACGGTCACCCCGCCGGCGTTGGCGAGGATGTCCGGGATCATGAAGACGCCCTTCTTGGCCAGGATCTTGTCGGCCTCCGGCGTCGTCGGGCCGTTGGCGGCCTCGGCGACGATCTTGGCCTTGACGTTCTCTGCGTTGCGGACCGTGATCTGGTTCTCGTAGGCAGCCGGGATCAGGATGTCAACCGGGAGCTCGAGGAGCTCGCCGTTCGTGATCTTCGTGCTGCCGGGGAACCCGACGACCGTGCCGTGCTCCTGCTTCCAGGAGACGACCTTCTCGATGTCGAGGCCGGCCGGGTTGTGGATCCCGCCCTGCGTGTCCGAGACGGCGACAACGGTGGAGCCCTCGTCGCGCATGAGGCGCGCGGCGATCGACCCGGCGTTGCCGAATCCCTGGACCGCGGTGGTGGTCTTCGTGAGGTCGATGCCGAGGTGCTTCGCCGCGTCCACGATCGTGTAGACACAGCCGCGCGCCGTCGCCTCGTTGCGCCCCTCGGACCCGCCGAGGCTGATCGGCTTGCCGGTCACGACGCCCGGGACCGTGTACCCGGCGTGCATCGAGTAGGTGTCCATCATCCAGGCCATGATCTGGGGCGTCGTGTTGACGTCCGGGGCCGGGATGTCGCGCTCGGGCCCGATGAGCACGCTGATCTCGGTGGTGAACCGCCGCGTCAGCGCCTCGAGCTCCTTCATGGAGAGCTTCTTGGGATCGACGATGACGCCGCCCTTGCCGCCGCCGTACGGGATGCCGACGACCGCGCACTTCCAGGTCATCCACATCGCGAGGGCCTTGACCTCGTCGATCGTGACGGCCTGGTGGTAGCGGATCCCGCCCTTGGCCGGGCCGCGGCCCAGGTTGTGCTGGACCCGGTAGCCGGTGAAGACGCGGATCGTCCCGTCATCCATCTTGACGGGGAACGTCACGGTGAGCGCCCGGCGGGGCTCGCGCAGGACCGCGCGGACGCCCGGGTCAAGCTTCAGGTGCTCGGCCGCGAGATCGAACTGCTGCTGGGCGACCGCCCACGGGTTGATCGTTGCGGCGGCCTGCTCGGTGGTCATGGAGCGGAATTCCTCCTGGTCGATCGCCCGGAATGCGGGACGACCGTTTGCGATCGCCGCCCCTCCGGGACGGCCACGCTGCCGCCTCCGGGACGGCTGCCGGTCGGGACCATGCGGGCCTGGTGCGGGACCGCCCTCCCAACGGACTGCTCTATTGGCCGATCATCCGGCCGTTCACTGCCGGCCACGAGTGCCGAACGGGGATGCCGGCCCCGGGCGGAATGGCCCGGACGCCGACGGCAATGGTACCGAACCCGGCCCGTACCCGTCTTGCAACCATTGGTCCAGAGTCGCTCCTGACGCCGGGCGCGCTCGCGGCGCGGCGCGCCGTCGCCGCTCGCCGCTCGCCGCTCGCCGCTCGCCGCGACCGTAGCGGTTCAGCGCCGGAGCAGGACCACCCCGCCGAGAGCGCCGGGGCCCACGTGTGGACCGATGGAAGGGCCGATCGTCTGGATGCTCACGCACGCTGGGTCCACGCCGCCCGGAATTCGTCCGACGACCGTCCGGAGGAATTCCTCGACGTCGGCGGCACCGGTGTGGAGGATCGCGATCCGCTCCACGGGCCGCCCCGCGAGCAGTTCCGTCACGCGCTCGCGGGCCCGGGCGCGGGTCCGGACCCGGTCCGCGGTCTCCACGAGACCGTCAGCGACCGTGATGATGGGCTTGACCGACAGCATCGTCCCGATCGCGGCGCGTGCCGGCGAGAGGCGGCCTCCCTTCCGGAGGTACTCGAGCGTATCGACGGTCACGAAGATGTCCAGGTCCGCGGCCCGATCGCGGAGCGTGGCCGCGATGTCGGCGCCCGGCCGGCCGGCGGCCGCGAGCTCGACCCCCAGGATCGCCAGGTGACCCACGCCCATCGAGGCCGACGTCGAGTCCACGACGTGGATGTCACGCCCGGGATGTTCCTTTGCGCCGAGCTCGGCGCTGGCGAACGTGCCCGACAGACGGCTGCCGATCGTCACGCAGACGATTGACGTCGCCCCGGCGGCGAGCGCCTGGGCGAAGACCGCGGCGAACGCACCGGGCGGTGGGGCGGCCGTGGTCGGAAAGGGGGCATCGGGAGCGAGCATGCGGGTCCAGAAGTCGGCTGCCGAGAGGTCGACGCCCGCCCGGAACTCCTGGGTCCCGAACCGGACGAGGAGTGGAACGACGCGAATCCCGTGGGCGGCGGCAAGCTCGGGCGGCAGGTCGGAAGCCGAGTCGGTGACAATGGCGACGGACGGCATGTCGGCATCATACGGGCCCCATCTGGCCGCCGGGGCGCATCCAACCGCCGGTCGCCACCGTCCGGATCTCGGCTCCCGGGCGGTCGGGTCGGGGTTCAGCCCGGCGCGGCGGAGCCGGGCCGAACGACGGAGTCGAGATGGTGCTCCACGCCGCGGAGCCACCAGAGGGGCACCACCGCGATCGCGAGCATGACCAGCGTGGCCAGGAGCAGCCCGTCGATGCCGCTCCTCTCGGCGGCAGCCCCGCCCACCAGGCTGCCGGCAATCTGGCCGACGCCAAGGAACACCGAGTACAGGCCCATGATCGCGCCCCGGTCGCGCGGATACGGCTCCGACATGTCCGCGAGCAGGCCGAGGGCCGCCGGCGTCGATCCGGCGAGCACGAACAGGCCGCCGACCACGGGCACGAGGAGGACGAGCGTCACGATCAGGGGCAGGTCGCCGCCGTGGTTGATGGCGACGGCCGCCGCCACCAGCGCGGCGCCGCCGCACAGGCCGTACAGGATGATGGTGGTTCGGCGCATCTTCTTGAACCGGTTGCCCCAGTAGACGAGGCCGGCGAAGAAGACGACCATCCCGACGGCCAGGCCCGCGCTCACGAGCAGCGGCGACGCGCCGGCCATCAGGCGCTGGTTGGCGAAGCGCGGGTCGGGGCCCGACACGAACTGGAAGATGGACTGGGACGTCCACAGGCCGATCGCAGCGTTGACCGCGATCCAGGTGGGCGCCAGCAGCCAGACGTGGGATCCCGAGAGGATCTGCAAGTAGCGGGCCAGGCTTGTTCGCTGCTCGTGTTCGTGGCCGCCGTGCGCGGCCCGGGGGTCGGCGACGCCGAACCGGTAGATCGCCCACGAGATCCCGTAGACGACCGCGTTCACGAAGAACGCGTCACGATGGAGGAGCGTCCAGAGCGGCCCCGCCGCGACGATGCCCACGCCAAGGCCGGCGAGCGTCGCGGCTTCGAAGCGCGCAACCGCCTTCCCACGCAGGCCCTCGTCGGCCAGCGTGGCAATCGCGATGAAGCCCAGGATGGAGGGCACGCTGGCCGCGCTCGAGGCGCCCTCCAGCCACCGCGTCGCGCCCAGCATCCAGAGGTTCGTGGTGAGCCCGGTCAGGATGACCGCGGTCGCGCCGAAGACGGGGCCGAACTGCATGATCCGGTGGTAGCCGAAGCGATCCGCGAGCGAACCGAACAGGGGCGAAAGGACCAGCTCGGCGGCGAAGAAGGCGGCGGTGAACACCGCCACCGTGATCGACGACACGTGCGGTCCGCCATGCCGGTGAAGCTCGGCCAGGTAGTAGACCAGCATGGCACCGGTCAGGCCCGTGCTGAACCGAAGGGTGAGCGTCCCCACGATGACGGACCAGATGGAACGTGCCACGGATGCAGGGTACCCGGCAACCGCCGTGTCCGGCGGCCCAAGATCCAGGCCGGTGACCCCTAGAATTCCGCTCATGGACGCCGTCCGACCGCTTGCCCCGATGCCGCTCGCCCGGGGTGGCGCCGGCGCCGTGGTCGCACCGCATCACCTTGCGTCCACGGCTGGTCTTGGCATCCTCAGGCAGGGCGGCAGCGCGGTCGACGCGGCGATCGCGACGAACGCGGTCCTGGCGGTCGTGATGGGTGAGGCGTGCGGCCTCGGGGGGGACGCGTTCTGGCTGGTCTGGGACGAGGCCTCCGGGACCCAGACGGCGCTCAACGGGTCGGGACGCGCCCCGGCGAGCACGGACGCGGAGGCCCTCCGGGCCCGCGGGCTGGCGACGCTGCCCCTCCGCGGGCCGCTCACGATCACGGTCCCCGGCGCGGTCCGGTCCTGGGCAGACGCGCATGCGCGCTGGGGGGAGCTGCCGATCGCGACGCTGCTGGCCCCCGCGATCGAGATGGCCCGGGGTGGCTTCCCGGCCGACGAGCACTTCGTGCGGGCGGTCGAGGGATCGGGCCCGGTCTTCGACGCAGCGCTCGGGCCGCTGGCGGCTGGCTGGCACGCCACCTACCGGCCCCATGGGCGGCCGTGGGGCCTCGGAGAGCGCGTCCGACTTCCCGCCCTTGGGGCGACCCTGGAGCGGCTCGCGACCTCCGGGCTGGACGACTTCTACACCGGTGAGATCGCGGCCCGCCAGGCCGCCGGCCTCGCAGCGATTGGCTCGATGTGCACGGCCGGGGACCTCGCGAGCCATGCGTCGACCTGGGAGGCGCCGCTCACCCTGGACTATCGCGGCACCACGGCCACCACGCATCCGCCCAACAGCTCGGGCGTGACCGGCCTCGAGGTGCTCAACATCCTTCGGGCGCTGCCGGCGCCTGCCCCAGCCGAGTTCATTCCGGGAGACGGCGGCCGCAGCGCAGGGCCGGGCGTGCGCTGGGTCCACGCCGGGATCGAGGCCACCAAGCGCGCGCTGGCGGACCGCGACGCGTTCCTGACCGACCCGACGTTCGGGACCGTCCCCGTCGGACAACTGCTGGACGCCGCCTACGGCGCGGAGCTCGCCGCGGCGATCGATCCCGGGAGGGCCGCCAGGCCGGTGCCAACCACGAACCCGCCGGGCGGAGGGACGGTCTATCTCGCGGTCGTGGATCACCGCGGGAATGCGGTCAGCTTGATCGAATCGAACTACGCGGGCTTTGGGTCGGGCATCGTGGAGCCGTCGACGGGCATCGCCTACCAGAACCGGGGCAGCTACTTCAGCCTGGACCCGGCCCACCCGAACGTGCTGGCTCCCGGGAAGCGAACGCTCCACACGCTGATGCCCGGAATGCTCTTCCGCGACGGCCGGCCGTGGGTTGTGCACGGGTCGATGGGCGGCGACGCGCAACCGGCGATCTTCGCCCAGGTCGTCTCGGCGCTGGTCGACGGCGGCGTGGATGTCGCGATCGCGGTCGGCGCGCCGCGCTGGCATGCCGCCGCTGCCCGGCACTTCGCCCCACCGCAAACGGTCGTCATCGAGGCGCGATTCCGCGCCGGCCTCCTGGACCGACTCGCCGCCCTGGGCCACCATCTCGACGTGCGGGCGCCATTCGACGGCGCGCTGGGACACGCCCACGCGATCGAGCTGGTCGAAGGGGGACCGGCCCGCGGCGGGACCCTGGCGGCCGCCACCGACCCGAGGTCGCTCGGGCTGCCGGCTGCCTGGTGAGCCACGTGCCCGAGCACGCCGAGCTTCTCCCCCCGGGTCGGCGCGCGGCGTTGCTCGACCGGTTGGGCGCGCTGACCGTCTCGGAACTGCACGCGCTGGATGCGGCCGTGCGCGCGCGGCGCGACGAGAAGACATACCAGGGGCGAATCGACCGGGGCTTCTGGTTCGCCTGGTACGCGGAGCTGCGGCTGTCGAAGAGGGAACGTTCCGAGCTCGAGGACCTGTTCACCGAGGTGGTTGTCGCCATCGCCCGCGCGATGACCGGACTCGACGCCGACGCAATCACGGCGAGCCGGCGGGACCCCCAGCAGGAAGGTGTCCTCGGCGACATCGCGCGCCTATTTCTCCCCGCCTCAAGCGGACGCTCCAGCTCTGACGCGGCGATCCGGTTGATCGACCGCGCCGTCGCACCGTGGGATCCGCGCCTCGCGATCGTGGCGTGCTGGAACGTTGCCTGTGCCGCCACGCTCCGCCGACACCTGGCCGCCGACGTGGTCGACGTGCTGGAGGCCGGGTGGCGGACGGCTCTCGGAGAACCGCCGGCCTGACGTGCGGCGGCCCGGCACCTCGCGGGCGGCGGCCACGCCGCCCGGCCCATCACGCGTGCGATACTCGCGGCTGACGAGCCATTCGAATACGACCGGCGGCGGCGCAACCCAGGGAGGACCAGGTGACCTCGAACATCTCCCAGTCCTACCCGTACTCGAGCGAGACCGAGGCGGAGCGCGGGGCCGCTGTTGCGGCGGCGGTCGCAGCCCACGCCGGCCTCGATGCGACGATCTCGAACGAGGCCGTGCCTCTCGACGAGGGGGACACCTGGTGGACCTACCACCACGGCGGCTGTGGCGGGACGCTCCACGTTGCCGGCTATGCTCTGGATCGGCACGCGGTCTACGTGGTCTGCGACCGCTGTGGGAAGACCGCCCTCCGCTGAGCAGCTTCGACCGAACTCGACCACCACGACGGTGACCGCCGTTCCGAGCGACCATCCGGGCCCGGTCGTGCTCCGCGCCGCGCGGCGGCGCCTGGTCGTCGACATGCTCGGGATCGTCGCCTCCGCGGCCGGGTTCGGCATGGTCTTTGGACTGACCGCGCGGGCGAACGGCTTCTCCCCGCTAGAAGCCGTGGTGTTCTCCGTGGTCGTCTTCGCGGGCGCGGCGCAGTTCGCCGCCGCAGGAATGGTCGGGGCCGGCTACGGCTGGCCGGCGATCGTGGTCCTGACGGCGCTCGTGAACGCCCGGCACATCCTGTACGCCGCCGCCCTGAGCCCGTGGCTGCGCGGCCGCCCGAGGCGCGAGCGGGCGCTCATGGCGTACGTCCTGACTGACGAGGCCTTTGCGCTCAGCCTGGTCCACTTCCGGCGGCTCGGCTTCGCCGACCGGCGTGGATACTGGCTGGCGGCGATCGGCGGCGTCTTCATCCCGTGGAACCTCGCCACGCTGGTCGGCGTGCTGGGCGGCCAGATGGTTCCCGATCCGCGCATCCTCGGGCTGGACGTCGTCTTCCCCGCCGCAATGGCCGGGCTCGCGGTCGGACTGGCCACGGGCAGGCGGGAGGTGGCGGCAGGCGTCGCCGGGGTCGGCATCGCCCTCGCCGTCGGGCTGGTGCTCGACCCACGAGCGGGCGTCCTGGCGGGCGGGATCGTCGGCCCGTTCGTCGGCCTGCTGGTTCCGCGCCGCGACCCGGACGTGCCGGAGCCGGACGAGCTTCCGGCGGAGCCGGGCGCGTTCAGCCGGCCCGGCAGGTCCGACGACGGGATCGCGCCGTGACAGGACCAGCATGACCGGCGGGCTGGTCCTCCTGGCACTGCTCATGGCTGCGGTCACGTACCCGGCACGTGCTGTGCCATTGCTGGCGCCGGCGTTCGAGCGGCTGCCGGCGCGCGCCCTCGAGTATCTCCGGTTGGTGGGCCCGGCCGTCCTCGGAGCGATCGCCGCCTCGCAGACGCTGCTCGTCACAGGCGCGGGCGGCCGCCCCTCGATCCACGTCGGGATCGATGTCCTCGCGGTGGTGGCCTGTGTCGCATTGGTCGCCTGGCGCCGGAACCTCTTCGTGGGTCTGCTCGTCGCGGTTGTCCTGACCGCCGCGGTCCGGGCGCTTGGGGCGGGTTAGGGTCGCCGGGGCCGTCGTCTCCGCGCGGCGACCGCGGCGTCCGTCCGTCAGTCGGTGACACGCCAGTCGTGGCTGACGCGCCGGTCGTCGGGGCCGGTCAGGGGATCGGGCCGACCCGCCAGCCCGCGATCAGCCGGTCCCTTCCGACCGCGACGAGCAGCGCCGCGAAGAGCGTCGTGCGTGGGACGATACTCGTCACGTCGAGCCACTCGTCGGGCGAGTGGTCCAGCCCGCCGATCGGGCCCAGGCCGTCGAGCGTCGGCACCCCCATCGCGGCGGTCGTGTTGGCGTCCGACGCACCCCCGGTCATGGCGTCGTGCACGGCGAAGCCCAGCCGGTCGGCAATCGCCAGGACGTGCTCCACGAGCCGGGCGGACCGCGCAAGCTTCTCCATCGGCGGGTGCCGGTGGCGCTCCACGGCCGAGACCACGACTCCCGGAACCGTCGGGGCGGCGGCGAGCTCGCGCACCGCGGCGGTGGCGGCCTCCATGGCCTCCCCGTCCTCCGCCCGCAGGTCGACCTCGAGGACGGCCTGGTCGGCCACCACGTTGGGGCGCGTCCCGCCCGAGATCACACCGACGTTGCAGGTCACGCCCGGCCAGCGACCGGTCAGCCCGTGCAGGCCCACCACTTGGTGCGCCGCCTCGAGGATCGCGCTGCGCCCCTTCTCCGGCTCCACTCCCGCGTGAGACGCGCGACCCGTGATCGTCACCTGGTAGTCCACTGTCCCCTTGCGCGCCGAGACGATGTCGCCATTCGCGCGAGCGCATTCGAGCACGAACGCCACGTCACAGTCGGCCGCGACGCGCCGAACGTGGGCCGTCGAGACCGGAGAGCCGATCTCCTCGTCCGGGTTCGCGATGACCGTAAGCTGCTCGAAGGGGAGCCCGCCCGCGGCCAGCACCGCCTCGAGCCCGTAGACCAGGGTGACCAGCCCGGCCTTCATGTCGGTCACCCCGGGCCCGGTCGCGACGCCGCCCGCCAACCGGAACGGGCGCTCAGCGGCCGTCCCGACGGGGAAGACGGTGTCCGTATGCCCGATCAACAGGGCGCGTGGACCGCCCCGTTCGCCCACGAAGACGGCCTCGACCGTATCGCCGAGCCGGCCGGCCGGGTCGGCATGCCGGGTCACCTTGCCACCCAGCCGGGCAAGGCGATCGGCCGCCCAGCCGGCGACCTCGTTCACCCCGTCGCGCGTGTAGCTGCCGGAGTCCAGGTTGACGAGGCGCTCGAGGTCGGTGAGCAAATTCGGCTGCGATGCGGCAATCCTCGCGCGCAGGGCGGCGAGGTCGCGGTCAGGGAGAAGCGCGGCCAGTTCCGTCGGCACCGCGACAGTCTAGATCGGAGCCACGGGCCGGGCCTTCGTCCGCTTCCCCCGAGGGTGGTCCAGCCTTGGCCTCGGAGCGGTGGGCGGCGCCGGGGTTTCGGCGCGATGCGATACTCCCCCGCATGGCATCCGCACGGGCGGGGGATCTCGTGGCCGGGCTGGTTGACGGCCCGACCCGGCGACGGGGCAACGTCTACCGGCGATCCATTCGACGCCAGGTTTCCCGGCTCCACGATCGACGCCGACTGCTGGCGATCTTCCTGCTTGCCCTCGCCGGGGGTATCGGCCTGGCGGGGATGTTCGCACGGGGCGAGCTGGGGGGCGTGGATGCCCGCGCCTACTGGGCCGCCGTCCGGATCTGGATCAACGGCGGAGATCCGTACCATCCGGCAAGCCCGTTCATGCCGTACGTCTATGCGCCATGGCTGCTCCCGGCATTCACCCCGTGGGCGTTGCTGCCGTGGGACGTCGCCTGGTTCGTCTGGCGGGGAGGGACGATCCTGCTCCTCCTCTGGACCGTCGCCTGGGCGTACCGCCGCCGCCCGCTCGCGACGGCGGCCGTGGCGGTCGTGCTGGCCTTCCCGGTCTTCGCGAACCTCGACACCGGCAACGTCAACCTGATCCTCGTCCTCGTGCTGTGGGGAGCCCACTTCACTGGTCCACGGACGGCGGGCCTCTTCTGGGCGCTGGCGACCGCTATCAAGTGGGTCCCGGCCGTGTTCCTCGGGATCCTCGCCCCGCGGGCGCGCCTGCACGGCGTGCTCTTCCTGGCGATTGCCGGCCTGCTGACGCTCGCGACGCTCCCCCTGACGGTCGTCCAGCTCTCCGTCCTGTTCGCCATACCCCGGCCGGCCAGGCTTGACTACCTCGTCTACCTGTGGGCGCTCGTTCCCACCATCTGGCTGCGGCAGGACCCGGTGTGGTTCCTGCGGCCGGCGACGTGGCGGGCCTGGGCCCGGGACGGGCTCGCGCTCATCCGCCGGCCGGAGACGGTCGTGGAGCGGGTGCGGGACGCATTTGGCCTCTCGCCCTCCGCTGCTCCTCCGGCCGACAGGCGGCCCTAGGCAGCGCGCTCCCGCGGCTCCACGACCCTGCGGAGCAGCAGCGCGCCGATCCCGAAGACGAGGATGGAGAAGAGGTAGGCGGCGCGGGGACCGGCGCCGGGGTTCCCCAGGCCGTAGAAGACATCCACGAAGATCCCGCCCACGATTCCGGCCACGAGGCCGTTGGTGGCCGTGGCCACGTTGCTGATCCCCATGTAGCGGCCCGCCGACGCCTTCGGTACGAGGTCCGTGATGAGCGCCCAATCGACCGCGAGGAAGGTGCCGGCCCCGGCACCAACCAGGATTGCCCCGGGCAGCGAAAGCAGCGGCGTCGGAGCGATCGCGATGATCGCCATCCCCAACGCGCCTGTCGCGCACGCGGCATAGATGACCGGCTTGCGGCCGATGCGGTCCGAGATTCGTGCTGACGGCAGCGTGGCGGCGACGGTCGTGAGGGCCACGGCGACCGTCATCAGGTTGATCCAGAGGGTCCGGTCGGCGAGGTCCAGGGACTGCGATCGCTCGAAGTAGCGGACCGCGATGGCGAGCAGGAATGCCGTCCCTCCCATGATGAAGAACCGGGACGCGACCAGGAACACGAAGCTTCGATCCGCAAGGATGTCCGTTCCCCAGGCCTCGGCCGCGATGCCCCGCCAGGAACGACCACCTCGCGGCTTCGCCCGGCGGCCCTCGTCGAGGCGGTAGACCAGCACGACCATGGTCAGGAACTCGACCAGTCCGAGCGCGATCGTGGGGGCCACGTAGTTGCCGGCGAGCTCCCGGCCGACCGTGATCGTGAGGATCCCGCCCACCGTGCCGAGAATCTGCATGACGCCAACGAGCGCGCTCGCGAAGCCCACCTGGGAAGGCGGCACGAGGTCGGGCAGGTATCCCTGGAACGGGCCCTGGGCGAAGTTCGAGCTGAGCTGGAGGAGGGCGAGGAACGCGGCCAGGGCCAGCAATGTCCCCGATGTGGCGATCCCGACGACGAAGATGATGTCGAGGCTGGTGCCCAGGATGATGTACGGCTTGCGCCGCCCCCAGCGCGAGATCGTGTAGTCGCTGATGGACCCGATCGTCGGCTGCACCGCGACCGCGATCACGACGCCGGCGACCTGGGCCAGGCCGGTCATGAGGCCGACCTCGGAGACGGGGACGAGCGACGGCATTCGCTCCTGGATCAGGATCGTGACGCCGTTCATGACGGATACGAGGCCGTACCAGTAGACGGCCAGCTGGAGCAGCTGGGCGACCGTCAGAAGACGGGTCGGGGCACCTGCGCTGCTGCCCGGCTCGAACCTCGCGACGTCGTCAGCCGGCGCCTCGATCGGCGAGCCCGGCTCGTCGCGTCCATGCGCGCCCGCCCCGCCGGCCATCGCGGGCCTCCCTTCGCCCCCCGGAGCCGCAAGCATCCAGTTCGTGCGGCGCCGCGTCAATGGCCCTACCCGGTTCGCCCTGACCGGGTTCGCCCCCCGGCGACTGGCACGGCTGCCGTTGGGCCTGGCAGCGCGGGCACCAGACCGTCGTCCGGGGGAGGGCCCCATGTCGTCGCGCGGAGATCGGCGTCCCGCAGCGCCGACAGGGCCGCCCGGCTCGACCGTAGACCCACAGCCCGGCACCTGCCGGTCCTCCCGCCGGGGTCCGGTCCCGGCCGCCCCCCTCTGGCCCGGTGGTAACCCGGACCTGCGCCGACCGGTTGGCGCGCAGCAGCGCGCGGGACCGGGCGACCAGCCCCGCGAGGGTCCCGTCATCGAGCGTCGTGACCGGTGCGAACGGGTCGACGCGCTCGATGAACAGCACCTCGTTCTTGTACACGTTCCCGACCCCGGCCATGGCACGCTGGTCCAGGAGGGCTTCCGCGATGGTCAGGCCGGCTCGCGACGGGTCACGCAAACGTCGAACTGCCTCGGCGGGATCGAATTCGTCTGCGCACAGGTCCGGGCCGAGTCCGCCGAGCGGCGGATGGAGCGCGGCCGTCCTGCTTTCCAGGAGCTCGACCACGGGGGCGTCGAAGCAGACGGCAACTGCACCGGCGACCTCGAGGACCAGCGCCGCCCGGCCCGGCGGGCGGCGCCACCGCTCCCCGGGCGCGTAGCGATGCCAGGTGCCGGTCATGCGGAGGTGCGTCCGCAGTTCCAGCCCGTTGGCGAAGCGGATCAGCAGGTTCTTGCCGTGCGCCTCGACGGCCAGGATCTCCGAGCCGACCACGCGGTCCACGCGCGGACCAGGGACGCGGGCCCGGGCGGCGAGCAGCGTGCGCCCGGCCAGGTATGGGCGTAACCCGGCAGCAGTCCGGAAGAGGGTGTCACCCTCGGGCACGTGCGTCCGCCCGGCCCGCGCCCGGCACGCGGAGCACCATCCCGCGGTAGCCGGCCGAGAAGCCGCCCACGGCCAGGCGCTCGGCCCACGGGCTGGCGGGGCCGACCGGGTCGCCATCCACGCGGCTCACGACGAGCTCTCGCAGGCGGCCGTCCACCACGAGCATCCGGAGCGCGGCGAGCGCCGCGGCGAGGAGGTCGGGGTCGTCGGCCGCGGGGAACGTCACGAGGCCGCGACCGCCGCGCTCGAGGTAGACGACGGGCGCCCCGCCCACCAGCGCCACGTACGCGCCCGCCGCCCGTTGGACCGGACGGCGATCCGATGCGGCACGGCGGGGCCACGCCAGCGCGGCGCCGTAGGGCTGAGCGGGATCGGCTGCCGCCAGCAGGTCGACGCGCGACGCGGCAGCCTCCGGGTCGCGGACCCCGCGGAGGCGGTCGATCGCCCCGGCCAGCGCGAACTGGGCCGCACCCAGCCCATCGACGAAGTAGCCACGGCGGATCCGACCGGCTTCCTCGAGCGCCCGCAGGACCGGGTAGATCGCCGCGAAGCCACCCTCGATGCCCTCGGCAAGCACCGCCTCGCGGGTCAGGACGCCGTGGCGGTCCAGCAGGGCGAGCGCCAGCGCGTGGAGCCGCCGCGTCGCGCCGGATGCGGCGGCTCCATCGGCGACCGGCGCGGTTGTGGGCCTGGCTCCCCCACCGGCTTCCGCGCCTGCCTCCACGCGCGACCAGCGGCCGGCGGCCTCCGGCGGTCCCAGCGTGGCGAGCCGTCCCGGCCGCGGGCGCCGATCGCCGCCGGGACGCTTCCAGCGGAGCGCCCGGAGCGGCGCGAACGTGTCGTTCGTCACTTCGCCTGCCCAGACCAGGTCCCAGAGGGCGTCCAGCACCTCGCGGTCTGTGCCGCCTCCCGCCGCGGCGAAGATCTCCCGGTAGAACGAGGCGCCGCGGCGCGCCAGGAGCTCGCGAATGGCGGCCCGACGGGGCTCCGCGGCCTGGTCTCCCGTGACCTCCCGGGACGTCGCCAGCAACGCGCGAAGTCCGTCGCTTCTGCCGGGGCGGAACAGCGCGACCCGGCCGTCGTCACGACCGAGCGACCCACAGCCGATCCAGGCGACCTCGCCGAGGGAGCCGAGCTCATCGAGCAGGCGCGGCTGGTAGCCGGGGACGCGCGCAGGGAGAACATCCCGCTCCAGGACCGAAGCCGGGATCGGGACGCCCGCCAGCTGGTCAACGACCTCGGCGAGCCGTTCCAGGGCGGCCTGGCCGCGGAGCAGCGCCGGATGCTCCGTCCCGGGAGCAGGCACGGGCGAGACGCCCTGCCAGGCGGGCAGGAACCGGGCGAACGCGGTTGCGTCGACAGCCTCGACCTCTCGCCGCAGGCGTGCCAGCGACCGGCGCCGGAGGACTCGGAGCACCCCCGGGTCACACCACTCGCGCTCGGCGCCGCCAGGCCGGAACTCGCCGAGGAGGATCGTCCCGGCGTCGCCCAGGCGGGCGAGCGCCTCGTCCACGATGCCCACCGGCAGCCCCCAGCGACGGGCCGGCTCGGCCGCCAGGAACGGACCGTGGGTGCGGGCATAGCGCGCAAGCAGGCCCCCCAGCGCGTCGTGGGTTGCCCCGAGGAAGGCGACGGGCGTCCCCGGGGGCGGCTGGGCGCCCGTGGCATCGCGGTAACGGCCGGCGTCCTCCACCGCGATCCAGCGCGGCACGCCGGCGATCCGCACGGCGATGGCGCGGCGGGCCCCGGCGAGCGCCTCCAGCCATTCGTGCGCGGCGGGTGGGCCGCCCCGGGTCCGAGCCGCCACCTCGTCCTCCCCAAGATCGCCGAGACGACGCAGGAGGTCGGCGACCTGGTCGACCGAGCCCGCCTTCCGCTCGTCGGTCCGTGCCTGCAGGCCCTCCTCCGTCTCGTCGAGCGCAGCCGGGTCCAGGAGCTCGCGAAGCTCCTCCTGGCCAAGCAGCTCGCGGAGGAGGTCCCGGTCGAGCGCGAGGGCCTGGGCCCTGCGCTCGGCCAGCGGCGCGTCACCCTCGTACATGTAGGCGGCGACGTAGTCGAACAGGAGGGACGAGGCCATGGGGGTCGCCGACGGAGTCTCCACGCGATGGACACGGATCTCCCGCCGACCGATCCCGCCCAGCACGTCGCGAAGGGCGGGCAGGTCGAAGACATCCGCCAGGCACTCCCGGTAGGTCTCCACGAGGATCGGGAAGCTCCCGTACCGGCTGGCGACGGCGAGCAGGTCGGCGGCCCGCTGGCGCTGCTGCCACAGGGGCGTTCGGGAGCCCGGCCTGCGACGCGGCAGGAGGAGCGCCCGGCCGGCGTTCTCGCGGAAGCGGGCGGCGAAGAGCGCCGAGCCCCCGACGGCCGCAACGACCAGGTCCTCGATCGCATCGGGGTCCGGGAAGAGCGCCTCCTCGATGCCCTCGGCATCGCCTTCCGGCAGGCGGATAGCGATGCCGTCGTCGGACCAGATCGAGGCGACCTCCTGGCCGAGCAGCTCGCGCAGGCGAGCCTCGATCGCCAGGGACCAGGGAGCGTGGACCCGGCCCCCGAACGGCGTCAGAAGGACCAGCCGCCAGTCACCCAGCTCGTCGCGGAACCGCTCCACCACCACCCGGCGGTCGGTCGGCAGGGCGCCGGCCGCCATCCGCTCGTCCTCCAAATAGCCCACGAGGTTCTCCGCCGCGAGCACGTCAAGGTGGTGTCGTTCTCGCAGCCGATCGACGAGGTCCGCCCGGCCGGGCGCGCCGCGCGCGAGATCTCCCTCGGCCGCCCGGATGAAGCTCCCCAGCGCGCGACCCAGCTCGATCGGCCGGCCCACGGCATCGCCCTTCCAGAACGGCAGCTTCCCGGGCTCGCCGGGCGCGGGGACCACGGTCACGCGCTGCGGGGTGATCTCGGTGACGCGCCAGCTGCTGGCCCCCAGCACGATCACGTCCCCGTGCATCCCCGCGCGGAGCTCGTAGACCATCTCCTCATCGAGCTCACCCACCCGGCGACCCGGCGTGCCGGCCTCGCCGGCCACGAAGACGCCGAACAGGCCCCGGTCCGGGATCGTCCCGCCTGACGTGACCGCCACCACGCGCGCGTCCCGCCTGCCCTCGACCGTGTCGGCGGTGCGGTCCCAGACGATTCGCGGCTTCAGCTCCGCGAACTCGTCGGACGGGTATGCCCCGGCGAGCATGGCGAGCACGCCTTCGAGCAGCTCGCGGGTCAGTGTCTCGAACGGCGCCGCTCGGGTCACCGTGGCCAGGAGGTCGTCCACGGACCAGCGATCCATCACCGCCATCGCCACCAGCTGCTGGGCCAGCACGTCGAGCGGGTTGCGGGGTATCAGCGTGGCCTCGATCGCGCCCTCCCGCATCCGCTCCGCGACGACGGCACACTCCAGCAGGTCGCCCCGGTACTTCGGGAAGATGACCCCGCGGCTGACCTCGTCGACGCTGTGCCCGGCCCGCCCGACACGCTGGAGCCCACGGGCGACCGAGGTCGGCGACTCGACCTGGATGACCAGGTCGATCGCGCCCATGTCGATCCCCAGCTCGAGCGACGAGGTCGCCACGAGCGCGGGCAACCTGCCCTCCTTCAGCGCCTCCTCGATCGCGACGCGCTGCTCGCGGGCGATCGAGCCGTGGTGAGCGCGGACCAGCTCCTCGCCGGCGAGCTCGTTGAGGCGTTGCGCCAAACGCTCGGCCAGGCGCCTGCTGTTCACGAAGACCAACGTGCTCCGGTGGGACTGGATCAGCTCGAGGATGCGCGGGTGGATCGCGGGCCAGATGCTCACGCGCCGCTCGCCCCCGCCCACCGGGCCGCTCGGCTGATCCTCCGGGGGTAGCGCCTCACCCAGGCGGCGCATGTCCTCCACGGGAACGACAACCTGGAGGTCGAGTGCCTTGCGCGTCCCGGGGTCGACCAGCGTCACGTCGCGACCCTCGCCGCAACCGGCGAGGAAACGTCCGATCGTCTCCAGCGGGCGCTGGGTCGCCGAGAGCCCGATCCGCTGGAGGGGAGGCGCTCCCGGGGCGCGCAAGCGTTCGAGGCGTTCGAGGCTCAGGGCCAGGTGCGCCCCGCGCTTCGTGCCGGCGATCGCGTGGACCTCGTCGATGATCACGTGCTCCACGTTCCGGAGGACCTCGCGCGCCCCCGAGGTCAGCAGCAGATAGAGCGACTCCGGGGTCGTGATGAGGATCTCGGGTGGGTGCTTCGCGACCAGGCGCCGTTCCGCGGTCGGCGTGTCGCCCGTCCGGGAGGCGATCGAGATGGTCCGGACCGGGCTCCCGAGTCGTTCGCCCGCCAGCGCGATGCCCGCCAGGGGCGCCCTGAGGTTGCGCTCCACATCGTAGGTGAGCGCCTTGAGCGGGCTGACGTACAGGATCCGGACCGAGCCCGGGCCGCCGTCCACGGCGGCGTGCGGGGCGGGCGACCGGACCAGGCTATCCAGGCACCACAGGAAGGCTGCCAGCGTCTTGCCGCTCCCGGTCGGGGCATGGAGGAGAACGTGTCCGCCGGCGGCGATCGCGGGCCAGCCCGAGAGCTGGGCCGGCGTGGGGCTCGCGAAGGCATCCCGAAACCACGCGGCGACGGGTGGGCTGAACAGGGCGAGAGGATCGTGGGCGGACGCGGACCTGGGAGCCACGGGAGGCGGAGTATACGCCCGGTGCAACGAACCGACCGGACGTTCGAAACACGAACCTCGCCGCATCGCCGGCTGGCGCCCAGGAGGGCGCTCCGGCCCCTATCCCGCCGTGGGCGGCTCGAGGTTCGGCGTCCGCGACGGCCGGTCCTCTGGCGGGTCCGAGGGCTCGAGGATCTCGTCCACGAGCCCCAGCTCCAGGCACTCGTCGGGCCCCAGAAAGCGCTCGCGGCCGGACCAGATGAAGCGCCGCCACCAGGCGGAATCGCGGTGGCCGGTACGGCGCGCGAAGAGGTCGGCCACGGTGTGCTGGTAGTGCTCGGAGAGGGCCTGGTAGTCCTTGAAGATCCGCTCGTCTTCGCCGGAGAGGATCCACTGGGTAGAGTGCAGCATCAGCGTCCCGAACCGGCCGATGGAGCGGTGGTCGCCGGCCTGGCTGACGATGGCGCCCATCGAGTACGCGTACCCCAGCACGGCCGTGTCGATCCGGATGTCGAAGCGGCGCCGCATCCGGTTGATCATCTCCATCATCGCCAGCCCGTCCCCCACGGAGCCGCCGCCCGAGTTGATGTAGATCGTGATCCGCTCGTCGCGCTGGCCGCGGCGGGGAATGCTCATGAGCAGGAGGGACTTCGCGAAGTCCTCTGCGTGCGGGGCGTCGATATCCGTCACGAAGTACGAGCCGGTCGCATCGAGCGCCATGCGTCGCGCCTGGACTTCCGCCAGCAATGACCCAAGGTCGGGTACGCGCATGCCCACTTCGGCCTCCTTCCAGCGCCCGCGAATCGTCGCCGACCCCGGCGTCGCGAGGGTACGCCTCGCCGGGGTCGGTGCGGGACGCGATCCGGCAGTTCCGCTCGTCAGGAGCGAACCGGGACGGGCTCCGGTGTGAGGCCGGTCGCGCCGTGGGCATCGGCAGCGCCGGCCCCCTGGCCGCGGGCGCGGACCGTGATCTCACCGTTCCGGGATGCGGGGATCGCCAGCGCCGCGAGCGTGCCGATCCCAAGGACGGTCGCGCCCAGCCAGATGGCCGGGACCAACCCGTTCACGAACGCCTGGGGCGATGCGTAGCCACCGGCCGCGGAGAAGACCGAGGCGAGGATTGCGACCCCGAAGACGCCACCGATCTCCCGAATCGCGTTGTTCGCGCCTGAGGCCTGGCCCTCCTCTGCCCGCCGGACCGCGCCGAGCACGAGGCTCGCCGTGGGGGCGAAGAAGAGCGACATGCCGGTGCCCGCCAGCACGAACGCGGGGACGAGCCGTACGTACTCCACGGTCGGCGTCACCACCGCGGCGATCCAGGCGAGCCCAAGGCCCATCAGCGCCATGCCGGCTGCCAGCAGGGCTCGACCGCCGACTCGGCTCAACGCGAGCCCGGCCAGGGGCGCGACGACGATCGGCATCCCGGTCCACGGCAGGGTCCGGATGCCGGCCTCGAGCGGCGTGTAGCCCTGGACGATCTGGAAGAACTGCGCCAGGAGGAAGATCGACCCGAAGATCCCGAACGACATCACGAAGCTGACGACGTTCACCGTCGCGAACTGGCGGCTCTCGAAGAAGCGGAGCGGCAGCATCGGCTCTGGCGTGCGGGCCTCGCGGACGACGAACCCGGCAAGGAGGACGGCGGCCGCGGCGAACGCGGCCAGGATTCCCGTGCTCGTCCATCCCTCTCCATTCCCGTGGATCAGCGCCCAGACAAGGGCGAGCAGCCCGCTCGAGGCGAGACCCAGGCCGGGCAGGTCGAGGCGCGTGGCCGGGCCCCGGCTCTCGGTGAGTCGAACCGCGCCCAACACCAGCACCACGATCCCGATCGGGACGTTGAGCCAGAAGATCCAGTGCCAGTTGAGACCCTGGATGATCGCGCCGCCCACCACGGGGCCGATCGCGATCGCGAGGCCGGAGATGCCGCCCCAGGCGCCGAGCGCCAGGCCGCGGCGCTCCGGCGGAACCGCCGCGGACAGGAGCGTCAGCGTGAGTGGCGTGACGATCGCGGCGCCGATTCCCTGGATCGCCCGAGCGACCACGATGAGGTCGCCGGAGGGAGCGAGGGCGGCTGCCGCCGAGCCGGCCGTGAAGATGGTCAGCCCTGCGAGGAAGACCCGCTTTCGCCCGAAGCGATCGCCGAAAGCGGCGCCGGTGAGGAGGAGGACGGCGAAGGCGAGGGTGTACGCGTTGACGGTCCACTCGAGCTGCGCCAGCGACGCGCCGAGGTCAGCCTTGATCACCGGCAGGGCCGTGGTGACGACGAGGTTGTCGAGCGAGGTCATGAACAGCGCGAGCGCGGTGACGACGAACGTCCACAGCGCGGAGCGGCGTGCGGTCATTGGACTTCCTTCTGATCTTGGGGTTGTTAGCTAGTTAGCACTCACTATCTTCTTGCCCGAAAAAGGGGGGTCGCGCGTCGACGCTAGGCGCTCCCTCCGTCGCACATCTGCGTCCACGCCAGGCCGGCGTCCGTAAGGTCGAGGGCGGCGGCCACGGTCAACAGCATTCCTTCGGCAAAGAAGCCCCGCAGCTCGGCTGCCGGTACACCCGAGATCTCGCTCACCCGACGCACGAGCGTCGCATAACGCTCGCGGACGAAGGCGCCGACGACAGGATCGCCGGATGCCGCGTACGCGTGCAGCTGGAGCTGCAGGAGCGAACGGTCCGCCAGCATCCGGTGGTAGGCCTCGCCCATCGAGGCGAGGACCGGGTGCATTGCCGGCGGAACCACCGCCGCATGGGTCCGGGCGGCGGATTCGAAGGCGATCGTGACGCGCTCGAAGGCCCGGTCGACGGCCGCGAGGAAGAGCTCCTGCTTGCTGCCGAAGAGCCGGAACACGTAGGGCTGGGAGACGCCCGCAAGGTCCGCGATCGTCTCGGTGGACGTGCCGGCGTAGCCGCTGGCGGCAAATGCCGAGACCGCGGCCTCGACGACCTCTGCGCGACGCTCGTCCGCGGAGATGCGCGGGCCTCGGGCCCGGTGGGCGGGTGTTGGATGAGCAGGAACCATGCAGCGCAAGATAGTGACTACTAACTAGGTTGTCAACACCCCGGGCAGAAGAGCACCTCATATCGACGGTCGCCTCGTGCTCGGCTACCATCGTGGGATGTTCGGCCTCGACACGGTTGTGGTCCTCCTGGTCGTGCTCGCTATCGTGCTCGTGTGGCGCGGCCCGAAGACGCTCCCGAAGTGGGGCGAGGCACTGGGACGAGGCGTGAGGGCCGCGCGCAAGGAAGCCGACCATCTCCGACGGGACGACGACCGGGCAGACGGAGCCCCCAAGCCCTGACCGCACTCGCCGATCGGCTCCTCGTCTACGAGCTCGCCCTCGCCCGACGCGATGGGGCCGCGATCCCGGGTGGTCTTGCCGATCTGCTCGCCGACGACTTCGAGGAGTTCGGGGCGAGCGGGCGGCGCTGGGATCGGGCCGCCACCCTGACGTTGATCGAACGCCCGCCGACGATGGATGTGACGATCAGGGCGTTCACCGCGACCCCGCTCGACGAGCACGTCGTCCTGGTCACGTACCGCACCGCATCGCAGGCTCCGGGCATTGCCGCGCGCCATGCGTGGCGATCCTCGATCTGGGTCCATCGCGATGACCGCTGGCAGCTCCGCTTCCATCAGGCGACGCCCACGACCACGGGCGACGCAGGCAACGCAAGCCCGGCGTGAACCCCACGGGCGCCTGATCTCGGCGAGAGGTCGGCGCGCCCGGCCGCGGGACGCGTTCGCGCGGCCCGGCCGCGTGACATGCCCTGATCTCGCGCGTGGCGCGAACTCGAGGAATCAGCCGACCAGGAGCGCCGCGAGCGCCTCGGGCTCAGTGACCGGCTGGCGGCAGGCGAACGATCGGCACACGAAGGCGGTCGGCAGGCCGCGCAGCGCGAAGCGCGCCTGCATCAGGGGAACCGCGCTCGTCGCCGGGTCCGGGGCGACGACAACCACCTGGCGGGGGCGGAAGCCGGCGCGAGCGACGTCGAGGAGCGCGCCGAGCCGCGGGTCATCGGGCTCGCCGACGAGGGCAATCTCATCGACGGGACCGGCTCGCCAGTCGAGCACCTGGAGCCACAAGGCGAACGCGGTCGGGTACCGCGCGGGCGCGCTCCCGACCAGTCGCAGGGCGCCCTCGGCCGCATCCGCGTAGCGCCCTTCGCCGGTGAGCGCCTCCAGCCGAAGGAGCACGAGGGCCGCCATCGCGTTCCCCGACGGCAGGGCATTGTCTTCGAGGGAGCAGGGCCGCGCGACCAGCTGTTCCGCGTCATCGGCCGTGTCGTAGAACCCGCCCTCCGGGCGGGCGAAGTGGGCGAGGATCGTCTCGGCCAGGTCGCGGGCCGCCGTGAACCAGCGCTCGTTCCCGGTCGCCTCGTGGAGCGCCAGCAGTCCGTCGGCGAGGCAGGCGTGATCCTCCAGGGTCCCCGCGTGACGCGCCTGGCTGTCCTTCCAGGAGCGCCGGAGGCGGTTGCCCTCGTCCACCAGCACCTCCAGCAGCCGCTCCGCCGCCCGCTCGGCGATCGCCCGGTAGCGCTGCCCCGCCTTTGCCAGCAGGGCATCCGGCTGACGGGCGAGGACGGCCGCCGCGTCCGCATATGCTGCCAGCATCAGCCCGTTCCAGCCGGCGAGAGCCTTGTCGTCCCGAGCTGGCTGCGGCCGCCGACTCCGTGCCGCCAGGAGCGCCAGGCGATCCGCGGCGAGGCGCGACCGAACCTCGTCCTCCCCCAGGCTCATTCGTGCCGCCAGCTCGGCGTCCGGCACGACGCGCCGGAGGATCGCGCGACCCTCCCAGTTCCCCGCCGCGGTCACGTCGAACGCGGCCGCGAACAGCTCGACGTCCGCCCCTCGGCCGGCTGCGACCAGCGCATCGCGGATCTCGACGGACGTCCAGGTGTAGGTCGCCCCCTCCTCGCCATCGGTGTCCGCGTCGAGGCTCGCCGCAAAGACGCCGTCCGGCAGGCTCATCTCGCGCTCCACGAAGTCGAGCGTGGAGCGAACCACGTCCAGGTCGGCCCGATCGTGGGTCAGCTGCCAGGCGTGGAGGTAGGCGCGGGCGAGCAGGCCGTTGTCCGAGAGCATCTTCTCGAAGTGGGGCACGAGCCAGGTCGGCTCCGTCGCGTAGCGGCTGAACCCGCCACCCAGCTGGTCGTGGATCCCCCCGGCCGCCATCCGGTCCAGGGTTCGGCGGACCAGCGGGAGCGCGCGGGCGTCGCCGGCGGCCGCGCGCCGGAGCAGGAACTCGAGGGCCATCGGCTGGGGAAACTTCATCGGGACGCCCCAACCCGCGTCCACGACATCGAACCCCGACTCCAGGGCGGAGACGGCCGTATCGAGGATGGCGGTGCCGGTCGGCGCGGCGCCATCGGCACGACCGGCGGCCGGCCCCAGCACCGACGTGAGGCCGGTGGCCGCGCGTTCCACGTCCGCACGCCGCTCTTGCCACGCTCCCGTGATCACTTCCAGGACGTCGCGGAAGGCCGGCAGCCCGTGACGTGTCGTGTTCGGGTAGTACGTGCCGCCGTGAAACGGTCGGCCGTCGGGCGTCAGGAAGACGCTCATGGGCCAGCCACCGGACCCGGTCAAGGCCTGGACCGCCTGCATGTAGATCGCGTCGAGGTCCGGGCGCTCCTCGCGATCCACCTTGATGCTCACGAAGTGCGTGTTGAGGTAGGCGGCGGTGCCCGCGTCCTCGAAGGACTCGCGCTCCATCACGTGGCACCAGTGGCAGGCGGCGTAGCCGACCGAAAGGAAGATCGGACGGTCCTCGGTACGCGCCCGGTCCAGCGCCTCAGCCCCCCACGGATACCAGTCCACCGGGTTGTGTGCGTGCTGGAGCAGGTATGGGCTCGTCTCCCCTGCCAGGCGGTTCATCCGCATGGCGGGATCGTAGCGCCCCCGGCGCTCGTGGGCAGACCGTGACGCGCCCGCTCACAAGCGGTCACGCATTTCCACTTGCGAATGTACCATTGTCAAAGTTGAACTTTCCACTTGACATATTGACTGTAGCTGACGCACTATTGCGCCAACGAACCACACGACGCACCCAGAGGCGCAGCATGCACGACTACCGGATCCTCTTTCCCCGGTTGGGCTCCAGCGAGATCCGGCGTGACCTGGCCGGTCGATCCACGGCCGCCGAGCGGCGCCGCGCCGACGGCTGCGTCCGCCCGGAGCCGCGGGCGCGGAAGGATCGCTCCTGATGCCCCACGACGCGATCGCGACCTGCCCAATCTGCGGCGGGGAGCTGGCCGTCACGCGGCTCCATTGCCGTTCGTGCGCCACGACGCTCGAGGGCGATTTCAACGTGGGACGTTTCGCGCGGCTGTCGCGCGAACAGTTCGCGCTGCTGGAGAGCTTCCTGCGCTCCAAAGGCAACCTGAAGGAGATGGAGCGAGAGCTCGGCATCTCGTATCCCACGGTGCGCGGGCGCGTCGATGCGCTCCTGCGCGCGCTGGGGCTCTCCGACGAGACTGCCCTGGACGACGAGACGGCCGACGGCGTTTCCGGCCGAGCAGCGACCGTGGATGCGGCCTCGATGGCCCTTGATGCCGCAGCGGCGAGGCGCGAGGTCCTCGAGCGGCTCGCGCGCCACGAGATTGACGCCACCTCGGCGGCCGCCGAGCTTCGAGCTCTGGGAGGGTGACGATGGCTGACCAGACGGCACCCGCGGAGTCCCTGGTCCGCGCCCACGACATCGGTCGCGCCGGGTCGGTCGTCGTGGCCGTCGAAGCGGACGACGTCCGGGTACGCGGGGTGGACGGCACCACCGTGCGCCTCCTTTCGCCCGCGATCGATCATCCTGCAATCGAGGTCGCGGCTGGTCCCGGCCGCTACGCGGTCCGCCTCGCGCATCCGGTTCGCGGTCGCGTGTTCGGCTTCCGGCTTGGCAGCCACGGCTTCGGGCTCGAGGTGGGCGGCGGCACCGTCGAGCTCGAGATCCCGCGGGACGCCCGGCTCGAGATCAGCGCCAGCACCGGGGACGTGAGCGTGCGCGACGTGACTGGGGCCGTCGCGATCCGCACCGTCAGCGGCGACATCTCCCTCCGCGGGGGCGGGGGCGACCTCCGCATCGAGGCGGCATCAGGAAACCTCAGGGCCGTCGCCGAGGCGCCGATCTCATGCAGCGCGAGGACCATCAGTGGCGACGTCGAGATCGATGCTCCGCGGATGGAGCGGACCAGCATCACGACCGTGAGCGGCGACGTGGAGCTCGCCAGCGCCTTCGCGCCGGGCGGAGACCACCTCGTGACCACGACCTCAGGCGACGTGGAGCTCGCGGTGGAGGGCGGCGTCACGATCGACGTTCGGACCGTCTCGGGCGACGTCGGCCGCGATCATCCGGACCTCCGCGAGCACACGAGCCGGCGAGATCCGCTCGTCATTGGCGACGGCGCCGCCCAACTCGCGGTCCGGACGCTCTCCGGTGACATCGAAGTCCGGGCCGGCCGTGACCGCTCGCAGCGGGTCGCCGGCGCGGATTCGCGACCAACCGGATCCCCGCCGGGCGCGCCCGTCCCCCCGATCGCGCCCGCGCAGCCGCCCCAGGCAGGCCCGGACGAGCCGACCGGCGAGGTCGGAGCCAGGCTGGCCATGGACCCGGCCGTGACGCTCGCCGTCCTCGAAGCGCTGGGGCGTGGCGAGATCGATGTGGCCGAAGCGGAGCGTCGCCTCGGCGCGACGATCAACCACGGTGGCTGACCCCGTTGGCGACGTCCTTCGCCTGGTCGCCGAAGGCCGTCTGACGCCCGCCGAGGCGGCCCCGATCCTCGACGCGCTCGCCGCCCGCGAACGACCCGCCCACCAGCCCGACACGAGTGGGACGCCGGCCCCGGGCACCCGGGCAGGAACCGCGGACGCTGGGCCGGGCCCGGGACACGCGAGCGGTGCGCCTTCGCGGATCCGCGTCCTGGTCCGCGAGAACGGGCGCGTCGTGGTCGATCTCCAGGTGCCGGGCGTCCTCGCGGGGCTGGCGAGCTCCCTGCCGGGCATCCCGACCGGTTACGCGGATCGCGTGCGCGAGGCCCTCAGGACCGGCCTCCGCGGCCCCATCGTGGACATCCGGGACGAGGACGGCAGCGGGCTCAGCATCACGATCGACTGAGCGGCGGACGTGGCGCCGTCGGGGGCAGGAGCCCGCCCCGGCCCGGCTACCATAGCCCGGTGCCCCGAGACACTTCCGGGAGAGCGCGCCGCCCCGACCCCGGCGCCGAGACCCCCAACCTCCCAGATCGCGGCCGGTGGCGGCGGATGCCGACGATCGACCGGTTCGGCGTCCCGGCCGGCGCACGGACCTCGGTGGACGAGTGGAGGATATTCAGCGAGCGGCGTTTTCGGACGTTCCACGGGATCGGGGCAACCGCGGCGGCAGTCTTCGCGCTGGCCGGGGACGGCCTCACGATCCCGCTCCTGCTCGCACTGGACACCCCGGTCGCGGTGGCCACGATCATCGGCGTCCTCCCGTACGCGTTCAGCTCGGCCCAGCTGCTCGTCCCGTCGCTCCTGCGTCGCACCGACGGGAACCTTCGCCGGGTGACGCTCGGCATCCTCGCGCTCGGCGAGACACGCGGTTTCGTCCTCGCCGCCGTGGTGCTCCTCCAGCAACTCCATCTCATCCCATCGATCGCCGCGATCGTGGCGATCGCGGCGGTGATGAGCATCGCCGGGGCCGCCTCCGCCATCGGTGGCGCCAACCTCCTGGCCTGGTACGGCGCCATCCTCGCGGAGGGCGACCGGCGGTTCGTGGCGCCCCGTGTGATGGGTATCACCCAGGGCCTCGGTGCCGTGCTCCTCCTGCCCGTCGCGCTCCTCGTGCAGGCCGGCCTGGGCACGATCGGCCTGTTCGTCTACGCGATCATCTTCGCGATCGCGGGCGTCTTCGGGATCGCGGAGCTGACGGTTCTGCGGCGCCTCCAGCACCCCGGACGCGTGCGGGTCGCGCCCCGCGGCCAGGCACCGCCGCGCAGCCCGGAGACGAACCGGTTCATCCGGGCGGTCGCGATCGCGGCATTCGGGGCGGGCATGGGCCCCTACCTGTCGATCTACAGCATCAGTGTCCTGGGGCTCTCGGCCGGCTTCGCCATCCTGCTCTCGGCAATCTCGTCGGCGGCCGCGCTCGCATCGGCGACCATCGTCGGCGGTTGGCTCAACCGCGGCTCCGCCTCGCGTACGCTGCGTCTCTCCTTCGTCCTGCGGGGCGGCTCGATGATCATCGGCCTGTTCGCGTTTCCGGGGAACCCGGTCGCCTGGCTGGTCCTGTTCGTAGTGGCCGCCATGGCGTCGGCGGGCGCTTCCGCCGCAACCCTGGCCGCCAACGAGCGGCTCCTCCGCCTCACCCGAGGCGTGGACCTGATCGGTGCGCAGGGGGCGTTCGTGGCAGGGAGCGCAGCCGGGCTTACGGTCGGCCAGACCACGTCGGGCCTCCTGCTGGCCATCCTTCCGCTTGGCTACCCCGCCTTCGCGCTCCTGTTCACGGTCTCGGGGTTCACCCGGCTGGTCCTGGCAACCCGGGTGGAGGTGTCCCCGAACTGGTCGTCGGCCACCGCCGCCTTCGACGTCGCCGAGCTGAAACGGGGTCGGAAGGACGGATGAAACCCGGAGCCAGATCGACGCACGCGGGGGGCACCCTTGCATGGCCGCGGTACGGTAGTCGCATGGGAGCAGTCCTCGCCCGAGCAGACAGGCGCCAGCCCGCGCGACAGCGTGAAGGGGGGCGGTCGGCCGCCGTCTGCGTGCCGGCACTCGACGTCGCGGCGAACCCGGCCACGCTTCGAGCCGTCATGGCGGGTGCGGACGCCGGAACCCGCGAAAGGCTCGCCGACGCCGTCCAGCGCCGCCAGGGCAACGCCGCCCTCCAGCGCCTCGTCTCCCCAGGCGGCGCGCTGCCGGTCCAGCGCTGGGCGGTCAGGCTGCCAGTCGGAACCACCGATTGCGAACGGGTCGTCAGCTACATGAACACCCACAGCCCGTACCGGCGTGACAGCGGCTGGGCCCGGACCAACGTCTCGTTCGCGTGGGGCGGCGACCCGTCCTTCGGCGTGGCCGACGGGGTGATCACCGCGACGGTCGTGAACCCGACGGTCACGTCGACGGTCCACGTCGACATGCCTTCCTGGGCACCTGCCAATCCCGCGATGGCCGGTGCCTGGTCCTCGATGACCGGCGACCTCCGGGCCCACGAGGCACGTCACGAGGGGATCGCGTCCGACTGGGAGACGGAGCTCCGCTCGCGCCTGACCTCGCTGAGCGTGACACTGACGCACCGGACCACGGCCGCGTTCATTGCCGCCGTCCGGGCGGAGTGGCGCTCGTGGATCGCCGAACACCAGGCGGCCCAGCGGGCCATCGACCCGTACACGGCGACGCTCGACTGTTCGGGTGGTGCCCCGGCGACGGATTCGGCGGGCCCCGCGGGCGACCTCGGCCTGGCGGCGGAGGATTAGCCTGACCGCGTCGCCTTCCGCCAGTGACACCGCCTGGCGCTACCTCCCCGACGACGGCACGCGCGACCCGCGGCTGAACCTGGCCCGCGAGGAAGCGGTCGCGCGCCACGTCGCGGCAGACCCTGCCGCCCCAGCTCCCGTCCTGCGCCTCTGGCGCAATGCTCGGTGCGCGGTCGTCGGGCGCTTCCAGCTGGCTGCGGCCGAGGTGGACCTGGCGGCGGCCGCCACCCTCGATGCCCCGGTCCTCCGCCGGTTCACCGGCGGAGGCACCGTCTGGCATGATCCCGGCAATCTCAACGTCTCGGTCGTCTTCCGCCCGGAGGACGCCGTCCTCGTGTGCGACCCATCGCTCAGCCGCCTGCCCGGTCTCTACCGGTTGGTTCTTGCACCGCTGGCAGCCGCGGTCCGATCGCTGGGCGTTGCCGCAGAGATGACTCAGCGCGACATCACGGCGCCTGGCGGCAAGCTCTCGGGCGTCGCGGCGTGGCTTGGCGGACGGGCGTTGCTGGTCCACGCCACCCTCCTGGTCGACGCGGACCTGGACGCGCTGGCCCGGGTCTGCAACGGACCCGGGGCGGCCGGAGATCCGCGCTGGGAGCGCACGCAGAGCCGCCGCGTGACGGTGACCTCGCTTGCGCGAGAGCTGGGCGGAACGCCGGCCTGGGCCGACATCGAGGCCGCCGTCCTGGCGGCCTTCGGCGCGGACCCGGCGCACCGGTCCGAGCTCACGCCCGTGGAGGCTGCCGCCGCGGAGCGCCTCCTCGGCGATCGATACAGCGATCCCGCCTGGCACGCCGGGACGGGATGACTGAGGCGATGCCCGGCGGCTCTCCGGCTTCGCGGTGGGCAGATACGAACGGGGGTGCCGCGGGGATGGCTCTCCGGCTTCGCGGTGGGCAGATACGAACGGGGGTGCTGCCCGGGCGGCGCTCGAGCTTGGTGGTGGGCCGAGAGGTCGTCGCGCCGGCCATGCCACGCTCGCGGGCGGAGCTGAGGCGGGTCGTGCGGACCGGTTCGCTTGTCAATGCCCACCCTTGTACTACCCCGGTCCGTGGATGACACAACGACAGGCGCGGGAGCAGGCGCGGGCGCGGGAACGGGCGCGGGAACGGGGCGGGCGCGGCGGCAGGCGGGGGAGCCGACACAGCGCGGCCACGCCCGGGTCCCTTGATGGACGAGCCCGAACGACTCAGCCCCGACCCGGCGCTTCATCCCGTACCCTGCTTCCAATGCGCGACCGAACCGAGGGTCACCGGATCACGCTCGTGATCGGCGGCCTACCCGTCGAAACGCTGGCGGACCTGCCGCCGGAACCAGGGCGCCTGCTGTTCGTGGGGCTCAACCCATCGCCGGTCAGCGTGGAGGCCGGTCACTATCACCAGGGGCGGCTCGGGCGCACGTTCTGGCGCCGGCTGGTCACCGCGACCATCCTGCCGGGCAACACCGACCTCGACGCGGCCGACGACGCGCTGGTTGCCGCAGGACACGGGATCACGGATCTCCTCAAGGCCCCGACGACGCGCGACACGGCGACAGAGACGGAGCTCCGGGCGGGGGTAGGTCCGCTGTTCCAGAAGGTGGCGATCTGGCGCCCGGCGGCCGTCGTCTTCGTGTACAAGCGGGGCGCCGAGGCGTGCGCGGGGCGGCATGTTCCGGAGCCGTGGGGCCGCGTCGAAGGACTGGCCCTGGCCGCCCGACCGTGCTTCCTGATGCCCGGGCCGTACGCACCCATCGGCGAGGTGGCTGCCGGGCTCAACCTGCTCCGGAACCTGGCCGCAGCGATCGAAGGCTGATCCTCCGTTGCAGGCGCCGATCGCCCGCCGGGGGCCGCCAGTCAGGCGTCGCGGAGGAGCCGCGCCAAGCCCGGGTACGGCCGAAGCGGGATCAGGTCGAAGTCGATCAGGCCGGCAGCCACCAGCGGGAGGCTGTCGATCACCGCCCGGGCTGCCGCGACGTCGGGGACCTCGAAGACCAGCACTGCGTCCGGCCGATCGGCCCGGAAGTAGACCTCGCGCAGGACGTCGGACTGGTACAGGTCCCAAACGGCTTGAGCCTCTGCCAGGCGCAGCCGGTCGAACCCGGGATCGTCGGGCGCGACGAGGTCGCGTCCCTGAGCCAGCACTCTCATTGGCTCCTCCACGTCACAGCGGCGCCGGCGGCCGATCGGCCGTGCATTCGGTCAGACCAGCGCGACTGGCCGTTCGATCGCCGCATCGGTCCGGAATCGCCGGTCGACCAGGACACGGATGACATAGGTGATCTCCAGGCCGGCGCCGTCGAACGATGGCGCCGAGCCCGCCGGCACCACGAGTGCGACGTCGATGCCGCCGGCCAGGGTTGCCGGATCGATCGCGGCCGAGGCGATGATCCCCTCGGTGCCATTCGGGGCATTCGTGCGCCGGTGGAGCTCGACGCGGCCCTTCTGCCCGCTCGGGGCGGATGGCCAGCGCACGGACACCTTCATCTCGGTCCCGGAGGGAACGGGGAGGGGCGATGTGACGCCGATCATCGCGTCGCCGACCGCAACGCCCTGCATCATGCTGACGCCACCCTGTCTGCCGACGCCGGCCCGCAGCAGGTCGGGGTGCTGGGCCACGGGCAGATGCACCGCCACGAACGGATCGTGGCCGAGCGCCACGTCCCAACGGAGCTCGAGCGCCCAGGCGATGATCGACTCGCCGAGATGGGCCGTGGGCGGGCCGAGGGGCGGGGCCGGCACAGCGAACCGTGCCTCCCACTGCTGGCCGGGCTCCAGCGTGTCCGGCACAACCGGCTCGAGGAACGCATCCTCCACGAAAAGCTTGCCGTGGACCTCGACCCAATGCTCCGAGCTCGTGACATGGCCGGCGCCGTCGTCGTGGTCTTCCGACCGGGTCACCTCGTCGAGCCGCAGGCCGACCAGCCGCAGCGCAGCTTTCCGGGCCGCGATCCGCTTCGTGGCGGTCACCCGGACCGTGCCGGTGATTCCCTCGCCCACCGTTGCTGGACGATCCACCACGATCTCGCCGGCCACGCCGCCGTCGGCCGGCTTCACCAGCTCCTCCGCCTGGACGGCGTGGAGGGGGTGGCTCCCCTGGGGACCGGCGAGCCGCGGACCGTTGATCGCGTCGAAGGGGGTGGGCGCGGACCCGGTCCGGTGGGTGAACGAGCCGAGATTCAGGTTCAGGGGCATCGAGGCAGCTCCGCTGGATGGGCGCTCAGGACTGGGACGGGGTCGACCCACATCCTCGCAGATGGTCCGCACGTTGACAGCCCCGAAACGATCCATCCCGGGCTCGGCATCCCGACACCCGGCCGGCGGCCGTCCTGATCGTCCGAGCGCGCCCTAGCGCACGCGCCGGTAGGTGCTCTCATTCCGGCGTGCGACGCGAACGATGACCACGATCCGGGCTCCGTCATCGATCCAGTACGCGATCCGCAGGTCGCCGACACGAAGGCGCCAGAATGGGCTGCCGGAGAGTGCGATCGAACCTGGAGGTCGCGGATTTCGCTCGAGGGCAAGGATCGGGCCCCGTGCACGCGCCGTCGCATCGGGCGGCAGCTTGCGCAGCTGGCGCTGCGCCGCCGGCGCCAGCTCAACTCGCCAGGGCCAATCGCTCACCCGTCGCCGGACGCGTCGTACGCCGCTCGCGTCTCGGCGGCGTGGGCGCGAAAGAAGTCGTCGGCTGCGACGCCGCCGTCACGCTGGTACTCAGCAAGCGCATCAACCGCCGCCGCGGCGTCCTCCGCATCCTCGAGCCGCTCGAGCCACGCGGTGAGCGCCTCATCCACGATCACCCGCACGCTCCGGTCCGCCCGTGCGGCCTCCACCCTCACCGCTCGGTACAGCTCCGGGTCGAGGTCGATGGTCACCTTCATCTGGCAAGGATACCAGCATGCTGGGTTGCTGGCGCGACCCAGCTCGACAGGAGCCTAGGGCCGACGCCGCGGCTCGACTCGAACAGTAATCGCCAACTGATGCCCATTGCCGCATCGGGCTCGAATCACCGCGGCCCGCGCCTCGACGCGTGCTGTCCGGGCTGGCCCAGAGGCCCTCAGATCGGGATCCCGAGGAACACCTTCGGCTCGAGGTGCGCACGCTCTTCGACCGAGCCATCGAGAATGTAGATCCTCGGATCCCGGGCGAAGCCATGGACCCGATAGAGCGAATACACGTCCGGATTTCGGCGCGAAACCTCGATCTCCCACCGGGTGATGTAGAACGGCGTGCGCGGCCCGTAGTTGGTGGTCTTGACCTCGATCAGGCGCTCTTGACCGTTCTCGCGGAAGCTCGCGACGTCATAGCCAGCACCGTCACCAAGGTCGCGAGCGACCCACACCACACGATCCGCGAGGTCTCGCCGGCCGACGCGGCCAAGCTTCTCCCGCTCGAGTTCAACAACCCACTCTTCGCCGGCAGTCCCAAGCTGTCGTGCCTGAAAGTCCCGGAGTCCGGAGAGCGCGCTGCCCGTCAGGCCGACGGAAGTCCGCGTGCGGACTGGGGTGCGACGGCCCGGTGGTCCGACCACGACATCATCGGTCGCAAGCCGGCGAACTCGTGCGGCCACGAGCGCGGACGACCCGTAAGCGGCGAGCGCCTCCCCGAGCCGATGGCCAGGTCCAGCTACGGCCAGGACTGCCGCCTTGAGCTCGCGCTGATAGTGCGCGAGGGGCTTGTAGCCATCGATCCAATCCAAGCCGGACTCGTCGAGCACCGCGCTGATGTTCTGGAACTTCCGCTCGATCGAGGCGGTGGACCGCACAGGAAGCATCGCGCGAAGCCCCCGGACCGCGTCAACCTTTGAATAACGCTCGCCGCGGAGTTCCATGCGGAGCATTTCGGCATAGCCGGCGACGGCGGCTTCGATCTCGAACGCCGTCCACGGCTCTCCTGTCCGGCCAGCGTCTTGGTCGATCATTGGGGCGTAGGCGCCACCTATCAGCGGTTGGTGGCCAGGGTACACGCGTCGCGGCTGCTCAGGAGACCGCCGTCGCTGCTGCCTGTCAGTCCGGCGTTGCTGTGCCGGATGAGTTGGCACGCCGGAGCGGTTACCCTTCCGGGGTGAGTTCCTACCCGGCGATCAGCCTCTTCTCGGGTGTGGGTGGACTGGATCTCGGCGCGACAGCCGCCGGGTTCAACATCCGTGCGGCAGTCGAGTTCGAGAGCGACGCGGCATCGAGCCTGCGGGCCAATGACCCGGACCTAGTCGTGATCGAGAAGAGCGTCGTGGACCTGCCCTCGGAGGAGATCCGCGAAGCGGCTGGCATTGCCCGAGGCGAACTTGCCTTGATCATTGGGGGACCTCCGTGCACACCATTCTCGAAGTCCGGCTACTGGTTGGAATACAAGCGGCGTGGACTCGACCCCAAGGCATCGCTGGTAGATGAGTTTGCGCGCGTCGTCATCGATCTGATGCCGGCGGCGGTGCTCATGGAGAATGTCCACGGTCTCGCCTACGACAACCACAACCGAGGTCCGTTCGGGTCCCTGCTCGGCAGGCTTGGTGAGGCTGGATACCGCCTTTCCTGGCAGGTTCTAAATGCCGCCGACTATGGCGTCCCGCAGCTTCGTAAGCGGCTCTTCGTGATGGGGACCCTCGGCGGGAATGAGCCTGTCTTCCCATCTGCTACCCATTCGGGTTGGACTGAGACGAAGCGCGCCTACGACCGGTCCCTTCCTGCCTATGTCACCTCCCACGACGCGATTGGCGACCTCGAGTCTCGCGAGGATCTTCGAGAGCCGGAGGAAGTGGTCAACGGCGACTACGGCCTTCTGCTGCGTGAAGTGCCACCTGGCGACAACTACCTGCATTTCACTGAGAAGCGTGGTCACCCAAGCCCGAGGTTCGAGTGGCGAACCAGATACTGGACGTTTCTCTTGAAATTGGACCCGGATCGTCCGTCAACAACGATCCAAAGCCAGCCGGGCCCGTATGTTGGGCCGTTCCATTGGATGAGCCGCCGGCTCCGAAAACTCGAGGCGATGCGACTTCAAACCTTTCCGGACAACTACCAGATCGTCGGGTCGCGTAGGTCGGCCCAGATCCAGATCGGAAACGCAGTCCCGCCTCAATTGGCAGAGGTGGTCACGCGCGCGCTTCGTGAGGCGATGGAGGGGCGCCGCGTTGGCGTTCTTGAGTCACAGCTTCGGCTCTCGCTCGACGTGGCTCTGGCGGCCGGCTCTCGATAGGGCCGCAACTACCTGGTCAACCGCGTCGTCCGGTCTGCGGAGGATATCGAGATCCCACATGCGGACGACGATCCATCCGACGTTGGCGAGATCGGCATTCGTTCGATGGTCGCGCTCGATGTTCTTGGCGATCTTCTGATCCCAATAGGGGCCGCGTTTCCCGAGAGGCAAGTGGTTGGGATGGCCATGCCACCAGACGCCATCCACGAAGACGGCAACCCTCCATCGGGTGAACGCCAGATCCGGTGTCCCTGGCAGCGACCGCATATGGCACCGATAACCGTGTATCCCGCGCGCCACGAGCGTGTGCCTCAGCGCCAGTTCGGGCCGTGTGTCGCGCTTCGGGATCGACGACATCACCCGCCGCCTCATCGCAGGATCCATCGCCTTGGCCCGGGCCGGAGCCGTCACCACTCAGCGACCCATACCGACAGGCCAGCCGGGCTCTCGAGGTCTTCGAGGCGCCGGGCGAGTCGATCCGGAAAGGCAAGAAGCAGCGAAGCAAGTTCCTGTGGCGAGGTGCCCACGACGTCCATCAAGAAGCCGTGCACCGTGTCGTGGATCGTCAGGGCGACGCCTGCCTCACGACGAGCCCAGCGCTCCAGCTCCGAGCGTGGTGACAGGTCGGGGTTCGGTGCGAATGCAACCATCATCCCCCTCCCGATTGCCGCACGCTCGAGGACGCGCACGAAGCGGTGCACGTCATCGTCCTTGACCGGCTTCTGCCGGACTTCGGCGCTCACGGCTGGAAGGTCATTGATGAGCGCCACCACGTCGCCTGGAAAATGCCGCGAGGGGCTGTTCACTCGCTCGACCCTGACCACGTCGAAGATCAAGTCGAAAGCCGCCGCAACAACTGCCTGCGCTCGTCGACCGCCCTCAGCATCATCGAGGAGCAGTCGCTCGATGGCATCGACCAGATGGGCGTAGGAGACGTCGACTGGCCCAAGGGCGACGCGTTCCCCACCGATGCGGAGCCTCGTCCGCAGGATTGCGGCGAGAGCCGCCAGGGCTTCCTCTTGGTCGAGGCGGTTGAGATCGCCGACCGCGGATACCAGCAGGTCACGGTGGAGCTGCGCATTCTTGAGGACCCGATCCATACCGTCGATGCGGTCATACCGAAAGAAGGGCTGGTTGTTCAGCGGTTCCCTGCCTGTCGCTCCGAGGCTGAAGCCCAGTACGTCTGAGGCTGGTACAAGGACCCTATGGCAGAGACCACGAGCCGAGTACGACCGTGGGTCATCGGTGACCTTAAGCCACTGCGCGTCAACCTCCGATGTGGTCGCACGAGCAAGTGCAGCCGTGAGCAGCGCCGCCACATACGTCTTGCTGGGTGACCGTCCGATCTCCAATGCCCGCGCCGTCCACTCGGCTGGGAGTGGCCGGGCCGATGTGGCCCACCCGAATGCGAGGGCAAGCCTACTCTTGGCTGCGGGTACGAAGCTCTTCATGGCGCTTCCTCGCGAGCGCGGAGGGGGCGAATCGGAATGGCATCTGCCAGTGACACCCTAGCTGGCACAACTCACCCCCAGAGTTCGGGCCATGGACGCCCCCGCCAACGTCGTCACGCTCCCCTCCCCCGCCGGTCGCCCGCCGATGCCCGGCTCGACGGCGACCCGCCTGACGCCGATGGCCACGTCGGCGAGCGCCCCCGCCGCAGTGACGCGCATCTCGGTCGAACGCGATCGCGTGGTCGTCGACCGCCTGGTCCTCGTGGACGCCAGCCTGGCCGCCTTCATTGCCGAGCGCCCCGTCGAGGAACGCGCCGGCCTTGTCGAGCGCGCCCTCAAGATCGGCCTGACCGCGCTCATGGACGCCGGCGTGACGGTGAACGTCGATGCGGTTCGAGCCGAGTTCGCGACGCTCCTGCGCCAAACCGAGGACGCCAACGCGAAGGCGGCCGCAGCCCTGGACCAGCTCCTGCGGCAGAACTTCGCCGATGGCGACGGCCGCCTCCCGCGGACCCTCGAATCCTTCCTGGGCGACCGCGGCAAGCTCCGCTCGCTCACGGACGAGCTCTTCGACGAGACCAGGCGCGACAGCGCCATCGGCCGCATCAAGACGCTCCTCGGCGCGTATCTGGAAGGCGACGGAAGCAAGCTGGCCACGCTCCTCGACCCGACCCGCCTGGGATCGCCGCTGTTCCAGTTCCGCGGCGAGATGACCGAGGGGTTCAACAGGCTCAACGAGCGCATCGCCGCCCTCGAGGCGGCCTCGACCGCCCGGGCCCAGGAGCGGGCGAAGGGCACCGCCAAGGGCGGGGACTTTGAAGACCTCCTCGAAGGCCTCCTGGCGGACACGGCGCGCGGAGCCGGCGACCTGCTCGACCGAACCTCCTCGGAGGAGGGTGCCGTCATCAAGTCAAAGAAGGGCGACTTCGTCGTGACGGTCAACCCGGCCCTGACCGGCGGTGCGGAGCTGCGGATCGTCGTCGAGGCGAAAGACCGGGCCATCTCCGGGCGCGCCATGCGGGAGGAGATCCGGGAGGCGAAGACGAACCGCGATGCGGCCATCGGACTGGTCGTCTTCACGCCGGCCCATGCGCCCACGGGCATCGCGCCGTTCGATTTCCGGGCGGGCGACGTCTACGCGGTCATCGACCCCGAATCCCCCGATTCGGCCGTCCTGGAGGCAGCCGTGCGGTTCGCGCGCCTGCTGGCAATCGCGTCGCTCCGGGAACGCGAGGTCGACGTGGACGCCGAAGCCATCGGCGGGGCGCTGACCGGGATCCGGGAGCAGCTCGAACAGCTCCGCACCCTCAAGTCGACGCTGACCTCCGTCGTCAACAGCACGAAGGACGTGCAGACGGGCCTCGACCGGATGCGGGACGCCATCCTGGCGCGCGTCGCCGAGGCGGAAGCGGAGCTCCGGGCCGCCGGGTAGGGCGAGCGGTCGGTCGGAAGGCGGGCCGGGAAGCGCGGCTCGATGGGCCCGGGGCGTGGCGGGCCGGCGCCCCGGCGGTTCTGCCCTGAGGGTCCATCTCATCCGGAAGCGGGCGGCACATCGGCGGGGGCCGGTGCCGCCCGCTTCACGGTGCTTGCGACGGGTAGAGCTTGGGCGAAACGCTCGCCCGGCTCCTCGGCGCGGCGGTCGAGCCGCTCGGCGGGCCGGCGGGCCGGCGCGAATGGGACAGCCGCCAACGACGCAACCGTCCTCGCCAACAGAGAAGCCCTGGCACAGGCGTTCCCGATGCGTGGCGCGGCGCTTGCCGCGGCGCTTTTCAAGGGCGGGCCCGTCACGGGGTGGGGTCTCGCAATGGTCGACCCGCGACGTCGGGGCGCTCGGTCGATCCACGGGCTGCGCGTGGATGGCCGGCGGAGCGACGCGCCCTATCGCGACTACGCCGACTTCATGCGTGTCGCCCGCCGCGGCCGCTGATCGGGGATCCGGGCGCGTCCCCGGTTCGTTCGGCCGCCTGTTGGTCATGAGGCCCGGTGATGGATTCCGGCTGGTTCAGCACGCGCTTGCCCGCGAAGCCGCGCTGCGTCGTCGAGATGAGCGTGGCCTACTCCGATTCGATCAGCGGAGCTGATAGCCATCAGGCGGGCTGATGGGATCGCGCCGTGAAAACGGAGATGGCGGCCGCATCACTGCGCTCGCGCCCGCATCACTGCGCTCGGCGCCGGACCGCTTGCGCGACCGGCGTATCCTTCCCATCCCGGTCGCGGCAGTAGGTGTCACGAGGTGACGCTGCACGGAGCGAACGACGACGAGTCAGGCGAGGGGACCATGGCACGCTCGATGTGGCGGGGGGCGATCCAGTTCGGGCTGGTGACCATTCCGGTCCGGCTCTACCTGGCGACGGACTCCAAGGGGATCGCGTTCAACATGCTCCACGCGAGCTGCCTGAACCGGATCCAGATGAAGACCTACTGCCCGTTCCACGATGACGTGATCTCCCGGGGCGACACCGTGAAGGGCTTCGAGTACGCGAAGGACCAGTACGTCGTCATCACCGACGAGGACCTCGCGAGCGTCCCGCTCAAGACGGTCCGCTCCATCGAGATCGAGAAGTTCATCCCCGCACGGCCGGACCAGGACGATCCCGTCCGGTTCGTGAAGCAAGCGTATTACGTGGAGCCCGAGCCGATCGGTCGCAAGGCCTACGCGCTGCTGCGCGAGGTGCTCGCCGAGCAGGGCCTGGCCGCGATCTGCAAGGTGGTCATCAAGGATCGCGAGGCGCTGGCCGCCCTCAACCCGTACGCCAACGCCATGGTCCTCGAGACGCTCCATTGGCCGGACGAGATCCGGGCGACGGACGAGCTCGACCTCCCGGCCGGCGACGTGGAGATCAAGCCCGCTGAGCGTGCAATGGCGGCCCAGCTCATCTCCGCCATGACCGGCGCGTTTGATCCCACCGAGTATCGCGACGAGTACCGCCAGGCCCTGGAGGCCGTGATCGAGGCCAAGGTCGAAGGGCGCGAGATCGCCGAGCCGGACGAGGCGCCGGCCGGCGGCCAGCTGGTGGACCTGATGGCCGCCCTCGAGGCGAGCGTGAACGCCGCCCGAACCGCGCGGGCGAACCGGGAGGAGGAGGCCGCGGCCGAGGAGGCGGCTGCCGGCCGGTCGCCGGCCACGGCTCGGCGTCCGAGTCGGGTCGCGCCGGCCGACGAGGAGGCGCGTGAGGTCCAGGCCACTGCGCGCAAGATGGTGCGACGCAAGTCGGCCTGAGCCGGTGGCCCGGGCCCGGGGCATCCGACCGGCGATCCGCGGGGACCGCGGGATTCCGGCCCGGCCGGCCTGCGCTCCACGACGCGGCAACGGCACTAACCCCCGACGCGGCCCTGGCAGGCGACCTCCCGTCAGGCCACAATCGCCGCGATGACTCGCTCGCCGGCCGGTGATCCGCTCCCGCTCGAGTTCGCGCCCGCGGCGTCCCGCCTGCCGGACCGGATCGTCCCGATGCGGCCGACCGAGGGTGAGGGGCCGTTCGACGACCCGAGCTACTTCTTCGAGCCGTGGTGGCCCGGGATCCGTGCCTTCGTACTCGTGGAGGAAGGCTCGGTGCGGCTGCGCGCCGAGGCGCTCGGCGATCCTCTTCCCGCCTTTCCCGAGCTCGCCGAGGTTGCCCGACTCGTCCGATCGGACGGCGTGGTCCTGGACGCGACTCTGATGGTGCTCGACGCGCGCGGTCGCCCCAGCCGGACGCTCCTGGAGCGGCGCCTCCGCGGCGAGCGTGCGGGTGACCCGCCGTCGGGCGAGCACGAGGCTCGGGTTGCACCTGGCGCCCGGAGCAGCGGCCGCGGGTCCGCCGCCCTGGTCGCGTCCGACCTCCTCTACCTCGACGGAGAAACGCTCGCCCTGCGGCCCTTCGCCGAGCGGCGCGGCGAGCTCGCGGCCCTCCTCCGGCCATCGAGCTGGTGCCTTGCGGGGCGCGGGTTCATCGGGGACGGGAGCACGGTCGCGACCGCCCTGGGCGCCCTCGGGTTTCGCGCCCTGTCGGCGCGCCGCCTGGACGCACCGTTGCGCACCGGGCCCGCGCACGACGCCTGGTACCGCGTCCCGGTCATCGCTGCGCCGCGCGAGCTGCCGCCCTTCCTCGCGCTGCTCCGTCGCCTTCCGCTCTGACCGGACCGGGACGAGGGGCACTCGCATGGCGCTGGACCGCTACCGGCAGAAGCGCGACTTCGCCCGGACGCCCGAGCCCACCGGGGCGGAGCCGGACGCGGAGACGACGGCACGCGACCGGTCTGGCGCGCACCCGAGCCCTGGCATGCCCGCGTTGGCCAACGTCCCATCGGCCGCGGGTGGCTGCGGCCGCTTCGTCGTCCATCGCCATCGAGCCAGCCGGCTCCACTACGACCTCCGTCTCGAGATCGACGGCGTGCTGGTGTCGTGGGCGCTCCCCAAGGGTCCGACTCGCGACCCCGACGAGCGCCGCTTCGCCGCCCGGACCGAGGACCACCCCATCGCATACCTGGACTTCGAAGGGGTCATCCCCGCCGGCGAGTACGGCGCGGGCGACTCGATCTGCTGGGACTGGGGCACCTTCGAGCCCGAGCTGACCTGGGATCCCACCGAGGCGCTCCGGTCAGGCGAGCTGAAGCTCCGGCTTCGCGGGGAGAAGCTGGCCGGCCGCTTCACGCTCGTGCGCACCGGGGCGCCGGACCGGGAGCGTACCGGCCCGCGCAGCCCGGGGACCGCGACCGACGAGCGGACCGCCTGGCTCCTGATCGCCAAGCGCGGACCCGAAGCCATTCCCGGCTGGGACCCGGAGGCGTACCCCGCGTCGGTCAAGACCGGCCGCACGAATGCCGACGTCGCAGCCGGACTGCCGCCGCGCGAGGTGCGTCTCGCCCCGGCTCCGCTTCCCTCCCTCGACCCACCGGGCGCGCGGGCGACGGGGCAGCCGGTCTTCGTGGAGCCGATGCTCGCGACGCCCGGAACCGCGCCGTTCGACGACGATGACTGGCTCTTCGAGCCGAAGTGGGACGGCTACCGGATCCAGGCCAGCGTGGCCGGCGGGCATGTCGCGCTCCGAACACGGAACGGCCACGACGCGGCCCGGCTCTTTCCCGAGCTGCTTGGCCGGCCGACCTGGCTCGCGGCCCCGGCGGCGATCATCGACGGCGAAGTGGTCGCGCTCGATTCCCGGGGGCGGCCCGACTTCGGCCTGCTCCAGGCCCGGCTGGGCGGTAGCCCAGGTGTGCCTGCCATCCCTACCAGCCGACCGGCTCGCGAGGAGGGGCGGGCCGCGCCGCTCGTCTTCATGGCATTCGACCTGCCATGGTGCGCCGGCCGCTCCTATCTCGACGTGCCGCTCGAGGACCGGACGGCGATCCTTCGACTGGTCCTCCGCGAGCATCCGCACGTCCGCTTCGGCGGGCAGGTCGCGCGCGATGGCATCGCGTTCTTCGCTGCCACCGCCGAGCAGGGCCTGGAAGGCGCAATGGCCAAGCACCGCCGCAGCCGGTACGAGGCTGGCCATCGCTCGGCCGCCTGGCTCAAGCTCAAGGTCCGACCGACCCAGGAGCTCGTCGTTGCCGGCTACGTGCAGGGCCAGGGCAGCCATCGCGACCTCGGGGCGCTCATCGTCGGCGTGATGCAGGGGGGACACCTGCGCTACGCGGGCCGGGTCGGCAGCGGCCTCGACGCCGCGACGCGCGCGCGTTTCCGGGCCGCGCTCGACGCCCGTGCCCTGGACGCGTCGCCGTTCGCGGATGCGCCCGACGACCTGGCACGGACCGCGGGTGCGGTGTGGGCAGCGCCCGAGCTGGTGATCCGGGCCGAGATCGGCGGTTGGTCCCGCGACGGCATCGTCCGCCAGGCCGCGTTCACCCACGAGGCACCCGAGGTCGACCCTGCCTCGGTGGAGCGCCAGGACGCCGTCGGTCCGGGCGCAGCGGCCCGGGCACTCGCACGGGCAGGCCTGGCACAGCCGTCGCGCCGGTCCGCGACCGCACGATTGGGGGGTGACGTCGCGGCCGGCGCGCCCGACACCCGCCGAGCGGGCGACTCGCCGGCCCTGCCCGCGGGACCGGCGATTGGCCCGGCAACCGCCGAGGAGATCGCCGCGCTCGACGCGATGCCCTCCCGCGGCGGACGCTGGGAGATTGCCGGTCGCGAGGTGGCCCTGACCAACCTCGACAAGGTGCTCGCTCCGGGTGTCGGATCGTCACCCCGGGCCGAGCGGGTGTTCGGCGCGGGCAGCGAGGTGGACGCGGGCAGCGCCCCCGTGACCAAGCGAGACCTCGTCCGCTACCTCGTTCTGGTCGCCCCCGTCCTGCTCCCGCACCTGGCCGGCCGCGCCCTCAACCTGGCTCGCTACCCCGATGGCGTGAATGGCGAGTCCTTCTGGCAGAAGGGCGTGGCGGCCGGAACGCCTGACTGGGTGACGCGCTGGCGGGAGCCCGACCCGCCGGATCGGCGCCCACACGCGTATGTCGTGGCCGATTCGCTCGCCACGCTCGCCTGGCTCGGCAACCAGGCAGCCCTGGAGATCCACCCGTGGACGTCGCGGATCGAGGCGCCCGGCGAGCCCCGCTGGGCACTGGTCGACATCGACCCTGGTGAGCGGACGACCTGGGACGAGACGCTCGAGATCGCCCGGCTCTATCGCCGCGCGCTCGAGCACCTCGGCGTGATCGGTGTGCCGAAGGTGACCGGCAAGCGCGGAATCCAGGTGTTCATTCCCCTGCGCCCCGGCTACACCTACGAGCGGACGCGGGCCTGGGTGGAGCAGATCTCCCGCGCCGTGGGTAGTGCCGTTCCCGACCTGGTCAGCTGGGAGTGGTCGAAGGGCCAGCGGGGCGGGCGCGCACGCCTGGACTTCACGCAGAACTGGCGAAACCGGACGCTCGTCGCACCGTACTCGCCGCGACCTGCGCCCGGCCTCCCGGTCTCCACGCCGATCACCTGGGACGAGCTCGACGATCCGGCGCTCCGTCCCGATCGCTGGACGATCCGCACGGTCCTGCCGCGGCTCGCCGAGCGGGGCGACCTGTTTGCCGCCGCGCTGGGACCCGGGCAGCAGCTGCCGGAGCTCTGATCGCGCCCCCGCAGGCCGTTTGTCCACGCCGGTGACGGTCCGCGCCCGGGCAGATCGGGGTCGGTGCCGTCGCTGGGACAGGTGGCCCCCGTCCCCGTGCCCACCGGCCCTGCCGCCGGCCCATCCCGCGCCGCGAGACTGACCCTATGCAGGACCATGGTTCGCTCGTTGCTGTCCTCAACTCCACGTGGTTTGCCTCCGGCCTCGAGCCGGCGGTCCAGACGCGCCTCGCGGAGCTCAGCCGAACGTTCTCGGCGGAGCCGGGCGAGGAGCTGTTTCGGGAAGGAGATGAGTCCGAAGCCTTCGGCGTCGTGATCAAGGGCCGCGTGGCTCTCCGCACGCTGGTGCCCGAGCGGGGCGATTTCACGATCCTCACGGTCGAGCCGGGCGACGTCTATGGGTGGTCCGCCGTGGTTCCGCCCTACCGGGCCACGTCCACCGCGGTCGCGATCGAGACGCTCGAGGCGATCACGTTCGAAGGGCCGGCCCTGCGCGCGGCGCTCCGCGAAGACGCAGCGCTTGCCCAGGCCCTGTATCCGCGAATCCTCGTTGCGGTCGCGCGACGCCTCACCGCCACCCGGGTCCAGCTCATGGACCTCTTCGCCGCCGAGGAAGTGCGTTCGTGGTGATGCCGGTTACGCGTTCGCCCCGGGGCGGCCGCCCCACCATCGAGGGGCCCGGCTTCCTGGCCCGGGCCGACCTCCAGTTCCTCTTCGACCTCCTCCGCGAGGACGGCCGTCGGCTGATCGGCCCCACCGTCGCGGACGGCTCGATCATCTACGACGACATCCAGTCCGTCGACGAGCTGCCGCGCGGCTGGGGTGACGAGCAGGCTCCGGGCCGCTACCGGCTGCGACGGCGCGGCGACGAGCGGCTGTTCGGATACGTCGTCGGACCCACGGCCTGGAAGAAGTGGACCTTTCCGGCCCTGATCCCGCTCACCAACTCGACCCGGGACGGCCACAAGGTCTCCTTCCAGCCGCAGCAGGTGGATCCGCCAAAGCTCGCCTTTCTGGGCGTGCGCGCCTGCGAGATCGCCGCGCTCGCGGTCCAGGACCGGGTCCTGATGGGCACCGAGTTCATCGACCCCGACTACATGGTCCGGCGTGCGAACGTGTTCGTGGTCGCCGTGCAGTGCACCACCTCGGCATCCACCTGCTTCTGCACCTCGATGGGCACCGGGCCCGAGGTCACCGAGGGTTTCGACCTCTCGCTGACCGAGCTGGACGCAGGCTTCCTGGTCGACGCGGGCACGCCCGCCGGGCGCGCGGTCCTCGAGCGCCTGCCGCTCCGCCCGGCGAGCGCCGCCGAGCAGTACGGCGTGGCGGCCACGGTCGCCGCCGTTCGCGCCCGGATCGGCGACCCCGTCCCCACGGAGGGCCTCCACGACCGCCTCATGGCCCAGCTTGACCACCCGCGCTGGGCGCAGGTCGCCGAGCGCTGCATCACCTGCGGGAACTGCACGCTGGCCTGCCCCACCTGCTTCTGCACCACCCTCACGCAGATGACGGACATGACCGGCGACACGGCAGTTGCCAGCCGCAGCTGGGACAGCTGCTTCAGCCCCGGCTTCGCGAAGGTGGCCGGCGGCAGCTTCCGCGCTCGGCCCCGGGATCGCTACCGGCAGTGGCTGACCCACAAGTTCGCGACCTGGTGGGACCAGTTCGGTACGTCGGGATGCGTGGGCTGCGGTCGCTGCATCACCTGGTGCCCGGTCGGGATCGACGTCCGCGACGAGCTGAACGCGATCGCGCCGCCCGTCCCGCTGTCGCCCGAATCGCGCCTCGTGGAGCCGGTGGCCGCGACTCCCAACGACTTCGTCACCGCCCGCGTCGTCAACACGAAGGCCGAGACCTCGGACACCACCACGCTGACGCTCACCGGTGTCGACCCGGCGTTCAGCCACGGCAGCACCGGGCAGTTCGCCATGGTCGCGCTGCCGGGCTTCCCACCGCTTCCGATCTCGATCAGCCGCTTCCTGGCGGACGGGATCGAGCTGACGATCCGGGGGGCCGGCCCCGCCACCAAGGCGATGTGCGCCCTCCAGGTCGGCGAGCAGGTCGGCTTGCGCGGGCCGCTCGGTAACAACTGGCCGCTCGACCGCGCGGTCGGGCGCGATCTGGTCATCGTCACCGGAGGAATTGGCCTGGCGCCGCTCCGGCCGGTGCTCCACGCGATCGTCGCCGACCGTCGCCGATTCGGGGATGTGAAGCTCTTCTACGGGGCCCGGACGCCGGCCGATCTGCTCTATCGCGACGAGCTGGACCGGTGGGCCAAGCGCGACGGCATCGAGGTCAGCCTGACCGTCGATCGCGCCGGCCCGGACTGGTCGGGGCGGGTGGGCATCGTGACCCACCTGTTCGACCAGGCGGCCTGGGATGGCACCAACATGATCGCCTTCGTCTGCGGTCCGGAGCGGATGATGCAGGCGACTTCGACAACGCTCGCCGGCCGGGGCGTGTCCGCTTCTCGCATCCACGTGACGCTCGAGCGCCACATGGAGTGCGGGATCGGCCTGTGCGGCCACTGCCAGATGGGCAAGTACTTCGTCTGCCGTGACGGCCCGGTCTTCTCGATCGCGCAGCTCGGTGACACCTTCGGCCGGGAGGGCATCTGATGGCTCATGCCCCCGTCGCGGCACGTCCCCGCGTCGGCGTCGTCAAGTTCGCGTCGTGCGACGGTTGTCAGCTCACGCTTCTCGATCTCGAGGACGAGCTGCTCTCGGTCGTCGAGCATTTCGACATCGTGGACTTCCCGGAGGCGACATCGGCTCGCTCGGCCGGACCCTACGACGTCCTGTTCGTTGAAGGCTCCGTATCGGAGCCGGCGCACCTGGAACGGATCGTCGAGCTCCGGCGCCGGACGCGCTTCCTCGTCACGATCGGCGCCTGCGCGACCGCCGGCGGCATCCAGGCGCTCCGCAACTGGGGCGACCACGATGCGTTCCGGGCGGGCGTCTACTCCAACCCCGAGTGGATCTCCTCGCTGGCGCGCTCCACGCCCATCGCCGAGCACGTGACCGTGGACGCGGAGCTGCGCGGCTGCCCGATCGATCCTCACCAGCTCGTAGAGCTCCTCACCGCGCTCACCACCGGCCGCCGCCCGCAGCTGCGCGACGAGGCCGTCTGCATGGAGTGCAAGCGGCGCGGCGTCGTGTGCGTCATGGTCAGCAAGGGGATCCCGTGTCTCGGCCAGGTCACCCAGACCGGCTGCGGCGCGATCTGCCCGCGCTTCGGGCGTGGGTGCTACGGCTGCTTCGGCCCGCGCGAGCAGGCGAACGCGGCCGGGCTCACCCGTCACCTCCAGATGTCCGGTGATCGCCCGCGCGAGGAGATCGGGCGGCTGTTCGCCGGGTTCACGGCGTACTCGGAGCCCTTCCGCAGCATGGTCACGGAGCTCGGCGGCGCGCGGACAGCGCGCGGCGCCACGACGCCGGCAGCCGAGCCGGCGCCGCGGGGAGGAAAGGCATGAGCCGCGCGACGACCGCAGACAAGGCCGTGGACGAGCGCATCTACGAGGTTCACGAGCTCACCCGGGTGGAGGGCGAAGGGTCCCTCCGCCTGCGGGTGAGGGATGGCGAGGTGGTCGAGGCACGCCTCGGGATCTTCGAGACGCCGCGCTACTTCGAGCAGATCGTCGTGGGGCGAACCCCCGACGAGGTCATCGACATCGTTGCCCGGATCTGCGGCATCTGCCCCGTCGCCTACCAGATGAGCGCGGCCCACGGGTTCGAGGATCTCTTCGGGGTCCGGATCGATCCACAGACGCGGGCGCTCCGGCGCCTCCTGTACTGCGGCGAGTGGATCGAAAGCCACGCGCTCCACATCTACTTCCTCCACGCGCCGGACTTCCTCGGCTACGAGAGCGGCATCACCATGGCGGCCGATCACCGGCCGCTCGTGGAGCAGGCCCTCAAGATGAAGAAGGCCGGCAACAGGCTCATCACCATCCTCGGCGGCCGGCCCATCCACCCGGTCAGTGTGCGGGTCGGTGGCTGGAGCCACGTCCCCCGGATCAGCGAGCTCAAGGAGCACCGGGCCGCCCTGGAGGAGGGCCTTGCCTTCGCCCAGGAGACCGTCAAGGTCGTTTCCGGCTTCACGATGCCCGCCTTCGCGCGCGAGCCGCGCGTCGTGAGCCTCCGCCACGCGGCCGAGTACCCGTTCAACGACGGGCGAATCGTCAGCTCGGACGGCGTGGACGTGGCCCCCTCCGGGTGGCGCGAGGCATTCGAGGAGTTCCAGGTGCAGGGCACGAACGCCCTCCACGCCCGGTCCCTCGACGGCAAGGGCGTCTACCTCCTTGGCCCGGCAGCACGCGTGGTGCTTGCCGGCGAGCAGCTCCACCCGCTGGCCAAGGAGGCGCTGGCTGCCTCCGGCTACGCGGACCTGATCCGGACCAACATCTACGCCTCGATCGTCGCGCGCGCCGTGGAGCTCGTCCACGCATTCGCCGAGGCGATCGACCTGATCGACGCCTATCGCGTGCCGTCCGAGCCGCTCGTCGCCTGGCAGAGCCGGCCCGGCGTCGCGGCCTGGGCGACCGAGGCACCGCGCGGCCTCCTCTTCCATCGCTACGAGGTGGACGAGTCCGGCCGCATCCGGACCGCCCAGATCGTGCCCCCCACCAGCCAGAACCAGGCCGCCATCGAGGCGGACCTGATCGTCGCGGCAAAGCAGGTCCTGGACCTCCCCCACGCCGAGGCCACCCTTCGGCTCGAGCAGATGATCCGGAGCTACGACCCCTGCATCAGCTGCGCCACGCACTTCCTCGATCTGCGGGTCGACGAGGTCTGAGCGGCGCCGTAACGGTCACGCCACCCCGAACGCACCACGGAGCGTCCCCGATGAGTTCGCGCGTCTCGATCTTCGTGTGCGGCGAGCGGGCCCGCGGCGACGACGCCGCGGGCTTCGCCGCCGTCGACCTGCTCCCGCCAGACCTCCGTGAGCGCGCGGACGTGGTCCCGGTGGGCCAGCTCGACATCCTCTTGCTCATGGATCTGCCGATTGACGCGCCCTGCGTGGTGGTCGACGCAGTGGCCGGACTGGCCGCCGGCGAGGTCTGGGTCCGCCCGCTCGCGACGCTCGTGGATCGTGCCCACGCTTTGCAGGCCGCGGGCCACGCCCCGGAGCCCCGGTCGTCCCACGAGCTGCCGCTCGAGCAGGTCCTCGCGCTCGCCGCGACGCTGCGCGACGCCCCTCCAGCCGGCACGTTCGTCGGGATCGGCGGGGCCTGCTTTGACGTCGGGGCGCCCCTGACCGCTTCGGTCGCAGCGGCGCTCCCCTCGTTCGCGGCCGCGATCGCGGCAGAGGTTGTCGCGTTCGCCGGTCCGGAACCCGTGCCGTGCTGACCGGCATGCCGCTCTCCGCAACGGGCGGGGCCATGGGTGGCGCGTTCTTCCTGCCGCGCGTCAACCTCCAGGACCTGCTCGACCTGCTCCGCGAGGACGGGCGCCGCCTGATCGGTCCCACGATCGCGGACGAGACGATCGTCTACGACGAGATCACGTCCGTCGACGAGCTGCCACAGGGTTGGGGCGACGAGCAGGGTCCGGGCATGTACCGCCTGGTCAAGCGCCGCGACGCATTCACCTTCGGCTATGTCGTGGGACCCACGAGCTGGAAGCGGTTCACCTTCCCACCGGTCGTGCCGCTCACCGTCGCCTCCACCGTAGACGGCGAGGTTCGATTCCGGGCGGCCGAGCCGGAGATCCCGAAGCTCGCCTTCCTTGGCGTGCGGGCCTGCGAGCTCGCAGCGCTCGGCGTCCAGGACCGCGTCTTCCTTGGCGGCCCGTTCATCGAGACCGACTACCAGCTGCGCCGACGCGCCACGGTCGTCGTGGCCGTGCAGTGCACGACCTCCGCCTCGACCTGCTTCTGCACCTCGATGGAGACCGGTCCCGAGGTGCGAGGTGGCCACGACCTCGCCCTCACCGAGATTCCCGCGGGCTTCGTCGTGGAGGCGGGCACGCCCACCGGCGCGGAGCTGCTGGCACGGCTGCCGGTCAGCGCGGCCCGGCTCGACCAATCGGTCGCCGCAGTCCAGGCGGTCGCCGGCGTCCGCGCCTCGATCGGTAACCCTGTCCAGACCGCGGGCCTCCGCGACCGGCTGATGGCGAGGCTCGACTCACCGCGCTGGACCGAGGTCGCCGAACGCTGCATCACGTGCGGCAACTGCACCCTCGCCTGCCCCACCTGCTTCTGCATCAACGTGACGCGAAAGACAGACCTCGCCGGTGCGGAGTCGATCAGCGAGCGCAGCTGGGACAGCTGCTTCAGCCCCGGCTTCGCGATCGTCGCGGGCGGGGACTTCCGGGCCCGGCCGAAGGACCGCTACCGCCAGTGGCTCACCCACAAGTTCGCCTCCTGGTGGGACCAGTTCGGTCAGTCCGGTTGCGTCGGCTGCGGGCGCTGCATCACCTGGTGCCCGGTGGGCATCGACGTTCGCGAGGAGCTCGCCGCGATCGCGCCGGCGGTCCCGGAACCGCCCGGGCCGCCGAAGTTCGAGCCGGTCGCCGATGACCGCCAGGCCTATGCCACGGCGCAGGTCACCCGGGTGCACGCCGAGACGGCGGACACGACCACGATCCGTCTGGCCGGGCTCGACGCGGTCCATGCCGGTGGCAAGCCGGGACAGTTCGGGATGGTCTCGCTGCCGGCGTTCCCGCCCGCCGCGATCTCGATCAGCCGCTTCCTGGCACCGGATGGCCTGGAGCTCACGATCCGGGCTGCCGGCGCGGCAACCACGGCGATCACCTCCCTGCAGCCCGGGGCAACCGTCGGCTTCCGCGGCCCGGTCGGCATCGGGTGGCCGGTGGCCGCGGCGTACGGCAAGGACGTCGTCGTCGTGACCGGCGGGACGGGCCTCGCCCCGCTCCGGCCCCTGCTCGACGCGCTCGTCGCCGAGCGGCAACGCTTCGGCCAGGTGCGCCTCTACTACGGGGCCCGAACCCGCGAGGACATGCTCTTCCGCGACGAGCTGGAGGGCTGGGACGCAGGCAGCGAGATCGACGTCACCTGCCGCTGGCTCAGGCGCCACCAGGGTCCAGGAGGGCCCTACGCGGGCGCAGGCCGATCGACGGTCAGCGCCATCCACCAGGCATCGTGGGACGGATCCCAGGCAGTGGCATTCGTCTGCGGTCCCGAGCGGATGATGGAGGCGACGACGATCGCCCTGGCCGGGCATGGCGTGACCCGCGACCGGATCTACGTGACGCTGGAGCGACACATGGAGTGCGGCCTGGGCTTCTGCGGGCACTGCCAGATGGGCCGCTTCTTCATCTGCAAGGACGGGCCCGTCTTCCAGCTCAGTGAGCTCGGCGACCTGTTCGGCCGCGAAGGGATCTAGGGACGAGGAGAAGACCGATGCGGATCCTGATCACCGGCGCCGCGGGCTTCATCTGCGGCCATCTGATCCCCGAGCTGCTGGCCGCGAACCACGACGTCATCGGGGTCGACGACCTGGGGCGCTACGGCGCGACCGTCCACCCGTACGACACCCACCCGCGCTACAAGTTCGTCCACGGCGACGTTCGCGACACGGAGCTGATGCGGGAGCTGGCGATGGAGGCCGACCAGATCGTGGCGACGGCCGGCCTGGTGGCCCGGTCGGCCTCGCTCCACCAGCTCGCCTACGACCTGCTGGCGGAGAACGAGCGCATCCTCGCCTCGACCTTCGACGCCGCGATCGACGCCTACCTCGACGGCCACCTCGAGCGGATCGTCGTGCTGAGCAGCACGATGGTGTACGAGTCCGCCACGATGTTCCCGACGCCCGAGGGCGCCCAGCGGACGTCACCCCCGCCGGTCTCGACCTACGGCTTCCAGAAGCTCGCCTCGGAGTATTTCGCGATCGGCGCCTGGGAGCAATACCGGCTGCCGTACACGATCTTGCGGCCGTCGTCGCCGGTCGGCGTCGGCGAGCGGCGCCTGCTGCGGCTCCCCGGCGAGGAGCAGACAGGCAAGCTCGCCACGAACCACGTCATTCCGGACCTCGCCATCAAGATCCTCTCCGGCCAGGATCCCGTCCACATCTACGGCGAGGGAAGCCAGATCCGAAGCTTCATCGCGGTCCGGGACCTGGTCCGTGGCATCCGGCTGGCCATCGAGTCACCGGACGCCGTGAACACGGACTTCAACCTCTGCCGTGGCAAGGGGATCACGATCCTCGCCCTGGCGGAGAAGATCTGGACCAAGATCCGACCCGGCGACGAGTTCCACTACATCTCGGACACGCCGTACCCGTATGACGTCCCGAATCGCGTGCCGGATGTGCGCAAGGCGAAGGCCGTCCTGGGATTCGAGGCCACGACACCGCTCGACACGATGCTCGACGAGGTGATCGCCTGGGTACGCGACGAGATGGAGACGGGCGTCCTCACGTCGAAGACGCGGGCCTGACACCGGCCGTCCACGGCCGCAGGGATATCAGCTCGGGTAGATGGTCCCGATAGTCGTGCTATCGACCCACGCGGGCTCGATCAGGAGGAGCTTCGGGACGGGCTTCCCGGCGACCAGGTCGAGCATGGCAGGGATGATGGTGGCCCCGAACCGCTCCGGGAAGTAGGCCGAGTCCCCAAGGTAGTGCTGGTCGGTCCGGATCAGCTCCCGGACCCGCGGCTCCGCCCCCTGTCCGCTGACCCAGACGTCCGCCTCGCGGCCTGCCGCCTTCGCCGCATCAAGCGCGCCGAGCGCGCCATCATCGTTCATCGCCACGACGATGATGCGGCTCTTCCCGGGAAGCGAGGTGAGGAGTGCCGCGACCGCGTCCCGGGCGGTGTCCTCGCGGTCGGCGGATGCGCCGATCTGTTCGTTCGTGATCGGTCCCGGGCAGGCGGTCATGAAGCCCTGCCGATAGCCTTCCATGCGCTCCTGGTTCAGGTCCGGGACCGTGGAGGATTCGAGCGAGACATAGGCGTCGTAGGTGCACGACCAGTGGGCTTTGACCCACGCCCCGACCGCGGCACCCGCGATCTGGCCGGCCCGCAGGTCGTCGGCCCGCACGAGCGTGGCGGCGCAGGGATCCTCGGCGAGCTCGACCGCGAGCACCGGCAGGCCCGTCGGAACCTCGGCGCAGACGTCCGCAGGCAGCTTGAGCGAGCCCTGGAACTGGATCAGGCCCTTGATGCCCGCCCCGGTCAGCTGCTTCATGCAGTCGTCGACCTTGGACGGGTCGACGTTTGCGTCGCACGTGACCAGGTCGACGCCCGCCGTCGCCGCCTGGGCGCGGATGCCATCGCTGATCGCCTTCACGTACGGCACGATGTCCCCGTACGAGAGGTAGCCAAGCTTGACGTTCGCGCCGCTCCCGGCCGTCGCCCCGCTGTACGGGTTGGCCGACGGCGCGGTGGTCGGGCCCAGGGTGGGCGTCGGGGACGGGGCCGCGGTGTCGCCCGTCGCGCAGGCGGCGACGACCAGGGCGACGATCGCGGCGAGCATGACCAGGCGGGCGGGGCGCGGGATGCGGGCGGGCACGAAGTTCCTCCGGGGCGACAAGGTCGGGTCAGCGAGTATGGCCGCGGCCCATGCGGGATGGGGCGAAGCGACCTGCGGCCAGCCCGAAGGATACTCGCGTCCCGGCCGCGACACGGAGCCGCCGCACTGGGCCGTGTCCCAGCGGCCGATGGTCGCGGCCCGGCGCGCGCGGCCTAACGCGCGCGGCCCGGTCGCGGAGGGACTCCGCCGGACTGGACTCGCGAAGCCGCGCGAATCCAGCCTGCCGAGCGCCTCGTTCGCCGGCGCCAGCTGCGCATGGAGCTCCTCGTAGACGGCAAAGGCCTGGTCGTACGCGGCGACCGCGTCGGCGTTGGGGGTGATCCGCTCGGCGACCCGGACCATCGCCTCGATGCCGGCCCGCAGGTCCCCGTGGGCGTCCACGCCCACGGCCGCAAGGATCGCAGCACCGACCAGCGATCCTTCCGTCACCCGGGGGACGGCGACCTCCACCTTGAGCACGTCGGCCTTGATGCCATTCCAGAGCCGGCTGGCGGCGGTCCCGCCGGTGACCCGGAGCTCCGTGAACGGGAGGCCGGCATCGGCCACGGGCTGGGCCACGTGGCGAATCGCGAACGCGGCCGCTTCGAGGACGGCCCGGGCCAGGTGCCCGCGGCCCGCGTGGAGCGTCAGGCCCACGAACGCCCCCCGAGCCGACGGGTCGTGGAGCGGCCAGCGCTCGCCGGCGAGATATGGGAGGAACACGAGGCCGCCGGACCCTGCAGCCACCGGCGCGGCCTCGTCGAGCAGCGTCGCCAGCGGCACGGCCCCGCCCAGCGCGTCGGCCACGAACCATTCGAGGGCCTTCCCGGTGCCGGCCATCGCTCCGCCGACGTACGAGAGGCCGGGGAGCGGCGCGGCGCCCGTCCAGAGGGACGGGACCGCGACCGGCGTCGCCACGTAGAGCCCGAAGCCGCCCGACGTCCCACCCGTGTCGATGGCCTGGCCGGCGACCGTGAGCCCGGCCCCGAGGAACGTCGCGATCGCGTCGTTGACGCCGGCCACCACCGGCAGCCCGGAGGGCAGTCCAAGCTCGGCCGCCGGGCCGGGAAGCAGCGCGCCCAGGACGGAACCGGCGCGCACGCCCGGTGGAGCGCTCCGTTCGTCCAGCCCGGCCCGACGCGCATCATCCTCCGACAAGCGGTCGGCAGGGTCATGCAGCGCTGCGGCGGCCACCCCGGTGAGCCTGAGCCCGACGTGATCCCAGGCAGACAGGAACCATGCCGCGCGCGAGGCGATTCGCGGTGACGCCGACGCGAGCCGGCGTGCCGACCCGAGGAGCGTGACGCTCCAGCCGTGGCGCCCCAGCGCCTCCGCGACCATCGTGGTCTCTGGGCCGGAGCGCCGGTCGAGCCAGGTGACAGCCGGACCAACTGCCCGTCCATCCGCGCCGGTGGGTACGAGGGTCGGACCCTGTCCGACGCAGCAGACTGCGACCGGCCGCACGGGGCCCTGCGCGGCTGCCTGCGCCATGGCGACCGCGGCGGCGTCGCAGAGCGCCTTCCACCATCCGTCGGGGTCCTGCTCCGCGCGCCCTGGCTCGCCCTCCAGGAGGAGCGGATACGCGGCCCGAGCATCGCCGCGCAGCCTCCCGTCGAGGGCGACGACGCCGGCCTTGGCGGCGGACGTCCCGAGGTCCAGGGCAAGGACGGCGCGCGAATCTGGGATGGTCACGGCGGCCAATGGTACGGGTCGCGACGAGGATGCGCCGCCGAGTTCCGCCCGGCGGGGACCCTTCGGGCGTCTGCCCACCGGTGGCCGTGGCGCCGACGGCTCTCGGCCCTCAGCGCGCGCCGTCTCCGCGACCCACCAGCCACCAGGCCGCCGGGAAGATGATCCCTGCCAGGGCCAGCTTGAGGATGTCGCCGACCAGGAACGGGTACACGCCCTTGGCCAGGCCGGTCGCCAGGTCGAAGCCGGCCGCTACGAGCAGCCAGGGGACTCCGACCAGGTAGATCACGACGTTGCCGAGCAGCATCGCCACGACGGCGCCGCCGACGTGCCGGTCCCAGCCCAGCTCGGCCAGGCGACCGACGATCGCCGCTGCCAGCACGAAGCCCAGGAGGTAGCCTCCCGTGGCGCCCAGCGCCCAATGGCCGGCATCCCGGGCGATGAACGTGTGCAGCCCGGACGCGCCTCCCGCATAGACCGGCAGGAGCAGTCCCATGACGAGGTACAGCCCCGCCGACATGAGTCCGCGCCGGAAGCCCAGAGCGCCGCCCACGAGGAGGACGGCAAACGTCTGGGCCGTGATGGGCACCGGCGAGACGGGCAGGGTGACCCGGACATCGCCCGGAAGCGTGAACGTCTGGCCGTTGAGAACGATCCCGATGTTGGCCGTGAGCGCGATGAAGACGGCGCCGATCACGATCAGGGCCACGTGGCGGGCCCGTTCACTGATTCGCTCACCGATCGCGATGGGGACCAGGAAATCCCCGATCGTGATCCCACGCTCGCCCGCCGGCAACCGGTTGAGGCGGGGAGCCGCGAGCGTCATCTACTCCTCCTGGCGTCGACCTCGACGACCGATCGGGCCGAGTCTAGCAGAGGGCCGCGGGCACTTCGGGACGCTGCACCTCGTCTCAGGCAACGGTCGGGCGAGCGGCGGCGGGCCGGGACTGCAGGTCCTGCCGACGGTCCGAGCCGCGCGCCGGGTGGCGGTCCGTGCCCCACGCCGCGCTACTGACGCGCCAGCGCGTGAACGACGTCGACCCGCGCCGCCAGGTGCGCCGGCCAGGCGGAGGCGACCACCGCCAGCCCCACGCCGCCGACGGCAGCGAGCGCGATGGTCCACCAGCCGGGATCGTAGGCGACATCGACGCCGGGCCCCAGCGCTGCCAGGATGACCCCTGCGACGCTTCCCGCGACCACTCCGATGATCGCGCCGACCGCCCCCAGGACGGCCGCCTCCAGCATCACCAAACGACGCGCCTGGCGCCTCGTGAGGCCCGCGGCCCGCAGGAAGCCCAGCTCGCGGACGCGCTCCAGGACGTTCATCGTGAGCGTGTTGACGATCCCCAGCCCAGCGACGATCAAGGCGACCAGGGCCAGGGCGGTCAGCAACGCGAAGAGACGGTCCACGGACGCGCCGATGCTCCCCTCGACCGCCGCCAGTGGCGCCAGCTCCAGGGCATCGGCACGCGCGAGCGGCCCGAGGGCGGCCGCCGCGGCGGCCGCCTGGCCCGGTGCAAAGCGGACCGCGAAATACTGGGCGCCGATCGCGCCGAGATGCTGGGTGGCGTCCGACCAGCCGACGAGCACGGCCTCGCCGGATGTCCCAGGAATTGTCCGGGCCGCGATCCCTACGACGCGGAGCGCCATGGTGTCGCGGCCCGTGAGGACTTGGAGCAACCCACCCACCGGGATTCCCAGCCGGTCCGCCAGGGAGGCCGGAAGGATCACCGACCCGCCTGCGTCGAGAGCCGGCAGGGCCGTGGCCCGGTCCCCGGCCGTGAAGGACAGCCGGCCATCGGACAGGAGGTCCGTGCCGACCACCGCGGCCGCATCGATCCGCTGGCCACCCACCGCAACCGCGAAGAGCCCGATCGGGCTGAGCCGGACCACGCCCGGCACGGCAGCAAGGTCGGCCAGCTGCGGCTCGTCGATCGCGACCGGGCGGACCGAGGTGAGAAGCGCGTCGCCGGGCACGACGTCGCTGAGCCACGCGGTGGCCGCTCGGCGGGTCGTCGCCGCGACGCCCCCGAGCGCGACGAGGACGGCAAGCGCCACGGCAAGGCCGCCGACCGTCAGCGCGGTGCGGCTCCGGTCACGGACCAGCGCACTGTGGTTCAGGCGCTCCTCCGTGGGCAGGAACGGCCGGGCGATCGAACCAAGCAGTGCTCCCAGCGGACCGACGAGGAACGGGCCCGCCAGCGCCACGCCGAGCAGCAGCCCGAAGACGGCAAGCGGCCGGACGATCCCGGTCGTTCCGCCCGCTGTGCTCGGCCAGAGCGCGATCCCGGCGAGACCGACGACCGCGAATACAAGCGTCAGCCAGCGGAGGCGTACCCGCAGGACGGCCGTCTGTTCGAGCCGGGAGGTGAGCGCCGCGACCGGCGAGATCCGGGCGGCTCGGAGGGCAGGCTCCAGCGCGGCGGCAATCGTCACGCCGAAGCCGAGCAGTGCGCCGAGCAGCAGCCCCTGGGGCGGGATGACGATCTCCCTGGTCGCGAGCGAACCGGCGCCGGACGCCTGCCACCAGGTTGCGGCCACCGCGAGCCCCACGCCCACCACCACCCCGAGGGCCACTCCGGCAACCCCGAGGTGCCCGGCCGTGATCAACATGAGGGTCGTCACCTGGCGTCGGGTCATGCCGGCAGCGCGCAGGAGCCCGACTTCGCGGGCCCGTTCGGCAACCGTCATCGCGAGCGTGTTGAAGATCAAAAACGCACCCCCGAAGAGAGCGACCGCTGCAACGAGCGCGATCGTGATCCGGAAGTCCGCGGTCGCGGCCTCCAGCCGCGCGGTCAGCTCATCGCGCGTTGTCAACGCGTAAGGCTCCACCGAGAGCCGGCGCTCCAGCGCTGCCGTGACGGCGGGAATGGTGCTCCCTCTCGCGACGCCGACGTCCACGAGATCGATTGCGTTCGTGCCGAACAGCGCCTGGGCAGCCTGGAGCGGCACGACGATGGTCCTACCGGCCGGGTCAGGGTCGTATGGGGCCGGAGCCAGGATCCCCGACACCCGGAACGTCTGCGGGCCCGATTCCGCCGACCCGTTCAGGGTGATCGAGCCCCCGACGGCAAGTCCGTTGGCGCGGGCGAGCGCGTCCGAGACGAGAGCTGCGTCCCCGCCGTTCGCGGGCAGGGGCGAGCCGCTGGCCAAGGGCCGGTCATGGAGCGCTGCGTCGGCCTCTGGATCCACTCCGATCACGGTCAGGGGGACGGGCAGGCCGGACCCCGCGTGTGGATCGGGTGCCGGGTACGTGCGACGCTCCAGCGCCGGCGCGACGTCTGCCACCCCCGGCGTCGTCGTCATCGCGGCAATAGATGCCGGTGAGAGGCCGCTCTGGAGGAATGCCGTCACGCGAATATCGGCTCGCCCCAGCTGGTCCCGAGCGCTCTGCTGAGCGGCCGCGTCGAGCCCCGCGTTCAGGACGAGGGCCGCCACGAGGACGCCGACCCCGAGCGCGATCCCGATGATCGTAAGAATGCTGCGGAGCGGCCGTGCGAACAGCGTGCGGCGAGCGAGCGCGTTGAGCGCGCGCACGCGTCAGAGACCCAGGTCGGCGAGTCGCGCGATCAACGGCGCGGCCCCGTGGTCCTCGCGACGGCCCAGTCGGATCTCGTCGCGGATCGAGCCGTCGCGCAGGACGTAGACGCGGTCCGCGTAGGCCGCGGCCTTCGCGTCGTGGGTCACGAGGACGACCGTCTGGCCGCCCTCCTGGCAGGATCTCCACAGGCGGTCCAGGATCTCGGTCCCCGTCGCGAAATCGAGGTTGCCGGTCGGCTCGTCCGCCAGAAGGAGCGCTGGCCGCCGCACGAGGGCTCGAGCGAGCGCGACCCGCTGCTGCTCACCTGCCGAGAGTTGGTCGGGCCGGTTGCGCTCCTTGCCGGCGAGATCCACCGAGACGAGTACGGCCCGGATCGCGTCGGCCTGGTCACCTCGGCGCGAATCCTCGCCGGCGATCGTGAACGGGAGCGCGACATTCTCCCACACGTTCAGGAGGGGGAGCAGGTTGAAGAACTGGAAGACGAAGCCCGTCTTCTCGCGTCTCAGCTTCGTGGCCGCGTCGTCGGACAGGCGGCTGATGAGGGTCCCGTCGAGCACCACTTCACCCGTGGTCGGCTGATCCAGGCCGCCCAGCAAGTGGAGCAGGGTGCTCTTGCCGGACCCCGAAGGTCCCATGAAGGCCACCAGCTCGCCCGGCTCGATGGCCAGCGACACACCCTGGACGGCGTCGACGTCGCCGGCACCCTGCCGGTAGCGCTTCGTGACGTTGCGCGCCTCGAGGATCGGCGGCATCAGCTGCACGCCGTGGCGGCTCGGGGACGGGATCGCATGACCGGGAGTGTAGCGGAGCCGACGTGCGGACCGGCGCTCCAGCCGCCCTGAATCAGGGGCCGAAGATCAAGGTCAGCAGGCTCCCCGGCAGGTCGAAACCCTGGCCCACCGCGGGGCCCGGGTCCAGGACCCGCAGTGACGTCCCGTCCGGCAGCGGCGTCAGGCTTGCGGTCGGGGGGGTCGCCAGCGGGATCGGGGTTGGCTCTGGGCTCGGCGTCAGCGGGGGTACCAGGGCCGGCGCGTCGGTGGCAGCCGGCGTGGGGGTCGGCGTTGGCGTCGGAGTCGGCGTGGGGGTCGGCGTCGGGGTCGGCGTCGGGGTGGGAGTCGGCGTCGGGGTGGGAGTCGGCGACGGTTGCCGGGTCTGCCGCGGGCTGGCGGTTGGCGTGGCGTTCGGAGCCGCCGTTCGTGCTGGGGTCCGGGTGGGCGTGGCTGCCGGCGTGGGCTTGGCGGTGGCTTCAGGGGTCGGCTTCGGCGTGGGCTTGGCGGTTGGCTTGGGGGTTGGCGCGGGCGCCGAACTGCAGCCCTTCGTGTTGGCGAACAGGACCGTGTAGAACTTCCGCCCGTCGGAAAGCTTGTATGCACCGATGCCAGCGACGTTCCAGGCGGATCCCAGGATGTTCTGGCGGTGCCCCGGGGAGTTCATGAAGTCGGTCTGAACGACGTCCGTGGCCTGGTCGTCCGGGTAGTTGTTCCAGCCGATGTTCTCCCCGGCCAGCTGGTAGCAGTACCCCTGCCGGTCCATCACGTCAAAGACCATCTCGCCGCTCGGCGGGATGTTGTGGCTGAAGTAGTTCCTGGTCGCCATGTCCTGGGAGCGCCAGCGGGCGATCCCGGCGAGGGTGGCGTCCCAGCGCAGGGTTGGGAGGCCCGCGCTGGCCCGGGCCTGGTTGGTCAAGGTGAAGAGCTGCGATTCCGCCGTGGCAGAGAACGAGTTGTCGCTCCAGCCGAGGACCCGTCCGGGCAGCGCCAGGAGCCCGCCTCCCGTAGCGACGAGCGCCACGACAAGCATGAGCGCAAGGTGGGCAGGGGCGGCCCGGGCTGGGGCGGCCCGGGCTGGGAGAATCGTGGTTCGCATGACGTGAGGCAACCGTATGTCCGGGCGCGCCACCGGTCAGCGGTGCGATGGTCCCGCCGGCACGCGGCGGTAGTCCTGCCCGGACGCATCGGGACGGGACCGGGCTGGTCGTGCCGAGCAGCCCTGGGCACACAGGAATGTCCGCTTCGAGCCCGCACGCGATGGGTATCCTTGCCCGCATGGATGCAGGATTCGTCGCGCTCTTCCGCCACCACGCGTGGGCATCGGATCGCCTGTTCGCCGCCTGCGAGGGACTTCCCGCGGACCAGCTGGAGTTCGTCGTCCAGGGGACGTTCGGCGGCCTGGGCGCCACGCTCCGCCACCTCGTGGAAGCCGAAGAGCGGTACGTACGGGGCCTGCGTGGCGAGACCGCTCCGGGACCGGACTCGGCCGGCGGCACGGACCGGCCTGTGCCTCCGGAGGCCCTGGCACCATCCGTCCGCGTCCTGCGGCGACGGGCGGCGGCGTCGGCGAGCGCGCTCATCGACCTCGCCGGAGTCATGGCCCCGGATGCCGTCGTCACGGCAACCCGGCGGGGCGAGCCGGCAACGATCCGCGCGATCACGTTCTTCATCCAGGCGCTCGATCACGGCTGCGAGCACCGCGCGCAGGTGCGGCACGTCCTGACGATTCTCGGCTACGACCCGCCCGACATCGACGGCTGGGCCTACGACGAGGAGGCGCTGGGGCCGGTCGCGGGCTGACGTCCGGGTGCCTTCCGCGGGCACCCCGTTGGCTGGCTTGGCGACCGGGATGGAGCGCGCATGATGGCACGTCGCGGGGCCTGCCGGCCGCTCTCACACCCCCGACTCGCGTATACTCCGCGGGTCCCGCGCGCCGGCCCACGGCCGCGCAGCGCGCGGCGACCGCGGTGGCCTTAGCTCAATCGGTAGAGCATCGGATTGTGGCTCCGAAGGTTGCGGGTTCAAGCCCCGTAGGCCACCCCATCTCCTGCACGACGACGACGGACGGGTAGGGCTGTCGGCTGCAGCGACCCCAGCCGCCGGGACACCCGCTCCGGGATCGGGCTCCGACGTCGGCAGCGGTAGAGCCGACACCGACTGGCACCAACGCCCGCCGCGCCAGGTACCAACGGCGTGGCTCACGGGGCTCTCCCGAGGCTATCGTCAGCGACGGCACATCTGCATCGAGTCCGCGGGTCTGGAGTGTGTCATGGACCTCGAGGCCCAGTTCTGCGAGCGCTGTGGGCGAGACTCCAACGCGTTTGCGTCGGCTCACCTGGCGTTTCACAACTGCCCGCGCTGCGGCGTCACCTGCTGTTCCGACTGCTGGAACCTCGTCGAGGGTGCCTGCCTGCGGTGCGCCCCATTCCGGCTCCTGGACGAGCCGAGGCTCGGGCCGGCCACCGCTCCCGGACCGGCTCGCGCCAGCACCTCAGCCCCAGAGTCCGGGTCCGCGGGTCCAGGCGCGGGCCGGCGTCCGAGCTCGGGGCCGACGACGCGGATTCGCCCTCCAACATCGAGGCCCAGGCTCGCCCCGAGCCCCGGCGCGGCGGCACGAGGGCCCTCCGATGGGCAGCCGATGGTACGCGCCGGAAGAGGTGGAGGCGCGCCGCCGATCGCGACCGCGGCGCCGGCTTCCAGCGTCATCTCGGTTCGCGGAGCGCGACATGGTCGCGAGCGGGCGGGGCTGGTCGGGATCGCGGCGTCGGCTGCGTGGTTGGTGGTAGCGGCCGTGGCGGTTGCAGCGTTCGGTACAACCGCCAACCAGGTGCCAGCGCCGTCGAACTCGCCCTCGATGACGGCCCCGTCGTCCGTCGAGATCCCGCCGAGCAGCGTGCCGCCGGGCGGCGCCGCCACGAAGGCTCGCGATCGCTCCTCGGCGGAGCCAGAGGGGCCCGTGTCGTGGGGTCTCCCCCCTGGGCTGGGCGGGCCCGCCAACGGGGTTCCGGGAGCAGCGGTGACGCCGCCGCCCGGGAGGGCGACCATGACGCCGGCGCCGCTGTCGCCATCCCCGGGAGACCTGCCCTCACCGTCGCCCGCCGATACCCCGATACCGAGCCCGACACCGGCGCCTGCCCCACCGTGGTGGCCTCGCCCGACCCCGGCTCCCACGCCCGCGCCGACCCCAACACCCACACCCGCGCCGACCCCAACACCCACACCCGCGCCGACCCCAACACCCACACCCGCGCCGACCGACACGCCGACACCGGAGCCCACGGCGACCGACACGCCGACACCGGAGCCCACGGCGACCGACACGCCGACACCGGAGCCCACGGCGACCGACACGCCGACACCGGAGCCCACGGCGACCGACACGCCGACACCGACTGACCCGCCCACTGGCCCCTTGGGTGGCGTGTGACCCTGGGGGAGCAGGTCTGTTCGCCGCCTCGACGAGCCTGCCCCGTCCGCTTCGTCATAGATTGATGGTGCCCAGGGGCACCATCTCCGATCAGCACGCCGGGAATCGCGCCTGACCTGTCAGCTGAGCACGTCAGACCGGCCACGAGATTCATGACTCGTTCAGGATCACCTGCGATACATTGACCCTGCGCCGATGTGTGTCCTCCGACGGTCGGCCAGGCTCCCGAGGAGGAAACCAGGAGAGTCATCATGAACTTCGCTCCCACGGAGCAGCCCGACGGACTTCCGGACGGCCAACCGGCAGAGCAGCCGGTCGCCCCGCCGGCGTACATCGCGCCAGTGCAACAGGTCACGTCGACATCGCGCGGCTCGCGCCGCCTGATCGCCGCCGCGATCCTCGCCGCCGCGATCGGCCTCAGCGCCGTCGCCGTCGGCCTCGCCTCCAGCGGTACGCCGTCCTCGCCTGCGGCTCCGGCCGTGGCGAACGCGCGGGGCGTCCTGCTCGGCGCGGACACGGGAACCTGGACGGCTCCGAATGGCGCCTCGGCCCCCGGCCCGAACGCGCCGGACGTGACCGGCGCCGGGCCCGGCGCCTTCGGGCAGGGAGGCATGGGTCGTGGCGGACGCATGGGCGGCCCAGGCGCATTCGGGTCCATCACGATCAAGGTCATCAACGGGTCGCAGCTCACGCTGACCACCGCCGATGGCTGGACTCGGAACATCGACGACAGCAGCGCGACCATCACGAAGGCCGGCCAGACGGTCCAGGCCTCAACGCTCGCGGTGGGTGACTCGATCACGTTCGACCAGGCCCGCCAGACGGACGGCACGTACAAGATCACCGCGATCCGCGTCGTCCTCCCGCACGTGGACGGGACGGTCCAGTCCGTGAGCGGCGGCAAGGTCACCCTCACCCTGCGTGACAAGACGACCAAGGACATCACGCTGACCGCTTCGACCACCTACAAGCTGGCCGGCGCCGCGGCCACCAGCGCGGCGCTGACCGTCGGCGCCCAGGTGGACGCCCAGGGCACAACCGCCCCGGACGGCACGTTCACGGCCACGCTCGTGAACATCCAGCCCGCCATTGCCGGCGGCACGGTCACCGCGACGTCCGCGTCCGACCAGACGATCGCCGTGAAGACCCGCGACGGGTCGCTCACGATCAAGGTCGACGCCTCGACGAAGTACCAGGTGGCTGGTGTCACGAACGCGACGCTCTCGGACATCGCGGTCGGCGCGATCGTGATGGCCGAAGGCACTCAGACGAGCTCCACGACGTTCTCCGCGACGATCGTCAGAGCGTTCAAGCCAGGAGCCGGTTCGGGCCCGGGCGCCTGGCCGAACCTGCGCGACGGCCATGGGTTGCCCTGGTCGCGCGGCGGCGCAACGCCGCCCACGCCCGCTCCCGCGGGAAACACGAACTAGCGTCGAACCAGCGCGTCCTTGCCTTGACGGAAACGCGGCCGGACCCCGGCCGCGTTTCCGTTTCGCTCCTGGCGCGTAGGCTGTGCGGATGACCGACGCCGCCACCGCGCCCGATTCGACGTCCCCACCGCCTATTGCCGAGGCCGGAAGCTTCGCGTCGCTCGGGCTGGCCGCGGTCCTGCTCACGACTCTGGAAGGCCTGGGCTACGAGGAGCCGACGCCGGTCCAGCTCGAGGCGATCCCGCCCCTTCTCGCCGGGCGCGACGTGCTGGCGGAGGCGCCCACCGGGACGGGCAAGACGGCTGCCTTCGCGCTGCCGATCCTGCAGCGGCTCGACGCCGCCGGCGGCCTGGGGCGGGCGGGCGCGGGCCGGACCCTCGCGCTCGTCCTGGTCCCCACGCGCGAACTGGCGATGCAGGTCGCGGAGGCCGTCCACCGCTATGGCCGTGGCATGGACGCGCATGTCCTTCCGATCTACGGCGGACAGGCGATCGGGCAGCAGCTCCGGGCCCTCCGGAGAGGGGTCGATGTGGTGGTCGCAACCCCCGGCCGCGCGGTCGATCACCTGACTCGCGGCAGCCTCTCCTTCGACGCCGTGGAGACCGTCGTGCTCGACGAGGCCGACGAGATGCTCGACATGGGCTTTGCCGAGGACCTCGAGGCACTCCTGTCGGCGACGCCGCCGGGACGCCAGACCGCACTCTTCTCGGCGACGATCTCGCCCACGATCGCGCGGATCGCGGCTCGCCATCTCCGGGAGCCGGTGCGGGTCGCCGTGCGTCCCGAGCGGCCATCGAGCGCGGAGATGCCGCGCGTCCGCCAGCGCGTCTACGTCGTGCGCGGTGCGGACAAGCTGGCGGCGCTGGCGCGGATCCTGGACCTCGAGGATCCCGCCTCCGCGCTCGTCTTCGCGCGCACCCGGCTCGAGGTGGACGAGCTGGCGGAGGCGCTGGCCGGCCGCGGCCACGACGCCGCCGCCCTGCACGGCGGGATGAGCCAGGAGCAGCGCGATCGGGTCATGAACCGGTTCCGTGAGGGCGCCCTGGACGTGCTCGTCGCCACCGACGTCGCGGCGCGCGGGCTGGACATCGAGCATGTCTCGCACGTGGTCAACTTCGACGTCCCCTCGGACCCGGACATGTACATCCACCGGATCGGGCGCACGGGGCGGATGGGTCGTGAGGGCGTCGCGATCACGCTCCTCGAACCACGTGAACACCGCCTCCTGCGCAACATCGAGGCGGCGACGCGCACGAAGCTTGAGCTGGCGACGATCCCGACGGTGGCCGACCTGCGCGAGCGGCGCCTGGAGCTGCTGCAGGCCGGGCTGCGCGAGCGGCTCCTTGAGGAAGGGCTGGATCGCTACCGCGGCGTGGTGGAGCCGCTCGCCGAGGAGTTCGACCTCGTGGAGATCGCGCTCGCCGCGGTGTCTCTCCTCGAGGGCGCGAATGCCCGCGACATCGAGGAGGTGGAGATCGCCCCGGCCACGCTGCCGGTCGACCGTCCGCTTCGTCCCTTCGCCCGATTCGGCCGCCCAGGGAGCGCGCCCCGACCCGGCCGACCGGTCGGACAGACCGGCCCGGCACGATCCGGAGCCCGGTCGACACCCGGTCGGCAACCGGCCCTGTCCGGCCGGGAAGCCTCCCAGGGCCCGACGTCGAACGGGCGCAGGGCCTCGGGGCCGTGGGTCCGGCTCTACGTTGGGGGCGGCCGTCGCGCCGGCATGCGGCCGGGCGACCTCGTCGGCGCGATCGCCAACGAGGCGGGCGTGCCGGGCTCGGATATCGGCGCGATCCAGATCGCAGATGCGTTCTCGCTGGTCGACGTGGCTGAGGCCACGGCGGACCGCGTCGTCGCGGCGCTGCGAGGTGCCACGATCCGCGGCCGGACGTTTCCCGTCCACCTCGATCGCGACGCCTGACCGTCACCCGGGCTCCGGCCCGCGGCGCGACCAGCGCGCTTGCGCGCGCGGCGGGATGGTACGATCCGGAGCAGCCCGAACCGGCACCTCGTACGGGGTCCGTCCGAGCCGCTCCGGCGGCCGGATGCAAGGACCCGCGATGACCCGGAGGGGCGAAGGAGTCCGCGCATGGCGACCGTCACGTTCGATCACGTCACCAAGAAGTACGGGGACGTGATCGCCGTCAACGACTTCAACCTGGAGATCGCCGACGGCGAGTTCATGGTCTTCGTGGGACCGTCGGGCTGCGGCAAGACCACCAGCCTGCGGATGATCGCGGGGCTCGAGGACATCTCGGAAGGCGTCGTCCGCATCGCGGATCGCGTCGTCAACGACATCCCCCCGAAGGACCGCGACATCGCGATGGTCTTCCAGAGCTACGCGCTCTACCCCCACATGAGCGTGTACGACAACCTCGCCTTCGGGCTCAAGCTGCGCAAGGTCGACAAGAAGGAGATCGACCAGCGGGTCAAGGAGGCGGCCGAGACCATCCAGCTCACATCGCTCCTGCAGCGCAAGCCGAAGGAGCTGTCCGGAGGCCAGCGCCAGCGCGTTGCGCTGGGCCGGGCGATCGTCCGCGAGCCGGCGGTCTTCCTGATGGACGAGCCGCTCTCCAACCTCGATGCCAAGCTCCGGGTCCAGACCCGCGCCGAGATCGCCCGCCTCCACCAGCGCCTCAAGACGACCATCGTGTACGTCACCCACGACCAGGTCGAGGCGATGACGATGGGCCAGCGAATCGCCGTGATGAGCCAGGCGAAGCTCCAGCAGGTCGGCGCGCCGCAGGAGCTGTATGACCATCCCTTGAACAAGTTCGTGGCCGGATTCATCGGCAGCCCGTCGATGAACTTCCTGCCCGTGCAGCTGTCAGGCAGCGGCGACAGCGCCGTCCTCACGGCCCCGGGCTTCACCGTCCCGCTCCCGCCCGCCTTCCGGGAAGCCGTCGGAGCGACCACTGGCAACAGCTTCATCCTGGGCGTCCGCCCGGAGCACATCGACGTCGCTGACACCGGCGGGCTGGTGCCGTCAGCCCAGGCCAAGGCCGATGTCGTGGAGTACCTCGGAAACGAGGAGCTGCTCCACGTCCTGGTCGCCGGCGTGGACATCGTCGCAGTCGTCTCCTCGGACCGGAACGTGCGCCCGGGCGACGTTGTCACGCTCCACCTCCCGCTCGAGAAGATCCACCTCTTCGACGCGGCCAATGAGCTGTCGCTGCTCCGCAGCCGGATGCCCTCCGCCAGCTGAGCGCATCGCGGCCGAGTCCGTCGCCTCAAGATGAGCCGGGCCTCACGGCCCGGCTCATCGATTCCCCGGGAGATGCCATCATGCCCGGCATGACCGACCCCTCGAGCTCGCGCGACGGTCCGGCACCGGGTGCGGGCGGGGATGCCGTCGAAGAGCGCCTCACCGAGCGGACGGTCGATTCGACGGTCGTCCATCGTGGGCGCTACCTCGAGGTGCGAGTCGAGACCACGGAACGCGCCGACGGGGGCCACCACCGGCGAGACGTGGTGCGACACCCGGGCGCCGTCGCCATCGTCGCCCTCGACGACGTGGACCGCCTCCTGCTCGTCCGCCAGTGGCGCCAGCCGGCGGGCCGAACGCTCCTCGAGATTCCGGCCGGGACGCTGGATCGCGACCCGGTCACCGGCGCGATCGAGGATCCGGATCTCGCCTCGCGCCGCGAGCTGGAGGAGGAGACGGGGTGCCGCGCCGGGAGCTGGCGGAAGCTCGGCACGTTCTGGACGGCGCCGGGGTTCTCTTCCGAGCTCATGCACCTCTACCTGGCCACGGATCTCGTGGCGGCCGGGCCCGGCCGGCTGGCGCCCGACGCTGACGAGGCGCTGGAGCTGGTACGGCTCCCCGTCGCCGAGGCCCTCGCGGCCGCCGACCGGGGCGACATCCTCGACGCGAAGACCCTCCTGGGGGTTCTCTGGCTGGGCCGGCGCCGCGGGATCTGATCGCGTCGAGTGGGCGGGCCGCGGGTCTCAGCGGCCTTCGGGACCGAGCCGCGCCAGGCCGCCTCGGTAGAGTCCGCTGTCCGGTTCGAGGGCGACGGCCAGTCGGAGGTGCGTGGCGGCCTCGGCCTTCCGTTCGAGCCGGATGAGGGTCCGGCCCAGGGCGTAGTGCGCGTAGGCGTTCGATGGGTCGATCTCGAGCAGCCCTTCAAACGTCTCGACGGCACGCGCGAGTTGCCCGCTCATGAACAGCGCCCGGCCCAGCGGCTCGAGGATCGACCCCTTGCCCGGCTCGACGGCCGCCGCGCGGGCAAGGACCACGGCCGCCTGTGCCGCGTGTCGCTTCGCCAGCAGGGCAGTGCCCCGCTGGAGCAGCTCGTAAGCGCCCTCCGGATCCGGCATCCGACCATCCTCGGCCTCGTTGCCGGGACCAGGCGGCGGCACGCGATCAGGCCCCCGCCACCGCGCGACAGGTGATCGCCCGCTGCAGGTCATCGGCCTCCTCGAGCAGCAGGCGGCGAAGGGCGGGCAGGCGCCCGCCGTCAGCCGCGACAAGTGCCCGGGCGCGCGCCACGATCCCCGGTTCGACACGATAGGTCGGGAAGAGACGGGCGACGTAGACGCTCGAGAAGGCATGCTCGTGGGTGGCGACCACGCCGGGCGTCGCCTCGAAGAACGCCTCGACATACGGCGCGAGGAGCACCGCCTGGTGGGGATGATTGAAGCCCGCCATCGCCGCTCGCGTTCGGTGGAGCGAGCCGTAGCCGTCGGCATGGATCCGTGCCCACGCTTCCATCTTGGTCGTCGCATCGGGAGCCGCAACCGTTGCCGTGAGCGCGAAGCGTTCGCCCCGGTCCGTCCGGTCGCGGGCACGTTCGTCGGTGATCCGTTCAGCGGCGCCGGCCAGCCCGAACGCCGACGCGGCCGTGACGATCCCCCAGCGCATCTCCTGGTCGAGCGTGACGTCGGGGAGCGGGAGCGTGGCGTCCAGCACGCCGGTCAATCGAGCCGCGTCTTCGGGGTGCGCGATCGCTCCGATCCCCGCCCGCAGCCAGAGCCGGCGCAGGTCGCCGGGTGGCACCACCTCCAGGGTCTCGAGCGCGGTCGCAACGAAGGCCCGCGCGGCCGCGACTCGTCGCGCCTCCGGCACGTAGCGGGCGATCGCCCCGCGCGCCTCGTCGAGCGCCGCCGCCACGATCTGGTCGTCGGTTTCGCGAGGCAGCACATCGTGGACCAGCTGGAGAAATGCAGTCGATGGGTGCTGGCCGTCACGGACCATCTGCCAGAGCGATCCCCACAGGAGCTGGCGGAGAAGCGGGTCGGCCACCCGCGGCAGAAGGTCTGAAAGCGCGGCGCGCGACGCTTGGTCCAAGTTCACCTTGGCGTACGCGTGGTCGCCCGCGTTCGGGAAAACCAAGGACGGCGCGGGCAGGCCGACGGCGGCGGCAACCCAGGTTTCGGCGCCGTCGATCTTGGCGGGCACGATGTCGACCGCGGCCGCGCCATCCTGCCCGGCCCGGACGAGCGCGATCTCCAGCGCGTGCGGGCGCAGGGTGGGATAGGAATCCGGGGCTTCCTGGACCAGCTCGAGCCGCTCGATCCGGCCGGCGGCTGCGGTCCAGTTCGCGGACAGGACGTTCATCGACGACGTCTCCACCCACCGCTGCGCCCAGTCACCGAGGTCGCGACCGCTCCCTTCCTCCAGTGCGGCGAGAAAGTCGGCCAGCGAGGCGTTCCCCCAGGCGTGACGCTCGAAATAGAGGCGCAGGCCCGCGGAGAACGCGTCGCGGCCCACCCAGGCCACGAGCTGTTTGAGCACCGCCGCGCCTTTCCCGTAGGTGATCCCGTCGAAGTTGTAGAACGTGGCGTCCGTGTCGGGAACGACACCCGAGATCGGGTGCGTCGTGGAGCGATCGTCGGCCTGGTAGCCCCACCGTTTCATGTCGGCATGGAACGCGCGCCAGGCGCCCTCGAAGCGTGTCGCCTCCGACAGCGCGCGCGTGGAGACGTACGTTGCGAAGCTCTCGTTCAGCCAGAGGTCGTCCCACCACCGCATCGTGACCAGGTCGCCGAACCACATGTGGGCCAGCTCGTGGAGGATGGTCTCCGCCCGGCTCAGGCGCTGGGTCTCGGTGGGCGGGTCCCGGTAAACGTGCTGCTCCGTGAACGTGACGGCGCCGACGTTCTCCATCGCCCCGGCGTTGAACTCGGGGACGAAGATCTGGTCGTACTTCGCAAAGGGGTATGGTCGCGAGAAGAGGGCTGCGTAGAAGTCCATTCCCTGGCGTGTGATCGCGAAGATCTCGTCCGCGTCCACGAACGGCGCCACGGACCGCCGGCTCCATACCCCGAATGGGATCCCGCGGTGTTCCGCGTGAACGCCGACGTACGGGCCCGCGATCACCGCCGCAAGGTAGGTGGAGATGGGGGGCGTGGTGACGAAGCGGTGCGTGCGCCGTCCGTCGGGGGCTTCGTCGACCCGTTCAAGGGGGCTGTTGGAGACGACGGCCCAGCCGGCCGGCGCCGTCACGCGGATCGAGAGGCGTCCCTTGAGGTCCGGCTGGTCGAAGCACGGAAAGAGCCGGTGGGCCTCGAACGGCTCGAAATTGGAGTAGAGATAGACCTCACCGTCGACCGGGTCGACGAAGCGGTGGAAGCCGTCGCCGTTGCGATCGTAGACGTTCGCGTAGACCACCCGCACGCGGGTGTCCGGCGCCAGGAGCGCCCCCGGCAGGACGATCCGGGCACCCGGACGGTCCGGCCGCTCCACCAGGGTGCCGTTGACCTCGAGACGCTCGATGGTCCCGCCTCGGAAGTCGAGGAACAGGTCGTCCGTGCCGCGGACCGCGAACGCCAGGCGTGCCTCGCCCTGGTAGGTGGTGTCGTCCGCGGTCAGTGAAAGCGCGATGTCGTAGGCAATGGCTCCGACACGTGCGGCACGATCGATGGCCTCTTCCCGGGTGAGGACATCGCGGGTGGACGCCGAGGCGTCCGGTTGCGCGCTTGGCATGGCAGGGGTACTCGCTCCTCGGGCACGCCAGGAAGGCGCGCGGGTTCGGTCGACTGGTCAGACGTCGGCCCGCCAGGCGGCGAGGTCGACGGGCTTGAGGCGCTCGCTCGGCGTGATGCCCGGGATCCTGCCCCGCTTGGCGATTGCTCGTCCGTCGATCTCCTTGATGTCGCCGGTGAAGTCGATGGGGCTCGCGCCGCTGATGTAGCTGCCCACGGCGAAGTTGTCGGCAGGAGCCCCCTGCTCCTTGAAGTAGCGGATCCGGTCCGGGGTCAGGCCGCCGGAGACCACGATGATGACGTGGCGGTGGCCGGCCTGGTCCAGGCGGGCCCGGATCTCCTTCACCAGGTCGGCGGTGACCCGGCCCCGCTCGGACGGGGTGTCCAGGCGGATGCCGTAGAGCTTGTCCCCCAGGGCATCCGCGACGCGGAGCGCTTCCTCCGCCTCGTCCTTGAATGTGTCGACGAGGACGATGCGGGGCACGTCCGGCTCCAGGTCGCGATCGAACGCCTGGGCCGCCTTGACCGTGTCCCCCACGATCAGCACCAGCGAGTGGGGCATGGTTCCGGTGGGGTTGAGGCCGGCAAGCCGTGCGCCTGCCGGGGTCGACGCCCCGACGCAGCCGCCGACGATCGCCGCGTAGTCGAGCACGTCGGTCACGTCGGGGTGCACATGGCGCGCACCGAAGCTGATCACCGGCTTGGGCGCGGCTGCCTCCACGCATTCGTGGGCCGCGGTGGCCCAGCCGCTGGCCTGGGCCATCATCCCGAGGATGGCCGTCTCGTACAGGCCGAACTGCCGGTAGCGGGCGCGGATGCGGAGCACGACCTCTTTGGGGCTGAACGTGTCTCCGTCGTCGAGTCCCTCGACGCTGACCTCGTCCGGGTCGGCCGCTTCCAGTGCATGGGCAAGGAGGTTCTTCGCCTCGTCGATCCCGCACAGGATCCCCGCCTCGCGGCTGAACACCTCCATCGCGACGATGGGGTCCAGGCCCTCGCGTTCCATGATCCGGCGAGCTCGATCGAAATAGACGTCGGCCGACTCGCCGGACAGGATCTCGTTGGACGGGCGGTGTGGCTTCAGGCGCATGCGAGGCGGGTCACGTTCGTGGCACGGCTCCAGCGAGCAAGGGCATGGCGGTGGATTCTGCGGCAGGACGTCGGCCGGACGCGACCGTCGGACCCGGCGCTGCCGGGGAGTGTAGCAGCCTCAACCGGCTCGCCCGGCGACGGTGAAGGGCTCCGGACCGGCGGCCGGGGCGGACGGCGCCGGCCGCGTGCGCGAATCGCTCAGCCCGCGTCACCCAGCTCACCAAGCCGGTCGGCAAACCGGACGAAGAGCGCGGCCTGGCGGCCGACCCGGGAGCCCGGATCGGGCACGCGGCCGTCGATCCAGAGCCAGGCAGCAGTCTCCTCCAGGAGCAGGTCGCAGATCGCCAGGAGCCGCGCGATGGCCAGCCCAAGGGAATCGCGATCAAGCCGTTCCGGCGGGATCTCGACCGTGGCGATCGGCCGGTCGTCGGCGGCGAGGCTGAACTTCACGAAGGGGAACTCGTCGTTCCAGTGGAGCAGCTTCCGATAGGAAGCACGCAGCGCGTCCCCGATCGGGGGTGCCAGGTGCAGCCAGACGAACGCCCCGACCGACGGATCCAGGATGACCGTGACGGGCACGTCGAAGCGACGTCGCCCGTCCAGGCGGAGATCCCAGGAGCTGATCTGCTCGCGATCGATCCGCTCCGCGGGGACGAGGTCGAGCTCGGCCAGCCAGCCTTCGACGGCCCCAGCGTCCGGGCCGCCAGGGGCGCTCAGCCGACCCTCGACCCGCGCCCGGTCGTCGCGGCGCGGCCCCCGTCGGATCGAGCCTCGACAGGGTTGCCGGCGGCCGCATCCGGGTCGGCCAGCGCACCCTGCCGCCCGCGCCCGCGACCCTCGCGACGCACGATCGTCGCGCCGGCCTCGACGGTTCGGCCGGGGAAGTCGGTCGCGCGAACATTCGGATCGACCCGCACGTTGCGTCCGATCCGCACGCCACGCGGGATCACGGCCTGCTTTCCGATGAGCGTGATCCCGGAGTTGAGGTGGCTGGGCGTCAGGCGGTTCGGGACGGTAAGGTCGGTTCCCTCCCCGACGATCGCCCCCGGCCCGACCGTCACTTCCTTGTCCAGGATCGCCCGGTCGACGATCGCCCCCGGCCGGATCACCGAGTCGAACATGACGATGGAGTCGCGGACGACCGCGCCGACCCCGACCACCACGCCCGGTGAGAGGACGGAGTTGACGACCATCCCCTCCACGAGGCAACCGTGCGAGATCAGGCTTCGGTGGACCTGGGCGGTCGCCCCGATCTTGCCGGGCGCGCGCTCCTCGGATCGCGTGTGGATGAGCCACTCGCGATCGTAGAGATCCAGCTCCGGCCGATCCTCCAGGAGGGCCATGTTGGCCTCCCAGTAGCTCTGGATGGTCCCGACGTCCTGCCAGTAGCCGTCGAACCGGTAGCCGTAGACCCGGGCCCCGCCCCGGATCATGTCGGGGATGACATCGCCACCGAAGTCGGACCGCGCCTCGGACAGCCACCGATGGAGAGCGCGCTTGCTGAACACGTAGACGCCCATGCTCGCGAGGTCGGACTTCGGCTGCTTCGGCTTCTCCGCGAAATCCGTGACCCGTCCGGTATCGTCCATGGCGAGGATCCCCATCCGGGTGGCGTCCGAGAGCGGGACCCGGCGGACGGCGAGCGTGGCATCCGCGCGCTTGCGGCGGTGGAAGGCCACGAACGGCTGGTAGTCCATCTTGTAGACGTGGTCGCCGGCGAGAACCACCACGGTGTCCCCCGCCGCCTGGTCGAGCACGTTGAAGTTCTGGAGGACGGCATCCGCCGTCCCTCGGTACCAGTCGCTCGCCTTGCCGCGCCCGATGTACGGCTGGAGGAGACGCACCCCGCCGGTGTTCCGGTCGAGGTCCCAGGGGCGTCCCTGGCCGATGTGATCGTTGAGCGAGCGGGGGTTGTACTGGGTGAGCACCACCACGTTGTCGATGGTGGAGTTGACGCAGTTGCTCAGCGCGAAGTCGATGATCCGATACTTCCCACCGAACGGGACCGCGGGCTTTGCCCGCTTCTCGGAGAGGATCGACAGGCGTGCACCCTCGCCGCCGGCGAGGATCACCGCGAGGGTCGGGTTCATGCACTCATCCTCGTCACGATGGGGAGGGGGCCGGGCATGCGCGCCAGGGGATCGTAGCACGGTGCGTTCGGGACCCAGCCCGGGGCCAGGGCGCGGCCCAGGGCCGTTGCCGGGAGCGCGCCGGACTCACACGAACAGGCGCGGATTCACGAACTGGTTGTTGTACTCGATCGCCCAGTGGAGGTGCGGTCCGGTTGTGTTGCCCGTCATCCCGACGTAGGCGATGACCTGGCCCTTGGTCACGTGCTGCCCGGCCGACACCGCCGGCGGGTGGGCCGCGTTGTCCACGTGGGCGTACCAGGTGACCAGGTTGTCGCTGTGGGCGATGATCACGATCCAGGCCTTCGGATAGGGGTCGTACGGGTTCGGACCTGCGAACAGCACGACCCCATCGCCGGCGGCATGGATGGGGGTGTACATCGGCGCGGCGATGTCGATGCCCTGGTGGAAGTGGGAGCAGTTGCCGAGCGGCGGCTCCGACGGGAATCCCGTGCACCCGAACTCCTGGGTGATCACGCCGCTGATCGGCCACGACAGGGTCCCGTTGAAGACCGAAGGGATGTTACCGAACTGGCGCTGACGCTCCAGCAGCGTCGCGATCCGCGCCGCGAGCTCGCGCTGGGACTTCGCCTCGGCGGCCAGCGCCGCCTGGACCGCGGCCGCGTTCTGCGCGACCTTGGCCCACCCGGCGCGCTGGATCGCGAGCTGGTGGCTCGTCTCCGCCTGGAGGGCCGCGAGACGCTTCTTGGCCGCCTGGAGGGACGCCACCTGGCTGTCGAGCTGCTGCTTCTGGGCGAGCGTCTGCTGCTGGAGGTCCTCCTTGGCGGCCCGCGTCTGGACGGTTGTGGCAGTCAGGGCATCCAGAGTCTGCTGGTCCGCCATGATCTGCGTCGCGATCGCCTCGTCCTGCGCGCCGAGGTCCAGGTACGAACCGACATCCTGAAGGACGTCGGCGATCGAGCCCGCCGCGAGCAGCTGCTGGATGAGCGGCGTCCGGTCCGTCACGTACGCCTCGCGAACGCGGGCAGCCAGCATCGACTTTCGATCCGCGAGCTCCTGGGCCTTCGCGGCCTGTTCCTGGCCGAGCGTGGCCACCTGGAGATTCAGCAGGTTCACCTGCTGCACGAGGTCCGCGTACACCGCCCGGACGGCCGTCAGCTTCGTGGTCAGGCCCGCGATCTGTTGCTTCGTCTGGTCAAGGTTCGCGTTGACCCCGTTGAGCGCCCGTGTCGTCGCCGTCATGTCCGATGCGAGGCCCGTCTGCAGCGCTTTCAGGTGGGCAACCTCGGCCTTCTGGTCGGCGATCTTCTGCTGGAGAGCCTTCTGCTGCGCGCGGGCGTTGGCGAGCTCGTCGCCACTGACACGCGCGGGCGCTGCCACGCCGATGACGAGGGGAACCACGAGCAGGACGGCGAGCAGGCGCCAGGCGACCCGGGGTCGCGCCCGCATGACAGCCCGGAGGACTGCCGCGGGTCCGTGACGGGGGCTCCAGCCGGCGGCACGCGCCGGCAAGGGTTGGTGCTGGCGAGGGTCGGTCGCGTCCGCGGCGAAGCGGAAGCGGTCGCGATTGCGTCGCATCAAAGTGGCGTCGGCATCTTCGCGCGGGTTGCTCCGTGTGGCGGGCCAAACAGCACGCCGTGGCGGGTTGCGGACCCGCCGGTGATGTCGCCGTCCGAAGCGGGCACAACCTCAGGGACGACCCGGCGCTCAGATACTACTCCCCTCGCGCCACCGCGCCAGCCGCCATTGGTCCGGGGCACGGGAACCGAGAGCACGGCCTGGTCAGAATCGGACAAGCACGGCCCAGAAGGCCCCGACGATCAGGAATGGCCCGAACGGAATGTAGGTCCGGAGCGTGACCCGGCGCAGGACAAGGAGAACGCCGATCACCACCCCGGCGGCGAGGGCGCCGACGACGAGCCCGCTGACGGATCGCGCAGGCCCGGTCAGGAGGCCGACGGAGACGAGCAGCTTGAGATCCCCCATGCCGATCGCTCCCGACCCGAAGGGGATCGAGACCGCGAACAGGAAGCCCGGGATCGCGAGCGCGGCAAGCACCGCCCAGCCGAGCTGCCCGGCCACGAGTGGGTTCCAGCCGCCGACCGCCAGGATCAGGGTGGCCGCGATCAACGGCAGCGTCACCACGTCCGGCAGCAGGCGCTGGTCCAGGTCGGTCGCCAGCAGGAGCGTGAGGGCCAGGAAGTAGCCGCCGAAGAGCAGCACCTGCCCGGTGTCCTCCAGCCGAAGCGGAAGCGCGGCGAGCGCCGCCCCCCCGAGGAGCGCGACTACGAGGGTCCGCCAGTCGAGGCCCCGTACCCTCCCGTCGTCGTGGGCCGGCCAGCGCGCCCCGATCCGGTCAGCCAGCAGGCCCCAGGCGGCCCCCACACACCCGAGAACGACCGCCAGCGCCTGCTTGTCCACGCCGAAGCCGGCGATCAGGAACGACGTCACCGCGACGTCGCCCGGCGGGTGCCCACGGACGTCACCGCGGTTCGGGCCGCGCTGCCGTCATCTCCCCCCTCAGCTGGCGCCGGCGAGCGCCAGCTCGACGAGGGTCGCGGTCGCGACGCCGGTCGCGCCATGAGGTGCCCACGCGGTTGGCTTCCGGTAGTACGCCGACCCGGCAATGTCCACGTGGACCCAGGGCACGGTCACGAACTGGCGAAGGAAGAGCGCGCTCTTGATGAGCCCGGCCTCCGGCGAGCTGGTGTTCACCATGTCGGCGGTCATGCTCTTCATCTCGGGCCAGTACCCCTCGACCAGGGGCAGCTGCCAGAAGCGCTCACCCGCCCTGCGCGCCGCGGCCGCGACCTGGTCGTACCAGGCCTGCGGGTCGCCGAATGCGCCCGTGACCAGGTGCCCGAACGCGCGTGCGACGGCGCCGGTGAGCGTGGCGATATCCACCACGTGGGTCGCTCCAAGGTGCTCCGCGTACGTCATCGCGTCGCCCAGGATGAGCCGGCCCTCCGCGTCCGTGTTGATGATGTCGACCGCCTTCCCGTTCATCGCGCGGACCACGTCACCCGGGCGCGAGGCGCCCGGCCCGGGCATGTTCTCGACCGCCGGTGCAATGGCCAGGAGCGGGATGCCCGGAGCCAGCCGGGCAGCGGTCACGATTGCCGAGATGACCGTGCACGCCCCGGTCTTGTCGGTCTTCATCTCGTCCATCTTCTCGGCGGCCTTGATGCTGATCCCGCCGGAATCGAAGCAGACGCCCTTGCCCACCAGCGCGAGCCGCCGGCCGGCCGCGTCCGTCTCGCGCTCCTTGCCGGACCGGAGGACGATCATGCGGGACGGATTCGCGCTCCCCTGCCCGACCGCCAGGAACATCCCCATCCCGAGCTCGGCCGCTCGCTTCTCGTCGAGCACGTCCACCCACAGCCCGTTCGCCTCGGCGAGGGCGCGCGCCTCATCGGCGAGGACCTGCGGGCTGACGTCATTCGCGGACCGGTTGGCAAGGCGGCGGGTGAGGTTGCTGCCCTCGCCGATCACGACGCCACGCTCAGCGGCCCGCATCGCGGCAGCGACACCCCTCGTGCCCGGAAGGACGAGGATCAGCTCATCGAGCACCGGCGGCAGCGCAGATGCCGCGTCAGCACCCGTCCCATAGAGCGACGCCGGGTCGAAGCTGCCCTCAACGACCCCGCGCGCCACGAGCTCGGCCGCCGCCTCTTCCCCGCCATCCAGGCATCCCGCGAGCGGAGCGAGCCAGATTGCCAGGCGCCGCACGGTCCTCCCGGCGAGACGACGCTGGATCGCGGCGCCCAGGCGAACCGCGGTCTCGCGATCCAGGCCTGCCGCCGGACCGGCCGCGATCGCCAGCAGGCGCTCGACCGGAAGCTGGCCGGCGGCCGCCAGGACGGTCGCGTATCGCTCCGAACGGAGCTCCCGAAAGCCGGCCAGCACGTGCAGCTCACCGCCCGTGCGGCGATCGATCTCGCCAAGCACGCCGTCGAAGACTGGCTCGCCCACGAACGGGAGAACGAGCACGTCGGCCGGGACAGCCCAGGGCTCGTCGGAAAGGACACGGAGCTGCATCGGGCAGGGCCTCCTGCGGGCATGAATGGATCGACGCCGCGGCGTCAGGGATCATCCTCAGTCTAGCGCGGGCGAGGCGGCCGGGGAGGCCTGGGCCGCCGCCGCGGCAAGCGCATCCAGCAGCCGACCGCGCGCCTGCTCGATCGCGATGACGGCCTGGTTGAGTCCGCCCTGGGCGACGGCGCCCAGGATCACCACGAGGGCGCTCGTGTTGGTCGGCAGCTGGGCGCGGGCCGCCTCCTCGCGGGCGGCCGCCGCCCGGGCGGCGGCGGTGACCCGGGTCGGCGACGCGACGATTGCCGCCCAGAGGTCCGCCGCCGCCGCGTCGTACGCCGCGTTCCGGTTGATCCACGTGTCCAGCGTGCTCGTGTCCGTCCGTGTTGCCAGCTCGTCCCGCACGATGCGGGCGGCCGCCAGCTCCGCGGTGGCCCTGGCGAGAGTCCGGATCGCGTCTGCGTACTTCCCGGCGGCGCCCTGCTGCACGGCCTCGCCGGCGATTCGGTCGTGCGCGGCGAGGTACTTGGTCAGCTCGACAGCGGGGACGGACCCGGCGGCAAGGCGCGTCCACTCGTCACCGAGGGTGTCGACGGCGGGCAGCGCGGCAACGAGCGTGGCGTAGCGATTGAGCGTCGACGGCCCGAACCGGGCAGCCGCGGCAGGGTCGATCGGCGGGAGCGCGGCGAGCCGGGCGCGAAGCGCGCTCGCGGAGGTCGAGATCACGCCGACCTGCGCCTCGCCGGCGCCGATGGCCGCCTGCAGGCTGGACGTGTCGCCCGAGACGAGCGCGGAGAGCGCCTGCCGCCCCTCCCCGGCCAGCACGTCCACCTGGTCGGAAAGCGCCCGGAGGTCGGCAGTCGAGGCGTCCAGGATCGGCGCGACCTGCCGGTCGGCTCCGTAGGTCAGCTCGGGCCGGCCCCCCGACGCGGGCGGGTGGTCAAGGCCGCCGGCGATGCCGGCTGATCCGAGCGCGATGACGACTGCGGCGACGAGCCAGCCGAGCGTGGCGAGCGATCGACGGAGCAACGGTCCTCCCGATCAGGCACGATGGTGCGCGGTCATGGGGCAGGCGTCGGGCCCTGCTGCGCCTTCCGACGGCGCAGGTACAGGAGCTCGCCCTCCATTCTGCGCGGAACGAACCCGAATGCCGCGTGCACGCCGTCGAGCGGCCCGACGTTGTCGAGGGTGAGCTGGCGAAGCTGGTCCGTGGCGACCGGGAACGGGAGATGGGCGACCTCGGCCGCGCCGGCCACGAGCGAGATGAGCGGGATCGGCATGCCGACGATGAGGCGGCGGTGGCCGGTTGCTCGGCAGACCTCGGCCGTGATCTCGCGGTACGTCCAGATCCGGGGCCCGCCCAGCTCGAACGCGTGCCCGATCGTCTCGGGCCGTTCCAGGCAGAGCCGCAGGCAGAGCGCCAGGTCGGCGACGTGGAGGGGCTGGAAACGGCTCTTCCCGTCGCCGGGGACGGGAACGATTCCGGGCGAGATCCGGACGAGGCCGGCGACGATGTTGAAGAAGCCGTCACCCGGACCGAACAGCAGCGACGGCTTGAGGATCGTCCAGTCGAGCCCGCTCTCCATCACCGCCCGCTCGGCGCGCGCCTTGGACCTCGCGTAGTGCAGGTCCTCCCGATCCTCCACGCCGAGCGCCCCGAGATGGACGAGGCGCCGGACGCCGGACGCCTCCATGGCGGTGATCACGTTGCGGGTCCCGCCGAGGTTGACCGCCAGGAGCTTCCGGCCGCCGTTCCAATCGCGCGGGATCGCGGCGAGATGGACCACCGCATCGACACCGGCGAATGCCGCGGGCAGCGTGGCGGGTCGGTCGACGTCGCCGGTTCGAAGCTCCACGTTCGCGGCATAGGCAGCCGGGATCCCTCGCATGACCCGCTCGCCGGCACGCTTGGAGCGTACCAGCGCGACGGCCTGGTGACCCGCCCCGACGAGCTCCCGGAGCAGGTGGCTGCCAACGAAGCCGGATGCCCCCGTGACAAGAACGGTCGTCATGCTGGAGCTCCTCGTCTGGACGGCGGCCGGGCCGACGCGCTCGATCCCGGACGAGTTCGGCGCGGCGATTCGGGCGGATAGTCGACCACGGCGTTCCCTGATCTCCTCAGCCGGCGGCCTGGCCGGCCGCGGGCGGACGACCTGCGACCGAGGTGGCCGCGGTCGAACGGACCGTCTCGAGCGCGGCGGCAAGGGCCTCCGCGTCGCGCGCCAGCGCGACCGGCCGCCCTCGGGCCGGGAGCGCGTCCACGTCCGCCTCAGTCGAGACGCCCGTGAGCATCAGGATGCACGGGACCCCAAGGGCCACGGCGGCCGCGAGGTCGGTCGAGATGCCGTCGCCGATCATGACCGAGTCGCCGAGCGCGATGCCCGCCGCCCGGGCCGCCATCTCCAGGAGCAGCGGGGCGGGCTTGCCGATCGACACCGGAACGACCTCGGCGCCCGCCTCCACCGCGGCGACGATGCTGCCGGCGCCAGGACGCGCGCCCCGCTCCGTCGGATAGACCGGGTCACGGTTGGTGGCAATGAAGCGCGCGCCGTGCCGGACGCAGTCCACCGCGACGGTCAGCTTCTGGTAGGTGAACTGCTGGTCCAGTCCCACGACAACCGCGTCCGGTGCGCCGGCGGCCTCCCACCCGTTCATCCCGTCACGCGCATGGAGCGCGGCGGCGTGGGCCGCCGCCACGACGTCCAGACCCACGTCTCGGCATTCGCGCTCGAGGCCGCCGGCGCCCACGACGAGCACCCGCCGCACGCCGTCCAGGCCAGCCAGGTAGAGCGCGGTCGCCCGTGCCGAGCTGACCACGCGATCCGCCGTCACGGGAGCGCCCATCGCATCGAGACGCGTCACGTAGTCGGCCCGGTAGTGCATGGAGTTGTTCGTCACGTAGACCACGGAGTCACCGGCCGCCGCGCGAGCGGCCAGAACCCCCGCGACTCCGGGGATCGGCGCCGCGCCGAGATACACGACACCATCGAGATCGACGAGCAGGAGCATCAGGGCCAAGGGTAGCGGGTTCGCGGCGCGACCTTTGCCAGGGCCCACGCACGGGCTGCTCCTGGCCGACCCGCGGGTCTGCCCCTGGCTGATCCGCGACGTACCATGCGTTCGATGCCGCGCACGCCCGACCCGCTCGCTGGAGTCAGCCGCCTCCTGGTGGATGGCACGAACCTCCTCTACGCCCTCGGCCGCGCGGACGGCCCACTCCCGCCCGCGGCCGTGGTCGGCCGGCTCCGCGCGCTCGTGCCCGCCGGCGTGCAGGCGACCGTGGTGCTCGACGGGACGCCCGCGCCCGGTGCGATCGACCGCCGCCTGACATCCGGGATCGAGGTGCGCTATGCCGGGCGGCGACCCGCCGATGCGCTCCTCGTCGATCTCGCCGGGATGGACCCGACGACGACCCTTGTCGTGACGGACGACAACGAGCTGGCGACATCGTTGCGCCGCTTCGGCGCCCGGACGGTACGGACCGGCTGGATGGCCGATCGTCTCGCACGGCAACGCCTGGAGACGCCGGCCGCGGGGCGCCCCCGGCCGCCGGCCCATGCACCCGCCGAGACCACGGGGGACGAGGGCCCGCCGCGGCCGGGCTGGCGCCCCGGGCGCGGGGCAACCAAGAAGACCGGCAATCCGAAGCGCGGCCATCCGGCGGGCTGACCCGTCCGCAGTCGGGCCGGACTGCCCGCGTCGGTCCCGCTCCAACCCGGCGGAGGCGTCCCTCGGCGACATCCGGCTAGAATGCCGCCCGTGAGCGGAGACCTCGCGACCAGCATCCAGAAGGCGTGGAGCGGTCTGCTCGACCTCGTCTCGAAGGTCGTGAGTCCCGACTGGGGCGCGCTCGTTGCCCTGATCCCGCTCGCGATCGCACCGCTGGTCGGTCTGCTCCTGCTCGCCCTGTTCGGCCGCTGGGTCATCTTCGGCGTGCTCAAGCCGCGCGCGAAGGTCCGCCGCGTCGAGGGGGCACGAGCCATGCCGCTCGACGCGGATGGGCGGCCCGCGCCGCCGGTCGGGGCACCGTTCAGCCTGCGGACCGGCCTCGTCTACCCATTCGGGACCGCGCGCACGGATGACGGCGAGGACCTCGCCGTGATCTGCCCGATGTGCCACGTGGAGCGGCCGGCCCAGATCCAGACGTGCGGCAACTGCGGCCTTGTCCTCACCGTGCGGCGCGGCATCGAGATCGCGCGACCGGCAGGCCCGCCGCCTGGTGGCGCGGCGATCGCCTGACATGGCGACCGGCTCGTACTACCTCTACGTCGTCGCCGGGATCGTCCTGGTCGGCGCCTTCGCGGCGCACGTCGCACACACGGTCCTGCTCGCGAGCGGGCGCGGGCTCGTGATCGCGCTGGCACCTCGCCGCGCGCCGGCGTTCGCCGGCGTCGTCGGCGGCAGCTTCGTCGAGGGCGTCGAGCGGGGCGACGGCGAGGGCGCGCCGGTCAGCGCCGCCGGCCCGTTCGCGATCGGTCTCGCCTGGGCCGCCTTCGCGCTCCTGTTCGGCGCACTCCTGCTGCGCGGGATCGTGGTGGGACGCGGGCCGTGGGGCAACCTCTACGAGTTCAGCGTCGCGTTCACGGCCGCGATCGTCGGCGGGTACCTCTTCCTCCAGCGACGCTACCCGGTGCGCGCGCTGGGCTTCCTCCCGCTCGGGCTGGCGTTGATGCTCTTCCTGTACAGCTGGACGCTGCCGAACGCCATCGAGGCCCTCGTTCCGGCGCTCCAGAACCCGCCGCTCCTGACCATCCACGTCGGCTTCGCGATGCTCAGCTACGGCATCTTCGCGATGAGCTTCGCGGCCGGGGTCGGCTACCTGGTCCAGGAGAAGCGGCTGGCCGATGGCCGCACCGTCGACCGTTTCGGCTGGCTCCCCCCGCGCGAGGTCCTGGACGCAGTCGCCTACCGGGCCGTGATCATCGGCTTCCCCGTCTTCGCCACGATGATCGTGCTCGGCAGCTGGTGGGCGTCCATCGCCTGGAGCAGCTACTGGGGATGGGATCCCAAGGAGACCAGCGCGCTCGTGACCTGGCTGGCCTACGCGGTGTACCTCCACCTTCGCAACCAGAAGGGCTGGCGCGGCCGGCCGGCCGCGATCGTCCTGGTCGTCGGTTTCGGGATGGTCCTCTTCACCCTCTTCGGGAACCTCTGGTTCAGCGGCCTCCACTCCTACAGCGGCCTGAGCTGACCGGCCCCGGCTGATCTCGACCGCCTCGATCGGCGCCGGGCTACGGCCCGACCCCCGCCGGCCATCAGGTGCGGGCTCACCGCGCTACCCTGTGGCCATGTGGCTCACGCTCGACGACCTCCAGTGCCCCGAGTGCGGGGCATCCGTCCATCCGCTCCTCGACCGCTGCCCCGCCTGCGGTACGGCGCGCGCATCACGGCTCGACGATGCGGCCGCGGGCCCGATCGGGGCGGTCCGGCTGCTGGAGTCCCCCGAAACTCAGCGTATGGCGCGCAACCTCACGTTGCGCTACACGATGAAGGTCAACCTGATCGGAGGTGGTGTCGCCGATGCCACCCTCGAAGGCGCGGTGGCGCACCTTGCGGATGCCCTGGCCTACCGGATCGCCGGCGACGGCGTGCCCGACACCACCAACGGCGTCCTCTCCCTCCGAGACGATTGCCTGATCGCCCAGGCGCGGCCCTCGGGTGCGCTCCTTGCGGAGATCCCGCTCCCGTTGATCCTGGGCGCGGCCGCGGGGCACGGGGACGCCACCATCTACTACGCAGCGTCCACCGGCACCGGGCCCGCCGGCGCACCGCCTGATGCGGTGGGCGTCCGGAACCACCGGCAGTTGAGCGTCGCAAACCGCCGGGGCTTGCTCGCGTCACGAGCTCGCCCTGCCCACTTCGAGGATTTCTCGCGCTGGCTCGGTGTCCTCACGGTGGCCGCCGGGGAGCGGCGCTGGATGGAGATTGGCCTGCCGGCCTACCTGGCCGAGCTGGGGCTCGCCCCGGGACCGGCGCTGCCGTCGCCGGCCCCCGTCGGGTCGTCCAGGTCGGCCGGTCCGACGGCGGCTCCCGCCGCCACGGGGTCATCGGCCATCGGGGCCAGCCTCCTGGAGCTCGAGAACCTCCGGGCAGCCGGCCTGATCGCCCAGGATGAGTACGCCGCGAAGCGCCGCGAGATCCTGGCCCGCCTCTGAGTGACCTGCCCGGGGTTCGAACGGGTGTTCTGATCAGCGCCGTTGCACGGTGCGCCGTGCCCGCACGGATGGGCCGCTACGGCCGGTCGACGGAGCGCCGGAGGTGCAGCCCCTGGGCCGTGCAGCGTGCCGCTCGGTCGGTGGTGGACTTCCTGACGAAACGCAACATGCTGTGGTCCGAGGTCGCCCCATACCACAAGATGTTGTGGTTTCGGCATTGACGGCGGATAGCCGCCGACGTACGATCAGCGGACCGCTCGCCGCCGGGTGAGGCCGCTCGAGGATCCCCCGAGTGGCCCGGACCGGGCCCGCGGCGGCGAGACGATCGGTCGCTCGGCATGCCACGCCGGGGCCGTCGCAGCTACGGTGAAGGCCGGCCAGACCGCCGGCAGGAGATACGGCGGGGGGACCGCCGGTTCGGTGAGGGAGCAGGGCTGAGATGGCACGAGCCGCACATGACGTTGTCCCGGTGATGGCACAGCGTGGCACCCCGCGGAAGGGTCGCAAGGCCACCACCAGCGGGCCCGGCTCCGCGGTATCGGGCGGCAACCGCTTGCCAGCGGCCGGCAGCGCGGCGGTCGCAGACCGCGCTTCGATCGCGTTCGACGCGGCGCAGGCGCTGCGGGACGATGCGGACCGCGCGGCGCGGGCGGCCATGGACGCGCTCCGCTTTGCCGGCGACGGCGTCCGCGGGCTCACCTTCGAGCGCCGCTGGACCCGGCCCGGCGTGCACCCCTACGACGAGATCGCCTGGGAGGTCCGCACGGCCGCCATCGGCACCGAATCGGGCAAGCTCGTCTTCGAGCAGAAGGACGTGGAGGTCCCGGCGTTCTGGAGCCAGATGGCCACGAACGTCGTCGTCAGCAAGTACTTCCGCGGACACCTCGGCACGCCGGAGCGGGAGACGTCCGTCCGCCAGCTGATCGACCGCGTCGTGCTCTCCATCACCGCCTGGGCGGAGACACAGCACTACTTCGCCACGGACCAGGATCTCGCCACGTTCAGCGCCGAGCTGACGCATCTCCTGGTTCACCAGAAGATGAGCTTCAACTCGCCCGTCTGGTTCAACGTGGGGATCGAAGCCAATCCGCAGTGCTCGGCCTGCTTCATCAACTCGGTCCAGGATTCGATGACCAGCATCATGGACCTGGCCAAGACCGAGGCGATGCTCTTCAAGTTCGGCTCCGGGGCCGGCAGCAACCTGTCCACCATCCGCTCGTCGCGCGAGAAGATGGCCGGCGGCGGGACGGCCAGCGGCCCGGTCTCGTTCATGCGCGGCTACGACGCGTTCGCGGGGGTCGTCAAGTCGGGCGGCAAGACCCGTCGCGCGGCCAAGATGGTGATCCTGGACGTCGGTCACCCGGACATCCTCGACTTCATCGACAGCAAGAAGCTGGAGGAGCGGAAGGCCTGGGCGCTCATCGAGCAGGGCTACGACCCGTCCTTCACGGGGGAAGCGTACGGGAGCGTCTCGTTCCAGAACGCGAACCACTCGGTCCGGGTGACGGACGAGTTCATGCGCGCCGTGGAGGCAGACGCGGACTGGACCACGCACGCAGTGGTGGGCGGAGCCCCGATGGGCACCCACAAGGCGCGCGACATCTTCCGGCGGATGGCGGAGGCGGCCCATGTCTGTGGGGATCCGGGCATCCAGTACGACACCACCATCAACGCCTGGAACCCTGTTTCGAACACGGACCGCCAGTACGCCACCAACCCCTGCAGCGAGTTCTCGTTCCTGAACGACACGAGCTGCAACCTTGCGTCGCTCAACCTGATGACCTTCGTCGGCGAAGACGGCGAGCTCGACGTCGACGCGTTCCGCTACGGTTGCCGCCTGACGATCACGGCCCAGGAGATCCTCGTCGACAACGCGAGCTACCCGACGCCGAAGATCGAGGAGAACAGCCACCGCTTCCGGCCGCTCGGCCTGGGCTACGCAAACCTGGGCGCGCTCCTCATGAGCCGCGGCCTGGCCTACGACTCACCCTCCGGCCAGGCGTACGCCGGCGCGATCACCTCCGTCATGACCGCGGAGGCCTACCGCCAGAGCGCCGTCATCGCCCGCGATCACGGCGGCCCGTTCATCGAGTTCGAGAAGAACCGCGAGCCGTTCATGAGCGTGATCGGCGCGCACCGTGACGCGGCCCACCGGATTCCCGCCGAAGGCGTCCCGGCCGGCCTGGGTGCCACCGCGCGGTCGCTCTGGGACGAGGCATATGAGCTCGGCGACCGGCATGGCTACCGGAACGCGCAGACAACCCTGCTCGCTCCAACCGGCACCATCGCCTTCATGATGGACTGCGACACCACCGGCATCGAGCCGGACATCGCGCTCATCAAGTACAAGAAGCTGGTCGGCGAGGGCTACCTCAAGATCGTCAACCAGACGGTGCCCGGCGCCCTCCGCAAGCTCGGCTACACGCCGGACCAGGTGGAGGAGATCGTCGCCTTCGTCGACGAGCGCGAGACGATCGAGGGAGCTCCGGGCCTGAAGCCTGAGCACCTGACCGTCTTCGACTGCGCCTTCAAGCCGCGCAACGGCACGCGCAGCATCCTCCCGATGGGCCACGTCCGGATGATGGCCGCGGTCCAGCCGTTCCTCTCGGGCGCGATCAGCAAGACCGTCAACATGCCCGAGGCGGCCACCGTCGAGGAGATCGAGGAGATCTACCTCGAGGGCTGGAAGCGGGGCCTCAAGGCGATCGCGATCTACCGTGACAACAGCAAGCGGAGCCAGCCGCTCAGCACCAGCAAGCTCAAGAGCGACGACGAGACGAACGCTGGCTCCGAGGTCATCGAGGAGCTCCGCCGCAAGCTCGCCGCTGCCCAGGCCGAGGCGATCAAGCCCCATCGGAGGCGGCTCCCGGCCGAGCGGACGGCACTCACCCACAAGTTCGACATCACCGGCCACGAGGGTTACATCACGGTCGGCCTGTACCCGGACGGCCAGCCCGGCGAGATCTTCCTGAAGATGGCCAAGGAAGGCTCCACCGTGTCGGGCCTGATGGACACCTTCGCGACCGCGATCAGCCTTTCGCTCCAGTACGGCGTGCCGCTCCGCGACCTGGTCAACAAGTTCGCCCACGTCCGGTTCGAGCCATCCGGGTTCACCGGCAACCCGGAGATCCCGATCGCGAAGTCCGTGATCGACTACATCTTCCGCTGGCTGGGCAGCCGGTTCCTCGTCGGCGACGACAAGGCCGCTCTGGGGCTCCAGGAACGCGGAGCCGTCGCCGGGGCGGCTCCGTTCGCCTTCGGCGGGGCCCTTGCCCCGCAGGCCGAAGAGGGACCGTCGGCGATCGACGAGGCGACGCAGCCGCCCGCCACGACGGCAACTGCCACCGCGACGGCCGTCCCTCCATCCCCGGCGGATCCGCCGGCCGGCGCGGGCGGGGACGACATGCCGATGGCCCGGGTCGTGCGAAACGGCCACACGAACGGGAACGGCCACACGAACGGGAACGGCAAAGCCGATGCCGTGAGTGCGCTCGCGGCCTCGCTCGGCCTGGACCGGACCGCCTTCAAGATCCAGGAGGACGCACCGTCCTGCGCCGACTGCGGCTCGATCATGGTCCGCAACGGCAGCTGCTACAAGTGCCTCAACTGCGGCAGCACAAGCGGCTGCAGCTGAGCCGCTTCCCTGCTTCCCGGGGAGGCCGGACCGCGAGGCCCGGCCTCTGCGCGTCCGGCGTGCCGGCATCCCGCGCGGGGTCATCCGACGATTCCGGCTATGCTGCCCCGGTACGTGTTCGATAGGCGCTCCGGTCAGCGCCACGGTTTCCCAGCCGCGATCCCGATCCATCCAGCGCCCTGACCGGGCCCCGCCACCGCGCGGGAGGGCCTCGCCAGGAGCGTCATTTCCATGTCATTCGATCAACTCGGGCTGACGCCCGAGCTCCTCCGCGCGGTCGCGGACCAGGGCTACACGGAGCCCACGCCGGTCCAGGCGGCGGCGATCCCGCTCGTCCTGGCCGGGCGCGACGTGCTCGCGGGCGCCCAGACGGGCACCGGCAAGACGGCAGCATTCGTCCTCCCGATCCTTCAGCGTCTCGGGACCACCACCCCAACGAGCGACCGCCGGGCACCGATTCGCGTGCTGGTGGTCGTCCCGACCCGGGAGCTGGCCCTACAGGTGGAGGAGAGCGTCCGGACGTACGGTGCCCGTCACCGGTTCCGCTCCACCACCATCTACGGCGGCGTCGGTTTCGACCCCCAGGTCCGCGCCTTGCGCGCCGGCCCGGAGATCGTGGTGGCCACCCCGGGCCGCCTCCTGGACCACGTCGGTCAGCACACCATCGACCTGTCGCGCGTGGAGATCCTCGTCCTGGACGAAGCGGACAGGATGCTCGACATGGGTTTCATTCGGGACATCCGGAAGATCCTCGCGCTCCTCCCATCCAGGCGCCAGAACCTCCTCTTCTCGGCCACGTTCTCCGACGAGATCCGGCGCCTGGCCGACGGCTTCCTGGACCGGCCCGCCACCGTGGAGGTCGCGCGACGCAACACGCCGGCAGAGCTCGTCCGCCAGGTGGTCCACCCCGTGGATCGCGAGCGGAAGCGGGAGCTGCTGAGCCGGCTGATTCGGACCGGCGCGATCCGCCAGGCGCTGGTCTTCACGCGGACCAAGCACGGCGCGAGCCGACTGTCCGAGCAGCTGGTCCGCGACGGGATCGCCGCGGCCGCGATCCACGGCAACAAGAGTCAGCCGCAGCGCGTTCGCGCCCTCAACGACTTCAAGGCCGGCCGGGTGGACATCCTCGTCGCGACCGACATCGCGGCGCGGGGGCTCGACATCGAGGCGCTCCCGCACGTCGTGAACTACGAGCTCCCGATGGTCCCCGAGGACTACGTCCACCGGATCGGCCGCACCGGGCGCGCCGGCGTCGACGGGATCGCGCTCTCGCTGGTCTGCGTCGATGAGGCCAAGCTCCTGCGCGACATCGAGGGCATGCTGGGGCGCCGGGTCGAGACGCAGGAGATCCCCGGCTTCACGCCGGATCTCACGATCCGCCCGGAGCCGATCCGCCTGCGCTCCGGCGAGCCCGGCCACGGCAACGGCTCCCGCGCGGCCCGGCCGGCGGGACGACCGGCACCGGCTCGCACGGCGTCGAGCCGGCACGCTGCCGGAGCGTTTCCTGGAACAGCGCATTCGCCCGCTGCGGCGCCTGCCCGGATGTCGATCGGCCGGCCCATGCCGGCCCGGGCCGCAGTGGGCGGCCATTTCGGATCGGTGCGTCCGGCGGCGCGTCGCCCCGATCCGCGCAGCAGCTCGCACCAGACGGGTGGCTCGCACCACGCGGGCGGTGCGCGCACCGAGGTGCCTGCCGAACGACCGCCATGGGCCCGCGACGCGGGCCGCGTCAACGGCGAGCGCGTCGCGCTTCCCCGCGCCCTCCCCGGCGAGCGCCTCGCCCGGATCCCGCAGGAGTAATCTCCAGGCGTGGCCAGGCCGATGCGCGTCGGGATTCTCACCGCGGGCGGCGACAGCCCGGGGCTGAACGCGGCGATCCGCGGCTTCGGCAAGGCTGCCATGCGCACGTACGGAATGCAGGTCGTCGGGTTCCGGGACGGCTTCCGCGGGCTGGCCGAGAACCGTATGGTCCGCCTGGACAAGGGCGCCCTGTCGGGCATCCTCACCGTCGGCGGGACAATCCTGGGGACCAGCCGCGACAAGCCCCACAAGATGCTCGTCGACGGGAAGGTGACCGACATGACGCCGGTCATCGTCGAGAACTACCGGAAAGCCGGCCTCGACGCGCTGGTCTGCCTTGGCGGCGGTGGCACCCAGAAGAATGCCCTGCGTCTTGCGAAGGCCGGCCTCAACATCGTCACGCTGCCCAAGACGATCGACAACGACGTGGTCCTCACGGACGCGACGTTCGGCTTCGCGACCGCCCTGGAGATCGCGACCGAGGCGATCGACCGCCTTCACAGCACCGCGCACAGCCATCACCGGATCATCGTCGCGGAGGTGATGGGGCACCGGGCCGGCTGGCTGACGCTCGGCGCGGGTCTCGCCGGCGGCGCCGACGTGATCCTGATCCCCGAGATCCCCTACCGGGTCGAGAAGATCGTCGAGGCGATCCGGCAACGCAGCGAGAGCGGCACGAACTTCAGCATCGTCGCCGTCGCCGAGGGTGCCCGCAACGTCGCGGACGCCGCCATCTACGGCGCGGTGGAGTCGCGGAAGGCCGCGGCGGAAAAAGGCCCGGAGCGCCAGGCGATCAAGGACGAACGGACCGCGCTCGATGCGCAGCATGAAGGGAACACGCTCCGGCTTGCCGCCGAGCTCGAGGCGTTGACGGGCCTGGAGTCGCGGGTCACGATCCTGGGGTACGTCCAGCGGGGCGGAACGCCCTCCGGCGTCGACCGCCTGCTGGCGACCCGCCTCGGGAGCGCGGCCGCCGACCTGGTCAAGGCGGGCACGTTCGGGGTCATGGTCGCGGCCCGCGCCGACGGGACGGAGCCGGTCGCCCTGGAGGACGTCGCCGGACGTCGGAGGCTGGTGCCGCCGGACCACTCCTGGGTCACCGCGGGCCGACACGTGGGGACCTGTCTGGGCGACTGACGCCCGGTCCGCTCCAGCGGCCGTCATCAGTTCGTCACGCCGCTCGGCGTACCATCCCACTCGACTCCCGCATCTCGGAGATCCCCATGGGCATTCTCGACTTCCTGTTCGACGACCCGGCCAGGTCGCAGCTCCCCTCCCCCACCGACGCGCTGCCTGGCCGCCCCGAGCCGATCCTCGTTCCGGGGCGCCACACCGTCCTGGGCACGCCCCTCGACGGGCCGTGGCCAGCCGGCACGCGCACCATCACCTTCGCGCTGGGTTGCTTCTGGGGCGCGGAGAAGGGCCTCTGGAAGATCCCGGGCGTCGTTACCACGGCGGTCGGCTATGCCGGCGGCAGCACGCCAAACCCGACCTACAGCGAGGTCTGCAGCGGCCGAACCGGCCACGCGGAGGTGGTGCGCGTGGCGTACGACCCGAAGCGCATCTCGCTCGCATCGCTCCTGCGCGCGTTCTGGGAAGCGCATAACCCGACCCAGGGGATGCGCCAGGGAAACGACCGGGGCACGCAGTATCGATCCGCGATCTTCGTCGCCGATCCGACCGACCTGGCCCTGGCCGAGGCGTCGCGCGACGCCTACCAGGAGCGCCTGTCCGCTGCAGGATTCGGCCCCATCACGACGGAGATCTCCATCGCAGGACCGTTCTACTTCGCCGAGGACTATCACCAGCAGTACCTCGACAAGAATCCGGATGGGTATTGCCCGGACCACGGGACAGGCGTCGCATGCCCGATCGGCGTCGGTGTGGAGGCGCGCGAGGGCTGACTGCCGCGAGGCACGGGGTCCGCGACGAGGCGCCGCTCCCGCCGTACACGGGGAGCCTCGCGATGCCGAGGTGGTCGAGGATCGCGGCGAGGTCGTCAGCGTGCTCGGCGAAACCGCGGCCCGGGAGCCGGGTCGAGGCCCCGAAGCCCGGGCGCTCGACCGTGATCACCCGCAGTCCGCGCTCGACCCACGGCCCCTGGTCGTGACGCAGCGAGAACCGCGATCCCGGCGTACCCGGGATGCGGAACACCGGCCGTCCGTTCTCGACGCCGGACTCGATCCAGGCGACGGTCCTGCCGTCGGGACGGACGAGCCTGCCTTCCTGCCCGTGATCCATCCTCGCACAGTCGCGTGCGCGGTTCGTGATGGCGATGACCCGCTCTCCGGCTCGCTGTCGGAGGGCAGGTCACCGATCGCACAACGTGCTGGCTCAGTCGCCGCGCGGCGTTGCTCCTACTCGACGGTGACCGACAGGCTGTACGCCCACACTCCCTTGGTACCGCCCGACCAGGGCTGGCTGTAGCCCAGCGAGATGGTCGTGGTGCCCGCCGCGAGGGCGTGGAATGTCACGACCTCGCCGCCGGCTGCGCCCACGATCGGGAGGCTGCTGCTCCCGGGTCCCTGGTAGACCCGGTCGACGAGCCCGATCACGCCCGTGTCACCGACCTGCGGGTCCTCCCACCCAAAGCCCGTCGACGGGTTCGAGCAGAGCACGACCTTGACGTCCGTGCCGGACGTGACGACGACTGACTGCGCGATGGACGGCGTGCGGCTGAACTGGTCGCAGGTTGCGCCCAGCGGCTCGGCCGCCTGGGTCGCGGAGCATGCGGCGAGGGCCGACGCGCAAAGGAGCGTGGCCAGGAAGGTTCGAAGTGCCATGGTGCAGCCTCTTTCGTGGGGAGGCCGGGACCGAGCGTGCGGCCGGGACGCGCCGACCAACGGTTGGTGGGTTTCTCGGGAGAAGACGGGCCGGCGTGCGGCCTGGTTCCCTGGCTGCGGGGAACGGGCGTGGGGCGAGAGGTGGCCTGACCTATGCCTTGCTGGCAGTGCGCAGGCGGGTGAAGTCCTTGGCGAGGCCCATGCCGTCGCGTTCGGGGACGAGTTCCGGCGGCCGGATGTCCGATCGTGACGCTGGGCCGATCCAGTTCGTTCGGTCCCGGTTCACGAGAATCGTCCCGAACCGAGCGATCTTCCGTCCGTCAGCCGCATCGAACTCGATCGTCGCTTCCGTGAGCGGAACCATGACCGGCCGTCGGCGGAACCCGATGATCGGGTCGGTGCCGGGCATGATGTGAAGGTTCCCACTGACGTCGTAGCGACCGACGCGCAGCTCGACCGGGATGGGTCGGGTCCGCGTCCGGCGGGCCGGGTCGCCCCGTGGACCGGTGACTGCCACGGCGAAGACCTCGTCCCGCGCGACGGTGATCGTCCTCACCAGAAGCCCGTGACTGTCGTCGAGGCTCTGGAGGAAGGTGTCGATGAACTCGAACTGGGTGCTCTCGTTCATGAGGTCGGTCACCCGGTGCGCGGTGAGCGCCACGCGGCCGAAGGCCACCGAATTGTCGGCGTAGACGGTGAGCTCGACGACCGGGACCGATGCTGCGCCGACCGGCGGGCGATCAGGGTCCGCCAAGTGCGGTCCCGCCTGGAATACCAGCCGCAGCGGTCCGGGCAGGCGGTCGCGCATCGACATGGTCGAACGGTGCTCCCGCCGCATCGAGAGATGGTATGACCCAAAGGTCCGGGACGGCGCGGCGATCGGAGCCCCCGCAGGGCCCGCAGCACCAGCTCGACGAGCAAGCCGTCGCGCACCATGGGGTCGAGGTCACGCCCTTGCGCGCGCGACCGGCCGGCGCACGCGGTGGCGGTGCCCGGTGGGTCGCCCCGTCCGACCCGTACACTGCCGTCCATGCTCCGCACGGTGACCGCGACCCGCTATGTCACGCCCTTCCGGGAGGGCGGCTCGCTGCCCGGCCTGTGCGAGGCGGACGATGATGGACTCTACGTGGTGAAGTTCCGGGGGGCGGGACAGGGTCCGAAGGCGCTGGTCGCCGAAGTGATCGCCGGGGAGCTTGCGCGGGCGCTCGGCCTGCTCGTGCCCGACCAGGTGCTCGTGGAGCTCGACCCGGCGATCGGCGCCGGCGAGCCTCTCTGGGAGGTCAAGGAGCTGCTGGACCGGTCACCGGGCACGAATCTCGGCGTCGACTTCCTGCCCGGGGCCCTGGCGTTCGCGCCCGCGCTCGGGCCGGGGCCGGACCCTGGCCAGGCCGCTGCGATTGCCTGGTTCGACGCCCTGGTCACGAACCCTGACCGCACGGCGCGCAACGTCAACCTGCTGACGTGGCACGGCCGCGTGTATTGCATCGACCATGGGGCCGCCCTCTTCGCGCATCACCGCTGGGAGGACCCGGTCGCCCAGGCGCGACGCCCGTTCCCCTGGATCGCGGACCACGTGCTCCTTCCCTTCGCCGCGCCGATTCCCGGGGCCGATGCGAGGCTGGCCCCGCTCGTGACGCCGCAACTCCTCGAGGAGGTCGTCGCGGCGGTGCCAGACGCCTGGCTGGCGGGCGACCCCGTCTTCACGTCCGTGGCCCAGAACCGGGCGGCCTATGTCGCCTACCTGGTGGCGCGACTGGCGGAACCGCGGGAATTCGTGGAGGAGGCCGAGCGTGCCAGAACCGCAGCCTGAATCCTCGCGCGCACCGTTCGCCTACGCCGTCATCCGCGTCGTCCCGCGCGTCGAACGCGGCGAGCGCCTGAACGCCGGGATCGTGCTGCTCTGCCGTCCGCGCCGGTTCCTCGGCGCGGCCATCGAGCTCGACGAGGGGCGCCTGCGCGCGCTCGACCCTGGCTGTGATGTCGACGAGGTCCGCGCGCACCTGGACCTGATCAAGCGAATCGCGGCCGGAGCCCCGGACGCCGGTCCCCTCGCCGCGCTTTCGAAGCCGGAGCGATTCCACTGGTTGGTGGCGCCCTCATCGACAGTCATCCAGCCGTCGGCCGTCCATGCCGGCTTGACGTCCGATCCGGCTGCCACCCTGGAGCACCTGGTACGGACCCTCGTGGTCGTGAACCCAACCGCCTAGGAAGGGAGCCCGCCCCCGCTAGCGGCGGCCGGCGGCCCTCTGGCTCGCCTTTCCGGCGCGCTTCTGCGCTTGATACTGGGCGAGCGCCTCCGCCGAGTCGACGTCCGCGAGCGTCGGGTGGTCGGGCACCAGGGCTTCCCAGCCCGACGGCCTGACGTCGAAGCGCCGCGCGAGGAGTGCCACCAGCGTCCGCGCTTTTGTCTCGCCGATCCCCGGGAGCGCACGCAGCCGCCGCTCGAGGTCGCCCGCGTCGCGAGCCTCGGTCCACACTCGGCTGGCGTCACCCGCGTGGTCGCGCGCCACCACGGCACACAGCTCCTGCACGCGGGCCGCCATGGCACCGGGAAAGCGGTGGAGAGCCGGGCGTTCGGCGAACGTCGCGGCGAACGCCGCGGGGTCCGTGGCGGCGAGCGAGGCGGCGTCAAGCGTGCCGAGTCGTCGCCGCAACTCGGCCGGACCGGCAAATGCCTTCTGGACGGTGACCTGCTGGTCCAGCACGAAGCCGATGAGGAGGGCCAGCGGCTCGCTCGCCAGGAGCGCGTCGGCCTGGGGATCGCCAGTGAAGGGAAGTGAAGTCGGCCGGTGGGTCGTCATCCGGGGATGGTACGCCGCCCCGGCCCTGCGTCGCGTTTCGGCCGCCCGGCCCCTTTCCGTGGGCCGGAGGTCTCTTCTCCGGGCGCCTGAAGGACTCCATCCTCGGCAAGGGTCATCGTCGGGAGGTTGCGTTGGATGCTCACTCGACCGATCCTCGTCGCGTTTGCCAGCCGGCATCACGGCACCGAGGAGATGGCGGCCGAGATTGCCGCGGCGCTCCGTGAAGCCGGGTTCGGGGTGGACCTCCTCGCCGCGGGCGAGGTTCCAACGATCGAACCGTATGGGGCGGTCATCATCGGCAGCGCCGTCTACATGGCCGAGTGGGAACGCCCCGCGCTCGAGCTGATCCGGAGGGAACGCCAGGCGCTCGAGGAACGGCGCGTCTGGTTGTTCAGCAGCGGTCCCGTCGGCGACGGCAAATCAACACGCCATCCCGAGACGGTGCCCCAGCCCGAGGTCGTCGACCGGCTGGCGGACGAGATCGGGGTGCGCGGGCGGGCGATGTTCGGCGGGCGGGTCGACCCGCACCAGGACAGCTTCGCTATGGCGATCATGGCGCGAGCCGGCCTCGAGGGAGATTGGCGAGACCTGCCGCGAGTCCGGGGATGGGCATTGGAGATCGCCTCGGCGCTCCGCGCCGCCGACACGCAGTGAGTGGGCAGGACGGGGAACGGCCAAGGGCTGGAGGAGGACGGAATGGAGAGATCGGGCACCTCGCGCGGTGGTCTGCTGGTTGGCGCCCTACTCATCGTGCTGGGTGCGGGCGCGCTGGCGGTTCGCGAGACCGGCCTGGAGATCGGGTGGCCCGCCTGGGTGATCCTGCCCGGCCTGGTCCTGCTCTTTGGGGCGTTCCTCGTCCCGGAGCCGGGAGGATCGGCAATGGCCGTGGTCGGCGGCATGGTGACGATGGTCGGCGCGGTGCTCGCGGTCCAGGACGCGACCGGAACGTACGCGAGCTGGGCGTACGCCTGGGCGCTCGTCGCGCCGGGGGGCGTCGGTGCGGGGCTGCTCCTCCACGGCTCGCTGACGCGGCGCGGCGACATTGCGTGGCGGGGCTTCGCGTCGCTCGCCACGGGCGTCGTCCTGTTCCTGGTCGGGTTCCTCTTCTTCGAAGGATTGCTGCATCTCGACGGCAGCCGGTTCGGCGCCACGACCGACGTCGCCGTCCCGATCGTGATCATGGGGATCGGTGCGGCAATCGTCGTCGGGGCGTTCGTCCCGGGTCCCTGGCGACGGCGCTCGTGGTCGACGTCGCGGGGGGCGTGGCCACCAACCGGGACGCCCGGTGACCGGGCCGGCCACGGGGTCGGGGCTGCGCCGTCGGGCGCCGGAAGCCCGCCCCACGTTCTGGCCCTGCCGCTCGACGGAGCCCCGGACGCGGAGGTCCGGATCGCGTTCGGCGCGGGGACGTTGCAGGTCGGCCCCGCGGCCGGCGGCCGCCTCGTCGACGGGAGCTTCGAAGGCGGGGTCGACGCCACGCCCGCGGGACCCGGCCGCGTCCGGCTCGTAACGCCCCACCCCGGCCCATGGAGCTGGAGCTGGGGTCGCCCGCCGTTCGCGTGGCGCGTCGGCCTGACGGCGGAGGTTCCGCTCCGGCTGGAGCTGGAGACCGGAGCATCCGACAATGAGCTCGACCTGGGCGGCCTGCGCGTCACGGATCTTCGTCTCCGGACCGGGGCGGCTCAGTCGCGGGTGACCCTGCCGGCGACCGGGGTCACGCGCGTGGATGCCGAGGGTGGGGCCGCCCAGCTGCGGTTCCGGGTCCCGCCGGGGGTGGCCGCCCGGATCACGAGCACCATGGCGCTCGGCACGACCGATGTCGACACGGCACGCTTCCCTCGGACCCCGGACGGGTCGGCCTGGGCGTCGCCGGATTTCGGCTCGAACCCGAACCGCGTGGAGATCGCGGTCCGCGGCGGCGTGGGCCAGGTCACGATCGGCTGACCCGGGCGGGCGGCCACCGCGGCCCGACCGCAGGGTCAGCACGGGTCGATCGCGGCCGACCGCACCTCGACTCGACGGCGGGTCAGCGCGATCGCGCGATCGGGGCCACCTTCGCGCCGGCCAGCCGGACCAGGTCGCCGGGCGCCAGCTCCACCTGCAACCCACGTCGCCCGCCGCTCACGAAGATCGTCGGGAACGCGGCTGCGCTGGAATCCACGTAGACCGGCATGGGCCGGCGGTGCCCCAGGGGGCTGATCCCGCCGACCACGGAGCCGCTCGCCCGCTCGGCGAGAGCCGGGTCCGCGAGCGCTGCGCGGCGACCGCCCGCGGCACCCGCGACCGCTTTGAGGTCAAGCTCGCCGGCGACCGGCACGACACCGACGACGAGCCGGCCGTCCACGCTCGCTACGAGCGTCTTGAAGATGCGTCGGGGATCGACGCCGATCGCGGCCGCGGCGTCGAGGCCGTAGTGCGGCCGCCCCTCGTGGCGAGCCGCATGTTCGGTCGGCTCGTATTGGTGAACCACGTGCGCGACGCCCGCGGCCACCAGGGTGGCGAGCGCCGGAGTGCCGCGCCCGCTCACCCGAACTCCGACTGACGCGCGATGGTGAGGAGCAGGCTCGCGCTGTAGAGGACCGTCAGGCTGAGGAATGGCCAGCTGATCCGCAACCCAAGCGGAAACAGGGTGACCACGGCCAGGACCAGCAGCACGGTTACGAGCAGTGACCAGAACCGTCGGGCCAGGATCAGGCCGCCGAGCAGGAAATGGATCGTGGCGAGCGCGATCCCGGTCGGCACGACCACGAGGAAGAACCCGAACGCCGTCGTGTTGTCGCCGGCCCAGCCCGGCGAGCTGATCAGCCCAAGCGTTCCGGCAACCACAAGGAACGTCGCGGGGAGCAGAACGACCAGGATGAGCAGCCCGATCGAGCCGAGAAGCCGGCCACAGGCCGTCAGCGCCGGTGAGCGCTGGATCTCGTCGTCGTCGCGGCGTGGTTCCACCGGGAAGCCAGGGTCGACGCCGTGCTCAGAACGGTTCGGGAATGAAGGTCTGGTCGCTCATCGGCGGGCGGACGTACCCCGTGTCCTTCTGGCGCGGCGGAAGGACGATCGGCTCCGGCGTCAGGTCCTCGTAGGGGATCTGGTTCAGGAGGTGGGTGATCACGTTGAGCCGGGCGCGCTTCTTGTCGTCGCTCCGGACCACCCACCAGGGAGCCTGCTTGAAGTCTGTGTGGGCGAACATCTCGTCCTTGGCCTTCGAGTAGTCGAGCCATCGGGCCCGGCTCTCGACGTCCATGGGTGACAGCTTCCAGCGCTTCGTCGGGTCGTCAAGGCGGTCCTGGAACCGGCGCTCCTGCTCCGCGTCGGAGACGCTGAACCAGTACTTGATGAGGATGATCCCGCTTCGCACGAGCATCCGCTCGAACTCCGGACAGGAGCGCAGGAACTCCTGGTACTCCTCCTCGGAACAGAAGCCCATGACCCGCTCCACGCCCGCCCGGTTGTACCAGCTGCGGTCGAAGAGGACGATCTCGCCGGCGGCCGGCAGGTGGACGACGTAGCGCTGGAAGTACCACTGGGTTCGCTCACGCTCGGTGGGCGCCGGCAGGGCCGCGACCCGCGCAAAGCGCGGGTTCAGGGGCTCCATGATCCGCTTGATCGCGCCGCCCTTGCCGGCCGCGTCGCGGCCCTCGAAGATGACCACGACCTTGAGGCCGCGCGCCTTGATCCACTCCTCCCACTTGACGAGCTCGACATCCAGGCGTCGGAGCTCGGCCTCGTACTGCTTGCGGGACGGCCCGTCGGCGCGTTTGGCCTCTGGATCCGACGCCGGCCCGGTGTCGAGCGCCGCCGCCGGGATGTCCAGCGCATCCCGCTCCGGGCGTCGGTTGCGGCCAACCGGCGGGCGTGACTTCTCCCCCTGCGGTTTCGTCTTGGCCATGATGTGTCCTCCCTCGCGCGAGGTGTCGGCGTCCGTTCCAGTATGCTGCAGGGACGTGAGTTTCGAATCGCTCGGCCTGTCGGCCGAACTCCTCCGCGCTGTGGCCGATTCCGGCTACACGACGCCAACGCCCATCCAGGCCCAGGCGATCCCGCTCGTCCTTGCGGGACGCGACCTCATGGGCGCCGCCCAGACCGGGACCGGCAAGACCGCGGCGTTCGTGCTGCCGATCTTCGAGCGGCTGAAGCCGTACGCGAACACCTCCTTCTCTCCCGCGCGCCACCCCGTGCGCGCGCTCGTGCTCGCACCCACCCGGGAGCTCGCGATCCAGGTCAACGAGATGGCCGAAGCCTACGGCCGCCACGTGCCGCTTCGCAGCACCGTCGTCTACGGCGGCGTCCCCCTCGACCCGCAGATCAAGGAGCTGCGCTCCGGGGTGGAGCTGCTGATCGCGACACCGGGTCGCCTCCTGGATCTGGTCGGCCAGCGCGCGGCGAATCTCGGCCAGGTGGAGATCCTCGTCCTCGACGAGGGCGACCGGATGCTGGACATGGGGTTCATCCCGGACATCCGCCGGATCCTCGCCCTGATGCCCAACCGGAAGCAGACGCTGCTCTTCTCGGCCACGTTCTCCGACGAGATCCGGCGGCTCGCCCGCGAGTTCCTCACCGAGCCGGCCACCGTGGAAGTCGCGCGCCGCAACGCGCCGCCGCAGCTGGTCCGCCAGGTGCTTTACCCGGTGGACCGGGAGCGCAAGGCGGACCTCCTCGAGCACCTCGTCCGGACCCACGACCTGCGCCAGGTTCTTGTCTTCACGCGCACCAAGGTTGCCGCGCGACGGCTCGCCTCGGACCTGGACCGACACGGCGTGGCCGCGACCGCGATCCACTCGGACCGGACCCAGGCCGAGCGGCTGCGCGCCCTCCAGGACTTCAAGGCGGGTGAGGTCCGCGTGCTGGTGGCGACCGACGTGGCCTCTCGCGGGCTCGACATCGAGGACCTCCCGGTGGTCGTGAACTACGAGCTGCCCGTCAAGGCCGAGGACTACGTCCACCGCATCGGGCGGACCGGCCGCGCGGGCGCGTCGGGAATCGCCATCTCGCTGGCCTGCCCGGACGAGGTCGACCTGCTCCGGGCGATCCAGCGCCTTCTCAAGCGGGCGATCCCCGTGGAGATCGAGGAGCGCTTCCTGCCCGACCCCGAGACGCCGCCGCGGCCGATCCACACCTTCTCCGGCGGTGGGCACGGGGAGGCACGCCTGCCCGAGCACCGGCACAAGTCGGAGCTGGTCCACCACCGCGGCTGACGCGCTCCGGTCGCGACGTCGCCACTCCGGCCTGCCCGGGGAGCGGGCCCCGCCCCAGTCGTGACCTCCGGCCCCCGCGAGTGACGGTCCGACCCGGCTACCATGAGGGGCGCTGACTCACCTCACCCTTCAGGAGCGCGCTCCACCATGTCCACTTCGCATCGCATCGGCATCCTCACGGGCGGGGGCGACGTCCCCGGTCTCAACTCGGTCATCAAGAGCGTCGTCTACCGGTCCACCGAGCTCGGCTACGACGTGCTCGGCCTGCGCCGCGGGTGGGAGGCACTCACGCACATGCGCCCGGGCACGGAGCTTGACCCCGAGTACGTCCGCCCGCTCGATCGGGCGAACACGCGGACGATCGACCGGACCGGCGGGACGGCACTCCACTCGTCGCGGACCAACCCGAAGCGCATGCGGGCGGGGAACCTGCCCGAGTTCGTCGGCCCCGACCGCCTGGCCGCGATGCAGGCGGCGGAGGGGGTCTACGACTTCACCCCGGTGGTCCTCGAGAACCTGGAACGCCTCGGGATCGACACGTTGATCTCCATCGGCGGCGACGACACGCTGTCGTATTCCAAGGTGCTCGCGGATGCCGGAGTCCAGATCATCGCGATCCCCAAGACGATGGACAACGACGTCCGCGGCACGGAGTACTGCATCGGCTTCTCGACCGCGATCACGCGGGCGAAGGACGCGATCCAGCGCCAGCGAACGACCCTCGGCTCCCATGAACGCATCGGCGTCTTCCGGATCTTCGGCCGCAACGCGGGATTCACGGCGCTCTACACCGCGTACGTGACCTCGGCCCGCTGTGTGATCCCGGAGTACCGCTTCGACCTGCAGCATCTCGTCGACGTGCTCGTCGAGGATCGCCGCAACAACCCCAGTCGCTACTCGTTCGTGATCGCGTCGGAGGGCGCGCTGCCCGCGGGGATGGAGCTCAAGGAAGTGGGCGACGCCGATGCCTACGGCCACCGCCACAAGGCGAGCGTCGGAGAGTTCCTGGCCGACGAGATCCGGCGTCGCACCGGGATTGAGGCAGTTGACTCCGAGCTGACGTACGACCTCCGGTCGGGCGACCCGGACGCGCTCGACCAGATGGTCGCGATCACCTTCGCGAACGTGGCGATGGAGCTGGTGGTGGATGGGAAGTCCGGCTTCATGACGGCCATCCGGGACGGTCGCTACAGCTACTGTCCCATTCCGGAGCCCGGGGCACGAACCGTCGACGTCGAGCACCAGTACAACGTCGATCGCTACCGGCCCCAGTACGGGAACAAGCTGGGCCTTCCGATCATGCTGACCCAGCCGGTGGTCTGATAGGAGATCGCGACCGGCCGCCGGGCACTGGCGAGCCGGCCGCGACCCCAGACGTGGCGGGGCGGCGAGGCGGGCAGGTCGGGCCCGCGGGCGCCGCTGCCGTTCAGTAGGCCGGCTCGGCCCCCGCAGAGTCCGAGCGCGATACGCGACGCCGCTCCGCGTACATGCGCTCCTCCGCCACGCGCATCGCGGTGTCGACCTCGCCGACCTGGGTCGGACTTGCCCAACCGATCGCGAGGTGAAGCGCCACGGCACCCGATTCGAGCCAGCGCTCGCAGGCCATCCGAACGCGCTCGACGTAGTTGATCGCCGCGACCTCGTCGGTCTCGGGCAGGAGCACGAGGAACCGGCCTCCCCCGACATGAGCGACCTGGTCGGTGCGGCGCGCGTGGCGACGCATCGCGTCGCCCACGGCCGGCAGCACCCGCCGGGCCGGCTCGGCTCCGAAGCGGTCGACGAGCCGGCTCAGGCCGTCGATCTCGGCCACGACGACGGTCACGGGCCGGCGATATCGCACGTAGCGCGCGTTCTCGGCGGCCAGCGCCCGCTCCCAGGCGAGCTGCGTATCCAGCCCGGTCAGGGGATCGATGAACGGGTCCGGAACCGGGCCCTCCTTCGGGACGCGCCCAGGCTCCAGGGCGAGGAAGCCCGCGATGGCCGCCTCTGCCCCCGGCTCGTGGTGGCGGTCGCCGACCGCGAACCGCCGGCCGGTCTCGCTCGTGACATCGGCCGCCCGGACGCCCGGGACCGCATCCGCACCGGTCGGAATGCCGAACCGATCCTCATCGGCTCCCGTACCCCCTGGCTGGGCACCCGTGTCCGCGAGCGCGGCGGGCGCATCCGGCGGTTGGCTGGCAGCCGACGGCATGGGCGCGGCGGCGGCCGAGGAGGGCGCGGACTGCGGCGGCTCCGGAGCAGCTTGTGGCAGGTGGACGAGGGGGGCAGGCTGGGCCGTCCGGAAGCGGTTCGCCTGCTCCGACGAGCGCGCATCACGGCGACGCGCGAACACGGCGAGCACCACGAGCAGGCCGAGCGCGACACCCGCGACGACGAGCGCGATGAGCACGTAGGTGAGCTGTTCTGGCGACACGAGATCCTTCCCGTTCACGGCCGGCACGTCCGCCACGGCAGGTGGCCGGGCGGCACACTCAGCCGCACTGGCGACTGTACACGCGCCGGGGTCGGAAATGGGACGGTCAGGCGGCCCTTTGTGACGATCTTGCGGTGCGGCCCGTCACCGAACGTGGCGTGCGGTGCGGTCCGGTGCGGATCGAGCGAGCGCTCGTCCGGGGCCACCTCGGGCAATCCATTCGGGTACGCTTCCGCCACGCCCTGCCGAGGTTCCCTCCATGACCGATTCCCTCCCACCCAGGCCTGACGCCGTCGCGAGCTCCGAGCCGGACGCGCCGCAGGTCCGCGACGTGATCGCCGACCCGCAGCCGGACGGGATGTCGGCGGCCCACGGCGAATTGGAGCTGCCGGGAGCCGATTCACCGATGGACGAGGCCGGTCCCGAGGCAGTCGGCACCGCGCCGAGCAGTTCCGGCGTTACGCCGACCGATGAATCTGGCGCCGGCGACCCCGGCGCAGTGCCCACCGAGTCGGTCGTCCCGACTGGGTCCGGGCCACTGCCCCCTCGGCGCGGTCCCGTCGTCGCGCTGGGGTATCTCGCCGCCGCCGCGGTTGGGGCGCTGCTCCTTGGCGGAAGCCTCCTCGCGGTCGGCGGCGTCGGCCGGACCGTCCCCTCGCCGTCGCCCACGCCGACCCCGCCCCCGAACGTCGCGAACGGACCGTCAATCGGAACGACAGCCGCTCCCGTGACCATCGAGATCTGGGCGGACTACCAGTGCCCGTTCTGCCGCCTGGAGGCGATGGTCTTCGGCGGAGCGATGGAACGGGCGTACGTGCTGCCCGGAACCGCGCGGATGGTCTACCGCGACTTCGCGTTCCTCGGCCAGGAGTCCATCGACGCCGCGGTCGCTGCCCGATGCGCGGGCCGGCAGGACCCGGGAGCGTACTGGCGCTACCACGACCTGCTCTTCGCATCGCAGCAGGGCGAGAATCAGGGCACATTCAGCCGGGCGAACCTCGTCGCGCTGGCCGGGATCGCGTCGCTTGACGCGACGGCGTTCACGGCCTGCCTGGACGATCCAGCCGTTGCGAAAGCGGTTGCCGACGAAACGGCGCAGGGACGCGCGCTCGGCATCGCCTCCACCCCGACCATGCGCATCACTGGCCCTGGCGGGACGCGACTGCTGACCGGGTTCAGCCAGAGCTGGGCAACCATCAGCGACGCGGTCGCCGCCGTGGAGTCCACGCTCCCCTCCCCCAGGCCCGGGACAGGTGGCAGCCAGACCCCCGCGTCGTCCGGGGTGCCGGCGGCCACCCCGTAGCGCTCAGCTCGGAGCTGCGAGATCCCGTCGGGGGAAGATCCACCCGGCCCAGAGGACGGCCGCCGCGAAGATCGCGCCCAGGACCAGCATGTCGAACGGGTCGAAGGTGCCGGCCAGGATCCGTGTCGGCTCGAAGTAGCGGAAGGGCGAGATCGGCAGGAGCCATGCCGCGTTCGGCCAGAGCGTGCCGAGGAAGTTGATCGCATACCCCACGATCGTCACGCCCAGGGCGATCCCCATCGCGGGCGCAACCCGGTCGAAGCTGACGGACGCCGCCAGCGCAACGGCTCCGAGGGCGCCGAAGAGCATCACTCCGTTGAGCCAGCAGAGCGCCAGGTCTGCCGCCCGCAGATCGGCGGCCACGCCGAACAGGACCGCGCCCGCGGCGATCCCCGCCAGGATGGCCGCCTCCGCCAGGGCCGCGAACAGGAGCATCGCGGTCAGCAGCGTGACGTACAGGACCCGGCGCTCCAACGGTCGCGCCAGGAGCACCTCCAGGGTGCCCCGCTGCCGCTCGCCAGCCACGGCCGCCGCCGCGAACCCGATCACCGGGATCGCGACGAGCGCGAGACTGATCGGGTGGACCAGCCCGAGAGCGACCGTTCCCGAGATGCTGAAGACGTCGCCGCCGGTGAAGCGCGACATGACGTCGAAGACGTTCGCGAAGGCGGGGCTCCGCGCCAGCGCCCCCATCTCGTTGCCGAACGTCGCGTAGACGACCGGGAGCAGGAACCCCCAGATCGCGAGCGCGATCATCACGAGCAGCAGGCGACCGCGCTGGGCCGCCCAGGTCCGCCGGAAGAGGTTCCCGCTCACCGCGCCGGCTCGTCGTACAGCTCGAGAAAGGCATCCTCCAGGCGGGCCGGCTCGATCGTGAGGTCCGCCAGGGGCATCCCCTGGAGCAGGCGCAGCAGCGGCCGCACGTCGCCGTCCAGCCCGAACTCCAGTCGATCGTCCCGAGCCTCGAATGACGACACGCCCGGCAGCGCGGCGAGCGCAGCGGCGAGCCCGGGCGCCGGCGCGTCCAGGCGCGCCTCCACGTGCCGCCGTCGACGGGCCAGCAGGGCGCCGACGCGCTCGAGCGCCACCAGTCGGCCGGTGCGGATGATCGCGACCCGGTCGCAGACCCGTTCCACTTCCGACAGCACGTGGGAGCTGAAGAAGACGGTCCGGCCCGCCGCCTTGCGCCGGTCCAGGATCGCGTAGAAGGCGCGCTGCATGAGCGGGTCCAGGCCCTCGGATGGCTCGTCGAGGATCGCCACCTCCGGGTCGTGCTGGAGTGCCTGGACGATCCCGATCTTCTGGCGCATCCCGCGGGAGTAGTCGCGGATCGGCCGCCCCAGATCCCGAGCGGAGAGCTCGAGGCGCTCCACCAGGTCGGCGCGCAGGGTCGGCGGGCGGGCGTAGAACGCCGCCAGGTAGTCGAGGAGCTGGGTCCCCGTGAGGCTGTCGTACAGGGCGATGCCGCCGGGCAGGTAGCCGATCCGGCCGCGGAGCTTCGCGCCGGCCGCGGAGACGTCGAGCCCGAGGACGTGCGCCGTGCCCGCTGTCGGATGAAGGTATCCGAGAAGCAGGCGGATCGCGGTGCTCTTGCCGGCCCCGTTCGGGCCCAGGAAGCCGAAGATCTCGCCGGCTCGGACCGTGATGGTCAAATCGTCGAGCGCCCGGATGGGCAGCGGCCCTGGCCCCCGGCGCAGCGACGGCCACCTCGACCCGAAGTGCTTGGTCAGGCCCTCTGTCGCGATCGCGTCCACGTGGTGCAACGGTACAGGAGTGGCGCGAACACCCCGCGGAGCGAACGGTGCGGGCAGAGCCCTGGCCTGCGCGACCGGCCTGCCCCTGGCTCGCTGTGCGTCAGCGACCAGCCCGGTGCCGGGCCAGGGCGTCCAGCACGACCGCGAACGTGCCCGGTGTGGCGGGCTGGACGTCGAGCTGGACGTGGGCAACCCCGAGGGCCGCATACGCGTCCAGGGCGGCCGCGATCGCCCCCGGCTCGACGCGAAGGGCGGAGGGGGCGCCGGGCCGTCCCCATGCCTCGTCCGATTCCTTGACTGTGACGCCCACCGTGATGCCCAGCGTTGACGGCTCCCGGCCGGCGACCCTGCACGCGGCGCGCATGGCGCCGATGCGCTGGACGACCCGCTCGTCCGGCGTGCCGAACCAGGCGGTGTTCCAGAGATCCGCGTGCTCGGCCGTCAGGCCCAGCATCCGCTCCCCACGCGCGGCGACCATGATCGGCGGGCCGTCGGGCCGTGGCCCACGGGGCAGGATCCGGCAATCGAGGGCCCGGTAGTAGGTTCCGTCGTACGTGACGCGACCCTCGCGGAGGAGCGGCCTGATGATCCGGAGCGCCTCGGCGAAACGTGACACGCGGTGGTCGAACGGGTAGCCGAAAGCCGTGTACTCCGGCTCGTGCCAGCCACACCCGAGGCCCAGGATCAGGCGGCCATCCGAGATCGCGTCGAGCGTGGTGGCCATCTTGGCGAGGAGAGCCGGGTTGCGGAAGCTGGTCGCGAGCACAATCGTGCCGATCTCGACGCGCTCCGTCGCGACGGCAACGGCGGTCAGCACCGTCCAGGCCTCGTGGATACCGGTCGCCTCCTCGCCCGCCCCGAAGAAGAAGTGGTCGTAGACCCAGAGCGAGTCGATCCCGCCTGCCTCGGCCTGGAGGGCCAGCTCGCGGATGGCCGGCCACCCCGGCGCTCCCGAGCCGTCATCGTCGCTCAGCGGGAGAAGCAGCCCAACCTTCATGCCCCGAAGCGTAGCCGAGCCTCCCGCAGCACGTTCGCCAGCGCCACGCGTGCGCCGAGCGCCCGGCCGCGGAACGCGCGATCCTGCACGGAATGCACGAGCGTGAAGGAACATCCCGCCGCGACCCCGACGGCGCACCCGGCCACGACCTCGGCCGCCGTGGCCGGCTCGAGCCCCGCGTCCTGGGCGGCGGCGACCCGGAGGCGATCGCGATCGCCGCGGAGCGGCTGCGCGCAGGTGGCCTCGTCGCGTTCCCCACCGAGACCGTGTATGGCCTCGGGGCCAACGCGCTGGACGCACGCGCGGTCGCCCGCGTCTTCGCCGCGAAGGATCGCCCGGCGTTCGACCCGCTGATCGTCCACCTGGCGGACGCGTCCGCGGTCGGGACGTATGCAACCGAGGAGGACGCCGCCGATCCACGGGTGGCGCGGCTTGCGGCACGGTTCTGGCCGGGACCCCTGACGCTGGTGCTGCGGAAGCGGCCTGTCATCCCGGGGATCGTCACCGCCGGGCTCGCAACGGTCGGCCTGCGCGTGCCGGACCATCCGGTCGCGCGCACCCTCATCCGTGCCGCGGGCGTCCCGCTCGCGGCTCCGTCGGCCAACCGGTTTGGGCACCTCTCCCCGACGCGCGCGGCGCACGTCGTGGCCGGGCTGGGCGCACGCGTCGACCTCGTGCTCGACGGCGGGCCGTGCACGGTGGGTGTCGAGTCGACCGTGATCCTGCTGGCTGCCGGCCGCGCGGCGCTCCTGCGGCCGGGAGGTCTCCCTCTCGAGGCGATCGAGGCGGAGATCGGGCTCCTGGAGCTCCTCGTGGACGGGGCCCCCGGCACGGCCGAGCTGGCTCCGGGACGCGCCGGCGCTCACTATGCGCCCCGGGTGCCACTCAAGCTGGCCGATCCACGCGATCCCGGGGCGGCCCCCGCGTTCGCGATCTGGCCCGGCGAGCGGGTCGGACTCCTCGCGGCCTCGCACGCGGGACGGGCGCTCGCGGAGGCCGCCGGCGGCCCGTTCGTGGCGGTCGAGGTCCTCGACGCGGGCGGCGACCTGGTTGGCGTTGCAGCCCGCCTGTTCGATGCGCTGCACGCGCTCGAGGGAGCCGGTCTCACACGGATCATCGCCGAGCCGGTCGCGGAGCTGGGACTCGGCAGGGCGGTGATGGACCGCCTGCGCCGGGCAGCGCACGACGCTCCGGCGCGTCAGTAGACGAAGGGAATCAGCTTGCGGACGCGGGCCCGGTAGGCCGCATACCCGGGGTAGGCAGCCAGCAGCCATGCCTCCTCGCGCCGGGCCTTGAGATCGAAGAAGCAGCCGAGCAGCGCGGCAGCGAGCAGCGCCATCGGGCTGGCGGTCACCAGGCCCCATCCCAGACCGGAGGTGACGATCGCGGTGTAGATCGGGTGGCGGACCAAAGCGTAGACGCCCGATTCGATCAGCCGGCCACCCTCGATGGGTCGCGGCACCGCCGTCAGGTTCTCGCGCAGCCCGACCAGGCCCAGCAGGGCACCGACCCCGCCGATCGCGATCAGGGTGACCCCGACCACAGCGCCGGCCGTCCGCCACGGCTCTCCGTACGCGGGCCCGAGCAGGCCGGCGCCCCAGACGGCGACGAAGAAGGCGCCCTGGAGCACGACCCAGCCCTCGCCCCGTGGCCCGAGCGAGGGAAGCCGTGCTCCATCCATGCGAATACCTCCCCGTGAAGATGAGGGGCCATCGTACGCGTCCCCTGCGACGGCGGGGTCAGAGGAGGTCGCGCGGCACCGCCAGGTTCCACGTCCGGTCGAAGACTGGCTCGCCATCCTCGGTCACGCCGAGGCCCATCTGAAGCCGCATCTCGTCGCGGTCCGAGTCGAGGGTCAGCCGGGCGTCGACCCCGATGTCGGGACCGTTCGGGTACGCCAGTCGATAGCGGATCGTCCCGTGGGCCCGGCACGCGGCGAAGCCGTCTGCCACGGTCAGGCGATAGCGCGCATCCGCGGCGAAGGAGAGCCCCGCGCGTTCGGGGAAGCGGTCGCCGCCACCCGATTCGCAGACCAGCGACGTCGTCCCGGCCACACCGTCGCGCTCGATGCGCCACGCGGCGGGGAGCCCGGGGATGGGCTCACTGGCGGGCGGATCGAATGCGGGTAGGCCCAGGTCAGGCCGATCCCGATCCGACCACCCGGCCGCCGTGGGCAGGCGGAGCGCAGACGGGCGGGCCGGGTCGTGGTGGAGCGTGAGCGTCACGGGCGTGGGTGTCGGCCACGCGATCGGGAACGCCGCGCCGGCGATCGCCACGCGCAGGCGATGACCGGCCGGGATCCTGGCTCCAGCCACCGAGAAGGGCAGGTCCACGACGACCGGGTCGCCCGGCACGAGGGGGACGGGAGTCTCCACGGAGGGGTCCAGGCGGGTCAGGTTGCGGATGGCACGGGCGACAAGCGCGGACCGCCCATCCGGAGACACCGCCTCGAGGCGCGCCACCACCTGGGCGACCGGGCGATCCGCCGACAGCCACAGCCGCGCGTGCGCGACCCCCGCGACAAGGACGGATTGTTCCAGCGGCGGCGACGTGAACAGGAGGGAACGTGCGTCGTCGACGCGCTGGTCGCCGGGCAGCCCCTGCGGCGGGAATCCGTACCCGCACCAGAAGGGCGCAGCCAGGCCGACGTCGGGCGGCCCGGCCCAGGTGGACGTCGCGGCATCGCCGGGCGCGGCGGGGTCGCCGGCCAGCGAACCGAGGCCGGCAGCGCCGTCACCCTGGAGGTAGAGGGAGGGCGGTGGCGCCAGCCGGTGCTGGGGCGGCCAGTGCGCGATGTGCCACCAGTGCCCCGGCAGCTCGGCCGGGAACACGACCGTTCCTGGCGGGTCGACAACGTAGAGCGAGAGCATCGGCTCATCCTCGGTGACGGCCGTGTCGCCTTTCAGCCAGCGGTCCCACCAGCTGCGCATCAGGCCCACGCCGTCGATCGAAGGGCCCGGGGAGCCGTCGTGGGGCCAGGCGTGACCCCACGGCCCGATCACGCCGCGGCGGGGCGCCCGGACATGCTCCAGCACGGCCAGCACGGCGTCGCGGTACCCGTCGTTGAGACCCCCGATTGCGAGAACCGGTGCCTGGATCGCGGCCCAGTCCTCCCCCACCGACGCGGCCCGCCAGAACGCGTCGCGGCGCTGGTGGCGCAGCCAGTCGAGCGGCCACTGCGGAGTCGCCTCCAGGCGGCGGAGCCACTCCTCGCGCCAGCCAGGCCCGAATTGCTCCGGGTCGGGCGGCAGCGCGTTCTCGCCGACCATCTCCACGGGCCAGTAGACGCTCTCGCCGACGTGGAGCGTCCCGCCGACGTAGTGGACGTCCAGGTTGTAGCGGTCGTGGCTGAAGTGGACCGGGATGATCGCGCGGAGGGCACGCGGACGCCTGGCGGCAGCCTGGAGGGCGGAGAAGCCGCCCCAGCTGATCCCGAACATGCCCACACTTCCGGTGCTCCAGTCGCGCGTGGCCAGCCAGTCGATGACCGCCAGGTTGTCGAGGATCTCGCGCTCGGGGTACTCGCCGGACGCGATGCCCGCGGAGCTTCCCGTTCCGCGCACGTCGAGCCGGCAGCTGACGTAGCCAGCCGCGGCGAACGCGCCGTGGAGCGGCCAGTCCCGGGAGAGCGTCCAGTCGTCCTTGCGGTACGGGATCGACTCCAGGACGGCGGGGAACGGGCCGGGCGCATCGGGCATGTAGAGCGTCGCGGCGACCCGGATCCCATCGTCCATCGGGATCAGCACCTGCTCCGTGCGGACAGGAAGCCCGATCGTCTTCCCGGCGAGACGGTACCGGCGAATCCCCTCCCCAGGATGCGAGGGCTCCCGCATGGCACGCCTCCGGTGCGACAGGAACCCGGCTGTCAGCGCCGCGCCGGGCGACTTCCTGCGCCGTAGAGTCTAGGCAACATGGCCATCACCGCGTTCCGCCCATTTCCACCGCCGGAACGGCCGCTGACCGACGGGATCGTGGTCCTGCGGCTCCCGCGGGAGGCGGACGCCCCCGCGATCGCCGCGGCATGTCGCGACCCGGAGATCGCGCGCTGGGTTCCGATCCCGGTCCCGTACGCGCTCGAGGACGCGCTCGCGTTCGTCGCCTTCGCCGCCGAGGGCTGGTCGAGCGGCAGGGAGCCGACGTTCGTGATCCTCGAGGCGACGAGCCGGACGCTGGCCGGCGCGATCGCCCTCCACCGCCACCCCTACGAGCCGGGCAAGGCGGCGGTCGGCTACTGGCTGGCCCCGGAGGCGCGCGGCCGGGGCTTCGCGACTCGCGCAGTCCGGCTGCTCGTGCGCTGGGCCTTCGACGTGGAGCCGGGCCTCGTCCGGATGGAGCTGTGGACGATGGTCGGCAACGATGCGTCCGGCCGGGTGGCGCTCCGGTCCGGATTCACCTGGGAAGGCGTCCTGCGGCGCTACATGCCGTTCCACGACCGCCTGGTGGACGCCGTGATGTTCGCCCGGCTGCGGGACGACCCGCAGGCCTGACCGGCGCGACCGGGCTCGAGGGCACGTCGCGGGATGCGCGCCCGCGGTGCCCAGCCTAGGCGGCCAGACCGACCGCGATCACCACCGCGAAGGCGAGCACCACCGCGTTCCCGGCGATGCCGACGGCCAGCCGCAGCCGCGGGGACAGGCGTCGGCGGAGCGTGGCGCTCCCGCCGGCGAGGAGCGTCTGCCACGAGAGGGAGGCGAGGAAGGCGCCCGCCACGAAGGCCGTCTTCTGGGCCGCGTCGGTCCCGGTCCCGCCAAGTCCGAGGATGAGGGCGGCGAAGTAGGTGATCGTCAGCGGGTTCAGGAGCGTGATCCCGAGAAAGGCCGCGTACGTCCGCCGGACGGAGCGTCGCGCCGCGATCGACGGACCCGGGCCGGACGGGGCAGGATCGCCCGGGCGCGACGGCCCCGACCACGGCGAAGCGTGGCCGTCGGAGTCGCGGGCAACCGACCGGAGGCCATGCAACGAGAGCGCCGCGAGGACGACGACCGCGGCTGCGCGAAGGGGTTGTTCCCAGGGTGTCAGCACGCCGGCGAGCGCGGCGCCGAAGACGGCGGCCACGGCCGCGTAGATCCCGTCCGCGGAGGCCGCCCCGGCGCCGGCGGCGACAGCGGTGCGGCCTCCGAACCGGATCCCGGACTCCACGATCAGCACGGCGACCGCGCCGACCGGAATCGCGATGCCGTAACCTGCCGCGAGCCCGGCGACGAAGGCAGCGATCATCCCGGCGGGATCAGGGAGGCCGCGGCTGGACTCCGCCGGGATCCCGCCGCAGGCGGGCCCGCCAGAAGCTCCTCGATCGCATGACGAACGCCGGCGATCGCGCGGAGACGCCCGCGCGCCACCGCCACCGACACCGTCGCGCGGCTGACGCCGAGCGATGCGGCGACGTCCACCTGACGGGCCCTGTCCACGAGGATCAGGCTGGCGATCTCCGCCTGCCGCGTGGTCAGGTCGTCGATGAGGGCGCCGAGCGCCACGCTCAGGTCGGCCAGCAGAGCATCGCGCCATGGATCGCCCGTCGCGAAGCCGACATCGCTTCCGCCCTCCCGAGCACGCCGCAGGGCGACCGCGGCGCGCGCTTCGGCCGACGGGTCGTCGCGGCCGGCGCCGATCCCCCACCGAAGGGTCGCGCCGGCGCGATCGAGGCGGGATGCCAGGACGTGATCCAGGCAGGCCGGGCCCGACACAAGCGCCACGGCGGGCTCCCCGATCGCCGCGAGCCGGAGGCCGTCCATGCGGACAGGCTACGGGAGCAGACGTTAGCCGTCAACGGCTGACACATCGCCCGCCAGAACGATCCGGGGATCGCTACGATGGACGCTGCACTGCGCCCCGTCGCCCTCTGGGGATTTGCCCGTGACCCGACCAATCGCAACCGTCCTCGCCTGCGCGCCCGCCGGCCCCGACCCGGAGGCATGACCGGCTCGCTGCGCCGTTACGCGCGGAGCTTCACCGGCTTCGAGCGAGATGCCCGCATCTTCCTCCTTGCGACGCTGGTCTACGGCATCACGCTCAGCCTCTGGTGGGTCGACTTCAACCTCTATCTCACCGCGCTCGGCTTCGACACCGCGTTCATCGGGATCGTCGGCACGGCTTCGTCAGCGGCCGGAGCGCTCGCCGCGTTCCCGGCGAGCCTGCTCTCCGATCGAATCGGGCGCCGGCTCGTGCTCGTGCTGGCGACGGGCGTGTCCGCGATCGGGATCGTCGGCCTGCTGTTCTTCGGGTCCTCGTTCGCGGTCGTGGCCTGCGCCGCGCTCATCGGGGCTGGCAACCAGGCCTTCTTCGTGGTCCAGTCACCATTCATGACCGAGCACAGCCGCGCCGAGCACCGGAGCGAGCTGTTCTCGCTACAAAGTGCAATCTCCACCGGGGTCAACGTCATGGCGGCGCTGGCCGGGGGCGCCATCGCGGCCGTGGTTGCCAGCATGGGCGGGTTCTCCACCGCCGATCCGCGCGCATACCGCGTGCTCCTGGTCCTGATGCTGCTGGCTGCGCTGGCTGCCACGACCGTCCTGTGGGCTGTGGGCGACGACCGGCCGCGGGCGCGCCGGCGCGACTGGCGGACGCTCGAAGGGCGGCCCGGCCTTTCCTGGGTCGGCGAGCCACTGGCCGCGCGCCCGGACCGCGCCCGGCGCCGCGGGACGATGCGGATCGGCATGCCGCGGATCTCCGACCGTGCCATGTTCGTGCGCCTGGTCCTGCCAGGGTTCCTGATCTCGCTCGGCGCCGGCCAGGTGATCCCGTATCTCAACGTGTTCGTCCAGGTGAAGTTCGGGCTGGACCTCGCCTCCCTCAACGCGATCTTCGCGCTCACAAGCCTGGGCACGACGGTGGCCATTCTCTTCCAGCCGGCCCTGGCACGGCGAATGGGCAAGATCGGCTCGGTGGTGCTCGTCCAGGCCGTGAGCATCCCGTTTCTCGCCGTGCTGGGGTTCAGCCCCATTCTGTGGAGCGTGATCGGGGCGATGGCGATCCGCAACTCGCTCATGAACGCCGGCAACCCGATCTTCAACGCGTTCGCGATGGAGCGGCTCCAACCGGGTGAACGCGCCACCTACGCCGCCGCCGCAAGCCTGGCGTGGTCGGGCGGCTGGGTGATCGCAGGGCCGTGGTACGCCCTGCTGCAGGCAACCCTCGGCTTCAGTGCCGGCTACACCATCAACTTCGTGACGATCATCGTCCTCTACACGCTTGGCACCTTCCTCATTTGGCGCTGGTTCCACGGTGCGGAGCGCGGGCCGATCCGGAGCTCTGCGGCGGTCCTCCCCTGACCCGGACAGATGGCGGGTTGTGGGACGGTTGCCCGCCCCGGCGGTCCGCCCGCCCGATCGCGACCCGCTATCCTCCAACCCATGGCCCAGCCCCCGCTCGCGCACGAGAAATCGGGCATCCCCCGCAACCCCGGACGCCGCGAGCTGGGGATGACGGCGAGCCTCCTGTTCCCGTCGCGGGAGATCGTCGATCGCTTCTACGTGCCGCTCATCTACACGGCCTGTCGGACGTGCTACTCGGAGCTCGAACCGGCGGAGATCTTCCGGCGGGCCGAGTCGGGCGAGATCGACCGCTCGAAGATGCAGAAGCTGATCAGCGGCGTGATCGAGTCCGGGCACGGCAGCACCATCGAGCACGTGGTGTTCACGTTCGGAATCAGCGGCGTCAGCCGGACGCTCTCCCACCAGCTGGTCCGCCACCGGGCCGGCGTGGCATTCGACCAGCAGAGCCAACGTTACGTGAAGTTCACGCGCGCCGCCACGATGCTGCCCGGCACGCTCGCCGAGGCGGAGCCGGACCTTCGCGCGCGGTTCGAGGCGCAGGTCGGCGGCGCGCTGGAGCTGTACGGCGACCTCGTGGCCGCGGGAATCCCGGGCGAGGACGCCCGCTTCGTGTTCCCCAACGCGACCCGCACCAACCTGGTCATGACGGCCAACCTCCGGGCGCTCATTCACATGTCGGGCCTGCGGCTCTGCACGATGGCGCAATGGGAGATCCGTCGCCTGTTCCAGCTCATCCGCCACGAGGTCTTCGCGGTGAGCCCGTTCCTCGGCAGCTTCCTGGCGCCCAAGTGCGTCCCGCTCGGGTACTGCGACGAGATGGGCAACCGGGACGAGCACTGCCCCATCCGCCCGCACCGGGACTCCGTGCTGGGTGCCTGGGCAGAGAAGGCGAAGTCCGCTCGGGCGGGCGGCCGCGACCTGCCCGTGCTCGACGCCTGAAGCGGCCGATGGACGCCCGACCCGGTATGGCGATTCACCTTCGGTTCGACCGCATCCCGCCGGGGGCACAGGTCGACTCGCAGCGCACCGGGATGGAGACGGTGGTGTACCTCGCGGCGGGCGAGGTCGCCTTCGAGCACGGCCCGGGCCTGAGCCGGCGGGTGGTCGTGCGCGCCGGGGATGTCCTGTACCAGGCGCCGTTCGACGAGCACCTGGTGCGCAACGACGGGGCGATCGACGCGCTGGCGCTCCTCGCATCCGTCGACGTGGATCCGGACCGCCCGGTGGACGACCAGCCGTGGTGGCGGACGCGATCGGTCGAACCCGTCAGGCGCCGCGAAGGGGCTCGCGAGATCGTGGCGCCCGGCATCCGACACCGGGTGCTGGTCGAGCCCGGCGATTTCGGGACGCGGAGCTTCAGCGTCGCCGAGATCGAGCTGGACCCGGGCGTGACCACCGGATGGCATCGGCACCTCGCATCGGAGCACGTGGTCGTTGTCCTGGAGGGCCGTGGGACGGTCCGAATCGGGTCGCTGGAGGAGACACTGGAGCCGCTCAAGGGGGTCCGAATGGAGATGGGCCTTCCCCACGCGATCGTGAACACGGGGCGGACCCGGCTGCGCTACTACCTCTGCGCCACGCCGGCTGCCGATCCGCTCACCGACCGGGAGAACCTGGACCCGCCCACCTGACGCCGCGAGGGCCGCGCGCCGCGGCGAGGGCAGCGCGCGGCGACGCCCGTGACGCTTCGCCGCCGGGTGCGCGCCGGGGCCCCGTCGGCCACCCGACGGGCACAACATAGCGCCCAGAGGAACCGCATCCAAGGAAGCAGCCTTGATGCAATCGCGGCGCGTCCTGGGAGGGAGAGCAACCGGGATTGCTCCCGATCACCTCGCCGGGACCCGTTGATGCAATCGCCAGGTCTTCGGCTGTCGCGGCCCCTCCGGGCAGGGACATGATCGCGCGCTTGTGTCGCCCCGGCAATCCGGTTATCCACGACTTTCGGCGCGGCCAGGGCTGCCCGGTCCACCATTTGCGCGGCTGTGTGGACGGCCTGTGGACGACGCGGGAGCGTCAGGCGCGCGGCCCCGGCACCGAGACGACGACCGTCCCCGCGACCCGATCGTGGAGCCCCCGGCGCAACGGATCCACCGCCGTGGATACGAGGAGGACCAGGAACCAGGTCCCGTTCAGCACGAGGAGGAGGTCGATGTCGAGCGCCCCGCTCGCGGCGAGCGAGCCAAGCGCGATCGGACCGACCGCGAGGACCGCCCAGCGCCGCCATGCGGCCTCGATCGGCAGTGGATCGCTGGACTGGGGTGCCGGGACGGCTCGGGCCACCTGGACCCGGATCCGAAGGACGCGCTGCGCTGGCGAGGCGCCCCAGCGGCTCCACGAGCCGGCAAAGTAGAGCCCGTCGATGGCGAGCGTCGCCGCGAGCTCCAGGGCGACGCGGAGCGGCTCGACCGCGACCACGACGAGCGCCGTGCCATCCGGCGTCGTCTCGACGAGCGGCCCGAACAACGCATCGAAGAGAATGCCCAGGAAGACATAGGCGATGCCGACGATGAGCGAATTGACGATGTAGGCACCGCTCCGGCGCCAGAGGGTCGCGATCGGCGCCGCGGCCTGCGCGTTCACCAGGTGGCGCTCAGCCGCCGATCGCGAACATCTCGACCCGGGGAAGGTTCGCGGTACGGGCGCTGCGAAGTTCAGAGTAACGGTCGTCGCGAGCACTCCAGGCGGCCCGGATGCGAGCCTCCAGGTCCGCGTCGGTGGCACCCGACCGGAGCGGCGCCCGCAGATCGGTCCCATGCGAGGCAAAGAGGCAGGTGAACAGCTCGCCCTCGGCCGAGAGCCGGGCGCGCGTGCATGCGCCGCAGAACGGCGCGCTGACCGACGCGATGACCCCAATCTCGCCCGCGCCGTCGCGGTAGCGGAAGCGATTGGCGACCTCGCCGGCGTAGTTCGGTTGCAGCGCATCGAGCGGGAAGGCCGCATCGACGAGCGCGATGATCTCCGCGGCCGGTACGACGTCGTCAAGCCGCCAGCCGTTCGCCGTCCCGACGTCCATGTACTCGATGTAGCGCAGGATGAAGCCGGCGTCGCGCGCCCAGCGTGCCATCGGCACGATCGAGGCCTCGTTGATGCCGCGCCTCACCACCATGTTGATCTTGACCGGGGCCAGGCTGGCGGCGCGGGCGGCCGCGATCCCCTCGAGTACCCGGTCCAGCGGCATGTCGATGCCGCTCATGGCCCGGAAGACCGCATCGTCGAGCGAGTCGAGGCTGACGGTGACCCGCTGCAACCCGGCGTCGGCGAGCGGGCCGGCCAACGTCCGGAGCGCCGACCCATTCGTGGTCAGCGTGAGGTCGCGCACGCCCTCGATCGCGGCAAGCTGGCGCACCAAATCGGGCAGGTCGCGGCGAACCGTGGGCTCGCCCCCGGTGATCCGGAGCTTCTCCACGCCGAGACGGACGAAGATGCCGGCCAGCCGCGTGATCTCCTCGTAGCGGAGGATCTCCGACCGCGGCAGGAACGCGTAGTCGCGGCCGAAGATCTCCGCCGGCATGCAGTACGTGCACCGGAAATTGCAGCGGTCGGTCACCGAGATGCGGAGATCGCGCGGGTGGCGGCCCAGCTGGTCACGCGGCGGCCCGTCGGGGCCCTCCAGGCGCGGATCCGGCGTGGCACTCATCGTCCCGACATCGTAGCGGTCCTGTGGCTGGGCGGCCCGGGCCGGCGCGTCCATGCACCGGTGCGGTGCCCGCCCGCACCGACCGGGACCCCGGGGGTACCACCGTCGGTGCCACGTGGTACCACTAGTCAACTCCACCGCACCGCCCCCCGCCCCTAGCATCCGCATTGCGGAGACAAGAGCCGCCCCGAGAACGTGACCACAGAGGGGACCGCCCAGCATGGCGACGACCGAATCGCGACCGGCCTTCCGGCTCCCGTGGAGCGCGGACCGGGCTCCGTCCCACGACGAATCACAAGATGAGGCCGAGGACGGGACGGCGGCGGCGGCAGTCCACGAGCCGACCTCCGACGACGGCTTCACGGCGAGCACGCCGGAAGACGCCTCCGATATGACGGAGGCCGAGGCCACGGCGACCGACCAGGCCACGGCGACCGACGAGGCCGCCGCGACCGACGAGCCCGCCGCGGCCGACGACACCCCGGACCGCCACCCGGCCGCGATCCCCGTCGTCGCCACGTCGACGACGCTCGGCACCGGAGCGGATGCCGCCCAAGGGACCAGCCGGCGACCCACCAAGTTCCTCCTCGACATGACCCATGCGATGCAGGTCGCCGCCGAGCAGGCCCGCGCCGCGACCCTGGAGCAGTTCCGGGTCGAGGGTGCGGCCTACGTGGAGCAGATCCAGGGGCGCTCGGCCGCCGACACGGACGCGCTCCGCAGGCGCGCCGAAGGCGACGTCGCCAGCATCAAGGACTGGTCGAAGGCCGAGATCGCCAGGATCCGCGAGGACACCGAGACCCGGATCAGTGGCCGGCGCGGCCAGCTCGACGAACAGCTGGCTCGTCACGCGGCACTGGTCGAGCGCGACATCGCCCGGATCGAAGCCCAGATCGCCTCGTTCGAGGCGGAGATGGCCGCCTTCTTCGACGAGCTCCTCGCCGAGACGGACCTGTCGGTCCTGGCCGCGCGTGCCCAGCGGATGCCCGAGGCGCCGGACTTCGACCAGCTGGACGAGAGCGCCTTCAACGCGCTGATGAGCGAGCCCGCCGTGGGCGTCCCGGTCGTGCCGGCAGCCGCGGAACCGGACCCAGTCGCCGCCCAGGCGACGCCGGCTGACGCCGAAATGGCCGACACGACGAACACCGCGGACACGGCGGCCGGCACCACGGCCGAGGCACCGCCGGAAGCCGAGGCACCCATAGCCTCGACCATCTCGCCGGCCGGCATCGAGCCGCTCGACCGCGAAGCCGCGATGGCGGCGATCCAGGCGGCCGCGGAGGCCGCCGCGGCGGCCGAGGCAGCGGAAGCCTCGGACGCAGCGGGCGACACGACCGCCGAAGCGACTCCTGCGGATGCGGACGCGCCGGCTGACGACCCGCGTCTCGCGATGCTGGGGCTGACGCCCGACTTCGCCGCGGCCGAAGCGGCCGCCGCGGAGGCGGCCGCCGCCGAGGTCTCGGAGATCCCCGAGTTCGACGAGGAGAACCTCGTCGCCCGACTCGCGGGCCTGGTCCCGACGGCCCCGCGCGAGGTCCCGGTCGATCCCAGCGCGGCCGCCAATGCGGCCACTACCCGGGTGGTCGTGACGGGCCTCGTCAGCGTCGCCAGCATCGCCAGCTTCAAGCGACACCTCAGTCGCTATCCCGGCATGCGCCACGTCGGCGTCTCCTCTGGGCCGGACGGCGAGTTCCTGTTCCTGGTCCAGCACGACCCGGAGGTGTCGCTCCGCGACGTGCTCCCGACCCTCCCCGGATTCCAGGTCAGGATCACCGGCGGCGATGACGGCCTCGTGACCGCCAGCGCCAGGGATCCCGAGGACTGAGCAGAATCCTCACCAGCACGAAGGGATCCTGAGCCGTGGCCCGTCCCGCGATCGCGATCGCGCTGCCCGACGACGAACGCCAGCACGTCGTTGACGTGCTCCGCGAAGCCGACTTCGAACCGGTTGCCGTCCGGCATCCGGCCGACCTCGAAGCGTTGCTGGCGAGCCGCCATGACGTGGCCGTCGCGATCCTCGATGGCGAGAGCGACTTCGACGAATCACTGGAGTACTACGAGCTCCTCCACGTTCCCGGGCGCGATATCCCAGCCCTGATGATCGTGTCGCCGCGGACGCTCGATCGGCTGGCGGGCGCGGCGGGTCGCGCCGGGGCGCATGACGAGTACTTCACCCGGCCCTACTCGCCGGAAGCGCTGCGCTGGCGCATCGAGGCGATGCTCATCCGCCAAATGACGGTCGACGACGGCAGCGGGGCCGTCATTCAGTCGGGCCCGCTCTCCGCCGACAACTGGTCGCGGCGGGGCCAGCTTTTGGCGATCTTCAATGCCAAAGGCGGAGTGGGCAAGACGACCATCGCGGTCAACCTCGCGGCTGCGCTCCGCGCGATGGGCCGGTCGGTCCTGTTGGTCGACGCGGACACCGTCACCGGTCACATCGCCAGTTCCCTCGGCCTGGAACATGTCCGGACCCTCGTCGATTCGCTGGCCGACACGAGCGAGGCCGGCCCGGGGGCAGCCCCAGAGACACTCGAGGAGCTCGTTGCAGCCCATTCGTCGGGGCTGAAGGTGCTGGTCCTCGCGTCGAGTCCGCTCAAGACCGCCAGGCTCGACCCGGAGACCGTCGCGGACGCGATCGACCGCGCGCGTCGCTCTTTCGACGTCATCGTGGTCGACCTCCATCCCGACTACGACGCGCTCAACCGGGCGATGTTCGGGCGGGCCGACCGGATCCTGGTGCCCGTGACGCCGGACGTGCCGGCCCTCCGGGCGGCTGTCCAGCTGCGCGACGTCGGCGACGAGCTCGGCTTCCGGGCCAAGCTCGCGCTGGTCATCAACCGCGCCAACAGCGGCGTCAGCGTGGCGGACATGGAAAGCACGGTCGGCATGGCCGCGTTTGCGTCCATCCGTTCGGCGGGGCTCCAGCTCGTGAAGGCCGCCAACGAGGGCCGCACCGTGATCGACCTCTTCCCCTCGGAGAAGGTCTCCGGCGACTTCCGGACCCTCGCCGAGCGCGTCGTCGGCGTTCCCCGACCCAAGGAGACCGCGCGCGCCTCGCTCCGCAGCCTGTTCGGGCGGAAGGAATCGGTGCGGGTGGGCTGAGGGTCCTGCCCGGCGGTCAGCTCGCCGGTGGAACCCGTCGGCCTTCGCGGGCGGACGCGACGACGGACTGGTCGACCTGCTGGACGCCGCGCAGGTACGAGCGGTTGACCAGCACGACATCGGCCTGGCCGTCGCCGAGGCGCGTGTCCCCGGCAACCACCACAGCATTCGTGACGGGGAAGAACAGATCCGGGCTACGGTCCATCAACCGCTCGGGCTCGGAGCCCGGGTGCAGAAATGCCGTCCCGACCACCCGGCACGGTGGTACGTCCAGGACGACGTCATAGGGCACCTTGTGCACCCGCTGGGCCGCCTTCTCGGCGTCGTCGAGCGGCGGCAGGGTCCGGTCACCCGCGAGCACGACGATGAGGTCGTAGGGGTCCACCTTCTGGAGACCGGGCGCCGGCTGCAGGTCTTCCGGCGCGTCCAGGGTGGCCCATGCCATGTCGCCGATCGGGATCGCTTCGCGTCGATTCAGGATGTCCAGCAAGCGCCCCTCGAGATCCATGGTCCCGACCAGCCGCCAATCCTCGGTCAGCGCGTCGAACGGGACGCCCGTTCGCGCGGGGTTCTGGCGGCCGCCCGCGGCAGACCCTGGGGACGCCGGCGCTGGCGCCGCCTTGGCCGCTTCCGCGCTGCCCCGTCGATGGAACCCGAACGGCACCGCTCAGTCCTCCGCCTGGCCGGAATGCTCGCGGATCGTATCCACCACGGCCGCGTCGGCGAGCGTGCTGGTGTCGCCCAGCGTCCTCCCCTCGGCGATGTCCCGCAGGAGCCGGCGCATGATCTTCCCGGAACGGGTCTTGGGCAGGTCGGGCGCGAACAACAGGAACTTCGGCCGCGCGATCGGCCCGATCACGTAGGCGACGTGCTCCCGGAGCTGCACGGCGAGCGCGTCGGACGGGGCCTGGCCCGCCCTGAGGGTCACGAACGCGAAGATCGCCTGCCCAGTCACGTCATCCGTCTTGCCGACCACGGCCGCCTCGGCGACGGAGGGATGGTCAACCAGCGCCGACTCCACCTCGATCGTCGAGAGCCGGTGGCCGGCGATGTTCATGACGTCGTCCACCCGGCCCAGGAGCCAGAAGTACCCGTCCGCGTCGCGCTTGGCGCCGTCGCCGGCGAAGTACATCCCGGGGAAGCGGCTCCAGTAGGTCTCCCGGTAGCGCTCCGGGTCGCCGTAGATCCCCCGGAGCATCGACGGCCACGGCCGGGTGAGGACCAGGTAGCCCCCGCCCCCTTCGGGCACCTTGTTGCCCGCGCCGTCGACGATCTCCGCCCCGATCCCGGGCAGGGGGAACGTTGCCGAGCCGGGCTTCGTGCTCGTGACCCCCGGCAACGGGCTGATCAGGATGCTCCCGGTCTCCGTCTGCCACCAGGTGTCCACGATCGGCGCCCGACCCCCGCCGATATGCTCGTGGTACCAGAGCCACGCCTCCGGGTTGATCGGCTCTCCGACTGAACCGAGGACCCGCAGCGATCGGAGGTCGTGCCTGCGCGGGAAGGCTTCGCCCTGCTTCATGAATGTCCGGATCGCCGTCGGCGCGGTGTACAGGACCGTGACCCCGTAGTCCTCCACGATCTGCCACCAGCGATCCCAGTCGGGCGTGTCGGGCGCACCCTCGTAAAGGATGCCGGTGGTGGCGTTCGCGAGCGGGCCATAGACGATGTAGCTGTGACCGGTGACCCAGCCGATGTCGGCGGCGCACCAGTACACGTCGTCGGGCTTGATGTCGAAGACCGCCGCGTGCGTGAAGCTGCAGCCCAGCAGGTAGCCCGCCGACGTATGCACGATCCCCTTCGGCTTGGCCGTGGTTCCCGAGGTGTAGAGCAGGAAGAGCATCTGCTCCGACTCGACGGGGACCGGGTCGCACTGGTCCGACTGGCGGGAGGTCAGCTCGCCCCACCAGTGGTCGCGCCCCTCGACCATGTGGGCGCCCTCGCCGAAACGGTTGACCACGATCACGTGGCGGATGGAGGGCGTGGAGGCGACGGCTTCGTCGGCATGATGCTTGAGGCCGACCCGACGACCGCGCCGCCAGCCGCCATCCGCGGTCACGAGCACCTTGGCCTGCGCGTCGTTGATCCGGTCGGCCAGTGCCTCCGCGCTGAAGCCGCCGAAGATCACGGTGTGGGCCGCGCCCAGCTTGGCGCACGCGAGCATGGAGATGGGGAGCTCGGGCACCATCGGGAGGTAGATCGCCACTCGGTCACCGCGTCGCACGCCCAGCTCCCGGAGCGCGTTGGCCGCCCGGTTGACCTCACGCTGGAGGTCACGGAAGGTCAGGGTTCGCGTGTCGCCCGGCTCGCCGATCCAGTGGTAGGCAACCTTGTCGCCCAGACCGCGCTCCACGTGACGGTCCACGCAGTTGTAGGCGACATTGATCTCGCCACCCACGAACCATTTTGCGAACGGCAGCTCCCACTCCAGGGTCGCCCCGAACGGCGTGAACCAGCTCAGCCGCTCACGGGCCTGGCGCGCCCAGAACGCCTCGTAGTCCGCATCGGCCTCGCTGTACAGGGACGCACCTGCATTCGCCCGGGCGGCGAAGCCCGGGTCCGGGGCGAACGTCCTCCCTTCTCCAAGGAGCGCCTCGATCTCGGGGCCACGGGTGGGATCGACGCTCACGCTGCGGCACCTCCGGGACTGCATCGCACGGCGACATCGATGGTGACCGGATGATACCCGCCCCTCATGTGAAGTCCGCGCTGGACTCCGCCCCGTCCGCGTCCGCGGCCGGGATCGGGAGCGGGGCGTCCACCTGGAGCCGCTGCGAGGTTGCCAGCCGAATGCCATCGCCGACGAGGGCGTCGATCACCCGGCGCCGGAACTCGCCGCCAACCGCCCATTGTTCGCCGGGGTGGACCCTGAACGAGACGAGGATCGGGATGCCCGGATCCGCCACCGGGTCAACGCGGAGGACAACCGGCGTGTCGATCAGCCGGGGCGCCCAGGCTGGATCGGCCGCGAACGCCGCGCCAACCCGATTGATGATGCCCGTGGCCCGCGCAATATCCGTGCCGTAGGCCACCAGGAACCGTTCATTCACCCTGGCGAACTGGCGGGTGAAGTTGGACGCGACCGTGATGGCGCCGTTCGGGACCGAGTGGACCGTCCCGTCGAAATCGCGGATCACGGTACGGCGGAGGCTCACCTCCTCCACGGTCCCGGTGGCACCCGCGATCGCGACGACGTCGCCCACGCTGTACGGGTTCTCGCCCAGGATGAGCACGCCATTCAGGTAGTCGCGGACGAGCTGCTGGGCACCGAACCCGATCGCGCCGCCGATGGCCACGCCGAATCCGACGCCCAGGCCGCCAATGGCCGCCCAGACCGACGGCAGGAAGGCGGAGATGGCGATGATCACGATGAGCGCGGCGATGAACCAGCGCACGAGCCGGAGGGCGAACGCGGCAAGGGTCTCCAGACGCCGCTTGCGCTCCGCGCGCCGGGTGGCCAGCCGGTCGGCGTCCAGGTCCACCTCGCCGGGAAACGGGGCGGCCGCGGCCCGGGCGATGACGGTTCGGACAAGGCGGGCAAGCAGCCGGTAGGCAAGCCAGGCCACCACGACCACGACCACGACGACCAGCGCGCTGTCGGCCGCGTCCACGAGGTACCGGCCCAGGCGGTCCGAGATGTCCTGCATCGCGTCCGACTCTAGCGCACGCGCGGGTTCCGGTGCGCGGCAATGGCACGCTCACGCGATCGCCCCCCGCCGCCGCGGGGGGCTCGGATTCGGCGCACGGGTCGCGTATCCTCCGCGCATCGAGCCCGGTTTGCGCGCCCGGGCCGCGCTCCGGGAGGCCGCCGATGTTCACTGCCTACGCCGACGTTCCCGGGTACCCGCTCGTGTTTCCCCTGGTCTACGGGGCGATGGCGTACTTCGCGCTGGCGATGGCACGCCACCTCCGGGTCTTCTCGGCCGCCGTCCCGTCCAGCCCCTTCGCGTCCGCCCCACGCCGAGCCGCCGGGGTCGTCGTCTATGCGATGGCCCAGGCGCGAATGTTCCGGGACGCCCGGGCGGGCTTGATGCACGTCGCGATCTTCTGGGGATTCGTGGCCCTCACGGTCGGGACCGCCGACATCGTCACCGGGGGGCTCGTCGAGGCGATCGTGGGGTGGCCCCTGGACGGGGCGTTCTGGACCGCCCTGACAGCGGTCCAGAACGTGGCGGCGGTCGGCGTGCTCCTCGCGGTCGGCTATGCCACCTGGCGGCGCCTGGTCTCCCGTCCACGCCGCCTGGCGCTCACGCGGGGCGCGCTCGTCATCCTCGGCCTGATCGGCGGCCTGGTCACCGCCGAGCTCCTGGCGATGGCGGTCGAGGCGGCGCGCTCCGGCGACCGACCCGGCGCGATCGTCGCGAACGCCCTGGCGGTGCCGCTGAGGGGCGTGGATCCGGGCCTGCTTGCGGCCGGGTTCGCAGCCTGCTGGTGGACGCACGTCCTCCTCGTGGCGGCCTTCCTGTGCTATCTCCCGGGCAGCAAGCACCTCCACATGGCCACCAGCTTCTTCAACATCTACTTCCGCAAGCTCGCTCCCCGGGGCGAGCTGCCGGCAATGGATTTGGAGGCGGACAACCGGACGTTCGGCGTGCGGACCATCGCCGACCTCGGGTGGAAGGACCTGCTGGACGGTTTCACGTGTACGGAATGCGGCCGCTGCACCGAAGCCTGCCCGGCAAACGCCACCGGCAAATCGCTCGACCCGCGCGCCATGATCATGGGGATCCGCCACCTCGCCGTGGACGCGGAACGCGGCCTGAACCTCGTACCGAACAGCCCGGTTGTTCGTGAGACGTTCGGGCTCGACGATCGGCTCGCCCCCGCGGCGCTGGCGACCCCGATCGTCGACACGGCCATCCCGTATGAGGCGGTCTGGGATTGCGTCACCTGCGGGGCCTGCGTGGAGGCCTGTCCGGTCCTCATCGAGCACGTGGACAAGATCGTCGGCCTGCGGCGGAACCTCGTGCTCGAGGAGTCGCGCTTCCCGGCGGAGCTGACCGGGGCGTTTCGCAACATGGAGCAGTCAGGCAATCCGTGGGGCAGCCCACGGGCGGGCCGGGCAGACTGGACGATGGACCTGCCGTTCCCGGTGCCGACCGTGGCGGACCTGGTCCACGCCGGCACGCTCGACTCGCTCGAGGTGCTCTACTGGGTCGGCTGCGCGGGCGCATTCGACGAGCGCAACCGGAAGGTCGCCCGGGCCGTGGCCACCTGCCTCCGGGTCGCCGGCGTCCGCTTCGCGATCCTGGGCCAGGAGGAAACCTGCACGGGGGATCCGGCGCGCCGGATGGGCAACGAGTACGTCTTCCAGCTGCTCGCGACCGCCAACGTCGAGACCCTGCAGCGATACGGCATGGAGAAGCGGACGATCATCACCGCCTGCCCGCACTGCTTCAACACGATCGGCACGGAGTACGCGCAGCTGGGCGGGACGTTCGAGATCGTTCACCACTCGGTCTACCTCCGGAACCTCCTCGAGTCCGGGAGGCTGCCCCTCGCCGCGGCCGGCGGCGGACCCGCGCGTCCCGTCACGCTTCACGACAGCTGCTACCTGGCCCGCTACCACGGGATCTCAGCCGAGCCGCGCGAGGTTCTGCGCCAGCTGCCCGTGATCGAGCTCCGGGAGATGGACCAGCGGGGCCGGACCACCTTCTGCTGCGGCGCGGGGGGCGGGCGCATGTGGATGGAGGAGCGTCGGGGGACGCGCATCAACGCGGAGCGCACCAGCCAGGCGCTCGCTACGGGTGCCACGGCCGTCGTGACCGAGTGCCCGTTCTGCATGACGATGATCCGCGATGGGCTGGGCGCGGCCGGCGATCAAGGCGCCGGCGTCGAGGCGCTCGACATCGCCGAGGTCCTTGCCGCGGGACTCGCACCAGGAGCAACGAGGCGCTGACCTCGCGTTTCGGTCAGGCGGTGCGGCCGCCCAGCCGGCTCACGCGCGGCGGCGCAGCGTGGCTGCCCGTGGCTCAGCTGCCACGCGCGCGCGCTTCCAGCGCGGCCGTGACCGAGGCGCCGAAGATCGACACGACCCGGTCGACCATGTCGCCGTTCGAATGCGCCTCGCAGATGAACCACGGCTCTCGGCTGTCCGGCTCGGGCATCGCGCCGCGCGCGTGCATGCCCACCGCGATCGCGTCGTACAGCTCGTGGTCGGTCGCCGCCCAGTCGCGGTACTCGCTCGGAATGCGATCGGTGAACATGATCCCGAACATTGACGGGTGCCCGGTGATGACGTAGGGCAGCCCGGTGGGATCGAGCACCGCGCGGATGCCTGCCTGGATCGCCTCGCCGGTCCGGTGGACCGTGGCGAGCGCATCCGTGTCGCGCAGGATCTCGAGCGTCCGCACGGCCGCCGCGGCGGCGATCCGGTTGCCCGCGTAGGTGCCGCCGTGGCTGACGCTCTTGGGCATCAGGCTCATGATGTCGCGCCGGCCGCCGAAGGCCGCCGCGGGGTAGCCATTGCCCATCGCCTTGGCGAACGTCGCGAGGTCGGGCGTGATCCCGAAGTACTCGGCCGCCCCGCCCTTCGCCAGCCGGAAGCCGGTCTTGACCTCGTCGAAGATCAGCAGGATCCCGAACTCCCGGGTGAGCGCCCGCATCGCCTCGTGGAAGCCCGCCTGCGGCATGATCCCCTGCGCGTTGCCCAGGACGGGCTCCACGATGATCGCGGCGATGTCGTCTCCCTCCCGCTCGAACAGGCGACGGAGTTGGGCGACGTTGTTGTAGCGGGCCGGGATGACCGTGTCGGCGACCGCGGCCGGGATGCCGCGACCCCAGGCGAGACGCGATGGGTTCTCCGCGTCGCCCAGGTCCGCCACGTTGTTGGGCAGGACGCTGATCAGGGCGTAGTCGTGCACGCCGTGGTACTGGCCCTCGAACTTGACGATCTTGTTGCGCCCGGTGAACGCGCGGGCAACGCGCATCGCGTGCATCGTCGCCTCGGTCCCGGAGACGGTGAGGCGGGACATCTCCACCCAGCCGGTGAGCTCCTGGACCAGCTCGTTGGCGCGGATCTCGTCCTCCGAGGTCAGGGAGAAGCTGACGCCCTGGCGCATCCGCTCGTTGACGTAGTCATCGACGCGGTCGTCAGCGTGGCCCAGGATCACGGGGCCGTAGCCCATCCGCAGGTCGATGTACTCGTTGCCGTCCATGTCCCACACCGTGGCGCCCTTGCCGCGGTCGACATAGATCGTGTCCTCGCCCCAGGCTCGAAAGTTCGAGTCCGTGCCGCCGGGCATCACCTGGGTCGCGCGGCGCCATGCCGCGAGCTGCCGGTCGCGCGTTCGCGGGTGGTTCGACCTGGGCGTGGGTTCGGGGCTCATGGCTCCTCCAGAAGTGTGGCCGCGTGTCAGGGGCCGGACGGGCGGCGCGCCATCGTGCTGGGCGGGACGACGAGAGGCTTCCATGATGACCCAGCCGCTGCGCCTGAGTCAACGACTTCCGTTTGCCAAAGGCTTGGCGCGCACGAAATCCGTGACCGAACGGCACCACAGCCATGCAATACGCACCGTCGTGCCGGTCCGCCTTCCGGCCCTGATGAACGGAGGTCACCCCGACGCGCGGCGACGTCCTGCGGATCGGGAGGCCCTGCCGGCCGCCGGCAACCCCTGAGAGCCCGCCTCCCCGTACCCGAACAGGAGCCGCAGCGCCCGTGGCAGCAGCTGGGGGTCCACTGCCCCCGGCTCCAGGTAGTACTGGAGGAGGATCCCGGTCCCGATCGCGCTGACGAGCGTTGCCAGCTCCACGCCGCCGAAGCGGCTCTGGACGCCGTCCGCCTGCAGGCCATGCTCGATGATCGGTCCGAGCGACGCGCGCATGCGGCGATAGCCGTCAGCGAGCTCGGCCCGGAGCGACGGGTCGCGCATCGCCGCGAGCCAGAACTCGACGGTGAGCAGGTCGTAGGACTCCTCATGGGCGGCCTGGTCCGCGATCAGCCCTCCCATCAGGTCGATGAACTCACCGAGTGACCGCTCATGCAGGAGCGCCTCGGAGGCAGCCGCGCGTCCACCCTGGGTCCGCTCCATGACGGCCCCGAACAGCTCGGCCTTCGTCGCGAAGTTGGAGTAGACGGCACCCTTCGTGTAGCCGGCTGCGTCGGCGACCGCCTCCAGCGAGGCACCGAAGTAGCCCTGCCGATTGAAGACATCCACCGCGGCATCGAGCAGGCGCTCGCGCGTCTGTGTCCGCCGTTCGTCCCGACTGAGTCGAATCGCGGGCGTGCGCTCAGGTTCCATGCGTCGATGATACCACGCGGTATCCACGTACCCGCAAGTATTGACATACTGGATAGTATGGTGATACCGTGCGGTACCTGAGATGACGCCGCGGGCCGCCGCGACAGGGAACGCTGAGAAGGGGACAGGATGCTGCTCGAGATCGAGGATCTTGCCAAGGCCTACCGGAAGGGAGCTCGTGCGAACGACGGGATCTCCCTTTCCGTCGGGGCGGGCGAAGTCTACGGCCTGCTCGGCCACAATGGGGCCGGCAAGACGACCATGGTGAACCAGGTGGTCGGGCTCCTCCGCCCGGACGCGGGCACGATCACGATCGACGGCCGTGACGTGATCGCCGATCCGGGCTTTGCGCGTCGCGCCAGCTCCATCCAGCCGCAGGCAACCCTCCCGATCAACGGGCTCACCCCGGCCCAGGCCGTGGAGATGATCGGCCGCCTCCGCGGCGGCCGAGCCGACGACGTCCGCCGTCGCCGGGACGGGCTCTTCGAGGCGCTCGACATCGGCGAGTGGGCCCGGACGGACGGGGCCAAGCTCTCGGGCGGCGTGCGGCGTCTTGTCGGGTTCGCGATGGCCGCCGTGGAACCCGGGAGGCTCGTCATCCTCGACGAGCCAACGAACGATGTCGACCCGGTTCGCCGGCGCCTCCTGTGGGCGCAGGTGCGGGCGCTCGGCGACGAAGGCGCGGCCGTGCTGCTCGTGACCCACAACGTCGTCGAGGCAGAGCGCGCCGTTGACCGCCTGGCGATCCTCGACCACGGCCGCGTCATCGCCACCGGGACGCCGGCCCAGCTCAAGGAGCGCGTCGCCGACGACCTGCGCCTCGAGATGGTCCTGGAGCCGGGGGCCGCGCTGCCGGAGCTCCCGGCGTTCGTGCTCCGGGATGTCGGGTCGGGCCAGCGCCATCTCGCGACGGTGGCGGCCCGCGCGGCCGCAGCGGCGGTCGGCTGGGCCGAGGCCGCCAAGCTGGCCGGGACGCTCGAGGAGTATCGACTCGGGCCCGCCACGCTCGAGGATGTCTACGTCGAGCTCGTCGGGCGCCCCGACGCGCTTGCCAATGGCAACGGCGCCGCGACGTCGGATCTTGCCACCCGCCCGGAGGACACCCATGTCCGCGCTGCCTAGCTACCTGCTGCTCATCCGCTGGAACGCCATGCGCATGAAGGGGTTCCTGCCTCTCGCCATCGTCGTCCAGGCGCTCTTTGCCTTCGGGATCGTGGTCGGCTATCCCCTGCTCTTCCCCGAGCTCGACCCGCGCACGGTCCTCTTCCTCGCCACCGGCGCGCCGGCGATCACCCTCATCACGATGGGCCTGGTGGCGACCCCCCAGATGGTGGCCCAGGCGCGAACGGAGGGGTCGTACGAGTACATGCGGTCGCTGCCGGTGCCGCGGGTCCTTCACCTGTTCGCTGACCTGACCGTCTGGCTCGTGATCGTCCTGCCCGGCGTTGCGTTCGCCATCCTCCTCGGCGCGTGGCGGTTCTCCCTGGACCTCCAGGTGAGCCCGCTCATCGTCCCGGCGCTCGCCCTCACAACGCTGACGGCAGCCAGCATCGGCTACGCGATCGCGTCGATCCTCCCTCCGATGGCGGCCAACATGATGAGCCAGGTGCTCGTGGTGTTCGTCTTGATGTTCAGCCCACTCAACTTCCCGCCCGACCGCCTGCCGGGCTGGCTGAGCGGGATCCACGCGGTGCTCCCGGTAGAGTCGATGGGTCAGGTCCTCCGCGGAACGCTCGCTCCCGCGGCGTTCCCCCTGCCCGCCGGAGCCTTCCTGCTCCTGGGCGCGTGGGCGCTGGGCAGCTTCGTCGTCGCCTGGCGCGTCATGGAACGGCGCGGATGAGCGGCCGGGGGCCCGGCTCCCCTACCTCGTCGGGACGGCCAGCCACGTCGGCAGCTCGCGGGCGAGCGTCGCGAGCGGCAACGAGCCGTGGCCCAGCACCGCGTCGTGGAAGGCCCGCACGTCGAACGCCGCGCCGTCGCGCGCGGTGAGCTCGCGGCGCAGCCGCTCGATCTCGCGCTGGCCGACCTTGTACGTCAGGGCCTGGCCGGGCCAGGTGATGTAGCGGTCGGTCTCGATCGCGGCATCTGTCTCGGTCAGGCCGGCTTCGAGCAGCACGCTGACACCCCAGTCGCGACCCCGGCGCAGCGCGTGGATCCCCGTGTCCACGACCAGCCGCGCGGCACGCCATGCCTGCGCGGTCAGCATCCCGAACCGCTCGGCATCATTGCGGAAGAGCCCCATCTCGCCGGCCAGCCGCTCCGAGTAGAGACCCCAGCCCTCCGCATACGCCCCACCGACCAGCCTCGAGCCGAGGCGTCGGAAGGCCGGCAGGTCCGGGTGCTCCATCTCCAGCGCGATCTGGAAGTGGTGGCCGGGCACGGCCTCGTGATAGGTGGTCGTGCCGAGCGAGGAGAAGTAGCGGTGGGGCAGGTCATAGGTGTTCACGTAGTAGATCCCCGGCCGCGACCCGTCGACCGCCGGCGGGTAGTAGTACGCGAACGGGGCATCTTTCTCCATGAAGGCATCGACCGGTCGGACGTCGCAGGCGGACACGGGCAGGCGACCGAACCATGCTGGCGCCGCGGCCAGCGCCCGGTCGATGTCTTCGCGGGCCCGTGCCACCAGCGCATCGGCGCTCGCGGCCACGTTCGCCGGGTCAGCCCGGATGTGCCGGCGGTACGCGTCGAAGTCGTCCCCGAAGCCGGCGCCACGGGCGATCGTCCTGCGTTCGGCGTTGATCTCCGCGAGCTCGTCGACGCCCACCTGGTGGAGCTCGACCGGGTCGAGCTCCAGCGTGGTCCACGACCGGATCGCGAGCCTGTACAGCGCGTCGCCGTTCGGGGCGGACCACAGTCCGGGATCGTCGCGCGCCGCGGCCCGGTATGCGCCCCGGAGCGCGTCGAGGTACCGCGCGAGCGCCGGCCGAACGTGGGCTTCCACGGCGGCGGCCAGGCGTTCCCGGCCGCTCGCGTCGCCGTCGGCCAGCTGGGCGGCTGTCACGATCGGCGACTCGGCCGCCGGGATGGCGAGAAGTCGCTCGGTCTGGGCGATCGTGCGGTCGACGGCGATGCGCGGCGCTGTGAGCCCGCTGGCGCGGCCCTCGGCGAGCAGGCCCACGTAGGCATCCATGTACGGCCCATAGGCCTCGAGGCGCGCCACCAATCGGTCGAGCCGATCCGGCGTGTCCGCGCGCTGGAACTGGACCATCTGGGGGAGGAGCGTTTGCGGTCCGCCCATCTGGTCGACCGCCGCCAGGAGGTCCGTCCGGGCGTCCGCCTGCTCCAGCCCGAGATGGCAGACCACGTCGATCATGTCGCGCGTGATGCGCTCCTCCACCGACAGGCCGTCGGCGGGGATCGCCTCGACCTCCGCGATCGTGCGCTCCCGGAGCGCCCGGGCGGCGGCGCGTCCGGCCGGGCCCGGATCGTCGAGGAGGTCCGAATAGCGCTCATCCCCGTAGACCGTGGCCGTCGTCGGGGATTCGCGGAGGAGCCCCTCCCAGAAGCGGTCGGCGAGGGCATTGACGGCAGTCTCGGGCATGGCCATGCGGATCGGTCTCCTTGCGAGCGGGCCCGGGTGGTTCAGGCGAGCACGACGTCGGCGAGGATGGCAAGGGGGAGCTTGCCGTGCCGGAGCACATCGTCGTGGAAGCGCCGAATGTCGAACGCGGCGCCCTCCCGCCGCTCCCGTTCGCGGCGCAGGCGCTGGATCTCGCGGCGGCCCGTCATGTAGGCAAGCGCCTGGCCCGGCCAGGCGATGTAGCGATCCGTCTCGCTCGAGGCGTCGGTCGGGTGGACGCCCGCCGCGACCATCGTCTCGAACGCCTTCTGTCGACTCCAGCCGAACGCATGGAGGCCGGTGTCCACCACGAGGCGGACGGCCCGGAGCGCCTGCCCGTCCAGCATCCCGAAGCGCTCCGCCTCGCTCCGGAAGAGGCCGGCCTCGTCGGCCACGAGCTCCGCGTACAGCGCCCAGCCCTCGACGTAGGCGGTCCCCTGGGGCCAGAAGCCGAGCGTGCGGAACGGCGGCAGGCCCTCCAGCTCCATCTCGAGCGCCAGCTGGAAGTGGTGACCCGGCACGGCCTCGTGGTAGGTCGTCGACGCGGCCGTCCAGTACGTCCGGCTGGGCAGGTCGTACGTGTTCACGAAGTAGATGCCGTTGCGCGAGCCGTCCGTGGTGGGCGGGTAGTAGTACGCGCCGGCCGCGTCCCGCTCGAGCAGCGGATCCACGGCACGGACGTCGCAGCCCGCCCGCGGGATCCGCGAGAACCAGGCGGGCGCCACCTCGAAGGCGCGCCGGATGTCCTCCGAGCAGCGCTCGACGAGCGCGGCCGGCGTCTGTGGGATCTCGGCCGGGTCGGCATTCAGCGCCGCCCGGTACGCCGTCGTGTCGTCGCCGTGGCCGGCCGCCCGGGCAATGACGCGGCGGTCCGCCTCGATCGCTTCGAGCTCCTCGAGCCCGATGCGATGGAGCTCCTCGGCGCTGACGTCCAGGCTGGTGAAGGCCCTGATGCGAGCCGCGTACCGCTCCGCCCCTCCCGGGGTGGAACACAGGCCTGGCACCTCGCGGGTGGATGGCAGGTAGGCGTGCAGCGCCTCCAGGTAGCGCGCGTCGGCCGGCCGAACACACTGCTCCACCGCCTCGAGGATCCGGTCCCGATCAGCCTCCCGCGCGACTGACGGAAGGGTCACGATCGGCGAAGCAGCAGCCGGCCCGGCGAGGAGCCGTTCGAGCTGTCCCACGGTCCGCTCGGCGACGACGCGGGCTGCCGTGAGGCCGGCCGCCCGCCCCTCGTCCAGGAGGCCGATCACGGAATCCGTGACGACCGGGTACGCCGCGAGCCGGGTGAGCAGGCGCTCCAGGCGCTCCGGTGTGTCGGCCTTCTGGAATTGGACGAGCTCGGGCAGCAGTGACTGGTGGCCTTGCTGCTGGACGGCTCCGACCAGGTCCATCCTCGTCTCGTCGTCCGCGATGTCCGTCGCCGCGGTAAGCCGGAGCAGCTCGCGCGTGATCCGCTCCTCCTCGTCGAGCGAGGACGTGGGGATGGCAGCGGCGGCGGTGATGGTCTCGTCGGCCAGCGCCCGGCGGGCCGCGCGTCCGGCCGGACCCGGATCGTCGAGGCGGTCGTCGTAGCGCTCGTCGCCGTAGATCGTGGCCAGGGTGGGGTTGAGCTCGAGCGTGCGCTCCCAGGTGCGCTCCGCAAGGGCGGTCAGGTCGGCTGATGCGGTCATGCGGGCACTAGGGTACCCCGTCCCGATGTGCCCGACCGGTCGCCGGCCGCGCATCGAGCGGGCCGTCCGGGGTCCGCGGCGCGCTCGGCGCCGCACCACGATCGTCATCCCTCGAACAGCGGGAGCTGGTCACCCGGGCCGTCGACGGCGGGATCGAGTCCAAGGTACGGCTGGAGGTCCTCGAGGGAGGGTGCCGGCAGGGCCGCAAACCGGCGCAGCGCGTCCGCCCGGAGGATGTGCCAGTTTCCCTCGTCCATCGCGCGACGGAGGACCGGCGAGTGGCGCAGCTTGGCGCGAAGGAGCTCCGACCGCTCGGGGACGGTCACCAGGAAGCGGACGATGCGCTCATCGGGCGCGATTCGCCGACCGCGCTGAAGAACCGGCTCGCCCAGCATCGCGGTCCACTCGACCTCGAAGAGGAACGCGAAGCGCGGGCGCGCGTACCAGAGGCAATCGACCAGCTCCACGGCGTCGGCGCCGGCCCGCCCGAGGAAGGACAGGCCGGGCCCACGCTCGTCGGGAGCGAGGCGGGCGGCCAGTTGCCGGCCGGCCGCCCGGCGGCCCTGCTCGCGCGGCGCGATGGCGACATGCAGCCCCAGCCCGTGACCGATGTCGGCCAGCAGGGCGATCGTCGCCGCGTGCTCCTCGGTCCGGTGCTGGAGGTGATCGACGGCGGCCAGCCCGGGCCTCCCGATCCCCGGTTCGGCGTAGCTCTTCAGGCAGGCGTCCACGAGCCACGGGTCCGGCGTGTCGGAGCCCGCGAACATCGCCGCGATCCCCTCGCGGAGCGCGGCCTCGGAAGCCGCGGCCTCGGTGCCGAGCAGGCTGAAGACGGCCCACTCCAGGCGGTCGGCCAGCGGCGCGGCCGCGGCGGCCTCGTCGCGCGGGTCCGCCAGCCACAGGCGCCCCTCGTCGGACGCCACGAGCCGGCGGTGATCCGGACGCAGCATCTCGCCGTCGATCAGCTCCAGCAGGGCGCGGGTCGCTGCGGCGCCCGGGGGAGGCGCGGCGCCCGGGGTCGCTGCTGCGCCGGAGGTCGCGGCGGCCTCCGGGGGAGTCGCCGCGCGGGACCCGGCGTCCGGAACGTTGGGCGGGACGGTCGCGCCGGTCGCGCCAGGGGCGTCCTCCGAGCCCGCCGTCGGCTCGCCCGACGCGGCCGCGAAACGGTGGAGCTGACCGGAACGGTCCAGCGCGACGATGACCGGCCCGAGAAGGCGGTCGCGCTCGGCCGGCTCGCCTCGCGCCTGCAGGACGGCCACCGCCGCCTCGGTGATCGCCCGGGCCGCCTCCGTCGGTGAGAACCGGCCTTCGAGGGCCTCCGGCGCACCGAAGATGCCCCGGCCGGGGATCGTCCGTGGATCCCCGGCGCCGCCGGGTGTCGGCGCGAGCAGGCGATCGGCGCGCGTCCTCGGCCCGCGTCCCAGCCGGCCAGTGGGAGCGACCAGCCCGATGCTGCCGCCCGTCCGGGCGCCGGCTTCGGCAAGCCGGGCATCGACCACGCGCCATCCCGCCGACGCGGCGGCGAGGGCCGCTTCGACGAGGCCGGGCGGGCCATCGGGCTCCAGCAGCACCACGGCACGCCCGTCGTCGGCAAGCGCGGGGGTCACGGCTTCGAGGTTGGCCCGCAGAAGGGCGGCGCGCGACGGCGGCCGCGCGGCCGCGTCGAACAGCGGCTCGAGGGGCAGCAGCCGGGCGGCCTCGCTGCCCAGGCTCCAGCCGGCCAGCACGTACGCCTCGGCAAGGCGCGGCGGGGTCCACTCGGTCGGCACCTGCCCCAGCACCAGGCGGACGCGGCCCCGGTCGCCGGGGGCCAGGGCGGCGCCCTCCTTGGCGAGCCGTTCCAGCGCGTCGGGGGCCGTGACGCGGAGCGAGATCATCGGGGAACCTTCGACCAGGCCGTCCAGGCGGTCCACGAGACGGGCCTGGACGGCCGCCAGCGGCCCTGTGTCGAGCGCCTGGACGAAACCGCGCACGAGAGCGTAGCCCTCCTCGAAGGCCAGCCACGGGTTCCGCTCCCGCCACCCCGCCGAGCCGGGCGCCCGCAGGCGTCCCCCGGTGATGCGGACCGAGCTTGCCCGGCCCGGGTAGGCGTTCAGGCGCGACGCGGGGAACACGGCGTGGAGGAACGCAAGCCGCAGCGCGGAGGTGACCTGGGATGCCCGCAGGTCGCCGTCGATTCGAGTCAGGATCGCGTGGAGGCCGCCCAGCTGCCGCTCCGAGTGGAGCCCGAGGATCGCGTCGGGAAGCGACTCCGCACCGGTGCCCAGCACGGGGAACCGGCGCTCGAGATCCTCCCGTACCGCGGGATCGAGCGTGAAAGCGCCGGCAAGGTCGAGGTCGCCGGTCTCTGGGGGCGCCTGGTGCAGCTCGTTGCCTCGCCCGCGGCGATCGAGGCAGGCGGCGCAGCGAAAGGCACGCCGGATCGGAACGACGTCGCCACCGGAAGGGGGCCGGTCCCAAACCAGCTCCTCCATCGCGAGCGTCCGCCCGCAGGTCGGGCAGCGCGTCGCGAATCGCTCGGTGATCCAGGCGCGCAGGCTGGACGTGCCGAGCGGCGCGGAGCCGACGGCCTGGAACGCGGCATCGAGGTGCCGCAGGTCGGGCGGTCGAACCACGACGTCGGCCAGGAGCCGCGTCAGCGGTGAGGTCTCGATCGAGAGCGCGCGCCGACCGAGGGCCAGGGCCGTCCTGGCCACCCAGCCGCCCCGCCCGGCAAGGTCGATCACGACGTCGTCCGCCTCGCTGCCGGACTCGATCGCCGCGGTCAACGCTGCGTTCGCGTGGGGCGGAGCGAGCCGCTCGAAGGCGGGCAGGGTCATCGTGGCCGCCATCCGCGCGGGTAGATCACGACCGGCCATCAGCCGATTCTGCCAGACGCTCTCGGGAGCGGTCGACGCATCCCGTGCCCGCTCCCTGCGCGCGCGGTGACGCCCCGCGGCAGCGAGGCGCCGCTACGGCTCGTCGAGCTCGTCGGGCTCCTCTTCGAACGCCTCGTCCGGAGTCACGTCGGCCGGCAGCACGCGGTCGAGGTCCTCGATCTCGTCGTCCTCGACGTCGTCCTCGAGCTCTTCCTCGAGATCCTCGTCCTCGCGAAGCAGGGTCCCCTTCGTGTACGGGCGCAGGTCGGTGGACTTCGCCGCGGTCGGGAAGCTGACCTTGCCGTAGTTCCGCGGATCCTGGAAGACCTCGCGGATGATGATCCGCACGTCCAGCGCGCCGAGCGAAGTGACGCCGGCCGCGTACTTGTTGCCGTTGATGATGAGCTTGAGGAGCCGGGCCGCCACGCGCGGCTCGACGACGCCGATCCTGATCCCGTTCGACATGGCGACGAGGTGCTTGCCCTCGGCGAAGAGCTCCACCAGGTCGCCGGGGTTGACCTGCGCGAGGACCCTGGGGCGGGCGAGCTCCATGAGGTGCGCGAAGCCGGTCTTGCCCGTCTCCTCGACGAAGATGGAGACGGGCGCCTTGCTGCCCACTTCGGCGGGGGTCGTCTGGTCACCGGCCTCGACGAGGAGGATCTTGAGCCGGTCGATGTTGCGCTCGGCGATCCGGTTCGTCGGGTCCAGGGCCAGCGCCTTCTGGTAGTGCTCCCGGGCGCCCGCGAGGTCGCCCAGCTCCCAGAGCGACTTGGCGAGGCGATTCTCGGCCTCGGCATCCGGGCCGTAGTCGAGGAGCTTCCGGTTCACGTCGGCGGCTGCGGCCCACTCCGCGGCGGCCGCTTCGGCGATTGCCTGCTCCGTCAGGGTCCGCTTGACCCGGGAGAGGCTGGGTGCACTCTGCGTCGTCTGCTCGAGCTCGGGGAACGTCACGGAGGGTTGGATCCTTTCGGGGCGGCGCGGGGCGCGCCGAAACGGGTCGCGATGCAAGCGCGACTCCCGTTTGTAGCACCGGACGCGGCGGGCGTCAAACGCGGGCGTCAAATTCCGTTCACGGGTGTCACCCCGCGCACGCCCTGCGGGGGGCGGCGCCCGGGGTGTCACCCCCCGCAGGGCCGAGCCGGCACGCGGGTCAGGACTGCGCGAGCAGGTTCCAGGCGATCACAACCACGCCGAGGCCCAGCAGGAGCAGGAGCTCCCAGACCCAGCGCGCGTCGGCGCGGCCCGTCCGCGGCCCGCCGCGGTACGCGCTCCACAGGTAGAGCACCAGCGTGAGTAGGGCGGGGCCGAGCAGACGCGGGATCGCCATCGCCCGGATGCCCGCGGCGGCGATCGCGACGACCACCGCGTATGAGAGAGCAGCCAGGATCGCCCCCCGCACGTCCGGGGCCCGGAGCGCGGCGAGGCGGTAGCCGACGAGCCCGGCGAGCAGCCCGTCGGCGACGGCCAGCAGGATCATGCCTTCGACGGGCAGGCCCGGTCGACCGGCCGCGGTGCTCCCGCCAGGCTCGACGAGCGCCCCGGGGATCGCCGCCGCAATCCCCGAGAATGCAACGAACGCGACGAGCAAAGCCAGGCTCAGCAGGGCCGCCCGGTCGTCTGCCGTCGCCCCGCTGGCGCGGCCCAGCATCCGTCGCTCGAGCGTCACCGCGGCAAGCACCAGGGACCCGGCCGCGAACAGCGCGGGAGCCAAAAGGAGCCCGACGGGCACGAGCCGGAGCGCCCCGATCGCCGCGACAGCCGCGACGCTGGGCACGAGCAGCGCCTCGACCGGGACCCCACCCTCGTCCATCGCAGGATCGGCGCCCAGCACCTCGAGGGTGGCGAGAACGTGCGCCAGCAGCGCGAGCACGGCCGTGGCCCACAGCGCCGGACCCTCCGCGAAGCGGCTCAGCCCCACGAGCACGACCGTCAGCGCGACGAGCTCCTTCCATGCGGCCGCGGCGTGGGAGGCGGCCGTCGCAGCCGATCCGTCAGCGCCTGCCGAGCCCGTGTCGGACACGTCCCTGGGCAGTGCCCGGCCCACCACGCCGGGGCCTGACGGGCGGCCCCCGGCACTCCTGTCGCGCGTCCGCCCCTCCCGCGACGGCGGGGCGACGGGCACGCCAGGCCGGCCCGCCCCCAGCGGTGGACGCCGGCGGGGCAGCCGGATGCGCTCCAGCAAGGCTCGCAACGGCGTGACCCGCTCCGGCGGCGTCCGCTTCCCGCTCACTGGACTCGTCCCGGCTTCCCGGCCACCCACGCGAGAAGCGCCTCCCGCGACCACGCGTTGGCGACGACGGCCGGCTCGACCCACGCCCGGCGCGCCTGCGCCACGCCCCAGCGGATCCCCGCCAGCTCGTCGGTCCGGTGGGCATCCGAGTCGATCGTGAGCAAGCAGCCTGCGTCCACCGCCCGCCGGGCGCGTTCCGGCGCCAGGTCAAGTCGGTGGTCCGAGCCGTCGATCTCGAGCAGCGTCCCGGTCTCGGCGGCCGCACGGAACAGCTCGTCCCAGGCGAGGTCCAGGTCGTCGCGGGCGTGCTCGCCCAGCATCCGCCCGGCCGGGTGCGCGATCACGTCGACGTGCGGGCTCCGGATGGCCCCCAGGACGCGATCGGTCAGCTGGGCGCGCGGCTGGCGACGGCCCTGGTGAAGCGCCGCCACCACCAGGTCGAAGGACGCCAGCAGCTCGGGGTCGAAGTCGAGCGCGCCGTCCGCTCGGATCTCCAGCTCGCAGCCGTGGAGGATTCGAAAGCCCTCGGGGGGCGTGGCGGCCGGGGCGGTGCCTGCGTCCTCCTCGGCGACGAAACGCCGGTTCAGGTCGCGGACGACCGCGCGCTGCGCGCGCACCCGCTCAGGATCCAGCCCGTGGGCGATCGGCAGCCCGTGGGAGTGGTCCGTCAGGACCAGGTAGGCGTAACCGCGGGCGCGGGCCGCCTCGGCCATCCGCTCCACCGAGTGGATGCCGTCCGACCAGTCCGAGTGGGCGTGGCAGTCGCCGCGGAGGTCGGCCACCTCGATCAGCCGAGGCAGGCGCCCCTCGCGGGCCGCTTCGACCTCGCCCCGATCCTCGCGCAGCTCGGGCGGCACCTCGGCCAGGCCGAGAAACGTGTAGACGTCGGCCTCGGTGGCGAAGGTTCGAAGCTCGCCCGCGGCGCCCGGCGCCGGCTCCCCGTCCGCGCCCAGCCGGAGGAAGCCCTTCTCGGACAGGCTCCAGCCGCGGTCGCGCGCGATCCCGCGGAGGCGGACGTTGTGCTCCTTGCTCCCGGTGAAGTGAACGAGGTACGTGCCCCCGTCGCCCGGCGGGAACGTCATGAGGTCCACCTGCGGGCCGCGCATCAGCCGCACCGATGCCTTGTGGGCCCCCGCGCCGATCACGTGCTCGACCGGCGCAAGGGTCGTGAACCGCTCGATCAGGGCGGTTGGGTCCTCGATCTCGGCGAGGAGATCCAGGTCGCCGACCGTCTCCCGCCGGCGCCGGAACGAGCCTGCCGGCGTGAGCGACACCAGCCCGGGCGTGTCCTGAAGCAGCTCCACGATGCCGGTGATGATCCGCTCCGCGTCGCCCAGCGTCATCCGCGTTCCTCGCCGCTCCAGCCCGTCGAGCCCCACGCGGATCGCCTGCTCGCCCTTCTCGCTGATCCCGCTCGCGCCGCGGACGGCACCGGACTCCAGGGCGGCCCGGAGGTCATCGAGCGAGGTGATGCCAAGGCGCTCCCACAGGAGCTTCACGGTCTTCGGGCCAAGGCCGGGGATGGCGAGCACCTCGGTCAGCGTCGCCGGGACGTCCGCGTGAAGCCGTTCCAGGAACGCGAGCTGGCCGGTGGTCGCCAGCTCGGCGATCTTGTCGGAGATCGCCTTCCCCACGCCCGGGATGCGGGGCGGTGTCCCGGCACGGTACGCGCGGGCGATCTCCACCGGGCTGTGGGCGATGGCGTCCGCCGCCCGGTGGTAGGCGACCGTCTTGAAGACCAGCTCGCCCTTGATCTCCAGCAGGTCGCCGATCTCGTGGAAGACGCGGGCCAGGTCCCCGTTCGTGGGCAGTGGCCCCTCCGGGTGCGTTTCGACAGCCATCCGGACGATGGTACCCGCCGCCGGGACGAAGGACGGAGCCGTCTCCGCCGTGGTCCCGGCGCGTGCGGCCCGCCGCTCGCCCGGGAGGATCAGCCGCCCGCTGGTCCACCGCTTGCCGCGCCACCACTGGGAACGCGGTGCGCCCTGCGCCGCCTCGCCCCTATGCCACCTCGCCCCTACGCCGCCTCCACCCGGTTGCGGCCGTAGCGTTTGGCGCGGTACAGGGCATGGTCGGCCCGCTGCACCAGGGACGCGACGCCTTCGCCATCGCGCGAGACCGAGGCACCGACCGAGACGGTGACGGCACCCACGCCGACGTCCCGAAGATCGATCCGCTCGACAGCTTCCCGGATCCGCTCCCCCACCTCGAGAGCCACGTCCGGGCTCGGGTTGCGGAGCAGGATCACGAACTCCTCGCCGCCGAAGCGGGCCGGCACGTCGAGGTCGCGCACGGTCGAGGCGATCGTCCGGCCGATCGCCCGGAGCACGACGTCCCCGACAGCATGGCCGAACCGGTCGTTGAGGACTTTGAACCGATCCACGTCCACCATCAGGATGCCGATCGCGTCTGCCGCGCGGCGGCCACGGCCGAGCAGCTCCACGTACTCCTCGAAGTAGCGCCGGTTCGGGAGCCCGGTCAGCGGGTCGGTGGACGCCCGCGTTTGGGCATCGCGGAGCGAGTTGACCCGTGCCAGCGCGGCGGCGGCTTCGCGTGCCGCGACCTCCAGGATCTCGCGCGCCCCGTCCGGCCATGCGCCGGCCCGGCGCCGGGAGATCACGATGACACCGAGGACCTCCTCGCGGGCGACGAGCGGGACGGCCATCGTGTGCGTGATGCCGAAGGCGCGCCGGACGCGAGCCTCCACCCGCGCGGCCACCGCCGCGGCCGCGGCCGTCGGGTCTGGCTGCCCGCGCAACGACGCGCGAGCGGAGCGTGCGTCGGCGGGTACCTCTTCGGACACGAGCGCGGGCTCGCGACCCGGCCCCACCGCGACACCCACCGCGGCCGATTCCATGGCGCCCAGGATCTCCGACTCGCCGCTGCCCGAGCGCCTACCGGATGCGCGCCGCTCCGCCTGCGGTCCCGGCGGCGGATCGGGCTCGAGGTCCACGGCCGGCAGGAACGCCGACGAGGCCTGCCCACCGGGCCGCGTCGGGACGAGCGTGGCGTCGAGGATCGGGGTGCCCGGGCGGCGCTGCACGACCACCAGGTGATCCGCGCCGGTGCCGCGCCCGACCTCCGCGAGGATCGCCCCCACGACGCCATCCGGCGAGACCGCTCGGGAGAACCCATGGAGAATCCGCGCCACGTCCTCCGCGGCAGCGCGGCCACGTGCTTCGCGCGCCTCGACGGCCCTCCAGCTCAGCGCGCCCGCTGCGGCGACCACCGGCAGCATCCCAAGGACCAGCAGGTCGATCAGACGTGCGGGCACCCACAGGTCGAGCAGAACGAGGATGGCGAGGACGCTGAATGAGCCGGTCAGCAGCCACCTGACGCGCCTGACCCGGCGCTCGATCGGATCCGCGACGTCGAGATCGGCGCGGAGGCGACGGACGAAGCTCACGACCTCACTAGGATGGCCCTGCCACGTCTCGCCTGCCAGCCGGTTGTGCAGTACTTGCGGGGGTTCGCAGGTAGTACTTTCGTGCCGGGGCCGCCGCGGGCGCTCCGCGGACGACTCGACTCCCCCTGGGCGCTCCGAGGCTCAGACCGCGTCGGCGAGGGGCGCGTTCTCGTCGCCGGTCGGAGCGGGCGCTCGGTGCCGGCGATCCCCTGGGATTCGCGGTGTGGCGCGGTCCACGGCCGCGCCGCCGCGCCCCTTGACGCGATAGAGCGCCCCGTCCGCGACCGCGATCAGCTCGCGCGGTGTCCGCCCCTGCTCTGGGAACGCTGCCGTGCCGATCGACGCCGTGACGAGGACGGGCCCGTGCCCGGCGGCCCGGTAGGCGTGCGCCGCCAGTGCGTGCACGATCCGATCGCCAACGGCGCAAGCCTCGCCCGCCGTCGTGGCCGGCAGGATCACCGCGAACTCATCGCCGCCGTAGCGCGTTGGGACGTCGCTTGCCCGAAGAACGGCCCGGATCTGCCCCGCGGCCCACTTCAGAACCTCGTCGCCGAAGAGGTGGCCCAAGGTGTCGTTGACCAGCTTGAAGTCGTCGAGGTCCAGCATCAGCAGCGCCACAGGCTCGGTCGAACGCTGCGCACGCAGGATCTCCTCGCCCAGGCGCTCGTGAAGGTAGCGATGGTTGAAGAACCCGGTGAGCGGGTCCCGATCCGCGAGCGCTCGGGCCGTGACGTAGAGCTGGGCATTGCCGAGGTTGATCGCCGCCTCGTTCGCCAGCGTTCGGGCCAGGTCCATGCGCCGCTCGTCCAGCTTGATGGGCTCGGCTGCCATCAGCTCGATGATGCCCAGCGTCTCGCCCTTCACGACGAGCGGGAGCATCACGAGACCGCGGTTGCCCTCGCGACAGAGCAGCGCCACCTCGGCTGCGTCCGCCGCTGGATCGTCCGCGTCGACCGTCAGGGCTTCTTGCGTCAGCAGAACTCGCTTGGTCGCCGGAAAGGCCTCGAGCCCGAAGAAGGGCTCCTGGTCGGCCATTCGCTCCGGCGGCCAGTACCCCCAGGTCAGCAGCCGATCACCCGGCCTGTCCCAGAAGCTGATCGCGCACTCCTTCACGCCGAACGCGAGCCCCATGTGGCGCGCGATCAGGTCCGCGACCTCGCGCGGGTCAAGGCTCTCGGACAGGGCAGAGCTCATCCAGGCAATCGTGCGCAGCTCGTCGGCCAGGTCCTGGGCGTGGGTGAGCGCGCGGGCACCCTCGACGGCCGTCGCCGCGTGGTCGGCGAGAATCGAGAGCAGCCGCAGGTGGCCGATGTCGAACTGCCTCAGACCGAGCTTGGAAAGCGCGATGACGCCGATCACCCGGTCGTCGTAGCGCATCGGGACCACCAGCATTGACTCGTCGACGTCGTCGGTTCCCGGGATCGTGTGGCCACGAGGATCGGCGTTCGCGTCCGGGATCAGGAGTGGCGTCCCGTGCTGGGCCACCCAGCCGGCGAACCCCTCGCCAACTCGGGTCCGCAGGAGCTCGAGCGGGATCTTCTCGTAGAACCCGATCTGACCGGCTGCGATGATTGGCGTCAGGTCGTTGTTCGGCTCGACGAGGTAGACCCGGCAGTTGTGGTAGTCCACGATCGAGCGCGTCTCGTCCGTGATCGCCTCGGCAACCGCCTCGACGGTGGGCCGTCCGCTCATCCGGGACGCGGCCCGCTGCGCTGCCTCCAGCTGGGCCACCCAGCGCTCGGTGGCGTCGTGGGCCTCCTGGACCTGGGACCCCATCGAGGCGAGCTCGACAGCCTGGCGGTCGAGCTCGTCCCGAGTGATGACCAGCCTGGCGACCGCGATCCGGAGCCCGAGCGCCACGAGGGCGATCGCGGCCAGCTCCGCGGCCTCCAACGGCGTCAGCCCGTCCGCGCTGCTGAGCACCTCGGTCGCCAGCGCCGCGCCGACCGTCACGGCGGCGATGGCCGTCGCCCAGATCCCGGGCAGCAGGATCGCCGCGAGCGCCAGTGGCACGAGCGCAAACGAGAAGGTGGCCTCGCTCCCGGGCAGGAGCAACGTGACGGCGCCGTAGACCGCGGTCAGGCCGACGACGACCGGGACGGCGAAACGGGTGCGCCAGAGCCGCCCGGGCGCATCCCCCAGGATCACGTCGCGCACGAGCAGTCGAACCCAGTTACCCGGGCCACCCCGCCGCTTGGGAGCCGGCTCAGCCGCCGCGTTCACCATGTGCCCCATCCTGCCACCCCGGGTGCCTCCCGGACGCGGGCGAGGAAGTACCCGGCGGGCGGCCCCGTGGTACCGGTAAGGGCGCGAGAACGCGTCCACCACTCGCATTGACCCCCCGCCGATCGCGGGACTACACTCCGGCTGCCTCACCGGAGCGCCCACCGCCGTCTCGCGGCCGGGTCCGGCCGGGCATCCACACTTGCACGGAGGATCTCTCCCCCAGTGGAGACCGGACCAAGTCCCGCCGGCGCGCGCGGCGCCGGCAACCCCCACGAGGTCCGCCCCGTCCGTTGAGCGGTGCGGCGCCGGCGCGTGACGCGCCCGGCCCGCAGCCACCCAGAGGCGGGACGGTCCCGCCCCCGAGGTGGCCATGCTCTTCCTGAGCCAGTGCATCGGCCGGCCCGTCCGCGATCCGTCGGGCGAGCCGATCGGCAAGATCGCCGACCTGATCGTGGCGATCGGCGACCGCTACCCGCCCGTGACCGGCCTGGTGGCCGTCACAGACCGGCGCCGGATCTTCCTGCCCTGGACGTCGGTCGCGCACATGGACGCGAGCGGCGCGCAGCTGCGCGTCCTCACGATCGACATCGGGAAGTTCCGCCAGCGCCCCGACGAGATCCTGCTCAAGGGCGACCTGCTGGACAAGCAGATCGTCGACATCGAGGGGCGCAAGGTGATCCGGGTCAACGACGTGAGCCTCGACGAGATCGAGGGGGCGCTCCACCTCGTCGCCGTCGACGTAGGGGCCGCCGGCCTGACGCGCCGGCTCGGCCTCGAGGGACCCTTCCGCACCCTCGCCCGGGGCCTCGGCCGAAGCGTCCCGGCACGCTACATCGACTGGGAGGACGTGGACCCGCTCGACAGCACGATCGCCAGCGTCCGTCTCCGCGTGCCCCACAGCAAGCTCGCCCAGCTCCACCCGGCCGACCTCGCCTCGATCGTGGAGCAGCTCGCGCCGCGCGACCGGGCCGGGATCCTGGCCGCCCTGAACGACGAGGCGGTCGCGGACGCGATGGAGGAGATGGAGCCGGAGACCCAGGTCGACGTCCTCGAGGATCTCGCCCCCGAGCGCGCGGCCGACATCCTGGAGGAGATGTCCCCGGACGACGCGGCCGACCTCGTGGCCGACCTGGACCAGGACATCCGCGACGAGATCCTCTCGCACATGGAGCAGGACGAGGTGGACGAGGTCCAGCAGTTGCTGGGCTACCCCGAGGATTCCGCCGGCGGGATCATGACCACCGGGTTCATCGCCCTTGCGGCGCACCTCACGGCGGCCCAGGCGATCGACCGCCTGCGCCAGCTGGAGCCGGACGCGGAGACGATCTACTACGTCTACGTGACCGACGACGATGGCCGGCTGGTCGGCGTGCTGTCCCTGCGCGACCTGATCGTCGCGCCACCGGGCGCGCAGATCGGGGACGTGATGATCCACGAGCCCGTGGCGGTCGCCGCCCTCGCGGACCAGGACGAGGTGGCCGAGGTCGTCGCCCACTACAACCTGCTCGCCGTGCCGGTCGTTGACGAGGAGGGCCGTCTCGTCGGCATCGTGACCGTGGACGACGCGCTCGACACGGTGATCCCCACGGCGTGGAAGAAGCGCCTTCCGCGCATCTTCAGCCGGTAGGCGGGCGTGACCCAGCAGCAGGGCCGCGAGCGCGGCCAGGGGCCGCGCCAGGAGCGGGGCCAGGGGCCGGGGCCGGGCCAGCACTCGGCCAGGGGCCCGCACGCCAGCAGGGCGGCGCCCGGGCGCGCGTCCTCCGCCCACTCCCGCGGATTCCCGCCTGGCGGGTCCGGCTGCTCGCCGTCCTCGCCGTTCTGGGGCCGGGGCTCGTCAGCGGCTTCGCCGACAACGACGCGGGCGGCATCACGACGTACTCGATCGTCGGGGCGCAGCTTGGCTACGCGCTCCTGTGGGTGATCCTGGCCAGCCAGGTCGTCCTCTTCTTCACCCAGGAGGTTGGTGCGCGACTCGGCCTCGCGACGGGCAAGGGCCTGATGGGCCTGATCCGCGAGCGCTGGGGCGTGCGCTGGGCCGCCTTTGCCGCGCTCCTGATGCTCACCGCCAACCTGGGCTCGACCGTGGCCGAGTTCGCCGGGATCGGCTCCGCGCTCGGGCCTCTTCGGCGTGCCGCCCCAGGTCAGCGCCGCCGTCGCCGCGGTGATCGTGGTCGGCTTCATTGCCCTCGGCAGCTACAGCCGCGTCCAGTACCTGTTCGTGGGCGTCGGCATCCTCGTCTCGGCTGCGTATGTCATCTCGGCCTTCCTGGCCGGGCCGGACTGGGGCGTTGCCGCCCAGAACCTGGTGATCCCGCACCTGACCGCGTCGCCGGCCTACTGGCTCGCCGTCGTCGGGACCGTGGGCACCACGATCACCCCGTGGGGCCAGGCGTTCATCCAGTCGTACGTGGCCGACAAGGGATTGCACCCGGACGACCTGCCGGCCAGCCGCCTCGACGTCTTCGGCGGGGCGCTCCTGACGAACCTCATCGCCGGCTTCATCCTGATCGCCTGCGCCGCGACGCTGTTCCCGGCTGGCATCACGATCCAGAGCGCGGCCGACGCCGCAAAGCCCTCGAGCCGCTCGCCGGACCCGGCGCGACGGTCCTGTTCGCCGGGGGCCTCCTGGGCGCATCCTTCCTGGGCCTCGGCGTGGTCCCGATGACGAGCGCCTACACGACCTGCGAGGCGTTCGGCTGGGAGACCGGCGTCAACTGGAACTGGCGCGAGGCGCCCGCGTTCTACGGGCTGCTGGCCTTCTTCATCGGCTTCGCCGCGCTCTTCGTGATGATCCCCGGGCTGCCGCTCATCCAGGTCATGTTCCTGGCCCAGGTCCTCAACGCGCTGCTGCTGCCGTTCATCCTCGTGTTCGTGATGCTGCTGGCCCGCGACCGCACGATCATGGGAGCGCTCGCCAGCGGCCGCATCCTGGGCACGATCGGCTGGGTGTCCACGGCCGTCCTGATCCTGCTCTCGCTGGTCCTCGTGGCGACGGCGGTGGTCGGCGCGGGCTGAAACCCAGCCAACTCCCGTCGTGCGACTCGGTTCCTACGGCGCCGCGACGACCGTGCCAGGGGAAAGGAGGACCGCATTCGCCACGCCGCCGGCCAAAGAACCGGTGAAGTCGCCAAGCGTCGCCTTGATCGGCCCGAGTGCGGCGTCCGGTGTGGCGCGGATCCCAAGACCGGTGACGGTGATCGGCTCGATGTTGCGGAAATCCGCTCCGAGGATGCTGATCTTGAGCACGTTGCGCGCGACGAGCTCCGCCGTAACACCGAGCGAGCCCGGCGCGTCGAACGCGGCCACGCCCGTGAACTCCACGGTCGTCCCATTGCCGGCGCTATCCACGAGGGTCAGCGTCATTGACCCGGCCGCATTCGGGATCGCATCGACGCTCGTCTCGACGAAGCGGAGCACGAGCGTGTTGCCCGAAGCGCCCCCGCGCGGCACGCTTCCGACGGGCGTGAGACCCACGTCCCCGAACACGAGCCCGGGCGTCGGAATCGGGGTAGCGGTCGCGACGGGCGTTGACCGTGGCGTCGCCGTGAGTGCGGCCGTTGGAGCCGGGCTCGGGGCCGGCGACGGGAGACTGACGAGCACGACGACCGCCGCAAGGACCAGCGCGACGACGAGGACTGCCGCGACGACTGCGCGGAACGTCCGTTCGCTCACGCGGCCAGCCCGCTTCCATCTGGCCGGCTTCGGCGGCGCTGACAATCGGTGAGGCTGTTCACACGGTCACGGTACACCTGGCACGGGCGGACGTGCCCAGGAACACCGAGGGCCCCCGCCGTGTCGGCGGGGGCCCTCGCTCAGGTCCTGGGTGTCTGGCCCGGGAGCGCGTCGGCGCGCCCCGGAGCGGGGGTCACTGCACGAGGTAGTACTCGCGGGCCGTGTAGCGGGTGATCGAGTTGTAGGGGGTGCGGGGCGCATAGGCGCGGACGTACCAGTTGCCCGCCACGCTGGTGCCCCAGTGGAACGTGTAGCGCGCGACGCCCGAGGTGTTGGTCAGGACGGAGCGCTGGTACTCGAGCACCCACGAGCCACCGACCTTGCGGTAGATCCGGAACGTCACGGTGGTGGGCGCGTTGTCGGCCCGGGTGGGCCGGACGGTGGTGCTGAAGGTGATCGAGGTCCCGCCGGGGATCGTCATGGTGCCGCTGTGGTGCGGGCTCAGGGTGCTGACCGTCTGGCGGACGCCGACGATGTAGACCGTGCTCGTCGCGGCACCCAGGTCGGCGGTACCCAGGAAGCGCGCCCGGACGTAGCCGGTCCGGGTCGGGGTGTAGGCGAAGGAGGCGAAGCCGGACGCGTTGGTGGTCAGGTTCGCGATCGTCGTCCAGGGGACGCCGACGCTCGTGTACTCGAGGATGAACGGCCGGTAGGCGCCGCCCGTCCCGAACTGGACGGAGAAGGTGACCGGCTCACCGTAGGTGACCATCCCGCGCGAGCGGGTCAGGCTGATCGTGGCGGGTGTGAGGCGCCGACGAGGAATGCGCTGCTCGTCGCAGCGGTCCAGGCCGGGCTGCTCGTGGCGCCGAGCGTGTAGTAGCTGCCGAGGCGATGTTGATCGAGCAGCCGGTGAAGTCGGCGAAGCCATCCACTGCGACGTCGGTCAGCCCGCCGGTGCACGACAACGTCCCGGCCGCCGGGTTGGTCCCGATCGCAAGGGTGACGACCGTCGAGTTGTCCGGTGCGTGACGACCGCATTGCAGGCGTTCTCCATCGCGACCACCGGCTGGGTCGACCAGATGACGCCTGCGCGCTCCGCCGCCGGGCTGGGTGGTGAAGACGAGATGGTTCGGCCCGCCGATGATAGCGAACGCAGCTGCTGCGTGGCAGCGGTCCAGACCGGGCTGCTCGTGGCGCGCGAGCGGTGTAGTAGCTGGCCGAGGCGATGTTGATCGAGCATCCGCTGAAGTGGGCGTAGCCGTTGACGGCGACCGCGCAGGCCGCCGGTGCAGGACAACGTCCCACCCGCCGGGTTGGTCGCGATCGCGAGCGTGACGACCGTCGCGTTGTCAGTGATGACGACCGCATTGGAGGCATTCTCCACGACCGCGACCGGCTGGGTCGACTGGGCAAGATGGCGCCGCGCGACTCCGCCGCCCGGCTGGGTGAGAAGACGAGATGGTTGGCGCCGATGTAGAACGCATTGCTCGTCGCAGCGGTCCAGACCGGGCTGCTCGTGGCGCCGAGGGTGTAGTAGCTGGCCGAGGCGATGTTGATCGAGCATCCGCTGAAGTGGGCGTAGCCGTTGACGGCGACCTCGGTCAGGCCGCCGGTGCAGGACAACGTCCCACCCGCCGGGTTGGTCGCGATCGCGAGCGTGACGACCGTCGCGTTGTCCGTGGTGACGACCGCATTGGAGGCATTCTCCACGGCCGACCACCGGCTGCGTCGGCCAGAATGGACGCCTGCGGCTCCGCCGCCGGGCTGGGTGATAAAGACGAGATGGTTGGCCGACGCTGATGTTGAACGCTGTGCTGGAAGCGCCCGGTCAGACCGGTGCTGGCGGCGGTGAGCGTGTACCCGACGCCAGCGTTGTTGATCGAGAGGCTACTGAACGTCGCGATCCCGTTGATCGCGCTTACAGTCGCCGTGCCGGAAAGCGCTCCGAGTCCAGGTTTCGTGCCGATAGCCACCGTGATGCTGGCCGTGCTCGTGGTGACGACCAGGTTGCTGGCGTCCTCGACCTTCACCGTGACCACCGGGGAGATCGGCGCGCCGGCCGCCGTGTTCGACGGCTGCGTCCCGAAGACGAGGTGCGTCGGCACGCCCGAGATCGTGAATGCCGCGCTCGTCGCTCCGGTGAGCCCGTCGCTCGCGGCCGTCAGCGTGTACCCGACGCCGGAGTTGTTGATCTTGAGGTCGCTGAACGTGGCGACGCCGCTGGTCGCGGCAACCGTTGTCGTACCCGCCAAGGTCCCGCTGCCAGGATTCGCCCCGATCGCGACGAGGATCGAAGCCGTGCTCGTGGTCGACAGTCTGGTTGTTCACATCCTCGACCGTGACTGTCACCGGCGGGGCGATCGAGGTGTTGACGGAGGTCGAGCTGGGTTGCGCGGTGAAGGCAAGCTTGCTCGCAGCGCCGACGATGGTGAACGTGGCGCTGGTCGCCCCGGTGAGCCCGGTGCTCGTTGCGACGAGCGTGTAGTCAACGCCGGCGTTGTCGATCGACAGATCACTGAATGTCGCGACACCGTTAGCCGCGGCGACGCTCACCGTACCCGAGAGCGTGCCGCCACCCGGGTTCGCGAGGATCGAGAGCGCCACGGTCGCCGTGCTCGTCGTCACGACGGCGTTGCTTGCATCCTCGACGCTGACCGTTACATCCGGAATGATGGCGCCGAACGATGTCGTCGTCGGCTGCGTGGTGAAGACGAGTTGCGTGGCGGGACCGACCGCGGCAGCAACAGATCCCGGGAGCAGGGCGACAAGGAGAATTGCCCCGCCCGCGACTGCGGCGAGGCGGCGGCCCAAAATACTGTGCATGGCACATCCTCTCTGGCTCAGCCGGGCGATGAACACCGACCCAAATCGAAACGTGGGCGCCCACAAGGAGCGAAGGCGCCTGCACACTGAGTATGTCGAACCCGCATCGACCCGGCATTACGTGGCGTCATGATCCGCTGTGATCAGGGCGGTTGACGAGTGCCGGATAGCCCGACGCTAATGGCAGACGTGGGGCCGACCACGCAGTCCGTCAGCGCGCGATCGACCAGCGCACCCAGGAGCTGGACCCGGTGGAGTAGTCCGGGGCCCACCCGGCGGTGGCGCGCCAGCGATAGAGCGCGCTGCCGGACGGCGCCCAGGATGACGCTGGCGCGGCCCGCGGCGTCGGTATGCCGGTTGAGGGTCCCGACGAGCCGCCAGGTGCGCGACACCGGGCTCCATCGCTCCAGGCGGAAGGCGATGGCGACGCCGGCGGCGCGAGGGTTCACGGGCGCCACGATCGAGACGCGGGTGCCGACGCGCCCGCCGTGCAACGGCCGAACGACCAGTTGAGTCGAACACGGGCGCCGAACCGAGACCACGGCGTTCACCGTTGCCGGCCCCGATAGCCGCCGGCCGCGGGCACGCTGAAGGCGATACTCGGTGGTGGACGAAGGCGTGACGCGGATGGAGAAGGTTCCCATCCGTCGCGACCGGGACCGCGCCCGAGCGGCAACCACCTGGCTGGCTCCCGATCGCGTCTCGCCTCCAGAGCGTCAGCGCTGCGATCCCGGGCGGCGACGTCAACCGCCCGGAGAGCAGCGCCGTCGCACCCCGGTTGACCAGCGATCGGCGCTGCCCGCAGGCTGACATCCGGGGCCCGGCAGATCTGTGGCGACCCACGACCCGACGGGCGCAACGAGGTTCCCGGCGATGTCACGTACGGCGCCCAACCGTCAGCACGTACTGAGCTCCCGCTCGCCAGGTCCACGGACGGCTGGTAGGTCCCAGTGTCCGGGCCGCGACCATGTGTACGTCCCGGGAACAAATGTCCCGTCGGGCGTCTGGACCACGAGCCCCAGCTGCGTCCACGTCGCCGGATCGATCGGCTCGCTGAACGTGACCGTGATCGTCGGCCGTGGTCCCGACCAGGTCGACGTTGACGGCCGGCTCGATGGCTATGACGCTCGGCCGTTCGGTATCCAGCATGATGCTCGCCTTGACTGGCGCCGAGGCGACCCCGGCGCCGTTCTCGACCTTCGCCCACAGCGTCTTGGTCCCATCACCCTCGGCGAAAGTCCAGGTCGTAACGGCCTGGTATGGCTGCCACGCCTGCCACGTGACTCCATCGCCGGAGAACGCCATCCGGCTCGGACCCGAAAGGCTGCCGGACGCCGTGAGCGATGCTGGAACCGCTGGGCTGTTCGTGCGCGTGTGTCCGAGGCCAAGCACCAGCGCGGCATCCGGCGCGCGATCCCGGACCACCTGTACGACGAGCGTGTACGTCCCCACTGCCGCGGTCGCTGAGTTCAGGTCGATGTAGAACCGACCGCCGATCGATGTGGCGTACGAGATGGATTCCGTGCTGGTCGGGCCGGTGGACTCGCGCGACACGCCCTGGTTCGTCACCACGGTCGTCGCCGAGCCGTCGAAAAGGTAGAGATCGAAATCCGTGCCCGACGACCCCGTCAGGCTGGCCAGAATGACCGAGCCAGGCGCGACGTCCAGCCGGTAGACCACGTCGTAGATGCTGCCACCAAGCGTCCCGACGACGATGCCGGGACAGAGCGGGACGCCTGGGATGTCCGCGGAGCTGTCGGCGGTCGCAGCCCCGGCGCGTCGCGACGGCGCCCGAGACGCCGAGCAGATGCCACTGCCATCGCCCATGCGCGCGAACGCCGGCGCGGCCCGCGAGCCTCCTCTCTCCGTGTCCATCGGTGTGGAGTCTACCTCCGCAGGTGAACGAGATCGGCCCCGGGGGTGATGCCCCGGGGCCGATCTTCACGCTTCGGTTGTCTTCTGATCGCCGGCGCGGGGCCGGCCATCGTGCAGCTTCGCAGGGACTACTTCCAGTACGCCCCGAGCGCCTTGGAGATGCTGACCGCGTACGCGGTCCATTGCCCGGCCACTGGACGCGAACGTTGATCGCGGCGGCAGTGTTGGTCTTCCACGAGAAGGTCACGATGCCGTTGGCATCGGCCCACGCGGACTTGAGTACACGGGGCCGCCCCAGGCGCCGCCGACCTTCTTCGCCACGAGGATGTTCACGCGCTGGCCGGCAAGCGCCGGTCCGCCGGTGAACTTCCACGTCACGTACTTGCCAACGGTCTGGTACTTGGGGGTCTTCATGGTGTAGCCGCTGGTCGGGTTGAGCCCGAGCGCGCTGTTCGCGGCGATATTGAGCTTCGGTGCAACGCCGATCTTGGCGTTGGAAACCGTCGCCTGGAAGTCCATGCTCGTGTCGCTCTGGCCAAAGCCGTACACGTTGAACAGGACGGGCCCGACCGCAGCGTCGGCCGGCGTGATGAAGTTCATGTTGTCGATGACCAGCTTGCCGGTCCCGGCCGTCGACTGCTGGAGCACCGGGAAGCTGAAGCGAAGCCATGTTCGTACCGCTGCCGAGCAGGATGAAGGTCCCGGGCCCAACGCTCGAACTGATTGTCGACAGCGCTGCAGTTGCTGTTCGACGCTCGACCGGTCCGACGAGGAGGCCGCCGGAGGCGACCACGGTCGGCAGGTCGGCTGTCGTTGAGGGCCTGCATAGGTGACGTCCTGCTGGAGGATCGTGGCGAGGACCGCGAGGATGATCTCGACGCAGATGTCCTCGTCATCCTTCAGCTGGCCGTTGGCCGTCTCCGCGATCTGGATCGCCCCGGCCTTGGTCTTCGCGCCGGCCGGGATGACCGGCTGGCTGAGGGCGGTCACTGCCACCTGGTTGCGGAACGCCGCGATGGCGAAGGCCGTCTTCGCGACGAGGGTCCGGTCAAGCACGCCGGAGCTGTTGCCGACTCCAGACTTCCAGGGAAACGGTTCCCGGAGCCTGGCCTGGCGGCGACGTTGATGAGCGGGCCGGACGTGAAGTCGCTGTTGCCGATCACGATCGTCGAGGCGACCGTGCTGCCGGCCCAGACTGTCCAGTAGTAGCAGCCGGTGCCGTCGCGGGAGCCGGACGACTGTTGTCCCGAGGGCCGGCGCCGTCGCGAAGGATCAGGTTGCGGCGGCAGAAGGTCACCGACGTACCTTGGCCGACGGCGCGAGGGTGAACGTCCAGTTCACGCCGACTCCTGGCAGATCTTCGATGACGTTGTTGTCGCCCGTGCCGCCTGTGAAGAAGCCGGGCGCGGCCTCGGTGAAGGTGACCAACCCGGTGGCCTGGTTGTTCTCGCCGATGTACACGGTCGGCGTCGGGAGCCGAGGCCGGTTGATGCCGCGGAAGACCACGGCGTTGGTGTTGGAGGCCGGATTGACCGACGGATCCCGCCGCTGATGGTGAGGCCGACCTAGACGAACGTGCCGGCCGGCACCGTCGACGCGACGTCATACGTGATCGGGTAGAGCGTGATCGGTCCGGCCGTGGCTGTCGATGCGGCCGTCACCGTGACGCGTCACGGTCGTTCGGTCGCTCGACAGGACTGCTGTCGCTGAGCGAACCATCGACCGCCGTGAAGTCGCACGCCGGGGAGCGCCGAGAAGACCACGCCGGCGGTCGCGATCTTGAAGGTGAAGGTCGGTGCCGACCGGGAGGAAGCCGGATCCGACGGCTCGGTGACGACGAGGTAATCGCGCCGGGTTGTTGGTCTCGCCGGGGTAGACCGTCGCGTTGCCGCCCGAGCTGTAGGTGACGCGGTCAAGAACCACGTGCCGGGGAGCGAGCGCCGTTCGGCGCGCAGTGCGTTCGGCTGCGTGACGACCTCGCCGGCGTTGTGAAGCTGGCCGTCGCGCCGATCGTGACGCAGCGTCTGCTGGCCGAGCGCCGGCGCGTCGATGGCCGACGCGTGGTGACGGCGACGATCTCGGCGCTCGATGGCGAAGGCGAGCGTGCCGGCACTCGTGAAGATGCAGCGCGGGGTCGGTCACGTTGACGATGACGGAGGTTGCGCCGATGCCGATGCCGGCAGAGATCGTGCCGGTCGCCGTGCCGCCGGCCCGGAAATCAGAACGCGCCGAGACCAGCGCCCTGCGGGTATCACTGAGCGTCGCGACTTGACGGCGCCGGTGGCAGCGCTCGACGCAGCCGCGATCTTGAGGCCGCTGACGTCGAGCGTCTCGATGTTGCCGTTGTCGTAGGCCGCTCGATGTTGATGTTCAGGACGTTGCCGACGATGCTCACGCTCGCGCCGAGCGAGCCACGTGGCCGCTGACGACCGGCGTGCCGGCCCAAGACACAGCGTGTTCGCCGCTGGCGGAGTCGAGCGATCGCGATCGTCGATCGAGCCCGGCCGGTCGTTGAGCGCGGCTGCCGAGCCTTCTCGATGAACGTGAACGTCGCCGTGTCGGCAGAGGTGGCTCCCGGCGCGACGTTGCCGGCGCTCGTCCCGTGATGGCCGCAAGCGCCGCCGGCGCGACGACCGTCGCGAGAAGCGAAGCGACAAGCGCGGCACTCGTGCCGAGGCTTACCGCCTTCTTCATGAGATTCAAGTGCATTCCTCCCAATGGGGATTGATGATCTGTGCGTGAACCGGGGCTGTCGGCTCCCGGGTGCGGGTCGGTCCTGGGGCTCCTTTCGTCGTGTCGACCGATCCGGCTCTCGTTTGTTCCATTGCCTTGCGCAAGGCCCGGAACGACGCGGCGGGCCCTGCCCGCCCCGTTGTTACGGCGATGTTGGGGACGGCGCTTCTGACGGCGCCGGGGTTGGGGTCGGCGACGGGGCGACCGATGGCGGAGGTGTCCGCCGTGGCTTCTCCGTCGGCGACGGGGTTGGAGATGGCGAGGGGGAGGGCGACGGCTCCGCGGTCGCGCTGGGCGACGGCGCGGGGCTGGCGCTCGGCGAGGGCTCCGCGCTCGCACTGGGTTCGGGAGAAGGCGACGGGCTGGGGGACGGAACCGGGGTTGGTTCGGGGGTGACCACCGGCTTGTCGGTGGGGGCCGGGGTCGCGACGACGGCCGGCGGGGTTTCCGCGGGCGCAGTCGACTCGACCTTCGTCGGCGCGGGCGTCGGCGTCATGTCAGGGGCGACTGTAGCATGCGGGGTGGGCGCCGGGGCAGGTTGTGTGAAGAATGCGGCCGCAAGGACGAACGCGCCGCCCAGGAACGCGACGGTCACGATTGCGACCATGAGCGTTCCCGTGGTGCGCACAGCACCCCGCAGGACCTGGGTCCGCAGGTTCGCCAGCCACGAGCGGTGGTCGTGCCGCTTCGCCCGGTCCGCGATGGCCGCCGCGTAGATCCGCTCGTCCAGGTCCGGTGCTGGCGGCGGCGTCGGGAGGCTGCCGAGCAGCGCCAGGAGCCTCGTTGTCCCGCCGATCTCGGCTGCGCAGGCCGGGCATCCCTTCACGTGGGCCGCGAGGCGGGCGGCATCCTGCGCGAGGAGGTCGTCCACGAGGAACGCGTCGATCAGGCGGCGCGCGGCAGCATGATCGAGGGGCCCGCGGACGAACGGAGACTGGCTCACATCCTATGAATGACAGGAAGGGCCGGGAAAGTTGCAGCGGCTGGCCGTCTGGACGGTGCTGGGGCCGGCCAGCGCCGGCCCGACCGGCCGGCGCCGACTGTCAGCCGCCCGCGATCCGCTCGGGGACTGGCCGGGCGTCGGCCATCTCGGCGCTGTCGGCCAGGGCGTCGACCTCGCCAGGATGGCGGCCATTCGGGCCGGACGGGGCCGGGCCGGGGGTCGGGAGCCTGGCACCGGCCGCCTCCGGGCCCCCGATCTCCGCCGCCAGGCCCTCGCGAAGGAGCTTCGTGCCTCGCAGGAGATGGCTCTTGAACGTGTTGAGGGGAAGGTCGAGCGCGCGAGCCGCCTCCGCGTAGTCGAGGCCCATCACGTGGCGGAGCACGACTGCGGCGCGGTACTTGAAGGGCAGCTCCCCGATCGCGTCCGACACGGCCCGGCGCAGGTCGGCAGCCTCGGCGGCGGCGTGGGGATCGGCGGTGGGGCTGGTGTCGGGGAGGCCAGCCAGTCCCGTCCCGTCGCCGGCCCAATCGGTTGTCGCCCCCTGCCCGTTGTCGCGAAAGGCGGGCGCGTCGATCGAGGTCTTGGGGCGAGCGCGCTGGCGTGCCGCGGCTCGGGTGGCGGTCCGCAGCGCGATGGTGTTCAGCCAGGCGGCGAGCGACGGACGGGGCTCGAAGCGCTCCATCTGGCGGAACGCGGCGATGAACGTCTCCTGGACCACGTCCTCGGCGGACTCGCGGTCCAGCAGCAGCCGGTACGCGAGCGTGTAGAGGCGGGGTCTGTGCAGCCGGACCAGGACGGCGTAGGCCGCCTCCGATCCTTCCTTGCACCGCCGGACGAGCTCCTGCTCGTCGCGACCCCACTCGTCCAAGCATGCCCTCCGAGCGGTTCGTGCCCCACGCTCAGTCAGTCGTCCAGCCCACGCCGATATTGGCCGCCCCGCAGGTCGGCTTGGCCAGAGTCTGCCACACGGGGTCCAGCGGCGCGCCGGCTTCGGGGATGATTTCGTGGGCGGGAGGCGCCGGCCAGCTGCCGAGCCGCCGAGCTTCCGGCCGTTGCCGGTTCGCGGCGGATGATCGTCCGGTGAGCGGCGGCTGATCGGCCAGGTGGCGGCGCGCCGTGGCTGATGGCCATTGGTTGCCGGTCCGCTGGTTGCCGGTCCGCGGCGGATGATCGTCCGGTGAGCGGCCGGCAACGGGTCGATAGGCGGCCGGAGATCGGTGTCGGGCACGATCCCGCGATGGACGACCAGCGCCTTGGCTCGCTGTTTCGGGCGGTCCGCCTTCGACATCGCCTGCGGCAGGAGGACATCGCAACCGCCGCCGGGGTCGACCGGATGTGGATCTCGAGGATCGAGCGCGGCCATCTCGGGGCGATCTCGACCGTTCGCCTCCGAGCGATCGCCCAGGTTCTTGAAATTCGTCTTGACATCGTGCCCTCGTGGCGTGGCGGCGAGGTCGCGCGGGTCGTCAACGAGCGGCACTCGCGCATGCACGAGCTGTTCGCGGCGCATCTCGCCCGGGCTCCCGACTGGGAGTTCGCGACGGAGGTGACGTATCTCACGCTTCGGCGAGCGCGGGGTGGTCGACATCCTGGCCTGGCACGCGGCGCGGCGCGTCGTGCTGGTGGTCGAGCTGAAGACGGAGATTCCGGATCCGGCTGGCCTGATCGCCCAGGTGGACCGATATCGACGCCTGGCACCGGAGATCGCCCGAGACCGGGGCTGGAATCCGGCGGAGGTTGCGGCCTGGGTGCTCGTCGCCGAGTCGGACATGAACCGACGGCAGCTGGCCCGGCACCGGGCCATGCTCCGCAACGCGTTCCCGCTGGACGGCCGCGCGCTGCGGCGCTGGCTTCGGGATCCGGGCATGGGTCAGGCGGACGCCGATGGTGCGCGCGGGATCGGCGACGTGCTCGGGGTAAGGGGCGGGCCGTCGGTCAGCGGTGTGCGCGGGGTCAGCGGCCTCGCCTTCCTCGCTAATGTGGGCCCCTCGATCACTAACCGACGACTCGGGCCGACGAGGCGCGTCCGGGCCCGTCCGAACCTCGCCAATGCGTCCTCACGCGAGCAATCACGAGGAAGGTCGCGGGTCCAGGCCGGATCGGGAGATGCGTCGGCGGCGCCGCGCGCCCCGGACTTCGGTTAGTGATCGGCTGGCCAGCTTCGGCGAGCATTCCGCGCCGCGGGCACGGCTCCCGGCGAGCATTCCGCGCCGCGGGCACGGCGGCACTGCTCCCGGCGAGCATTCCGCGCCGCGAGCTGGCGCGGCTGCAGGGGGCGGCCAGGGGCGCGGGGCCCCGGCTCAGTCGGCGCGCCGGCAGCCAACCGCCGGCACCCGGTCAATTCACATCATCGCGAGGCCACCATCGACCCCCAGGACCTGGCCCGTGATGTAGGCGGCCTCGTCGGAGGCGAGGAAGGCGACGGCGGCCGCGATCTCGTCGACGGAGGCGAAGCGGCCCAGCGGGGTGGCAGCCTTGATCGCGTCCTTGACGGTGTCGGGCAGCGTGTCGGTCAGCTCGGTGATGACAAACCCGGGGGCGATCGCGTTGACGGTGATGCCGCGCGAAGCAACCTCGCGGGCGGTTGCCTTGGTGAGCCCGATCAGGCCCGCCTTCGACGCCGAGTAGTTGGCCTGGCCGGCGTTGCCCATCTGGCCGGAGACGCTGGACATGTTGACAATCCGCCCGGAGCGCGCCTTGATCATTGGGCGCATGACGGCGCGGGTCATGTTGAAGGCGCCGGTGAGGTTGACGGCCAGGACGTCGGCCCAGGCCTTGTCGGTCATCCGCATGATCAGGTCGTCGCGGGTGATGCCGGCGTTGTTCACCAGGATGTCCACCCGGCCCAGCTCCTTGAGCGTCTCGTCGACGAGCGCGCCGCAGGCCGCCGCGTCCGTGACGTCACCGCCCAGGCACACGCAGCGTCGCCCCATCGCCTCGACGTCGTCCCGCGTGTGGTCCTCGACGGTGCAGGCCAGGCGGTCAAGGAAGGCGATCTCCGCGCCCTGCCGGGCGAGCGTGAGCGCGACGGCGCGGCCGATCCCGCGCGAGCCGCCGGTCACGATGGCCACCTTGCCGGTGAGGTCGAACATGCGGGTCATCCTTTCGTCTGGCCGTCTGAGGCCAGGTAGCCCTGTACGGCATGCACCAGGACGGGAAGATCGTCGTCGAGAGCGGACGCGATGATCCCCGTCACCACGGCCGGGTAGTTGTGGGCGAGGAAGTCGCGCAGCCCCCTGAGGCCGCGCCAGTCCACCTCGGGCATCTGCAGCAGCAGCTCCGGAGAGAGCAGCTTCGCCTGCTCGCCCGTCTCCTCGAGGCGTTTCGCGATGGCGTCGACGGCCATGTCGTCATCGCGCCAGCCGGGTCCCGCGGCAGCGACGTACGCCTCGATCTTCGCGCAGTGCTCGAGGATCGCCTCGAGCGCCCGCTTATGCCGCAGGTCCATGGAGGACCACGCCATCGCGGGCGATGCGATCGGCGAGCGCGGGACGCAGCTCGCCGGCGGCCACCAGGTCGACGTCTCGCCCGAAGAGGGTTTCGGCATCGGCGACGAGCGCCGCGCGCTCCCGGAGGCCGAACGGATGGCCCCGGGCGGGCTCGACCATCAGGTCCAGGTCCGAGTCCGGCCGAAAGTCGGCCCGGGTTGCCGATCCGAACGCCACCACGCGACGGAGGCCGTGCCGGCGGGCCAGGGCCCGCAGGCGGCGGTCGCTGGGGGCCGCGATGCCATCGTGGAGGCGCCGGAGGGGTGGGGCGTCCTCGTCGCCGTGGCGGGCCCTGTCGGGAAACGAGCGGTGCACGGACCCGGCCAGGACGCGCATCCGGAGCGCGCGGGCGCGGGGAGCCGAATCGTCGAGGAGCCGCGCGCGCAGGTTGGACTTGTCCAGCAACTCCACGGCGAGGTCGCCGTGAAGCGCCCGGACGTCGGCGAGCGCGGCGTGGAGCAGCGTCTCGTCCGCCGGCAGCGCGAACCGCCGGATGACCAGCACGGCGCCCTGCCCGTCGATCCCGCCGAACTCGACGGCTCGATTGGCGCGCGCCAGCACGCCGAGGGCTTCGTCCGGCCGGATCATCGCGAGCGCGAAGCGAAGGGCGGCGCCTGCCCGGGCACCGGTCGCCGACGAGAACCGGCGATCCCGGTCCTCGACGAGCCCGTCGTCCTCCAGCACGCGCAGCGCGCGTTCGGCGCTGGAGAACGGGATGCCGAGGATCGCCGCGAGCTCGGCCGGCCGCAGCCCCTCCGGCCGCTGGGAAAAGGCGACGAGGGCGCGGAGGCCGTGTTCGGATGCAACGAGCCGGCTCATGATCGGATACTGACGCTGTCCGCGTGATTCGTCAACGTGGCCGAGCGGCGCAATGCGACCGCCGGGCGTGGCCGGCCGCGGCTGCCGTGACCCCAGGCGTCAGGAGACCGGTGCGCGAACCGGCGGGTCGCCGGGGACGACGTCGTCGAGGGGGACTGCCACCGGCCCGGGAGCGGCGAGGACGGCGGCGAGCTGAGCCGGGATGGGATCCACCGAGTCCCAGTCCACGGGGAGGCGGACCCGGATCTCGTCCGGCCGGATTGCGGCGGCGCGGGCGCCGGCGGCAGGATCTGCGGTCCATTCGAAGGCGACCGCCCCCGACGTGAAACCGGCGCCGAACGCCACGATGACGACGTTGTCGCCCTGCCGGATCCGCCCGGCATCAACCGCCTCGGCGAGGGCGAGCGGGACGGACGCCGCGGACGTGTTGCCGTATCGGTCCAGGTTGACGAACATTCGCTCCATCGGCAGGCCGAGACCCTTTGCCACGGCCTCGATGATCCGGATGTTTGCCTGGTGCGGGATGAACAGGTCGATCTGGTCCGGGCGAAGCCCCGCCTTCGCGATCGCGGCCAGCGCTGTGGAGGCGAGCGTCTTCGTGGCGAACCGGTAGGTCTCCCGCCCCTCCATCCGGATGAAATGTTCGCCGCGACCGACGGTTGCCGCCGAGGGCGGGCTCTTCGACCCACCGGCCGGCAGCCAGATCATGTACGCGCCGGATGGCTCGGTGGTCAGCTCCACGCCGTGCGGCACGGCGGGTCCATCCGAGGCCGAGACCACGACCGCACCCGCGCCGTCCCCGAACAGGATGCACGTGGCACGGTCCGTGTAGTCGAGGAATCGGGTCAGGAGCTCCGCGCCGATCACGAGCACGTGGCGGGCCATGCCCGCGGTCACGTATGCGTGCGCCGTGGCGTACGCATAGACGAAGCCTGAGCAGGCCGCCGCGACGTCCATCGCGGCCGCCCGGGTGTTCCCGATCGCCTCCTTGACGAGCGATGCCGTGCTCGGCATCCAGTAGTCGGGCGTCAGGGTCGCGACGAGGATCAGGTCGATCTCGTCCGGGTCCAGGCCGGCGACGGCGATGGCGCGCGCCCCGGCGACCGCGGCCATGCTGGCCGTGGTCTCATGGGCGGCCGCGACCCGTCGCTCGCGGATCCCGGTCCGGCTGACGATCCACTCGTCGGACGTTTCCACGATCCGCTCGAGGTCGGCGTTCGTGAGCACGGCCGACGGCGCGTACGAGCCCCAGCCGGTGATCCGGGCGTGGCGGGCCGAGCCCGGCGTGGCAACGCCTGCGGGGGCCGCGAGGGCGCCCGCGGCCACGAGGGAGCCGGGGGGCCCGATGATGCCGGGGTCGATGCCGTCGCTCACAGCGGCTCGACCTCGATGAGTGGCTGCTTCGCCTTCACCAGTGCCCCATCCTCCGCGATGACCCGGACCACGCGACCGGCCCGGTCCGACTTGATCTCGTTGAAGAGCTTCATGGCCTCGATCAGCCCGATCACCTGGCCCTCCACGACCTCGCGCCCTGCCTGCACGAACGGGGGCGACCCGGGACCGGGCGACGCGTAGAAGATCCCCGTGAGCGGCGCGTGGACCGCGTGTCGGGCTGCGTGCGCGTCGGCTGCCTCGGCGGCGCCCGGTGCGCCCCCGGGGGCGGCCGCGGTTCCGCGAGGAGTGCCCGCGGTGGGGTGATCGGACCCGGCAGGATCACCCGCGTGACCGCCCCCGTCGGCCGAAGGCGCCGGGGAGGCGCTCGTGAGCACGGCGAGGGCGGCCGGCTTGCGCAGGATGAGCCCCGTGCCGCCGGCCTCCACCTCCAGCTCCGTCAGGTCGCTTCGTTCCAGGAGTCCCGCCAGGCGATCGACGAGCGCCAGCAGGGACGCGTCGCCCGCCGGGTCGCCGGCTGCGTCAGCCGCCGCGCCGGGCGTCGTGTCGGCCGCTGCGCCCGACAACGGGGCGGCGCCCGTCGGTTCGACCGCTGCCCCCGGCAGCGGTGCCGCGCCACGCTCCGGGCGAGGGCCGCTCATTCGTCCCACCGCCGGAGCACGAGCGCGCTGTTCTGCCCGCCGAAGCCGAAGGAGTTGCTGACCGCGACGCGAACCGGGCGCTCGTGCGCGACGTTCGGCGTCAGGTCGAGCCCGGCCGCCGCCTCGTCAGGGTGATGGAGGTTGATGGTCGGCGGGATGACGCCCTCGCGGAGCGTGCGCAACGTCACGATCGCCTCGATCGAGCCGGCCGCCCCCAGGGTGTGGCCCAGCATCGACTTGTTCGCGGTCACGCTGACCTCGCCGACCCGCGCCCCGAACAGGCCGCGGAGCATCTCCACCTCCGTCAGGTCGCCCTCGTGGGTGGACGTGGCATGGGCGTTGACGTGCTCCACGTCGTCGACCGTCAGGCGCGCCTTCTCCAACGCCCTCCTGACCGCGCGCAGCGCCCCGGCGCCGCCCGGCGCGGGGAGCGTGACGTGGCTGGCGTCGGCCGTGGCGCCGTAGCCCACGACCTCGCCGAGGGGCTGCGCGCCACGGCCCAGGGCACGGGCCAGCGTCTCCAGGACCAGGACCCCGGCCCCCTCCCCGATCACGAAACCATCCCGGTCGCGGTCGAACGGGCGCGATGCCGCGGCCGGGTCATCGTTGCGCGTGCTGAGCGCGCGCATCGCCGCGAAGCCCGCCACGAGCGGCTCCCAGATGGCGGCCTCCGCGGACCCGGCGAGCATCATCTCCGCGTCGCCGCGCCGGATGATCTCCCAGGCCTCGCCGACCACGTGCCCGCCGGTGGCGCACGCCGAGGCAAGCGCGTAGTTGGGTCCGAGCGCGCCGAAGAAGATGGCCGCCTGGCCCGCGGCCATGTTCGGGATCGCCATCGGGACGAAGAACGGGCTCACCCGGTCGGGGCCCCGCTCCACGTTGATCGCGATCTGCTCGCCGAACGTGATCCCGCCGCCCAACCCGGTCCCGATGAGGATCCCGGTCCGCTCGGCCAGCTCGCCGTCGAGACGGCCGGGCAGCCCGGCCTCGTCGAGCGCCTCGCGCGCCGCCACGAGCGCCAGCTGGGTGAAGCGGTCGGTGTGGCGCTGCTCCTTGCGGTCGAGGACAGCGGACGGGTCGAAGTGCGGGATCTCGCCGGCGATGCGCGAGGCAACCCGGGCGGGGTCGAAGGCGGTGATCGTGGCGATCCCGGACCGTCCCGCGACCAGCCCCGCCCAGGTGCTGGCCACGTTCGGGCCGAGCGGCGTGAGCATGCCCGTGCCGGTCACCACGACCCGCGGGGCGCCGTCCGGCGTGGTCAGGTTCACCGCACCAGCTTCCCGTTTCGGATCGTGGCGGCACGGTAGACATCCCCGGGCAGGCCGCGTGCCGCCACGGCGTCGGCGGCGATGAGCGTGTCGAAGGGGATCCGCTTGATCTCGGCCGTGACGACGCCGTCCACGATGTCCACGAGCGCCCAGGAGGCGGTAGGGTCACCGTCGAAGACGTACCCGGCGCTGCCCGCGTTCACGACCACCTTCCAGCCGAAGTCGCGGACCTCGGGGACGTGGGTGTGGCCGCAGCAGATCACCCGGGCATCGGTCCGTCCCAGGCGCTCCATGAAGACACTCTCGTCCAGGCCGCCGTCGAAGCCGGCCGTCTGCGAGCCGGGCGACCCGTGCGTGATGAGGACCAGCGTGCCGTCGTCGGAGCGGAACCGGCGCTCGGCGGGCAGCCGGCGCAGCCAGTCGACCCGCTCGGGTCCGATGGCCTCGTGGGCCCACTCCGCCGCCGACCGGGTCGACTCCGGGACGCCGTCGCCCAGCCACGGGTAGGCCGCGCCGTAGTCGAAGTCCGCGACCGCGATGTCCGTGTTGCCGGCGACGACCAGCGCGCCGCGCGCCTCGAGCTCGCGGACTCCGTCTATGGCGGCCGCCGGGTCGGCGCCGTTGACCGCGTAGTCGCCGGCGACCGCGATCACGTCGGGGGCGGCGGCGGCGATCGCCGCGCGGACGGCGTCGAGCGCCTGGATGACGCCGTGGACGTCGGAGAAGAGGGCCAGCCGCGTCATCAGCGCAACACCGACGCATCGGGGATCACGAAGCTCAGCGTGGCCTCGCAGCAGACCTCGCCGTCCACGCTCGCCACGCCCCGGCCGCGCCCGAAGCGACGACCGAGCTTGTCCATCGTGACCTCAAGACGAAGGACGTCGCCGGGCTTCACGACGCGCTTGAAGCGGCACTCGTCGATGCCTGCGAACAGCCCGATCCTGTCCCCGAAGCCCTCCTGCTTCGCCACGAAGACGGCCATGGTCTGGGCCAGCGCCTCCACCTGGAGGACGCCCGGCATGACCGGCATGCCCGGGAAGTGGCCCTGGAAGAACCACTCGGTGGCCGTGACGGCCTTGAGGCCGACGATCCTGCGGGCTTCCTGGTCGTACTCGTCGATTCGGTCCACGAGGAGGAACGGCCAGCGGTGCGGGATCAGCTCCTGGATCTCGCGAGTCGTGTGGATGGCTTCGGTCACGTGGGGCTCCGGTGCAGGGGTTTCAGTGTCGCCCGGCGGGGACGCGTCGAGCGGGTGGATGGATGCAGTCGTGCACGAGTCGCCTCAGCTCCGCGGGGTCAGGAACGCCGCAGTCCCGATCCGATCGATAAGGTTCGTGGTGACGCGTCCCTCGACGAACGCCTCGTTCTCCAGGATGGCGCGGTGGAAGGCGCGGTTCGTGGTGATCCCGTCCACGACCAGCTCGTCGAGGGCGGCCTTGGATCGCGCGATCGCGGCCGGGCGATCCGGGCCCCAGACCACGAGCTTGCCGAGCAGCGAGTCGTAGAACGGCGGCACATCGTAGCCGGCGTAGAGGTGCGAGTCGAAGCGGACGCCCGGGCCGCCGGGCGCATAGAACCGGTCCACCAGGCCGGCCTGCGGTCGGAACTCGTGGGCGGCGTCCTCGGCGTTGATGCGGAACTCGAACGCGTGGCCGTGGATGGCGACGTCCTCCTGGCCGAAGCCAAGCGGCTCGCCCGCCGCGATCCGGATCTGGGTGGCGACCATGTCGATCCCGGTCAGCATCTCCGTCACCGGGTGCTCCACCTGGATCCGGCAGTTGATCTCGATGAAGTAGAAGCCCCCTTCGCGGTCGACCAGGAACTCCAGCGTGCCGATGTTCTCGTAGCCGGCGGCCACGACCGCGGCGATCGCCCGTTCGCACAGCTCCGCGCGCGCGGCGGGCGGCAGCGCCGGCGTCGGGGCCTCCTCCACGATCTTCTGGTGGCGCCGCTGGACCGAGCAGTCGCGCTCGCCGAGGTGGACGCCGCGGCCGTAGCGGTCGACGACCACCTGGACCTCCACGTGGCGGTTGTCCTCCAGCCACTTCTCCAGGTAGAGCGAGTCGTCGCCGAAGGCGGCGCGCGCCTCGGAGCGGCACACGCGGAGGGACGCCTCCAGCTCGCGCGGCGTGCGCACCATGCGCATGCCCTTGCCGCCGCCGCCGGCCGAGGGCTTGATGAGCACGGGGTAGCCCACCCGGGCCGCCTCGTCGAGCGCATGCTCCTCGTCGCGCAGCATCCCCTCCGAGCCCGGGATGGTGGGGAGCCCGTGGCGGGCCATCAGGCTTCGCGTGGCCTCCTTCGAGGCGAACCGTTCCAGGACCTCCGCCGACGGCCCGATAAACGTGAGCCCGTGGGCCGCGACCGCCTCGGCGAACCCGCTGTCCTCGGACAGGAAGCCGTAGCCGGGGTGGATCGCCTCGCAGCCCGTCACGATCGCGGCCGAGATGATCGCCGACGGCGAGAGGTAGCTCCGCTTGGCATCGGCCGGGCCGATGCAGATCGCCTCGTCGGCGAGCTGGGCGGCGAGCGAGTCGCGGTCCGCCTCGCTGTAGGCGACGACCGCTCCGATGCCCAGCGTCCGGCAGGCGCGCAGGATCCGGACGGCGATCTCGCCGCGGTTGGCGATCAGCACACGCTCGAACATCAGCCGACTCCCGTCGCCGGCGCGCCGCGCTGGCCGGGCGGGAAACGGTCACCCGGCGCGTCGCCCTCGGCAGCAGGCGTCCCGGGTGCGTCGCCCTGGACCGCAGTTGTCTCGCCGCCGCGTGGCCGCGGCTCCCCGAGCTGCTCGAGGATGATGACGGCCTGGCCGTACTCGACCGGGTCCCCGGCCGCCACGAGCGTCGCGCCGATCAGGCCGTCGCCGGGGGCGACCAGGTCCTGCCCGATTCCGAGCACGTCCACGCTGCCGATCCGGTCGCCCGCCCGCACCTTCGTCCCGGCATGCAGCTCGGCCTGGGGGCGGAAGTAGCCCACGGCCGGTGACGTGGCGATGAGCCGGGAAGGGCCGGCGACCGGCACGGACTCCTGCCCGGCGGGGACGGCAGCGTGCCCGATCCCGGCGGCGGCGGTATCGGTGCGGGCGTGCTCGCGCGTGTGTTCGCTGCGCGGCGCGTCGCCGGCGCGGGCGCTCCCCCGACCGGCGGCTGTGCGCCGGCCCGCCGCGACCGGGGCATCGGATGGCATCCGGAGCCGCACGCGCCAGGTACCCTCGCGAATCTCCAGCTCGCCGAGGCCGTTTGCGCCGAGCTTTGCGACCAGCGCGGGGACCAGCTCGTCCGCCAGGCGGTCGATCGCCGCGTGGTCGTCCAAACGATCCTGCGGGGAGCGGTCGGGGAGGCTGCCGTCGTCGTTGGCCACGCTCAGACCTCCTCACGCGCAGGCGGCTCGTCGCGCGTCTCGCGGGGCTCGCGCGCATCCCGCCCGTCACGGGTCTCGCGGGCCTCGCGACCGGTCCGGCTGCCGATCGCATCACCGATCGCGTCACCAACCGATTTGCCGACGGGTTCGAGCGCCCGGCGCAGCCGGTCGGCGAGGCCTGGCCGTTCCGCGGACCCAGGGATCGGCTCGCTGATGCCGAGGTCGTCGAACGCGCCGAAGACCCGATAGCGCTGGCCGCGTCGTGCGACGAGCTCGTCCGGGGTGAGACGCGGCCAGCCGGTCCAGCTCCTCGAGGATCACCGTGCGCAGCCGCCGGCCGGTCTCCGCCGGGTCGACGTGGGCGCCCTCCCCCGGCTCGGGCACGACGCGGTCGATCACGCCCAGCTCGGCCTGGTCCGCGGCGCTCATCCGCATCGCGAGCGCCGCATCCGGCGCCTTCTCGCTCGTGCGCCAGAGGATGGAGGCGCATCCCTCCGGGCTGATCACCGAGTAGACGGCGTTCTCGAGCGCGACCACCACGTCGCCGGCTGCGATCGCGAGCGCGCCGCCCGAGCCGCCCTCGCCGGTGATGAGCGTGACGATGGGGACCCGGAGGCGGCACATGACGCCGATGGAGCGGGCGATCGCGTCGGCGATCCCGCGCTCCTCGGCCTCGGCACCCGGGTAAGCCCCGGGCGTGTCCACGAACGTGACCACCGGCAGGCCCAGCCGATCGGCGAGCTCGAACAGGCGGATCGCCTTGCGGAAGCCCTCGGGCTTGCCCATCCCGAAGTTGCGCCGGATGTTCTCGTCGGTGTCGGCGCCCTTCTGGTGCCCGACGATCATCACCCGCCGGCCGTCGATGCGGGCCGGTCCGCCCACGATGGCGCCGTCGTCGCCGAAGAGCCGGTCACCGTGAAGCTCCACGAACGACTCCGTGATCTGGCCGACCAGCTCCAGGGTGTGCGGGCGGCGCGCATTGCGGGCCAGCTGGACCCGGGCCCAGACCGCGTCGCGGGGATCTGCCGGCGGCGGGGGCGTGGACACCACCTCGCGATCGCGCGGTCGGCCCAGCAGCCGGTCAACCACGGCGAGCGCTCCCGGACGCGGCGGCCGGCGCACCTGGGCCCCCCAGGAGCTCCAGCAGCAGAGCCAGCTCGTCACGGAGGTCGCCGCGGGTCACGATCCGGTCCACGAACCCGTGGCTGAACAGGAACTCCGCGCGCTGGAAGCCCGGCGGAAGCTCCTCGGCGATTGTCCCGGCAGATACCCGCGCTCCCGCGAACCCGATCAGCGCGTTCGGCTCCGCCACGTTCACGTCGCCGAGCGCGGCGAACGACGCGAACACGCCGCCGGTGGTGGGGTCCGCGAGGACCGAGATGTACAGGAGCCCGGCCGCGCGGATGCGCTCCAGCGCGCCGATCGTCTTGACCAGCTGCATGAGGGCAAGCGTCCCTTCCTGCATCCGGGCGCCGCCCGAGGAGCTCACGACGATGAGCGGAACCCGCTCGGCCAGCGCACCCTCGGCGGCTCGCGTGACCTTCTCCCCGACCACCGAGCCCATCGAGCCGCCCATGAACCCGAAGTCCAGCGCACAGATCGCGACGCGCCGGCCGCCGAGCGCGCCGAAGCCCCAGGTCGCGCCGTCGCGACGCCCGGTAGAAAGCTGGGCCGCCATGAGCCGGTCGAGGTAGGGCTTCGAGTCGACGAATCCGAGCGGGTCACGCGAGACCAGGCCCTCGTCACGCTCGCGAAACGTGCCGGCATCCAGGAGCTGATCCAGCCGGGTCCGGGCGGAGATCCGGAAGTGGTGGCCGCACGTCCCGCAGACGCGGAGGTTCTTCTCCAGGTGCTTGTTGAAGAGCATCTCGGAGCAGCTGGGGCATTTCGTCCACATGTCCGGCGGGTACGACTCGCGGCGCGGCCGGAACGGCAGGGTGAACGGCATCAGGCGAGCCTCCGGGGCCGCAGCGGGCCGTCCCCGGCGGACACCGCGGCGATCCGCGGCCGGGCTGCGGCCGTGGCGGTCCCTCGGGCAGCCCGCGCAGCGCGCACCGCGCGTGCCATCGGGTCGGACGGCGCGCCGCGCGTCAGCCGCCATGCCACGAAAGCCGCACCCGCCAGAGACAGCGCGGCGGAGGTCAGTGCGCTTCCGACCAGCAGGGGCCGGGCCGCGAACGGGCCGAACGGCCAGGCTGCTGCATCGGCCGCGGCACGGGGCGAGGCCGCCGCCGCGCCTGTCCCGCTCTCGGTCGCCCCACCATCGGTTGCGTCGCGGGCGGTCCCGTCTTCCGGGGCCACGGCGTACGGCGCCCCGAACAGGGCGGCCAGCTGCGGGTTCGCCAGCTCCGCCGCGAGGCCTGGATCTGCAAGGAGCGGAGCCGGGAACGGGATGACGGTCGCCTCCGCCTCGCCACCTGCTGCCGTGGCCAGCCGCATCCGGGCGGCGGCGTCCGCGAGCCGGCGCGCCAGGCGCTCCTCGAACCGGAACGAGGGGTGGGTCCGGACGAGCTCGTCGCGCAGTCGCCGCGCCGCCAGGCGAAGCGTCGGGTCGATGGACAGGTCAGCCGGCACGTCGTCAGCCCGCCGCTCGGCAGCCGAGAGCAGCGCGTCGAGATACCGGTCGGTCTGGAGCGCGTCGATCTCCGTCGCGTCGAGGCCGCTCGTCTGGAAGGTCATCGCGCCGGTCCTTCGCGGCGGGGAGTGGCGCCATCGCGGCGGGCAGTGGCGCTGTCCCGGGCCGGGTCCGGGGCCCGCGACGCGTCGCGGCTGGCGGCACCATCGCGGGTGACGGTGCCGCCCAGGTCGCGGGCCACGCTCCGCAGCGCACGATGGAGCAGCACGCGGACGGCGCCCTCCGAGCGCTCGAGGACCCCGGCGATCTCCGCCGTGCTCATCTCGTCGACGAAGCGAAGCACGACCGCCCGGCGCCGGTCGCCGGGAAGCCGGCGCACGGCGGCCCACGCGGCGGACGCGTCCGCGCGTGCGATGGCGCGTCCCTCCACGTCCTCCGGCGCCGCCACGCCTGCCGCGGCCTCGAGAGGCGCGGTGGGCCGGCGCCGCTCGGCCCGCCGGTGGTTGGCGATCACGTTGCGGGCGATCCGGAAGAGCCAGACGCGGAACGTCGAGGCCTCCGGGCCTGCGTCATCGGGCGCCGTGTCGCGGAAGCGCGGCAGCGCGCCGAGCGCGAGCATGAACGTCCGCTCCGTCACGTCCTCCGCCTCGTGGTGGTCGCCCAGCTCGTGGTGGGCGAAGCTGTAGACCTGGGCCAGGTACTTCCGGTAGAGCGCGTCGAACCGCGCTGGGTCGGCCTGGGCGGCCCGCACGAGCGACCGGTCCGGGTCGAGCGGGACCACCCGCCCGGCCGAGCCGGCCGTCATTCCCGTCCTACCCTGTCCAAACACCGCGCCGGCCCGTCCGTTACGCGTCGACCGCGGGGTCCGGGCCGGGCCCGGCTCCCGCGGTCGCCGGGGCCGGCAGCCGGTTCGTGTCGGCCGCGACCGTCGTTCGGGAACCCGCCGTGTCCGCGATCCGGATCCGGGTGACCTCCCCGGCATGGACCGAGCGCTCGCCACCCGGAGCCCGGGGGTCGGCCACGAGCAGGGCGCCGGTCGCCGGGTCCACGCCCACCGCGCGGCACTCCTCCGCGGTGTGCGCGTGGCCCTCCAGCCGCACCTGCCGGCCCGTGGTCACCTGCCGGCCCGCCCAGTCGCCCACGTCGAAGCGGCCGACCCGGAGGGCCTCGACCCGTGCCTCGAGGTGCGACAGGAAGCCATCCAGGAGCACGTTCGGGTCGATGGGGCGCCCGCTGGACGCCACGCGGAGGCTCGTCATGGATGGCGCGAGGTCGACCGGGAAGCCGTCAGCCGGCCAGTCGGCGTTGAGACCGATCCCGACGACCACGCGCGGCGCGGCCGTCCCAAGCCCGTCGGACTCGCCCAGGACACCGCCCAGCTTGCGAATGCTGCCACCGGCGGACTCGCCGCCGCGCAGGCCAGGAACGGGATCCTCGATCACGAGGTTGTTCGGCCACTTGAGGCGAATGGCGTGGTCGCGGAGGCCAGCAGCCTCCTCCGCCGCGTCGGCCATCGCGAGGCTGACCGTGGCCGCCAGGCGCCAGGCGTGACCCGGTGCGAGCCACGTCGGGCGGAAGCCCAGCGAGAGCAGCAGCGCCCGTCCGGGCGGCGCGATCCAGGTCCGCCCGGATCGGCCGCGGCCGTCGGTCTGCTCGTCGGCGACCGCAAGACAGACTTCCGGGACGCCGCCCTCCAGCCAGACCCGGACCACGTCCTGGGTGGACGCGACCTGGGAGAAGCGCTCCTGCCTGGCGAGGAAGGCGGTCACGGGCAGCCGGTCAGCCGGCCGGATCGAGCGTCGCCGCGGTCGGGTCGGCCGGCGCGCCGGCCGCTTCGAGCGGGTCCGGCAACGCGAGCGAGAACGCCGCGTGGAGCGCGGTGGCGGCCGCCTCCAGCTGGTCCTCGGCGATCGTGCAGGTGATCCGCACCTCCGAGGTGGAGATCATCTCGATGTTCACCCCCGCGTCGGCCAGCGCTCCGAACATCCGGGCCGCATAGCCGGGCGCGTTGTGGAGGCCGGCCCCGATGATGGAGACCTTGGCGATCGAGGCATCCGTGGTCATCTCGCGGAATCCCAGCTCGCGGACGATCGGCTCCAGGACGCGCTTGGCCTTGGCCAGCTCCCCGCGCGGTACGGTGAAGCTCATGTCGGTGGCTCCGCCGTGGCCGACGTTCTGCACGATCATGTCCACGCTGATCCCCTGCTCGGCGAGCGGGGCGAAGACGGCCCGGGCCACCCCCGGACGGTCGGGCACCGCGACCAGCGTGACCTTCGCGACGTTCCGGTCGTGGGCGATGCCCCGGACCTTGTTGCGCTGCTCCACGAGCGGGTCCTCCTTGATCAGCGTCCCGGGCGCCTCCTCGAAGGAGCTGAGGACCTCGATGACGACATCGTTGACCCAGCCGAGCTCCACCGCCCGGACCTGCATCACCTGGGCGCCCTGGTGGGCAAGCTCCAGCATCTCCTCGTACGCGATCAGCGGGAGCTGCCGCGCCTCGGGAACGATGCGTGGGTCCGCCGTGTAGATCCCCTTGACGTCCGTGTAGATCTGGCAGCGGTCGGCGCGCAGGGCCGCGGCAAGCGCGACCGCAGTCGTGTCCGAGCCGCCCCGGCCGAGCGTGGTGGTCTCCGCCAGCTCCATGGCCGCGGCGCTGGTGCCCTGGAAGCCGGCGACGATGACGACGCGCCCGGCCGCCATCTCGGCGCGGATCCGGACAGGGTCGATCCCCGCGATCCGCGCCCGGCCGTACGTGCCGTCCGTCGTGATGCCGGCCTGGGCGCCGGTCAGGCTGATCGCCGCCACGCCCAGCGCATGGAGCGCCATGGAGACGAGCGTCGCGCTCTGGTGCTCGCCGGTCGCCAGCAGCATATCCAGCTCTCGCGGGTCGGGTTCCTCGTTGATCGCGGCGGCCAGGGCCAGCAGCTCGTCGGTCGTGTCGCCCATCGCGGACACGACGATGCACAGGTCGGCGCCCGCGGCGCGGGTCCGGGCGATCCGGCGCGCGACGCGGCGAATCCGGTCGGCGTTCGCCACGGACGAGCCGCCGAACTTCATCACGAGGAGGGAGTGTGACATCGGCCCGGATTGTACCGGCACGCTGGGTTTGCGGCGGCGATGTGCGGTTCGGGCGCGTGCGGAGTGTGTGCGGAGGGGACGTCGCGAACGGCCCGCCGCGGGCCGCATCGGGATCGCCGCCGGCGCCGGCAGGCCCGATTTCAGGCCCCGCGGCGCGAACGTGGCAGGATGCGCAACATCGCGGCCGCGAACCGGCCCGCCCCCTGGCCCGCCAAGGCCACACCCACCAGACCCGGAGGATCTGCGCGCCATGTGCTTCGACCTTGACAGCAAGCCGCCGATCGCGCCGATTGCCGGCGGCGCCATCGACACCGAGGAGGTGGTGCTCCGGTCCGGCGACGGCGGGCGGTTTGCCGGCCTGCTCGCGCGGGCCGAGAAGCCGATCGGCGCAGGGATCGTGGTCCTGCCGGACGTCCGCGGCCTGCACCCGTACTACGAGGAGCTGGCGCTCCGATTCGCGGAGGCCGGGATCGACTCGCTGGCGATCGACTACTTCGGCCGGACCGCGGGGATCGGCGTCCGGGAGCGAACCGCCGACTTCGACTTCATGACCCACGTCGCCGAGACGCGATTCTCCAGCCTCTCCTGGGACGTCGCGGCGGCTGCAGGGCGGCTCCGGATGATCGACGGGGGGCGCGACCGCGCCATCTTCACGATCGGCTTCTGCTTCGGCGGGCGCCTCGCGTACATGACCTCGACCATGGGGCTCGACCTCGCCGGCGTGATCGGCTTCTATGGCTGGCCGGTCGGCAGCGCCCGCAGCGACGTCCCGGCTCCCGCGGATTCGACGGGGCTCATGCGCGGCGCGGTGCTGGGCATCTTCGGCGGCGCCGACCAGGGGATCTCGGCCGACGCGGTGGAGACGTTCGAGGCCGCCCTATCGGCGGCCGGCGTGCCGAACGAGATCGTGACGTACCCGGGGGCGCCGCACTCCTTCTTCGACCGGAAGCAGGAGGATTACGCGCAGGCGTCCGAGGATGCCTGGGAACGCGTCCTGGCCTTTATCCGCGCCAACACGCCCGCCGCGTAGCCCCGCGGTCCGCGGGACGGCCTCGCGGCCGGCGGGCTCGGTCGGGCTGCCGACCGGGCACCTCCCGCAGAATGGCGGCGGGCGGGCCGCCCGTCCCCGGGCCGGGCGAGCTACGCCTCGGGCAGGATGCGCGCGCCTTCGTTCCGGGGCGCAACGAGTTCCACGCGCCCCGGCAGGTCCAGGTCCGCCGAAGCCGCCCGGAACGCCGCCTCCAGGCGGGTGATCTGGCGCAGCGAATCCACGAACGCGATGACCGTGCTGCCGGCACCCGAGAGGCACGCGCCCAGCGCGCCGGCGCCGCGCGCTGCGGCCACCAGGTGCGGCAGCTGCGGGTAGACGGCAGCCCGGTAGGGCTCGTGGAGCCGGTCGATCGTGAGGTGGCGCAGGAGATCGGTCCTGCCGGTCGAGAGGCCCGCCACCCCCAATGCAACCCGCTGAAGATTCGCCACCGCGTCGGCGAGCGGCACGCTGTCCGGGAGCGCCGCGCGCATGGCCCGCGTCGAGAGGCGCAGGTCGGGGATGAAGAGGATGGCCCGCAGGTCGCGCGGCGCGTCGAACCGGATGGCGGTCGGCGCCTCGCCGTGGGCCGCGATCGTGAAGCCGCCGAGCAGCGCGGCGGCCGCATTGTCGGGATGGCCCTCCAGCTCGGTGGCGAGGGCAAGCGCGCGATCGGTGGTCAGCCTCAGCCCGCCGAGCGCGGCCCCCGCCAGCAGCCCCGCAACCGTGGCCGCCGCGGACGAGCCCAGCCCACGGCTGAGGGGGATCCGGTTCGTCATCGCGATCCGCCAGCTCATGCCCTCGGGAGCGACGCTGCGGGTCTCGGCGATCCCGCGTTCCAGGGCGATGACGAAGCCGTTCGAACGGTCGGCCGGCAGCTCACCGGCTCCCTCGCCCTCCACGCTCAGCTCGATCCCGAGACCCGGCCTGGCGATCGCCTCCACCTCGATCCGATCGACGATCTCCAGGGCGACGGCGAGCGTGTCGTAACCCGCCCCCAGGTTCGCGCTGGTCGCGGGAACCTCCACGACCACGCGCCGCCCGTCGAGGTCGGCGAGGTTGCTCAGAAGCGCCATCCGAGTGCCTCCATCACGGCGGGCAGGGTGGGTGCGGCGGTCACCAGTGGATCGGCAAGGCGGCTGGCCGTATCGGGATCCTTGAGGCCGTGCCCCGTGAGGACGCAGACGACGAGCGCGTCGGCGTCGAGCCGACCCGCCTCCCGGAGCTTGCGGACGCCGGCCAGGCTGGCCGCCGAGGCTGGCTCGCAGAAGATGCCGGCATGCCGGACCGCGTCGCGGTAGGCGGCGAAGATCTCATCCTCGCCGACCGCCTCGATGAGCCCGCCCGACTCGTCGCGGGCCGCGACCGCCTTGTCCCACGAGGCAGGATTCCCGATCCGGATCGCGGTCGCGAACGTCTCGGGGTGCTCCACCGGATGACCCAGCACGATCGGTGCGGCGCCCTCCGCCTGGAAGCCCCACATCCGCGGCAGCGCGTCGATCCGCCCGGCGGTCTGCCAGGCGCGGAAGCCCATCCAGTAGGCGCTGATGTTGCCCGCGTTGCCGACCGGGATCGCGAGCACGTCGGGTGCGCGTCCCAGGTCTTCGCAGACCTCGAATGCGGCGGTCTTCTGCCCCTCCAGCCGGAACGGGTTGACCGAGTTCACCAGCGTGATCGGGTGCTCGTCCTGCTCGGCCAGCTCGCGCACGATCCGCAGCGCCGCGTCGAAGTTGCCTTCGACCGCGAGGACCCGGGCACCGGCTGCCTGGGCCTGGAGCAGCTTCCCGGCGGCGATCTTGCCGGCCGGCAGGACGACCACGACCTCCAGGCCGGCCGCAGCACCGTACGCCGCAGCCGAAGCCGAGGTGTTGCCGGTGCTCGCGCAGACGATGGAGCGGGCGCCCGCCTCGAGCGCCTTCGCCACGGCCATCACCATCCCGCGGTCCTTGAACGACCCGGTCGGGTTCGCCCCCTCGAACTTGAGATGGAGGTTCGGGACCCCCCAGGCCGCCCCGAGCCGCTCCGCATGTACGAGCGGCGTGGCTCCTTCCCCAAGGCTGACGATGGGCGTTGTCTCGCTGAGAGGCAGGAACGCGCGGTAGCGCTCGAGCAGGCGCGGCCGCGGCTCGTCGGGTGCGGTGGTCATGGCTCTCCCTCCACCACGGGGTGGAGCGTGACGCCCGCGGCGCCGGTTGTCGCAGCGAACGGGGCGAGCGCCGCGCGCGCGGCGGCAAGGGTGATCGGCTTCGTGCGGGCGGCCGTGCCGCCGGCGGTGTCGACGGCCGCGTCGATCGCGTCACCGGCCGCGCTCCGCAACGCCGCTGCGGGGACGCCGGGCAGGAACGCGAACCAGGCGCGCGCGCCGGCGAGAGCGGCCGGGTCGGCACCACCGGTCGCTCCACCCCCGCTCGTCGCGGTCGCGCCCGCGTCCGGCGCCGGCGGGCGAACCATCTCGGCCGGGGCGAGTCCCGCCCACGTGCTGCCCTGGCCGCGTGCGAGCGCGACGAGATCGCCGAGCACCGCCGACGAGGTTGCGTCGCCCCCGGCACCCGGGCCGGAAAAGGCGACGTCCCCGACGGGGTCCGCGGCGACCTCGATGCGATTGAGAACCCCGTCGGTTCGCCCGAGAGGGCTGTCGCGGTCCACCGCGCAGGGAAGCACGGACCCCACGAGGCGACCGTCGGGGCCGATCTCGGCGAGGGCGATCAACTTGAGCACCAGGCCGAGCGCGCCCGCCGCGGCAACCTCCACCGCCGTGACGCCCGTGATGCCGGGGCGCCCCGTGCCGATCAGGTTCGGGGGACTCGCCAGGACGTCCTCCGGCGCGAGCCACGCCCCGAACGCCAGTCGGGCGAGGATCACGATCTTGTTCACCGCGTCGTCGCCCTCGACGTCACCGCGCGGGTCGGCCTCCGCGTAGCCACGGGCCTGCGCTTCCGCAAGCACGTCCGCATATGGGCTGCCCTGCTCGCGCATCGCGGTGAGGATGAAGTTCGTGGTGCCGTTCACGATGCCGCGGACCTGGCGAACGTCGTCTGCGGCGAGGCCTTCCGCGAGCGGTGTGAGGACGGGCGTTCCGCCCCCGACCGACGCCTCGAAGCGGAGGGTTCCGCCGTGCTCACGAGCGACGGCCTCGAGGTTTGGGCCGTGGTGGGCGACGACGTGCTTGTTGGCGGTGACGACGGCCTTGCCCGCCGCCAGCGCGGCCGCGATCAGCGTGCGGGCCGGCTCGTCGCCGCCCATCAGCTCCACGACCACGTCCACGTCCGGGTCCGCGACGAGATGCGCCGGCGCGTCCGTGACGAGATCTGGAGGGACGCCGGCCGCGATCACGCGGTCCACGAGCTTGTCGGCGACTCCCACGAGCGTCAGGCGGAGGCCGTCGAACGGCGCCAGTGTCTCCGGTCGCTCCAGGAAGGCCCGGACGACCGGCCCGCCGACCGTGCCCGCTCCGAGCACGGCCACGCGAAGTGAAGGCAACCCGGACATCGCACGATCGTAGCCGACGCGGGGGGCGGCCGCGCCGTCGCCGGGCGGCGAGCAGCGGAGGGAGAGGCGTCGCCGGCGGACGACCGCTACACTCGCTGGCGATGATCGACCCAGCCGCCTCCCCCGCCCATGCGTCCCCCGCCGGCACGGCCGCCCCGCCCAGGGTCCGCTGCTTCAGCGGCATCCAGCCCTCGGGCGCCCCGCACATCGGCAACGACCTGGGCGCGATCCGCAACTACGTGGCGCTCCAGGACCGATACGAATCGATCTACTGCATCGTCGACCTCCACGCCCTGACGACCACCCACGACCCGGAGGTCCTGCGCCGGCGCACGCGCGAGATGGCGACTGCGCTCGTCGCGCTGGGCCTGGATCCGGCGCGCTGCTCGATCTTCGTCCAGAGCCACCGGCCCGAGGTTGCCGAGCTGATGTGGCACTTCCTGACCGTCACACCGGTCAGCTGGCTGGAGCGGACGCCCACCTACAAGGAGAAGCGGGAGAACCAGCCCGAGGACGTCAACCACGGGCTGCTCACCTACCCGGCTCTGATGGCCGCCGACATCGTCCTCTACAAGGCGAGCGTGGTCCCGGTCGGCCGTGATCAGGCTGCCCACCTGGAGCTCTCGCGAGAGATCGTGCGGGCATTCAACAACCGGTACGGTCCGACCTTCCCGGAACCGCAGGCCGTCTACACCGAGGCGCCGGTCGTGCTGGGGACGGACGGCGTCCGGAAGATGTCGAAGTCGATGGGCAACACCATCGAGATCTTCGCCCCGGCCGACGAGATCCGCCGCCAGGTCACGAGCATGGTGACCGACACGCAGCGGATCAAACGCTCCGACCCGGGCCGCCCCGAAGTCTGCAACGTCTGCCAGCTCCACCGCTTCTTCGGTGATGATTTCGAGGAGATCTGGGACGGCGAGCGGACCGCTCGAACCGGCTGCGTCGACACGAAGAAGCTGCTCGTAGAGCGGATCCTCCGCCACTACGCCCCGGCCCGCGAGCGCTACGCGGAGCTGATGGCCAGCCCGGCGACCGTGGATCGTATCCTCGAGGAGGGTGCCGAACGCCTGCGTCCGCTCGCGCAAGCCACGATCGCCGAGGTCCGGGAGAAGATGGGCCTGCGCTGATCGCGCGGCGCGTCCAGTCCGGCGCAGGGTGCGGGCTGCGGGTTCCGGGCGCCGGGAAAGGCCGTAGTGGCCACCCGCGCCGGGCCGCGTGCACCCGGTGACCACTGCGACCGCCATCGGGACAACAGGCGGTCAGACCTGGGCACCGCATGCACGGACCGGCGAATGGGGCGCCATCCCGAGCACCCGGAACACACAATCGACGGGCTTGGTGCCCTCGCCGGTCGCAACGCTCATCCGGTGCACACGCCCCGGCGCTGATCCGGGGCGCGCCCGCTCAACCGGCCCACGGCCGGGGGAGTCGATTCCCGCCGCCGGGTCAGCCGATCCCCGCGCCGGGGCAGCCGGTCCACGACACCGGCATCCTGATCCCGTGCACTGATCACGCGCCGCCGGCGATCCGGCGCGTACGATAGGCACGCCGGCGGAAGCCCGACCGCCGGGCCGCCCAGCCACGCGGCGAGCGAGACGGGCCGCCGGGAGCCGCGCACAGTCGATGTCGGAGTCGCCGCCGCCCCTGAACGAACGCCAGCAACGCTGGCTGACGGCCTTCCTGGTGCTCGGCTCGGCTGCCTTCGGGCTGGTCGTCCTGTCGTACCTGGCGGCCTACTGGGTCTACTTCGGCGACGTCATCCTCACCTTCTTCCTGGCCTGGCTGCTCGCCTTCATCCTCTCGTCGCCGGTCCGGCTCCTCCTGCGGGCGGTGCCCAGGCTCCCCCGTGTCGTGGCAGTCGTCGCCGTCTACGCGGTCCTGACGATCGCGCTCCTGGCGGTCGTCGTCATCCTGGCGCAGGCTCTGTTCAACTCGCTCCTCGAGTTCATCCGAAACGTGCCGACCCTGCGGCAGGAGCTGCCGACGATCCTCCAGCCATGGTCGAACCGCCTGGCGGGGCTCGGCTTCGGGCAGGTTGACCTGGTTAGCCAGGCCAACGCCTTCCTCGACGGCCTGGCGTCCACCGCCCAGGACCTGGTCGGTCCGCTCCAGCAGGCTGCCGTCGCGAGCATCGGCGTGGTGGGCAACGTCCTGATCGTGTTCATGCTGTCGGTGTTCATCGTCATCGACAGTGAGTCGATCCTCAACTTCCTCCTGCGCCTGGTGCCGCCGCGGTACGCGGACGAGGCACGGCTCCTGGAGCACGCGATCGGCCGGTCGTTCGGCGGGTTCCTGCGCGGCCAGGCCATCATCGGGTTCCTGTACGCGGTGGTCGCCTTCGCGGTGAGCGAGCTGCTTGGCCTGCCCTACGTCCCGGTCATCACCGCCACGGCCGGCGTCCTCATGGCGATCCCGTTCTTCGGGCCCTTCGTGGCGTGGGTGCCGCCCGTCCTGGTCGCCTTCGTCAGCCTTCCGGACGCGACGCTGACGGCGCTGGCCGGTATGGGGATCGGCTGGTTCGTCGTGATGAACGTGGTCCAGCCGCGGGTCATGGCGGGCGCGGTCGGCATCCCGCCCATCGTCGTGTTCGCGAGCGTGCTGATCGGGTCCAAGGTTGCCGGAGTGCCGGGCGCGATCTTCGGCCTCCCGATCGCCGCCGTGATCAGCGCCGTCTTCATGTACTCGCTGCGGCGCTCGCTGACCGACCAGGGCAGCGTCGCGGTCCGCGCGGCCCGGCGCCTGGAGGCCCGCGAGGGTCACCGCGTCCGAGTCCCGCGGGAACCAGATCCCGCTGCGGACACGTCCCCCGAGTGAGCGAAGCGAGCGCAGCACCGCACCGGCGCCCGCGGATCCTCGTCACCAACGACGACGGCATCGAGTCGCGGGGTCTGCTCGCCCTGGCCCAGGCGATGGCGACCCTCGGCGAAGTGCTGATCATGGCACCGGACACGAACCAGAGCGCCGTGGGCCACTCGCGGACGATGTGGCGCCCGCTGCGCGTCCGCGACCGGACGCTCGCGGATGGGACCCCGGCATGGTCGATCGATGGATCGCCGTCCGACGCGGTCGGGCTCGTCTTCCTGGGGTTGCTTCCCGGCCCAATCGACCTCGTCGCAAGCGGGATCAACCACGGGGCCAATGTCGGAGACGACGTCACGTACTCAGGCACGGTCAGCGCCGCGATGGAGGCCGTGATGTCGGGTTGCCCGGCGTTCGCCATCAGCCACGACGACTTCGCGCCGGACGACTTCGCGCTCGCGGCCGCTGCCGCCACGGTGGTCGCGCAGGCGATCCTCGAGCGCGGCCCCGAGCCGGGCCTGCTCCTGAACGTGAACGTGCCGGCCATCCCGCTCGAGGCGTGCGCCGGGTTCGAGGTCACGCGGCTCGGCAAGCGCGTGTACCAGGATGAGCTGATCCGGCGGGAGGACCCCCGCGGGGTCCCCTACTACTGGGTCGGCGGGCCGCCACCGACCGGCCAGGCGACGCCCGGGACCGACGTCCACGCGCTGCTCCACGACCGCGTCTCGATCACCCCGATCCAGCTGGACCTGACGGCGGACCATCTCCTGGATCACCTGCGCGGCTGGAACCTGCGGCTGCCGGACTGACGGACGCGCTTTCGCGCCTCCCCGCACGGTCGAACCACACGCGGATGACGACCATCGCTGGCACGATCGGTCGTCCGCGCCCGGGTCGAGCCCTGGGACGCGGTCGCCGTTCAGCCCGGTGCGTCGCCCGGGTGCGGCTCGTGCGGCGCGTCGAGGCGCAGGCGGAAGCGCCGTTCCATGACCAGCTGCATCGGCCAGAGGAGGATCCACACGGCCATCGGGATCCGCGGCTCCACGAACGCGAGCGGGATCGTGACAACCACGACGGCTGGGACGAAGGCCGCCCGGAGCGTGATCAGGCGGACAAGGTGGGGCGGCATCCCGCCGACATGGTGACGCACCTCGGCGACGAGGAACCAGAGCAGCGTCGACACGAGCGTGGTGATCCCGGCGGCGATGCCGTAGACGGCGACCGCCGCCGGGATGTCCGGGTGGGCGCCCAGGATCGACGTGGGGAACGGCAGCAGGACGACGCAGAACAGGAGCAGCGTGTTGAGCAGGATGGTGGCCCCGTCCACCTCCGTGACGACGCGGAACGTCCGGTAATGCCCGATCCACAGCAGGATGATCACGAAGAAGCTCAGGCAGAAGCTGTAGAGCTGCGGGCCAACCGCGAGGACGGCATCCACGAGCTCGGCAGATGTCGTGACGCGGGCGGTTTCGGGGAGACGCAGGTCGATCGCAAGGAGCGTGAGCGCGATCGCGAAGACCGCGTCGCTGAAGAACACGAGACGCTCGATCCCGGGGTCCTGGGGTACCGGTCGGAGGTGCTCGGTCACGCTTCGAGTGTATCGGCGACGACGGCCGACAACTGGTCAGCGGCGCTTCTTCCGGTCCGCCAGGATCTCCTTGACCGCGTTCTGGGCGGGCGCGCCGGTGACGCCGCCGCCCGGGTGGGCACCCGGCCCGACCAGGTAGAGCCCGGCGACCGGCATCCGGTAGCGGGCGTGGCCCACCAGTGGGCGCCAGGCGAACCACGCGTCGAGGGCCGGCTCCTGGTGGTACGGGTGACCGCCCGTCAGGCCGTACTCCGTCTCCAGGTCACGCGGGGTCATCACCTCCCGGGAGGTCACCAGCCGACCGATGCCCGGCGCCACGGATTCCAGCCGGGCAACCACCCGGTCCCCGAGCGCCTCCCGCGAGGAGACGTCCCAGGTCCCCTCGGCCGGCTGGTACGGAACGTACTGGGCGATCACGCTCATCACGTGGCCACCGTCGGGCGCGAGCGAAGGATCCACCAGGGTCGGGATCGTCGCCTCCAAGAGGAGCTCGTCCGAGACGCGGCCGTACTTCGAGGCATCGAAGGCCCGCTCCATGTCATCCAGACCTGTCGCTCCCACGAGGATTCGCCCACGCAGGCGGCGCGGCGCCTCGTCGCGGTCACCGGCAGCCGGGAACGCCGGCAGGGCCGCGAGCCCGAGGTTCACGCGAGCGATGCGACCCGGCTGGCGGATGTTCCCCACCCGCCAGCGCAGGTTCGGGCCCAGCTCCAGCGGCGGCAGCAGGTCGAGGAGCGTCCGCTTCGGGTCCAGCCCCGACGCCACGATCGGCGCCGCGATCTCATCGCCGGACACGAGCGTCACGCCGGTCACCCGGCCCTCTGCGGTGGTCACGCCGGCCACCTCGGCGCTCGTTCGGATCTCTGCCCCGAAGCCGCGCGCAGCGGCCGCGAGCGCAGCGGCAAGCGCGCCTGGGCCGCCACGCGCGTACACGACCTGGCCTGCCGCCCCGCCATCGTTGCCCGCGGAATCGGCGAGCAGCGCGGCGGTCGTCCCCATCGACCACGCCCCCAGCGCGGTGAACGTCACGGCGCGCATCGCAACGGTCGCGCGCACGGGCTCGCTGTCGAACAACTCGGCCACGAAGTCGGCGATCGCCATCGGGAGAACTCGCAGCAGCTGGCGGGCATCGTCCCGCGACAGCTTCTTGAAGGCGCGGCCCAGAAGGAGGCCGGTGATGGCGTCGGCCAGGCCGCCGCCGCTCGTGGGGGGCGGGGTCGCGTCGTTGAGCGATCCCACGAACGCGGCAAGCGCCCGGACATGCCGGTCGAACTCGACCCAGGCAGCGCCGTCCCCGGCGGACCAGGCCCGCAGCTCGGCGGCGGTTCGTGCGCCGTCCGCCCACAGCGTGACTGCCCGGCCGTCGGGCTGGGGCGCAAACGCCCGGACCTCAGGCGCGACGAGCGCCAGGCCGTGAGCGCGGAGGTCCAGCTCGCGGGCCACGGACGGCCGCAGCCGCCCAACGGTGTGGAACAGGCCGGGCCCTCGCCTGCCGTCGGCGAGCGGGCGGGTCTCGACCGCCCCCCCGAGCGTGGCGCGCTTTTCCAGCACGAGCGTCCGGAGGCCGGCCCGGGCGAGATAGGCGCCCGCGACCAGCCCGTTGTGGCCGCCCCCAAGGACGATGGCATCGTAGGAGCCGGAGGAATGGCTGGACATGGTCAGGCCGCCTTCGGCGTGCCGGCCTTGAGCAGCTCAAGGGCGGCCAGGCGCCCGTTAGCGCCCATGATGCCGCCCCCTGGGTGCGTCGACGATCCGCACATCCAATAGTCGCGGATCGGCGTCCGGTAGCGCGCCCAGCCCGGGATGGGCCGGCTGAAGAAGAGCTGCTCGAGCGAGAGCTCGCCGTGGAAGATGTTGCCCTCGGTCAACCCCCAGTCCCGCTCCATGTCGAGCGGCGACACGACCTGCTTCTCGACGATGACGTCCCGCAGGTTCGGCGCGAACTCACTGACGAGGTCGATCACCGCGTTCCCGAAGGCCTCCTTCTGGTTGTCCCAGTCCGCAGGGCCCTCCGCCAGGTTGTAGGGGGCGTACTGCACGAAGCAGCTCATGACGTGCTTGCCCGGCGGTGCCACCGACGGGTCCACGAGGCTGGGGAAGACCATGTCGACATACGGCCGGCGGCTGTAGCGGCCGTATTTCGCCTCGTCGTAGGCGCGCTCCATGTGCTCGAGCGACGGGCTGATGCTCACCGCACCCCGGAGGTACTCGGTGCCCCCTGGGTTGGTGGTGAAGCTGGGGAGGGCGTCGAGCGCGAGGTTCACCTTGCCGGAGCTGCCGCGGAACTTGAAGCGGCGCACCTGGGCCTCGAAGTCGGCCGGCAGCACCCTCGGCTCGAGGAGCTGGAGGAACGTCCGCCGGACGTCCGCCGACGAGATGACGACGCCCGCCGAGATCTCCTCGCCGCTCTCGAGGACGACGCCCGTGGCGCGATCACGGGCCGGCGAGAGCCTGACCCGGCTGACGCCGGCGCCGGTGCGGATCTCCGCCCCGTGCGCGCGGGCGGCGCTCGCGATCGCCGCGCTGATCGCGCCGGTCCCGCCCTTGTGCAGGCCCCAGGCCCGGAAGGCGCCGTCGATCTCGCCCATGTAGTGGTGGAGAAGCACGTAGGCAGTGCCGGGCGAGCGGACGCCCAGGAACGTGCCGATGATCCCCGACGCGGACATCGTCGCCTTGAGCGGCTCCGTCTCGAACCACTGGTCCAGGAAGTCGGCGGCGCTCATCGTCATGAGCCCGATGAAGGCGGCCTGCTGCCGTTCCGGCAGGCGCGCGAAGTCGCGGCCCAGCCCCAGCACGCCGAGCCAGTCGCGTGGATCCACGCTCGTCGGGTCGGGTGGGACCATGCCCAGGATCGGCTTGATGAAGCGCGCCATGTCGGCCATCAGCTGGCCGTACTCCTCGTACGCGTCGGCGTCCGTGGCGGACCAGCGCCGGATCTCGCGCATCGTCGCGGCGTGGTCGTCGCGGCGCCACAGGAAGTCCCCGTGAAGCGGGGTGAACGTGCCGTCGAGCGGCAGGATCTCCAGGCCGTGCTTCGCCAGCTCGAGATCGCGGATGATCTCGGGCCGGAGCAGGCTCACCACGTAGGACAGCACGCTGAACGTGTACCCGGGGACGACCTCGTCGCTGGTCGTCGCACCGCCCAGCATGGAACGCTTCTCGAGGACCAGCGCCTTCCAGCCCGCCCGGGCGAGATACGCGGCGGTCGTGAGGCCGTTGTGGCCGCCGCCGATGATCACGGCGTCGTAGCGCTGAGCCACGCGGGTTCCTCCTTGGTTCGGTGCCCGGTAATCCGGGATCGTGGGATGTCTCTGTCAGGCGCGCTTGCGCGGCGGGTCGAAGAACGGGAGGTCCACGACGCGAGCGGTGACCGTGCCGCGCCGCGCCTCGACGGTCCACTCCATGTCCAGGCGCGTGCCCGATCGCGCGTGGGCGAACGCGACCGAGCCCAGCCCCAGCATCTTCTTGAGGATCGGGCTCCAGCCGGTGCTGGTGACCCGCCCGACCTGGCGGCCGGCGGCGAAGACCGGGACCGGCGTCCGGCTCACGATCGGTGGCGCGGACGGGGCCAGGCCCTGGGCCGCGTGGAGCGCCTCGATCTCGGGCCACTCGATGTCCAGCCCGACCAGACGCCGCGCCGGGCCGCCGGCCGCCAGCTCCGCGACGAGCGCGCGGCGGCCGATGAAGTCGCTCGCTGCCAGATCCACGAGCCTGCCCAGCCCGATCTCGTAGGGCGAGTAGTTCTGGCTCGCGATGTGGGAGTGGACCGCGCTCGTGTAGTCGACCTCGATGAGGATCAGGCCCGCCTCAAGGCGGACGACGTCGAGCGCGAGCATGCCGGCTGGCCGAAGCCGATAGGGCGCGCCGGCCGCCGCGAGCGCGTCCCATGCCTCCACGGCGCGCTCCGCCGGGATCCACAGCTCGTAGCCGAGGTCGCCCGTGTAGCCCGTCCGTGAGACGTCGATGGGGATGCCGGCCAGGGTCGCCGCGCGGCGCCGAAAGTAGCCCAGGTCGGCGAAGGGCGCGCCCGTCGCCGCCTCCAGGACGGCTCGGCTCAGCGGCCCCTGCAGGGCGACCGCGGCCACGGAGTCGCTGACGTCGCGGACATCGACGTCCAGGCCATGGGCGTTCATCCGGAGCCACCGGATCTGCGGGTCCGCGGCCGTCCAGCGGATCACCTGCACCCCGTCCTCGTCCTCGAGGCGGTGGATCGTGCCGTCGTCGAGCACTTTGCCGTGCTCGTCGCACCACGGGGTGTAGAAGACGCGGCCTGGCACCAGCTTCGTTGCATCGCGGACGATCAGCCGGTCCACCAGGCGGACGGCGTCCGGGCCACGCAGCTCGTACTTGAAGAGCGGACTCACGTCGATGAGCGCGGCCGCCTCGCGGATCGCGTTGTACTCGATGACGTGAGAGTCGTGATATGCGCTGGCGGCGAAGAAGCCGGACCAGGTGCGCCATTGCAGTTGCTCGTTCAGCGCTGCAGTTCGGGGGTGGAAGGCGGTCCCGACCGTCACGTGGCCTGTTCCTCCGCTGGACGCCTGCGCGCGACTGACAACCCGAGTGTGCCCGCCATTGTGCCGGAATGCCGCACAGCCCGGAGGGCCGGCAGGGTGGGAGGGCGGACGGTCAACGCGACGCCCCAGCCGTCAGGCGGGCGTGTCCACGTCGTACGCGAGCACGGGCACGCCCATCCGCACGAAGTCGTCCGGGTTGCGGGTGACGACCGCGGCGCCAAGCGACCACGCGACGCCCGCGATGAGCGCGTCGCCGAGCGTCCGTGGGCCGCTTGCGCCACGCAGCCGGCGGGCCTCGCCGGCCCACGCTGCGGCAGCGGGGGTGGTCGACACGTACTCCACGGCCGCGATCAGGGCCGCGATGGCGCGACGCTCGTCCGGCGCGCCGCTGGACAGCGCTTCGGCGACGACCGCGTCGCAGACCAGCAGGTCGTCAGCCTCCTCGAACAGCCTCCGCATGGTTGCGACCGCGCCGGGCAGGTCGCTCGCGTGGTCGATCAGGAGCGTCGTGTCCAGGATCTTCGGCATTCGGTGGTCGCTCCTCCCACAGCGCATCGACGTGCGGGCGATCCCAGCTCGCCCGGATCTGCTTCAGCGTCTGGAGCACCTCCTCCGGCGTGGTCCCCCAGGTGGTCGAACCCTTCAGGACACCCCGGTTTTCCTCCCAGACCTTCTTCATGCGATCGCGCTTCGCCTGCCGGAGGAGCACCTCGGCAATGTAGGCGCTTCGGCCACGCGGGCCGGCGACCTCGTCGATGATCGCGAGGGTCTCCGCGGGAAGAGTGATGTTCGTGCGAACGAGCGCCATGGCCGGGCCTCGGTGTGCAACGCAGTGTGCATCTGCGTGTGCCGAGTCTAGCACACGCCTCCGGTGCTTCCGCTCATCCGCGCGCGGGGACCGGGTGCCTACTGGACGACGTGCGCGAAGGCCGCCGTGTAGCCGGCGAGGGTCGGGCCATCCATGCCGCTCCCGGTTGCCTGCCACGTTGCGTCGCCGCCCGGCGGCGCGGCGACCACCATCCAGGAGCCGTTCCCGAGCTCGAGCAGTCGGGCGCTGAGATCGCCGAAGCTGGCGCTCCCGGCATCCGTCCCGGTGGGGATGCAGTTGGACTGCCCGGCACAGTAGCTGCCTTCCCGGATCACGATCCGGGCGCCGCCAGGCCCACGGTAGGTGATCGTCAGCTGGCCCCCGTTCGCGAGCCGGTACGACCCGCTGTTCGGGCCGCTGTCAACGAACCAGCCGGACGGCAGCACCGCGCAGTAGACGTCCCAGGCCACGCTCGCCGCAAGCGCGGCGTAGAAGTCGCGGTTCTCGGCAGTCCCGCTGCACGCGTCAGAGGAGCCAGGCAGGGGGGAAGGACCGGCAGACGGGGCGGGCTCCGTGCTGCTCTGGGGGAACGGCGAGACACTTGGCTCGACGCTCGGCTGCGGGGAACCGGCGCTCGCGCTCGCCGACGGGGCGGCGCTCGGCCCTGTGGACGACGCGGCGGACGGCAGCAGGGACCCGGAGGCGGGCGGCGCCGTCACCGCGGTCGAGCCGCACGCGGCCACGAGCGCCGCGACGCCAACCAGGGCGAGCAGCCGGGTCGCGTGGGCGGCTCGGGAGCGACGGAGCAATGGCACGTGGCGAGCCTAGTGGCCAGTGGTGCTTGCGGTCAACTCGACCTCGTCGATCACGGCCGGGCCCGCCAGCAACGCCAGGTCCACGCCGAAGGTACCGCGCACCCGCTCCCTGGTGAGCACTCGGGTCGGTGGCCCGTCCGCGACAACGCGACCACCGTCGAGGACCACCAGGCGCGGGAAGAAGTGCGCCGCCAGCGCCAGGTCGTGCAGGACGGCCAGGACCGCGACGCCGTCGCGGCGATTGAGATCCGCGAGGAGCTCCATGACTGCGACCTGGTGGCGCAGGTCGAGGTGGACCGTCGGCTCGTCGAGGACGAGCAGGGGCGCTGCCTGGGCGACCGCGAGCGCGATCAGCACCAGCTGCCGTTCACCGAGGCTCAGCTCGCGCACGTCTCGTCCCCGCAGCGCGCCGAGCCCGACCCGCTCGATCGCCACCTCGACGGCCGCCCGATCCGCCGGTCCAGGGCCGCGAAAGGGATCCTCGTGCGGCAGCCGCCCCAGCGCGACGACCTCCTCCACCCTGGTCGCGAATGGCAGCGACGCCTGGCCGGGCACGGCGGCGAGCCGGCGCGCAATTGCCGCGCGGCCGAGGTTCGCGACCGGGTCGCCGCCGAGGGTGACCCGCCCATCGCGCGGCACGACGAGGCCGGCCAGCACACGCAGGATGGTCGACTTGCCCGCTCCGTTGGGCCCCACCAGCGCCACGCGCTCGCCGGGTGCGATCGCGAGGTCCACGCCGCGGACGACAAGGTGCCCGCGATACGCCACGTTGACGCCGGCGAGCTCGGCGACCGGTTCGCTCACAGCTCGTAGGCCGAGCGAGTCCCGCGCAGCAGCGCGAGGAAGAACGGCGCGCCGACCACTGCCGTGACGACGCCGACCGGGATCTCGCCGAGGAGTCGCGCCCCGAGATCGGCCAGGACGAGCAGGATGGCGCCGAGGATCGCGGCAAGCGGCACGACCCGCCGCGCATCCGGCCCCACGACGAGCCGAACGAGATGCGGCGCTACGAGCCCGATGAACCCGACCAGCCCCGCGACGGCAACCGCGGCCGCGGTCACCAGGCTCGCCAGGCCCAGCAGGATCGCGCGTTCCCGGCGGACGTCCACGCCGAGATGCGCGGCAGCCTCCTCGCCGAGCAGCAGCCCGTTGAGCACGCGTGAACGGGCCGCGATCGCGATCGAGCCGCCGACGATGAGTGGCGCCGCGAACCCGAGCTGGAGCCAGCTGGCGCCTTGGAGCCCGCCGAGCAGGAAGGCGAAGATCTGGCGCAGGTTGGAGCCCGACATGAACATCGTCATCGCCAGGCCGGCGGCCAGCAGCGAGCCGACCGCGTACCCCGTCAGAAGGAGCCCCGTCAATGGGGCGAACGATCCGCTGCCGCGCCCGAGCCGGTAGACCAGGGCCACCGAGCCAAGCGCCCCGCCGAACGCGAGGACGTTGAGCAACCCGAGGTCCAGGAACACCGCCCGGACGGGGATCAGGACCGCGACGGCCGCGCCGAGCGCGGCGCCGGAGGCAGTGCCCAGCACGTACGGGTCGGCAAGCGGGTTGCGAAGGAGACCCTGGAACGCCGCCCCAGCGACCGCAAGACCGCCACCGACGAGGACTGCGCTCAGGACTCGCGGCAGGCGCAGCTCCAGGACGATCGTCTCGGCGGCCGGCGACCAGGTGCGCTGGATCGGCAGGCCGATCGCGCGGAGCAGGATCCCCAGCGTGTCGCCGGGGGCGACCGCGACCGACCCGGCCGCAACCGCGGCGCCGATTGCGGCGGCGAGCAGCCCGAGGCCAGCCAGCGCGACAACGGCCGTGCCGGGCACGCGCGCCGGCCGTCCCACCCGGGCACGGGTCAGGGCGAGGGTCCGCGTGCCGAGGCTCATCGCGACGGCCCGTCCGTCACGCGTGCGGTCATGGCGCCGCGCTCGCCGGCGGGACCGCCGGCAGGACCAGCGCCGGGTTGATCGCAATCGCGAGGGCACGCAACGCCTCGACGACCCGCGGACCGGGTCGCGAGACGAGCGAGTCGTCGATGGGGCGGATCGCCCCTGTCCGAACTGCCGTCATTCCTTCCCAGCCTGGGCGGGCGGCCACCTGGGCGGCCGTCGTCCCGTAGGCAGCATCCCCCAGGAGGATGAGCTGCGGGTCGGCCACAACCAGCTTCTCGAGCGGGATGCTGAACGCGCTCGTGCTCCCGGTCGTGATCGGGTCACCGCCGGCCAGACGGATGAGCTCGTCCTGCTCGATGCCGTCGGCGAACGTGTAGATGTCCTTCGTCGCGTCGAGCTCATAGAAGACCCGGGGGCGGGGAGCACCGGACGCGGCCACGGCGGCCACCACGACCTCTTCCTGCGCCTGCAGCGATGCCGCGAGCGCGTTGCCGGCCGCCGCGTCGCCGGCCGCGGCCGCCACGAGCTGGATGTCCCGGTAGACGCCGGCGACATCCGACGCGTACACGACCATGACGGGGATCCCCAGGGAGCGGAGCTTCGCGATGGTATCCGGGCTGTTGAACCCGTTGCCGCCGGCGATGACGAGGTCGGCGCCGAGCCCGACGATCTTCTCGATGTCGACGCTACCGAGCTTGACGACCTGGGCGACCTTCTTCGCGGCTGGGGGGTAGTCGTCGGCATCGGTGACCCCGCGCACCCGTGGGCCGGCGCCGACCGCGAAGAGGATCTCGGTGCTGGCGGGCGTCAGCGAGACGATCACCCTCGGCGGCGCGGGGATCGTGACCGCGGTTCCCTCGTCGTCGGTCAGCGTGACTGGATACGTCGCGGCGAGGGCCGACGGGCCCGGTGAGGCTGGAGATGCTGCGCCGACAGGTCCGGTCGCCGGCGGGACCATGACCGCGGTGGGCGAGGGGCCGGCCGGCATCGGGGTCGGCGTCGCCGATGCGCCGCAGGCGGCCAGGATGGCCGCCATGAACGGGAGGAGAAGGACGATGCCGGCGGGCCGCCGGCGAGCACGGGCTGGGATCACGGAGCCTCTCACGCGGAATGCCAATCGAACGCATCGCGGGGCCGCGGAGCGTGGCCACGACGCGGGTCGATGCGGGACGACGCGGGATAGCCTCAGCCGGTCGGGATCATGCCTGCCTGCCCCTTTCTCGCGAGGGTTCGTGCGGCTCTGCCGCGGGGCCGGCGACCGGACTTCCGCCGTTGTCAGAACGGCGGTCACCGTAGCGGGACTGTGCCGGAATCGCACCGGCTTCGCGACCACGCGGCGTGTGGTGACAGGACGAGGCTAGCACACGCGGGCACCGCCGGCCGGGACTCGCCGCGGAGGATCGGGGTCACGACCTTCCACCCGCTGCAGCGGCCACGGAGATAAGGGCGCGTGCAGGGCCGCCCACCAGACTGACGCACCTCGCCTCCTCCGCCGGCCGCCACTCCCGCCCACACACCAGTCCCGCCGGAGGAGGTCCAGGGATGTCTCCCGGATGGATGCCGCGCCGACGCGTGGTCCGCTCCATCGCCGTGACGCTCGGTGCGGCCGCGCTCGTCGTGGCCGCGGCGGGCCCGGTGCGGGCCGCGTACCAGGCAACCGCGGACTCGAACACGTCCGCATTCACGTTCAACTGCATCGGTGTCAATGACACGTACCCGGCGCGCCTGCTCACGGCGGCCCTCGCCGGCTATCGGAACCTTGGGTACGCCACGACCGGCTACAGCGGCCCGTCGTTCACGAAGACGCAGGTGCTGTCACGTACGCTCGGGGATTGGGGCTACTACGTCCACGGTCATGGGGACAACTATCTCTACTCGGGATCGACGCGCGACTATGGGTTCAAGGAGGACGCGGGCCTGTGTAGCGGGGCGCGGACGGTGTTCGCGCGCGACATCGCCGCCGTGCGTCGCGGCCGTGCGTCGAACCTCGTGATCATGTCGACGTGCCACCTGGGAGAGTCAGGCACGACGATGCCCGCTGCCTTCGCGATCCCGAAGACGAAGGCCGGCACGGGCGCTTGGGCGGGCCCCAACTTCTACATCGGCTACCTCGGCGAGGCCTGGGACAGCGACGAGTACACCTTTGAGACGCGCTTCTGGAGCGCGATCGGGCCCGGCAACGGCGTCGGCCAGGCCTTCGACATCGCGAGGCTCGGCGCCTTCAACGTCGGTTTCAGCGCGAACTGGTACGGCAGCTACGCGTGGACCGGCCGCGCCGGTCCGATGACGTCCGGCTGCAGCAAGTGCCTGTGAGGTGATGGTCATGCGCGCACGAACTCACGCACTCGCCCGGGATCGCCGCGCCCGGCTCGCGGGCGCCATCGTCGCCGCCGGAATGGCGGTCGCGCTTGGCCTCCCCGGCGGGGCACAGACCGGAGATGCAGCCGAGCGCTTCGTCGCCGGCGGCCCAGCGGTCGAGCGCACGCCGCTCGGGGGTGACCGGGCAGCCGCGAGCCTGGCGCTTGCCGCGGCGTTCCGGTCACGCCTGGGTCTGCCGGAGCCGGCCGCCACGCACGTCGAACGGGTCGTGGATCGCTTCGACGGCACGACCTACGACGAGGTCACGGGAAGCGATTCCACGGGCCACGCCATCCATCTGCAGCGTTTCGACCTTCGGGGACGCCTGGTGGCTGCCGTGACGTTCGGGTGGCAGACGGCAGGCACCGCGCCGCTGGCGAATGCCGCTGCGGTCCGTTCCCGGGCAAGCCGGCTCACAGCCGATCTCGGGGTCGACACCATGGGCGCGCCGGACGTCCAGGAGATTCCCGACAACACCGGCTGGACGCTCACCTGGTCGCGGGTCGTGGACAACGTGCCGGTGATCGGCGATGGCGTCCGCCTCGACCTGTGGCCGGATGGGCGGCTCCACGCCGTCGTCCGGACCGAGCGCGTGCTCGCGCCGCGGCCGGAAACTGCTCTTTCAGAGGCCGCCGCGCGGGACCGCGCGGCGGCGACGCTCGCGACGATGTTCGGCAGCCGGTCCGGCGAGGTCGGGATCTCCAGCCTGGGCCTCGGCTGGGTTGCGCCGAACAGCGCCTTCGACCCTGCCGGACCCGACGCCCCCGGCGCCACGCTCCGCCTCGCGTGGGTCGTGGAGGCGCGCACGTCCGGTGCGCTCGCGGATTCCCTTCGGGCCGTCAAGCTGTTCGTGGACGCTGGAACCGGCGCACTCATCGGAGGCGATGTGCTGCGATGAGCCCTGGCCCGCCGGTCCGATACGCGGCGCTTCGCCCGGCCCTCGGCCGGGCGAAGCGCCTGCCCGCCGCCGGCCCTGGATCGTGGCTCGCGTTTGCGCTCACAGCGGTCTTCGTTGCCGGGTGCGCAAGCGTGGTGCCCGCATCGCCAGCCCCGTCACCGACCGCCACCGGCGGGCCCGCGGCCGCCTCGACGGGCGTCACCGCCGGTTCGGCGCTGCTCCTCGTCGCCGACCCTGGCGGCGATTCAACCTCCCTCTTTCTCCTTCGTCTGTCGGGCGACATCGTCACGCTCCCGCTGCCGGCGCCCTCGGTCGCAGCCGTCGTACCGGGAAGCGGTGGGCGCCTCGTGGCCGTCCTCGCCGACGGCCGGGCGTTCGTCGCGCCGGCCGGGGCAGCGGGGCTGTCCGCCCACGACGAATGGCGTCCGATCGAGCTGAGTGGATCCGGCCGGATGCCATCCGGCGCGCTCATCTGGTCCGCGACCTCGTCGCCCGACGGGAAGCAGGTGGCTGCCATCGCGCGGCCGCGCGATGCCCAGTCGCCGAGTGCCCTCGTGGTCATCCAGGCGGACCTTGGGCGACGCGAGGTCGTGCCGCTCGCCGACGAGTCGGAGGGCGTGCCGCCGGCCTGGGTCGACGGCACCCACGTCGTGATCGTGCAGCGCGACCACCTCGATCGGCTGTTTCTTGCGCTGGTCGAGGTCGCGACCGGGCGAGTGACGGACCGGCTCGCCCTGCGTGCCATGGACGTCGCGGCGTCGGCGGATGCCAGCACGCTGGCCCTCGTGACCGACGGTCGCATCGCGGTTGGGCCGGCGGCCGCGGTTCTCTCGCTCGGCCGTGCGCCGGACCTGGGGCCGGTCTTGCCCCCGGGCGACCTGATGCGCGGCGGGATCGCCCTGGACCAGGACGGCGGCTCGCTGGCGGTGGCGGTGGACGCGGGCGATCCCGGGTCAAGCCGGATCGCAGTCTACGCGCGCGACGGCGACGCCTGGCGCGCTGGAGCCCGTATCAGGCCGCCCGTGAGCGCGTCCGGCGGCTGGCTGACCTGGCTGCGCTGAGCTCGCGGCGGCGTTGACTTCGGGCGGCCGGTGACCGCGTCAGTCGGGAAGTGCCTCGGCGACTGCAGTCGAGAAGATGGAGATCTGGGCATCCTCGCGCAGCATCGGGCCGAGGATCTTCTGGAGCGTCAACTGGTGGACACAACTCTGCCAACTCTCGAAGTAATGGCACGTGCAGTGCCAGACACCGGCGTCGAGGCTCACCTGGTGGGTGTCATTGTCCCCACGGAACGTGACGCTGAGGCGATCGAATTCGACGCGATCCTGTTCGCGGGCGTATCGGTTCGCCTTCTCGACCTTGCCGATGAGAGAGCTGTGCATCGCGGCGATCCCTCCGTTGTCACGTGAACCACAAGAGGCCGCTTCCCGGTCGAATTGTCCGGTCGATCGGCGAACGGTTGTTCCGATGACTCTACAACCCCACGCCAAGAAGAATATGGAGCCGAAGGACCCGCCGGAAGATCCTGCACTCGGCAAACTTGGGCCTTCTCGGCCCTCCGTACACCACCGGGGCCCACGCCCGTCAGCCCCGGACCAGGGCCTCGCCGGCGGCCAGGCACGCGTCGGAGGCCGCCTGCGAGGTCGCTTCCGTGTAGACCCGGACCAGCGGCTCGGTGCCGCTGAAACGGACCAGCAGCCAAGACCCGTCGGCGATGAAGAACTTGAACCCGTCCCCCGTGTCCAGCCGGACGGTGTTCGTGACGGCCTGGCCGGCCAGCTGGGTCGGGGCCTTCTCGACCAGCTCCACGAGCAGACGCGCCTTGACCGACGTGTAGACGGAGCGGTCCACGTGGATGTCCACGCGCTGGTAGAAGGACGGGCCCGCGATCTCGTGGAGGTGCTCGATCGCCCGGGAGACCGGCCACCGGCCGGCTCCCCGCTCGCGCAGGAACAGGTCCAGCAGGAGCAGGTCCGCGTAGATGCCGTCGCGCTCGGGCAGGTGCATGCCGAACCCGTAGCCGCCCGACTCCTCGCCGCCGTACATTGCCCCGGTCTCGATCATCTTGGGCCCGACGTACTTGAAGCCGACCGGGGTCTCGTGGACCGCGATCCCGTAGCGCTCGCCCAGCCGGTCCGCCATCGAGGTGGTGTTCACGCTCTTGACCACCGGCGCGTGCATGCCGCGGTGCTCGACGAGGTAGTACATGAGCAACCCGTACACCTGGAGCTGGTGGATGAAGCGGCCGCGCTCGTCGACCGCACCCGCCCGATCCGCGTCCCCGTCGAGGAGCAGGCCGAGGTCGAAGCCGCCCGCGGCAATGATCCCGAGAGCCTCGTCGATGTTCGGCCGGATGGGTTCCGGGTTCACGCCGCCGAAGTACGGGTTGCGTTCGGTGTGCAGCTCGGTCACCCGGATCCTTCCGCCCGCGAGCAGACGGCTGATCCAGCCCGCCCCGGCGCCCCACATCGGGTCCACGAGGACGGCCACGTCGGCCGCCTTGAGCGAATCGAGATCGACGGTTCCCCTGACGAAGCGCTCGTAGCCCGGGTACGGGTCGTAGCGCTCGACGAGCCCGGCTGCTTCCGCATCTGCGAACGGCCTCCGCGGGATGGCCGCGCCCCCGTTGGCGGCGATCGTCGCCTCGAGGACGGCGAGCAGCTCGGGACCTGCCGCCGCCCCGGTCGGCGACTTGACCTTGAACCCATTGTCGGTCCAGGGGTTGTGGCTGGCCGTGATCACGATGCCGGCGGCGGCACCCCGCTGGACCACCTCGAAGCTGGACATCTGGGTGGGGACCGCGGTGCTCGCGTAGGCAACCGGAACGTCGTAGGCCAGCAGGACCTCAGCGGCGGCGACCGCGAAATGCTCCGATGCGAAGCGCCGGTCGTATGCGAGGACGACCCCCTTCGCCTGCTCGCCGCGATCCACCACGTACCGCGCGACGCCTTCGGCACAGCGGCGGACGCTCTCGAACGTGAAATCGTCCGCCACCTTGGCACGCCAGCCGTCCGTGCCGAAGACGATGGTCGCGGGCTGCGGCCGCTGTGCGATGGTCACGTGTCCTCCTCCCGAGATCGGGCCAGCTCCTCGGCGATCGCCCGGACCTCCTGCGAGCGGTCCGCCGCGCAGACGAGCAGCGCGTCGGGCGTGTCGACCACGATCGTATCGCGCAGGCCGATGGTGACGACGAGCCGATTGCCACCCATGACGAGCGTCGCCTCCGACGCGAGATCGCGGCGCACGCCGCGACCGACGGCACCGGCCGGATCGCCGGCCGCCGCGGCCTCCGCCTGCAGGACGTCGCGGAGCGCGGCCCAGCTTCCGAGGTCGCTCCAGCCCACGTCCGCGCGCAGCATGGCGACCTCGCCGGCCAGCGAGGCCGGCTCCATCACCGCGTAGTCGATGGAGATCGGCTGGGCGGTCGCGTAAGCACGGTCCAGGGAGTCCGGATCGGCGGCCATCCCCCGGACGGCCCCCTCGGCAGCGGCGGCGAGTTCCGGGGCGTGCGCCGCGAGGGCGGCCCGGATCGCGTCGCGGCGCCAGGCGAAGATGCCCGCGTTCCAGGCAACCGGGGCAGACCCGCCGAGGAGCGCGACAGCGGCGTCGATCGATGGCTTCTCCACGAAACGCGCGACCCCGAGCGCACCCGATCCGCCTGGCAGTGGCTCCGCGGCCACGATGTAGCCGTACCCGCTCTCCGGCCCGGTCGGCGTGATCCCGAGCGTGACGAGCGCCGGCGCGCCGGTCCCGGGACCGCCCGCCGCGGCGAGCGCGCCGGCCTGCCGCAGCAAGGCCCGGAAGCCGGCCTCGTCAACGACGAGATGGTCGGCCGGCAGGACGACCATGACGTCGTCGGCCGGCCGCTCGACGGCGGCCGCCGCATAGGCGATCGCGGGCGCGGTGTTGCGGCCGGCGGGCTCGCCGAGCACCTGGGCAGGATCGAGCTCGGGCAGCTCCTCGCGCACGAGCGCGGCATACCGCCGATCGGTGACCACGATGACGTCGTCCGGGCCCACGAGCGCGGGAACGACCCGCTCGTACGTGGTGCGGAGCAACGTCCGATCGCCGAGCAGCCGCAGGAACGGCTTGGGCCGATCGGGGCGCGAGAGCGGCCAGAGGCGCGTCCCGCCTCCGCCCGCCAGGATCACCGCATACATCGGTCGATTGTAGGTGGGGGCGTCGACGGCGCGCTCCCGCCTGCGCGCTCCGCGGTCGCCGCGATGATCAGCGCAGCGCGGCCGCGACGCTGACCGGCTCGGGCCGGCCGCAATCGGCCGCCAGGAGCGCGGCCTTCTCCGTTCGCTCCCAGGGAAGGTCGAGGTCGGGACGGCCGAAGTGGCCGTAGGCCGCAGTCTGGCGGTAGATCGGCCGCCGAAGATCCAGCGCCTCGATGATCGAGGCGGGGCGCAGGTCGAAGTGTCGGTCGATCGCCGCGCGGATCATGTCGTCGGGAACCTGACCCGTCCCGAAGGTCTCGATGGACACCGACAGCGGATGCGCGATGCCGATCCCGTAGGCGATCTCGATCTCGAAGCGATCGGCGAGCCCGGCGGCGACCACGTTCTTGGCGATCCATCGCGCGGCGTACGACGCGGAGCGGTCCACCTTCGTGGGGTCCTTGCCGGAGAACGCCCCGCCGCCGTGACGGGCCATGCCGCCGTACGTGTCGACGATGATCTTCCGGCCGGTGAGGCCGGCATCGCCCATCGGCCCGCCGGTCACGAAGCGGCCGGTCGGGTTGACGTGCATGACCGGATCTGTCGGCCGGAGCTCGGGTGGGATCGTGGGCAGGATCACCGTCTCCACGATGTCGCGCCGGATCCGATCGGCCCGCGTGTCGGGGTCGTGCTGCGAGGCGACCACGACCGTCCGCACCCGCACGGGGACACCATGATCGTATTCGACGGTCACCTGGGTCTTCCCGTCGGGACGCAGGTAGGGCAGCTGGCCGGACTTGCGGGCCTCGGCCAGGCGGCGCGCCATGCGGTGCGCCAGCGCGATCGGCAGGGGCATCAGCTCCGGCGTCTCGCGACAGGCGAATCCGAACATCATGCCCTGGTCCCCCGCGCCCAGCTCGTGGAGCGCGGTGCCCTCTTCGCGAACTTCGAGCGACGCGTCCACCCCCATGGAGATGTCGGGCGACTGCTCCTTGACGCTCACGAGCGTCCCGCAGGTGAGGTAGTCGAAGCCGTACTCGGCCCGGGTGTAGCCGATCTCCTTGACGGTGTCGCGCACGACGCTCTGGAAGTCGATGTAGGTCGAGGTGGAGATCTCCCCGAGCACGAGGACGAGCCCTGTCGTGGTGGCCGTCTCGCAGGCGACGCGAGCGACCGGGTCTTCGCGGATGATCGCGTCGAGGATGGCGTCCGAGATCTGGTCGCACATCTTATCCGGGTGGCCCTCGGTCACCGACTCGGAGGTGAAGAGGTAGCCGGACGCGTCGACGATGGAGGTCATGGTTGCAGGGCACTCCTGTGTGGTGGTCCGGGCCAGCGTAGCACTCCGCCGCCGCGCGCCCGGGCAGCGATCAGACCGCCGGAACGCCTCCGTCGGCGGGCGCCCGAACCAGCGGCAGCGGGGGCAACGGGTCGGCGGGAACGAACCCGAACACGGCGCCGTAGAACGCGAGCTCGGCCTGCGTCGAACGAAGCATCGAGGAGGCCTTGCGGAATCCGTGGTCCTCGCCTTCGAAAGGGATGTACGCATGGGGGATGCCGTTCTTGCGCAGGGCCGCGACGATGCGCTCCGCTTCCGCGGGCGGCACGATCCGGTCGTCGAGACCCTGGAGGACCAGCACCGGGCTGTGGATGCCCTCGAGGTGGAAGATGGGTGAGCGAGCCTCGTAGACGTCCCGGGCGGCTGGGTAGGGTCCCAGCAGCCCGTCGAGGTAGCGCGACTCGAACTTATGGGTCTCCGCCGCGAACGCCGCCAGGTTGCCGATCCCGAAGTAGCTGACGCCGGCCCGGAAGACATCCCGGAAGGCGAGTGCCGCGAGCGTCGTGAACCCGGATGCGGAGCCGCCCTCGATCGCGAGGCGCGCCGGATCCACGATCCCGCGATCCGACATCGCCCGGGCGCCGGCGACGCAGTCATCGACATCCACGACGCCCCAGCTGCCCGTGAGCCGCCTGCGGTATTCGCGGCCGTAGCCCGTGCTGCCCCCATAGTCCACGTCGAGGACCGCGATCCCGCGCGTGGCGAGGACCTGGATTCCGACCGCGAGCCCGGAGTGCGCCGCGGCGGTCGGGCCGCCGTGGCTCGTGACGAGGAGCGGCGGCAGCTCGCCGGCGGGCGCGTGGGTGGCCCGGTTGTGCGGCCGGTACAGGATGCCGTGCGCGGTGCGCCCGCCGGTCGTGGGGAACTCGACAGGCTCGGCAAGGGCGAGATCGGCCGGGTCGAGCACCGCCTCGGAGGCACGCCGGAGCACCTCGACCGATCCGTCGAGAAGGCTCACCAGGACCACGGACCGGAACGTCGTCGGGGAGGCCGCCAGGCAGACCAGGCGGTCGCCGCGCACCCCCAGGTAGTCGAGCTCCATGAACGGGAGCGGGATCTCGTCCGGGCCTGCGCGGCCGGCAGGGTCGATCCGCAACAGCCGATCCCGTCCTCCGGAACGCGCGGCCGCGATGATCGTCCCGTCCCCCGCGAACCCGTAGTCGGCGTAGCCAAGGTTCCACTCCGGACCGCCGACCTCGGCGGCCATCGGCGCGACGGGGATGGGCGGCATGATCTGCCCGTCGCGCCCGCCGGACTCCACGCGGTACAGGTTGAGCCAGCCGTCCAGCTCGGCCGATGCATACAGCGCGCCCGCAGGCGACCAGGTCGGCTGGGTGACCCAGGTCCCCGCGTCGCCGGCCACGACCGTTGCCGCCCCGAGCGAGCCGTCCACCCCGACGTCCGCGACCACGCACTCGGTCCCGTCCCAGGGCATGTTCGGGTGGTTCCAGCGCGTCCAGGCCAGGCGCCGCCCGTCCGGCGAGAGGCGCGGCGCGGCCACGAAGTCGGACCCGCCGGCCAGCTCCACGACCCGCGCCGGGTTGTCCGCGGCCGTCCCGTCGAGCGGGACAGCGACGAGCGTGTTGACCGCCTCCCGTTCCTCGAGCGTGTGGTCCTCGCGGACGCAGATCAGGCGGTTGCGCGACGCGTCGAGGCACATGTCTGCGTAGCGCCAGCGACCGACCGGCGTGAGCGGCGTCGACGTCCGGTCCGGCCCGACGCGCAGCAGCCGTCCCGTCCTGAAGTCGGAGACGACGACCACGTCACCGGCCGCGAGGTACGCCCCCCCGCCGTACTCGTGGACGCGGGTCCGGACGTTGAGCCCGACCGGGCTGATGTCGCGAACCCCATCCGCGCGACTCCATCGAACCAGGGTCTGGCGACCGTCATCCTCGGCCCGCCCCTCCAGCCAGGTGATCGCGTCGCCGTCCCAGCGCGGCTCGGCGAGCCGCACGAACCCCTCCGCGACCAGCTCCAGCGGCACCGGCGAGCGCCAGCTGCCGTACGGCGCGACCGCGGGCACCGACACCGCCCCGGCCGGCGTGAACGCAACGTGCGACTGACCCGTCATGGCCGGCCTACGTCCCGCTCTTCCAGGAGTTCGTGTACGCCACCTGCTCGGCGGTCATCCCGTCGATCTGGTGGCCCAGCGCCTCGAGCTTCAGCCGCGCGACCTCCTGGTCGATCGCCTCCGGGACCACGTAGACCATGCTCTCCAGCTCCGCGTGGTGCCGGGCGACGTACTCCGCGCACAGCGCCTGGTTCGCGAAGCTCATATCCATCACGGCGGCGGGGTGGCCCTCGGCGGCACCCAGGTTGACCAGGCGCCCCTCGGCGATGAGGTGAAGCTTCTTCGGTCCGAGGTCGAACTCCTGGACGTTCTCGCGAACCTCGCGAACGTGGCCCTCCGCGAGCGCGCGCAGCGCGGCGAGGTCCAGCTCGGCGTCGAAATGGCCGCTGTTGGCCAGGATCGCGCCATCGCGCATCGCCACGAAGTGCTCCCGCCGGAACACGTTGACGTTGCCGGTCGCGGTGATGAACAGCTCGCCCCACGGCGCAGCCTGGTCGACCGTCTTCACCTCGAAGCCATCCATGAGCGCTTCAAGGGCCCGGACCGGGCTCACCTCGACCACGGCGACGTGGGCGCCCATGCCCTTGAGACGCGACGCGATCCCCTTCCCCACCCAGCCGTAGCCGGCGACCACCGTCTGGCGTCCGGCGAGCAGGATGTTCGTGGCCCGCAGGATCCCGTCGATCGTGCTCTGGCCGGTCCCGTAGCGATTGTCGAAGAGGTGCTTCGTCTCAGCCTCGTTGACCGCCACGACCGGGAACCGCAGGGCACCGTCCCTGGCCATGGCCCGGAGGCGGATCACGCCCGTCGTCGTCTCCTCGGTCCCGGCGAAGACCTCGGCCAACTGGCCGGGGCGCTCGCCGTGGAGCAGCGAGACCAGGTCACACCCATCGTCCATGGTCAGCTGGGGATGCGTGTCCGCCACCGCGTTGAGGTGCGCGTAGTACGTGTCGCGATCCTCGCCACGGCGCGCGTAGGTGGCAATGCCGTAGCGGGCGGTGAGCGCGGCCGCCACGTCGTCCTTGGTGGAGAGCGGGTTGCTCGCGGCGAGCGCGATCTCCGCCCCTCCTGCCGCGAGCGTGCGAACGAGGTTCGCGGTCTCCGTGGTCACGTGGAGGCAGGCGGCGATGCGCAGGCCGTGCAGGGGCAGCTCGCGCGCGAAGCGCTCGCGGATCAGCCGGAGGACGGGCATCTCGCGCTCCGCCCATTCGATCCGGCGAACGCCTTCGGCGGCGAGGCCGAGATCGTTGACGTCATGGGGCGGCAGGGCGACGGGAGTGGTCATGGCAAGAGATGTCTCCGGCAGCGGGATGGGCCGTGAGCCGCGGTGCACGGGCTCAGTCCGTGATTATGCCCGACCGCCGGCCCGCGGCCCGGCCCTCGCGACAGGGGAGTCCGGTCAGCGCTGATCCCGATCCGTCAGCGGTCGCCGCGACGGGTCAGCTCTCGCCGCGACCCAGCAGCCGCCGGATCGGCGCGGGAAGTGCGGCAAACGGTCCCAGCGCGCCTCCCTGGCGGTGGATCAGCCGCTCCTCGAAGCGGACGTGCTCCTTGTATCCCAGGTTCGCATATGCCTGCAGCGCGGGCGGATTGTCCGACCGGACGTTGAGGACCACCTGGTCGCAGAAGCGCAGGAGGTCGGCCGTGACGGCCCCGGTGACGGCCGTCGCATAGCCGCGGCCGCGGAAGTCCGGGTGGGTCATCACGTTGCCGACCACGCCCAGGCGCCCTTCCGCCGAAACGACGTGCGTGCCGGCTGCGCTCACGAGGCGGCCACCGACGCGGATCCCGTAGTAGACGCCCTCCGCCACCGCGGAGGGCGGCAGCCAGGCGGTGAATCCCAGCTGGTACAGGCGGTTCAGGTCGCCCACCTCGACGGGGAGCAGCCGCGCCACGTCCGCCGGGCAGGGCCTGAATGTGGTCCGATCGACCCACATCCGGACCATCGGCGGGCCGGGTTCGATGCGGTAGATGGCGCTGATCGCCTGAAGGTGCTCGGTGCGGGCGGCCAGATATGCGGCCCGCGGGCGGATCAGCTCTCGGAGGATGGCGCCCACGCCTGTGCTCTCGCCCATGACGAAGACGGGCTGCGGCGCCAGGCCGGCATACTCCAGGGCAACCGCGACCGCGTCCTCGCCGTCAAACGCGATCCCCCAGCGCGTTCGTCCGAACTCGCGCTCATCGAGATCGCACAGCGCATATGCGGCATACAGGCGGTCGCGCTCCAGGAAGGCCCGCAGGAGCCCGCGGTCACTCGTCGGGCGAACGGTCATTCCCCGCTGGGCAACCCGGCGCGCCGTGGGGGCGGCCACTCAGAGGCCCGCGCGAGCGCGATCGGCCCCGGCCGCGAGCGCGGCGGCGTACGGCGCCGGCAGCGCGCCGATCTCGGTCACCACGGCGGTCACGAGCTCCGCCGGGATGACGTCGACCGAGGGATTGCGGGCGGGGGTGCCCTCCGGCGCGAGCCATACCCCTCGCAGGAGGAGGATCTCCTCGGGAGGGCGTGGCTCGGCCCGCAGGGCGCGGCCATCGGCAGCTTCCCCGTCGCAGGTGCTGAGCGGCGCCGCGACGACGAACGGGACCGCACGGCGCGCGGCCACGGCCGCCAGCGCGTAGCTGCCCGGATCGCATGCCACATCGCCGTTCCGCGCGATCGAGTCCGCGCCGACGAGCACGGCATCCGCCTCGCCGCCCGCCAGCAGCCCTGCCGCCGCGCCGTCGCCCACCAGCGCAAACGGGGTGCCGGCCTGGGTCAGCTCCCACGCAACAAGGCGGGCGCCCGCCAGCCAGGGCCGGGTCTCGGCGACCAGCAGCTCCACGGACCGGCCCGCGTCGCGGAGCGCTGCGACGACCGCGAGCGCGGTCCCAACCTGCCCGCCGGCCAGCGCGCCCGTGCTTCCGATCGTCAGGATGCGGAGTGTCGCAGCATCCCCCACTCGCTCGGTCGTCGAGAAGAAGCGCGCGCCATGGGAGGCTAGGGCTGCGTGGGCCAGCGTTGCCTCGCCGAGGATCGCCTCCGCCTCCTGGCGGAGGAGCACGGCGACCCGCGTGCCGTCGCCGTCCACATCCTCGATCGCCGCGTACCGCGCCAGCATCCGGTCCATCGCGTTCCGCAGCGGGGCCGAGGTGGGGGCGGCGTTCCGCAGGGCGTTCGCGGTCCCGAACAGCATCGCGCGGCGCGCGGACGGGGACGCCTCCACGGAACGGGCGGCGGTGAGGACGATCCCGCAGGCGGCAACCTGGCCCAGGAGCGGCGCACCCCGGACCACGGAATCGCGGATCGCCTGCGCGACGTCCGACCCGGTCAGGCAATCGACCACGGACAGCTCGTCGGGCAGGCGACGCTGGTCAAGCAGGACAACCCGTTCCGGTTCGAAGCGGAACGCGCTGCGGAAGACGCCGGTGGCTCCCCCGGCGGGGCGCGGCGCCGGGGCAGCCTGGGAGCCCGGGGCGTCCGCCGTCCCGAGGAGGGCGCCGGCCATCTCGACGGATCCGTCGCGCAATGCACCGGCAGCCCCGACGACGGTAGCCGCGGTCTTCACCGCATCGGCCGCGATGGCCCGGAAGAAGTGGCGGCGAGCGAGGCGCCGCATCTCGTCCGGGTCCCCCGGACCGGTTTCGAGGGCTGCGGTCGGGCCGGGCGCGGCAGAGCCCGGCGCAGCGCGCTCCTCGCCGCTCATCGACCCGCTCTCCCGGGCCTGCGTCAGTACGTGATGACCGACGTGATCGTGTGCCCGGTCAGCCGGTCGCGACCCTTGAGAAAGCCAAGCTCGACGAGGAACGCCAGCCCCACGATCTGACCCTTGAGCCGTTGGACCAGCTCCACTGTCCCGTTGACCGTTCCGCCCGTGGCGAGCAGGTCGTCCACGATCAGGATCCTCTGGCCGGGCTGGATCGCGTCGCGGTGGACCTCGAGCGTGTTCGAACCGTACTCGAGGGCGTACTCGACGCTGATCGTCTCCGCCGGCAGCTTGCCAAGCTTGCGCACGGGCACCAGCCCCGCGCCCAGCTGGTACGCCATCGGCGCCGAGAAGATGAAGCCGCGCGACTCCATGCCGACCACGATGTCAATCGCGACGCCGGCATAGGGCGCCAGCATCGCATCGATCGCGGCATGGTATGCCCTGGCGTCCTTGAGGAGCGTGGTGATGTCGTAGAAGAGAATCCCAGGCTTCGGCCAATCCGGAATCTCGCGAATCTTCGCGCGAAGCTCGTCTGGCGTCATTGCTGCAGGAAACCTCCGAGGGCGCGGCGCGGGCACGGTCGCGCATGCGGGGTCGAACGAGTGGGCGCCCGTCGAGAGTCTACCCCAGCGGGGCATCCAACCGGTCGGTGGGTGGCGCCCCGTCCGCGAGCCTGGCCGCGAGCGCGACGAGGCTGGCGCGCACCTCGTCGGCGGTCGGTCCCGCGAGTGCGATCCGGGCCGCCTCCCGGAGAGCCGCGGCGTCGGCGGACCGGATCACGCGGCGAACACCCGCCAGGCTGGACGAGGCCATGCTCAGCTTGCGGACCCCGAGTCCCACTAGAGCGAGCGCCGCCACGGCGTCGCCGCCCATCTCGCCGCAGACCGACAACGAGGCTCCGGCGGCATCGCTGGCCTCGACGGCCCGGCGGATGAGGCGAAGCAGGGCCGGATGAAGCGACTCCTGGTAGCGGGCAAGCGACCGGTTGCCGCGGTCGACGGCCACCGTGTACTGCAGGAGGTCGTTCGTCCCGATGCTCGCGAAGGCGAGCCGCGGGAGATACGTGTCCCCCACGAGGATGGCCGCCGGGATCTCCAGCATCACACCGAGATCGATCTCGCCGTGCGCGACGCCGGCGGCCACGAGGCTCTCGCGCGCCCGGGCGGCGAGGCGGAGCAGGAGGTCGGCGTCCCGGGCGTCGGCGATCATCGGCGCCATCACCCCGACGGTGCCGGCCGGCGTACCGGCTGCGGCCCGCATGGCGGCCCGCAACTGTGTCAGGAAGAGGCCCGGCTCATCCCACGCCAGGCGAAGCGCGCGGACGCCCAGAAACGGGTTCGCCTCCGGCGCGATGGGCAGGTACGGGATGGGCTTGTCGCCACCGACGTCCAGCAAACGGATCGTGACGGGGTGGGGCGCGAACGCCTCCACGACCGCCCGGTAGGCGGCCAGCTGCTCGTCCTCGGACGGCGGCGTCGCGCGCTCCAGGAAGAGGAACTCGGTGCGAAACAGCCCCACGCCGTGGGCGCCCAGCTCCACCGCCCGGGCGGCCTCGCCCGGCCCGCCGATGTTCGCCAGGAGTGTCACCTCCAGCCCGTCGCGGGTCACTGCCGGCAGGGAAGCCTCGGCGAGTGCCTGCGCGGTTGCAGCGCCCGCCGCGGTGCGGGCCCGCTCGAAGCGGGCGACGGTGGCGGCGTCCGGCTCGAGCACGACCTCGCCGCTGGCGCCGTCGAGCGCGAGGCGGGCACCGCTGCCCGCGGGCGTCCCGGCGGAGCCGTCGATCGTGTCCAGCAGGCCCTGGATCCCGACGACGGCCGGGATGCCGTAGGCGCGGGCCAGGATGGCGGCGTGCGCGGTCGCCGAGCCTTCGGCAAGGGCGATGCCGAGCATCCGGTCCCGCGGGAGGGTGGCCGTGAGCGATGGCGTGAGGTCCGCGGCGACGATGATCGACGGCTGCTCCAGCACCGGGGCGGCCACGTGGCCGCCGGTCAATCGGTCGGTGATCCGCCCGGCCACGTCCAGGATGTCGGTCGCGCGCGCCGCGAGGAGCTCGTCCCCGATCGCCCGGTACTCGGCCGCGAACCGCTCGCCCGCGGCGCGGATCGCCGCCACGGCGTCATCGCCCGCGCGGATGCGCTCCTCCGCCGCCTCCGCGAGCGCCGGGTCCTGGGCGAGCATGGCGTGGGCGACGAAGATCTCCGCCTCCGCCGGGTGCTCGGCGCCGACACGCTCGGCAAGTGCGTCCAGCTCCGCCCCGGCTTCCGTCATTGCCGTCTCGAGGCGCGCGATCTCCCCCGCCTCTTGCCCGGGGACGATGCGGCCGCCCCGCGCGACCGCCGCAGGCCGGATAACGACCAGGGGGCCGATGGCGACGCCGGTGGACGCTGGCGTTCCGGTGAGCGTGTGCATGGTCAACCTCCGGTCAGGGACGCCGATCGATCCGGCGCTCGGTGCCGCGCAGGAGGCGCGCGATGTTGTCGAGGTGGAAGATCCAGATCAGCGCGACCGAGCCCGCCGCGTAGACGTCGTAGGCCGGCGGCAGCCCTTGCAGCGCCACGAGCGCGAGCATGAGCAGGCCCCCGAACAGCGAACCGAGCAACGAGCCGAGCGACGAGATCCTGGTCGCGAGGATCACCCCCCCGAAGACCGGCAGGATCGCGAGCGCGACCAGCGGCTGGATGACGACGAGGGTCCCCCATGCCACGGAGACCCCGCGGCCGCCACCAAACCCGATGTACGGCGAGCGGCTGTGCCCGACGATCGCGACGAGGGCGCCCAGCACCTCGAACTCCGGCCCGAAGCCAAATAGCCGCGGAATGAGGACCGCGACGCTGCCCTTGGCGGCGTCGAGGAGGCCGGACACGAGCGCCCAGCGTGGCCCGATCGCCCGCAGCGTGTTCGCGCCGCCGGTCCGCCCGCTGCCGATGCTGCGCGGGTCCCGCCCGCCGACGAGCCGCGCCACTACGATTCCGAACGGGATCCCGCCGATGAAATAGGCAGCGGCGGCCGTGACGATGGCGGCAAGGACGGATCCAGACTCCACGCTCGGCATTATCAGCGCAGCGGGTCAGGCCGGGCACGTCCGGCCGCGCCGGCCCGCGTTGCCGCCGTCAGGCGAGGGCTTCGCCGAGCCCGCTCTCCACGGCCGCACGCAACGTCTCGAGCGCGACATCCTCGTCAGGACCGTCCGCGGTCACCTCGATCTCGTGACCCTGCTTGATCTTGAGCGCCGTCACCGCGAGCATGCTGCGCGCATCCACCGGAGTGGACCCGGACGTCAGGTTGCTGACGCGCACGGCCGTCCCGCGGTGCGACGCCGCCGCCCTGACGAAGGCCGCCCCCGGCCGCAGATGGATCCCGGATGGGTTGCGGACCGTGAGTCGGATCGTCTTCATAGGTTCCTCCACGTGCTCATGGTGCGCTGATGGCGGATAAGAGTGCCGTTGGCCGGCCCCGCGTACGGTCCCAGGCGGACGGGTCGGCATCGGCCGCGTCGATCAACGCCGCGAGCGCCGCGTTGACCGGCGTCGGCACGCCCGCGCCCGCCCCGGCCCGGGCGACGCCCCCGTTGAGCCAGCGTGCCTCGGATGGGCCGCCGCCCGCGCGCAGGTGGAGCAGGAGCGACGGGTCCTTGCCACCGCGAGCTCGCGCCACCACCCGGCGCAGGATCGGCTGCCCGAGCGCCGGCGGTGCCCGGAACGCGGCCGCGAGCCACCGGACGTCGGCACCCGGCAGCCGAATTGGCGCCTGGCCCAGGGCCCGCATCACGCGGAGCGCTTCCAGGACTGCCGCCCGCTCGACAGCGAACAGCCGCCGGTCGGCATAGACCGACGCGACGTCGCAGTCCAGCAGGGCCGGGACCACATTCGCCACGATGTTCGTGAGCAGCTTCGACCACTTCATCGCGCGCCAGTCGCCCACGACCGCGACGGCCAGGCCGCCCGCCGCCGACGCGTCCCGGATCGCGTCCCGGAGTGCCGCGGTGTCACCCTGCACGGAGCCCAGGCCGATCCCCCGGCGAGCGCGCCAGGCAAGGGTGCCATCCGGCTCCATGCCCACCGGGGCAGTCAGCGATCCGGACAGCAACGGCGCGCCCGGTCGCGCGGCCGCGACCACCTCCTCCGCGCCGATCCCGTTCTGCAACGTGACGACGGGGGCGTCCGGCCACGCCTCGCACGCCTCGATAGCGGCGCCCAGGTCCGGCATCTTCACGGCCAGGATCACGCCGGCCGGTCGGCCCAGGTCGGCGGTGCCTGCCGCGCGCTCCACCCGGGCCTGCCACACGGCTCCGTCGGGCGCGCGCACGACAATCTCGTCCGAACCCGAGCGACCGGTCCCGGGCCTGCCTGCGAGGGTCACACGCCGCCCGGATCGGGCGATCAATGCGGCGATGAACGAGCCGACCGCACCGCCCCCGATCACCACGACGTCGGCGTCCCGTCCCGGCCCGGCAGGTTCGGACGGCGTCACTCCGCGAGCTTGTCCTGGCTCAGGGTAGCGTCGGCGGCGTCGCATACCGTCAGGAGGTCGTCCCCGATGCTCGCCTGGATCGCCGCGACGATGGCGCCCTCCACCACCGGGCCGCGGCTCAGCCGGACCCGGGCAGCGAGTGCCGGATCAAGCAGCTCGAGGGCGGTCGAGGCCGACAGGACAGCGCTGCCGAGGTCGACCAGCACCACGACTCCGGCCCCGCTGTCCGCGGCCTGGATGGCAGCCATGATCCGGGTGGCGTCCGTGCCGATGCTGCCGTCCTCGAGGCCGCCCGCCGCGACAATGCGCACATCATCGCCGGCCATCTGCGAGGCGAGTTCCAGGGTGCCGTCGGCGACCTTCGCCGAATGCGAAACGATCACGAGCCCGACGAGTGGCCCGTCGCCGTCGGCCCCCAGCATCGGGCTCAGGTCCCCGCGGGCGCGAGGGGTGGGGTCATCTGGCGCTCCGAGTCACCTGCGCGATACGCATCGAGGAGGATCTCGATCGGATGTCGGGTGCGGGTTCCCGTCGCTTTCTCGATCTGCCAGCGGCACGTCTCCGAGTCGCAGGCGGCTTCCGGTGCGTTGCTCGCCTTGATCTTCTCGAACAGCGGGGCCCCGACCGCCATGCCGATCGGGTACTTCTCCTTCTTCATGCCGTAGGTGCCCGCGATGCCACAGCAGTCGTGGTCCATGTCGAGAGCGCGCAGGCCCGGCACGAGCGCGAACAGGTCCAACGCCGGCAGGCCGATGCCATGGGAACGGAGCTGGCAGGGCGCGTGGTAGGGCAGGTCCTCGTCGAGCCGCCCGAACTGCGTGTTGAGCTTGCCCTGCTCGTGGAGGTCCAGCAAGAACTCGCAGATATCCCACGTCGCGTTCGCGACCACCATCGCGTCGTCATCGTGGATGTCGAGCATCTCCCGGTACTCGGCCTTGATCGTGTGGGTGCAGGAGGTGGAGGTCCCGACGATCCGGTACCCCTGCCTCGCATAGCGGGCAAGCACGTCGAGGTTGCGGTGGGCCTTCTGGCGAGCCTCCGTGTAGATCCCGTTGCTGATGAGCGGCAGCCCGCAGCAGACCTGCTCGGGGATGATCGTCTCGAAGCCGTTGCGCCGGAGAATCTCGACTGCGGCGTCGGCGACGTGCTGCTCGTAGTAGTTCGCCGAGCAGCCGTGGAAGTAGACGACGGCCCGATCCGGTCCCGGCACGGCCGTCGCGCCGCGCCGCTTCTGGCGGCGCTTCCAGGTTGACTGGAGCGTGCGGCGGCTGAACTTGGGGAACGGCGCCTGGCGATGAATCCCGACCGTCGTCTCCATGATCGCCCGGATCGGCCGGTTGGCCAGCGCCCAGTTGGAGATTGGCGAGAAGAGGACGCCGACCTGGCCGACGAGGTCGGTCTGGCCCAGCCCCCAATCGCGCAGCTTGGGGCGCTTGCCAGCCTTCATCCGCGCCCGGGACTGGCTGTTCATCTCCGCGATCTTCACGCCCGCCGGGCACGCCGCCGTACACCAGCCGCAGCCCGAGCAGTAGTCGACGGTCACGTCCGGGGACAGCATGAACGGCGTGCCGGGAACCTGGACGGGCTGGGCATGGCCGGTCCGGAACCGCTGGGCCTGGGGGCCCACGTACTTCGGGCCCGGGAAAAGGTCCGTGACCCGTGCGACCGGGCAGACGGTCACACAGACGTTGCACTTGAGGCACTCGTCGGACGAGTATCCGACTGCTTCCTCGGAGGCATCCTTGATCAGCTCGGCGATCGTCATGGTCGCTCGCTCCCCGGCCCTGCGGCACGCCCAGCCGGGACAGCGCCGAGCGATCGTGCCGCCCGCCATCCACTGGCGATCGCGACGCCGTCGCCGCAACGCTCCCCGATATACCGTTGGCCGGCGAGGAGGCTGCCGGCCACGCGGACATTCTCGAACACGGGCGTCCCGTCCACGCCCACCGGCCGAAGCTCGGCGTCCGTGCGGATCCCCGCCTTCTCCAGGGGATGGCCCGCCGGCTCGAATGCATCGAGGGAGAGCCAGTCATCCGCAGGGGGCGCTTCCACCGGGAGCCCCAGCAGGGGCTCCACGAGCCGGCCGTCGCGCTCCGCGACGAGACCGCCACCGGCGATCCCGCCCGTGGCGAGAACCAGGGCTCCCGCCCGCACCGTGTACGTCCGGGCGGCGGCGCCCGACACGACGGCCGTCACGGCGCGCCCGTCGCGGTCGATTCGCTCGATCATCTCGCCGATCTGGACACGCCCGCCGGCCCTGATGAGGGCAGCCCGAAGCGCCGCGTAGAGGCGCATCCCGGGCACGCTGGGCGGCACAAGCGGCATCTCGAACGTTGCCGCCGGAATCCCCTCGCGGATGGCCTCGAGGACGGCCGCGTGGTCGCGGATCCCGAGGACCGCCGGGACGGCGACGCGCCCTCCGGAGCCGGGTACCGCCGCGATCGCGCGGGCCATCGCATCGATCGCGCTGGCACGCCAGGCGGGATCATCGAAGCGGCGGGCGATCTCGAGCGCATTCAGGTTGTGCCGGGCGGCGAGACCGGGCAAGGCCACGCTGATGGGCGTGACGGACGCCGGCCGGTTGCCACCGTCCCAGACGCGAGCGCGCGACAGGCTGGCCGCGATCGCCTCTGGCCAGAAGTCCTTGAACCCGGCGATGCCGCAGATCACCAGGCGTTCGCCCGGCGCCCAGGGCGAGAGCGCCGCGGCCTGGCCGGCCGGCAGGATCGCGGCGCGGCGTGTCCCGCCGATCGAGGTCGGGGCGAGCTGGAGCGGCGTGTCGAGGTCGCCGACGTACTCGATGCCCCCGGCCGCGAGGTGCGGGCGGATCCAGTCGAGGGCCGCCTCGACGTCGTCCCCGAGGAAGGCGTAGGGATGGCCGGCCTCGCCGGCCAGCAGGCGGATCCCGTCGCGGGGCGTGGACGCGGCGGGAATCCCGGCCACGTCGATTCCGCCCGGGCCCCAGTGGGTGGCGGCGTGACCCTTGGCCAGGACGTGGACGCGCGCGCCGGACTCCGCCGCCGCGATGGCGGCCGTCAGCCCGGCGAGGCCCGCCCCGATGACGACGACGTCAGCGCTGGGCACCGACAACCTCCCCGGACGCGACGGGCGTCCCGTGCTCGATCAGCGATTCGACCCCCAGCCCCCCGCCGTAGACACCGGAGATCATCCATTGCTCCTGGAGCTGGCGGCCAGCGGCGATGGGCCGGGTTCCCTTGAAGCGCTCCCTGAGGAACCCGAGGATCGCCCGGTCCGCCAGCTCGGCGACGTCAGCCGCGCCGGCGTGTCCCGCGCGCTCGCCCACCACGCCGGCCGCGCGGAACGTGCAGAAACCGCCCTGACAGGGCCCCATGCCGAGGCGCGTGCCGCGCCGTACGTCATCGAGCGAGCAGCCCGGGTGTCGGTCCAGGAACGCGTCCAGCATGGGCCGCGTCACGAACTCGCACTCGCACAGGAGGCCGTTGTCCCCGCCGCCCGCCGCCTCGTGCTCCGCCAGCCGGTGGCCCAGCCAGTACGTCTTCCCGGGGACCTGGTTGGGCAGGATCGCGTCGGCCGTCGTGCACGGCTCCGTGACACCCAGCTTGTCGCACACCAGGTCGACCGTGTCCTCGGCCATCCGGCGGAAGGTCGTGAGCTTGCCGCCGACGATCGTGACGAAGTTCTCCACGCCGTCCCGCGAGGCGTGGTCGAGGACCGTGTGCGCGCGGGAGATCTGGCGACCGTCCTTCAGGGCATCGGCAGTGACCTCGGCAGGCGGCTGGTAGAGCGGCCGCACGCCCGCGTAGGCGCGCAGGAGCCGCATCCGCCCAAGGTCCGGGAAGAGGTTCTCGCCCTCCCGGATCAGGGCGGCCACCTCGTCGCGCGTGATGTCGTACTGGTCCGGGTCCTCCACGCGCTGCTCGGTCGTGCCGAGGATCGCCACCGTGTGGACCGGAACCATGATGTCGCCGTCGGACGACTTGTGACACCGGTTGATCACCGTGTCGGTCATCCGCTGGTTGTAGATGAGCATCGTGCCCTTGCCCGGGTGCATCGTGACGGACACGTTGACCATGGCGGCGATCTGGCCGGCCCACGCACCCGCGCACGAAACGACGAAGCGGGGCGTGATGCGCGTCAGGCTGCCGGAGCCCTCGTCGCGCAGCGTCGCGGCGACGATCCGGTCGCCCTCGCGCTCCAACTCCACGAGCCGCTGGTAGGACCACGCATCGCTGCCGAGCGCGCGCGCATCCGCGATGTTCGATTCGATGAGTTGCCACGGCTCCACGGAGCCGTCCGGCAGCTTGAAGGCGCGCCGGATGGCGGGGTTCAGGGCCGGCTCGCGCCGCAACGCCTCGGCGACGGGGATCTCCTCGCAATCGACGTCGGCCGCCGCGCAGGCGGCCGGGAAGGCCGCGACATAGTCGTCGGGGTCGGCCGGGGTGGCGACAAAGAAGCCGCCGGTATCCTCGATGCTGGCCGGCGCGATGCGGCGGAGGATGCGGTTCTCGGAGATGCACTCCTGCGCCGCGAGCCTGTCCTTGGCCACGTAGCGGCCGCCGGAGTGCAGGAGGCCGTGATAGCGCCCCGTGGTCCCGGTGCCCCAGTCACCGCGCTCGACGAGCAGCGTGCGAAGGCCCCGCCGCGCCAGGTCCCTGAGCACACCGGCCCCGGTCGCACCCCCGCCGACGACGAGGACGTCGTAGGCGTGCGACTCACCCATGCTGCTCACCTCGATCCGTCTCGATCCCGTGTGTGTGCGATGAACCCGCGGGCCGCGCCCGCCTGACGTGTTCCGGGGCCCCCCGGCATTGCCGAGGGGCCCCGGATTGCGATGCGAGAGAGCCTACTCGGCCCAGTCGAAGGTCCGCGTGACGGCCTTCTTCCAGAGCGCGTACTCCTTGTCGCGGAGCGCCGCGTCCATCTTGGGCTCCCAGGTGTGGTCCTTCGCCCAGTTGGCGCGAAGGTCCTCGACCTCGGCCCAGTAGCCGACCGCGAGGCCGGCCGCATAGGCCGCGCCGAGGGCCGTCGTCTCGGCAACCTTCGGGCGGATGACCGGGACGCCCAGGACGTCCGACTGGAACTGCATGAGCAGGTTGTTGAACACCATGCCGCCGTCGACCTTGAGGGCCGTCAACGGAACGCCGGAGTCGGCGTTCATGGCGTCGAGGACCTCGCGGGTCTGCCACGCGGTCGCCTCGAGGACGGCACGCGCGATGTGGCCCTTGTTGACGTACCGGGTCAGGCCGGCGATGACGCCGCGCGCAGAGTTCTTCCAGTACGGCGCGAAGAGGCCGCTGAAGGCGGGAACGAAGTAGACGCCACCGTTGTCCTCGACCGTGGCCGCGAGCGCCTCGATGTCGGAAGACTTTTCGATCATCCCGAGGTTGTCGCGGAGCCACTGCACGAGGGCGCCGGTGATGGCGATGGATCCCTCGAGGGCGTACACGGCCGGCTGCTTGCCGATCTTGTAGCCCAGGGTGGTGAGGAGGCCGTTCTTCGACGGAACTGCCTTCGTGCCCGTGTTGAGGAGCATGAAGCAGCCGGTGCCGTACGTGTTCTTCGCCTCGCCGGGGGAGAAGCACGTCTGGCCGAACAGGGCGGCCTGCTGGTCGCCGAGGTCGCCGGCAACGGGAACGCCGGCCAGGTCGCCGACCGCCGTGCCGTAGACCTCGGACGAGGCCTTGACGGCCGGGAGCATAGACGCCGGAACGCTCAGGAGCGCGGTGATCTCGGGATCCCAAGCGAGGGTGGTGTAGTTGAACATGAGCGTGCGGCTGGCATTCGACACGTCCGTGACGTGCACGCCGCCGTTGACGCCGCCGGTCAGGTTCCAGATGCACCAGGTGTCGATGTTGCCAAACAGGAGGTCGCCTGCCTCAGCCTTGGCCCGTGCACCCGCGACGTTGTCGAGGATCCACTTGACCTTGGGGCCGGAGAAGTAGGTCGCCAGCGGAAGGCCGGTCTTCGGCCGGAGGCGATCCGAGCCGCCGTCCGCGGCCAGAGCGGCGCAGATCTGGTCGGTCCGGGTGTCCTGCCAGACGATCGCGTTGTAGACCGGCTTGCCGGTCTTGCGATCCCAGACCACCGTGGTCTCGCGCTGGTTCGTGATGCCGACCGCGGCAAGGTCTGAGGCTTTGATGCCGGCCTTGGCGAGGGCGCCCTTGATGACCTCTTGCGACCGGGTCCAGATCTCCATCGGGTCATGCTCGACCCAGCCCGGCTTCGGGTAGATCTGCTCGTGCTCCTTCTGATCGACCGCCACGACGGCACCGGCGTGGTCGAAGATCATGAAGCGGGTGCTCGTCGTGCCCTGGTCCAGTGCTCCTACGTACTTGGTCATGTTTCTCTCCATACGGATCTAGATGGCGCCCGCCGGCTCTAGCCGGTGCGCAAAGCGTCGCGAAGGGATTCGAACAGGATCGTGGTGCTCGTCGCCCCGGGATCCTGGTGGCCGGCGGAACGCTCGCCGAGGTAGCTCGCCCGGCCCTTGCGGGCAACGAGCGGCGTCACCCGGTCGCGTCCCTCCGCCGCCGCGATGGCGGCAGCGTCGAGCGCGGCCGGGAGGTCCGCAATGTCCGCCTCGAGCGCGGCGACGGCCGGCACCATGGCGTCGACCATCGTCTTGTCGTCGAGCCCGGCCTTGCCGCGGGCAATTACGCCCTCGAGCCCGGCGCGGAACCCGGCCGCAAGCTCGGCCGGGCCGATCTCGGTGGCCGTTCCGAACGAGGTGCCGAGGCGGAGGAAGAATGTCCCGTAGAGGGGCCCGCTGGCCCCACCGACCGTGGAGATGAGCTTCATTCCGGTCTGCTTGAAGAGCGTCCCGGCGTCCCCATCTCGGAGCCCCGGAAGGAGCTCCAGGATGGCAGTCATCCCGCGGTCCATGTTGATCCCGTGATCCGCGTCGCCGATGGCGGAGTCGAGCTGGGTCAGCTCCTCCCGCGCGGCATGGATCCGGGCGGCGAACGTCTCGAGGAACCGCGAGAAGTCGCCTGTGGAGATCACGGGCTTCAGACTCCCCAGCGCAGGCCGGGGGTCTTGACCGGCGCGTCCCAGTACCGGATCAGCTCGTCATCGAGCTTGAGAAGCGTGACCGAGAGGCCCGCCATCTCGAGCGAGGTGATGTAGCTCCCGACCAGGTTGCGCGCGATCGTGATCCCCTTGCCGGTGAGAATCTCGTTGACCTTGCGATACGCCACGTACAGCTCGATGAGCGGCGTGCCGCCCATCCCGTTGACGAAGGCGAGGACGCGGTCGCCGCTGACGAAGATGCCCTCCTCGAGGATCGGCGTGACGAGCATCTCGACGATCTCGTCGGCCGGCTTGAGCGCCTCGCGGCGGCGTCCCGGCTCGCCGTGGATGCCGATCCCGATCTCCATCTCGTCGTCGGAGATGTCGAAGGTGGGCTTGCCCGCGGCGGGCACGGTGCAGGAGGTCAGGGCCATGCCCATCGAGCGGACGTTGTCCTGGACCTTCTGGCAGAGCGCGGTGACGGTCTTGAGGTCGGCACCGGCCTCGGCGGCCGCTCCGACGATCTTCTCGGCCAGCACTGTGCCGCCGACTCCGCGGCGGCCCGCGGTGTAGAGCGAGTCCTTCACGGCGACGTCGTCGGCGATCACGACCGAGGCGACCTCGATCCCTTCCGCCTGCGCCATCTCGGCCGCGATCTCGAAGTTCATGATGTCGCCGGTGTAGTTCTTCACGATGTGAAGGACGCCAGCGCCGCCGTTGACCGCCTTGGTGGCGGCCAGCATCTGCTCTGGGACCGGCGAGGTGAAGACGGCGCCGGGGCAGGCAGCATCCAGCATGCCGAGCCCGACGAAGCCGCCGTGCATCGGCTCGTGGCCGGAGCCACCGCCGGAGATGATGCCCACCTTGCCCTTGCGAGGCGCGTCCTTGCGGACGATGATGTTCGGCTCCTCGACCCGGATGAGGTCGGGGTGTGCGGCGGCCATTCCGGCGAGCGCCTCGTCGACCTCGCGCTCAGGGGTGTTGATGAGCTTCTTCATGCGCTCCTCCAGTGGCGAGTCAACGACGGATGCTCAAGGTTGTGGAAGGGACCTTCGGAGCGCCGGCGGCGGGGCCGTAGCCGCCGGCGCGGGATGCGATTGGCTCAGACCTACTTGGGGCCGAGAGCCTTCGCGACGAATTCCGCGATCCCGTAGTAGTAGACGGCCCAGCCGAGCGCGCCGCCGATGAGCGGGCCGACAACCGGGATCCACGAATACTCCCAGTCGCTGCTGCCCTTGCCGGGGATCGGCAGGACCGCGTGCATGATCCGCGGCCCAAGGTCGCGGGCGGGGTTGATCGCGTAGCCCGTCGTCCCTCCGAGGCCAACGCCGATCACGAGGACGAGGAGACCCCATCCAAGAGCGCCACCGATGGACGAGTTGACGCCGCCGGCATTGCCGAGGCTGAAGCCGACGAAGATCAGGACGAACGTGCCGATGATCTCCGAGACCAGGTTCCACGTCATGTTGCGGATTGCCGGGCCAGTCGAGAAGACGGCGAGCTTGAGGCCCGGGTCCTCGGTCTCGGCCCAGTGCGGGTAGTAGTGCAGGAAGACGAGCGTTGCGCCGATCATGGCGCCGACCATCTCGCCGGCCCAGTAGCCAAGCAGCGAGTCGACGCCGAACGCGCCGGTCGACTTGACCTGGTTGTCGAGGAAGACCGCGAGCGTTACCGCGGGATTCATGTGGGCCCCGGTGAACGTGCCGGCCACGGCGATACCGGCAAACACCGCCATGCCCCACGCAATCGTGATGACGATCCAGCCGCTCGCAAACGCCTTTGACTTGGCGAGCAGGACACCGGCGACGACACCGTCGCCGAGGAGGATCAGGATCATCGTCCCGAGGACCTCGCCAACAAATTTCTCAGCAGACATGCTCACTCCCTCTAATGGGTGGACACCAACGCCGGCTGCGAATCTCGCTCGATCCCTCCGCTACCTCGACCGCGACCCCGGCCCGGGTCGCGTTGCGGTCGATCACGCCGACGCCACAGTGCCCTCGAGCACTGTTACCTGAACCGTACGCCCGCAGCGCGGCCGGAAACGTCAAGGAAACGTCTAGGTTGCAGGAGCGTTGCGGGGGCGGGTCGCGAGGCTGGCTTCAGGGGCCGCCTCGGAGCGGCCAGGCGCTGCCGGTCAGGCGCGGCCGGCGGTGACGTCCGCGAGGGCCCGGAGGATGAGCGCGCTCGACACGGCCCCGGGGTCCAGGTGGCCAGCGGACCGCTCGCCGAGGTAGCTCGCGCGACCCTTCGTCGCGATGCGCGACAGCGTTTCGAGCGCCCCGGCCTCGGCGGCGTCTGCCGCCCGGCGCGTCGCGGTCGTCAGGTCGGCGTCGGCAGCGCCGGCCGCCGCGAACGCAATGGCGGCCGGGATGAGCGCGTCGAGCATTGTCTTCTCGCCCGGCCGGGATCGCCCGAGCATTGCCACGCCGTCGACTGCGGCCCAGAAGACATCCACGAGTTGCGCAGGCCCGAGAGCCGAACCGGGAGACAGGGCCTCCAGCACGGCACCCGCCCGCATCAGCGCGCGGCCGTAGAGCGCGCCGCTGGCACCACCGACCGTGCCGGTGATGGCACGCCCCGCCAGGACCAGGAGCGGCCCCGGGGCGTCGAGCGGGGCGTCGCCGGTGGCCAGCCGCGCGTCGAGAGCCAGGAAGCCGCGGTGCAGGTTTATGCCGTGATCCCCGTCGCCTATCGCCGCGTCGAGCTCGGTCAGGTAGACACGCTCAACGGCGATCCGGGTGGCCGCCAGTCGCAGCCAGCCGGCGACGAGTTCGCCGCTCACGAGGAGCGCTGTCGCGCGGTCAACCTGGAGGCCTCCCGTCGGCGGGCCAGTCGTCGGGAAGCTTGTCAGTCCCGGGCGGAATCTCCGAGGTCGCGAGGACCTCGGCCAGCGCGGCCCCGCCGGCCGCGTCGACCGCCGCGCGCACGGCCCCCTCGAGGATGGCGCCGCGGCTGACCCGGACCCGGTCGCGGTCCGCCGGTCCGAGGTCATCGAGCGCCATCTCGAGCGCCAGCGCCGCGCTTCCCATGTCCAGCAGGACGACGGCTCCGTCCGGCGCGGCTGCGAGCGCCTCGCGCAGAGCCTCCAGGATCCGCGGGGCGCTCGTTCCGAGGGCACCCGCGTCCGTGCCGCCGGCCACGCTCACCCGGATCGCGGGCGCCGCCTGGGCCAGCAGCGTTCGGAGCCCACGGAGCACCTCGGGGCTGTGGCCGACCAGGACGAGCGCGACCATCGGGCACCTCCGCGCATCGGCGAATCCGCCCCGGACTGCCGCGGATCGCCCGCGACGGAGGGTAGACTCTGCGTCGGATGAGTCTAGGACGAGCCGACCAGTCGGCGGTGGGTGCCGGCGCCATCGAGGTGATGATCACCGCCGAGGACGTCGTCGCCTTCGTCGCACGCGCCGCGGCAACGATCGCGCGACACGAGGCGCTCCTGGACAGGCTGGACGCCGCACTCGGGGACGGCGATCACGGCACGAACATGACCACCGGCCTGCAGGCGGTCGTCCGTGCGCTCGCGGACGAGGCACCCGCGGACGCGGTCGGGCCGCTCGACGTCGGGGCCCTGCTGCGACGGATCGGGCACACGCTCGTCGGAAGCGTGGGTGGAGCCAGCGGCCCGCTCTACGGGACCCTGTTCATCGAGGCGGGCTTCGCGCTGGACGGGATGCATGCCGTGGACCTCCCCACCCTGGCCCACGCACTCGACACGGGGCGGGCCGGCCTGGCCCGGCGGGGGCGCTGCGTGCTCGGAGACAAGACGATCCTGGACGCGCTGGAGCCCGCAGTTCAGGCGCTCCTCGCCGGCGCCAGGTCGGGGCTTCCACCCGACGAAGCGTTCGTCCGGGCCGCTCGGGCCGCCCGGGCAGGCGTCCGGGCCACGATCCCGATGATTGCTCGACGCGGGCTCGCCCTCCGACTTGGGGAGCGGTCGCGCGGCCACCGCGACCCGGGCGCGACGTCCTGCTTCCTGCTGATCCGTTCCATGCTGGATGGGCGCCGGGGATGGCGCCCCTCGCGACACCCTCATTGAGCGACGGCGACCAGCTCCGGGCGCGCGTGGCGAGCCTGGAGGACGAGCGGCGGCGCGCCTTCGACGAGGCCCAGCGCGAGGCCGACGCGATGTTCGCCCAGTACCAGCTCAGCCAGCTGCTGGCCTCGGGCGACAGCCTGGAGAAGCTAGCGCCCGCGGTGCTGGCGGAGATCGCCCGCACGAGCGGCGCCGGCGCGGCTGCACTGTGGCTGGCGGCTCCTGCCCGGCGGACGCTTCACCGGATCGCGGCACTTGACGTGACCGCGGATCCCGCGCCAGACGAGCCCGCCGGCGACGCGCGGCCCGGCGCCGACCTCCCGACGGCGTTCACGGACTCGAACGCGGCGGAACGCTGGGCGGCCCGCGCCGGCTGGTTCGGCGTCCCACTGGAGGAGAGCCTGGCGCTCGGCACGGGCGGGGCGGGCCACGTCGCGCTCGGCTACCTCGCGGTCCGGCCGCGGCGCGGCCGGACGTTGGACCCCGGGCATGCTCGCTACCTGGGCCTGGTCCGGCGCGAGCTCGCCCTCGCGTTCCGCGCCGCGCAGTTGCGCGGCGCGCTCGTGCACGAGCGGGCGACGCTGGCCGCGATTCTCGACGGCGCGAGCGACTCGATCATCGCAGTCGATTCGGACTGCCGGATCACCCGGCTCAACGGCGCGGCAGCGCGGCTCGTCGGTGCCGCGGAGCGCGAAGGGATCGGGGCGACCTGTGAAGCCTTCCTCGGCTGCCTGCCGGAGGCGGGGGGTACGCGCGGCTGCGGGCGGACCTGCCCGTTCCGGGACGTCCTCGCCCACGGCAGGCCGCTCGTCCGTGAACAGGTCGTGGCGGGCGCAGACGCCACCCCGATCCCGGTGACGGCGAGCTATGCGCAGATGACAGGCTCGCCTGCCGGCGCGGTCGGGGTCCTGCGAGACCTGCGCGGGACGCGCGCCCTCGATGCGCTCAAGTCCAGCTTCGTGGCCACGATCTCGCACGAGCTTCGAACGCCCCTCGCCCTGATCAGCGGCCATTCGCAGAGCCTGCTCCATTTGGGCCTGGACGCACCCGCGAGCCGCCATCACCTGGAGCGCATTGGAGATGCCGTGGACCGGCTCAGCGCGCTCGTCGACGACGTGATCGACGTGTCGCGGTTGGAGAGCGACCAGCTTCAGCTGGACCGCGCGCCGGTCAGCCTGGGGGCCTTGTTGCATGCGTTCGCGACCGAGCAGGGCGAGCTGACCGGGGCGCCGCCGATCACGCTCGACGTGCCGACCCTGCCGCTGGTCGACGTGGACGCGCGGCGCATCCGGCAGGTCCTGGCAAACCTGGCGGCGAACACGCAGAAGTACGCGGGAGAGGGCGCCTCCATCACGATTCGCGCCCGGCACCTGCCCCCCGACTCGGTGATCGTGACATTCGTCGACGACGGGGTGGGGGTGGATCCGGCCGAGCAGGCGCAGGTGTTCGACCGGTTCTTCCGGGGCGCGCGCGTGCGCGAGTCCCGGATCCCCGGTAGCGGCCTGGGCCTTCACGTCTGTCGCCGACTGGTCGAGGCACACGGGGGCTGGATCCGGCTGGACACGACCCGGCGTGGCACGTCGATCTCCTTCCGCCTGCCGGTGCTGGGATGATCCCCGAGCCCCAGCCGGGGGCGCGCATCCTCATCGTCGAGGACGAGCCGGAATTCGCTGACCTGCTGGCCCTGTGGGTGGGGCGGCACGGCTGGCTGCCGCGCGTCGCGCGAGACGGCGCGGAGGCGATCGTGAGCTTCGAGGCGGAGGAGCCCGACCTCATCCTCCTGGACCTCAGCCTGCCGCGGCTCAGCGGCTGGCACGTGATCGAGCGGATTCGTGCCGCGAGCCTCGTCCCGATCCTTCTCGTCACCGCCCGCGACGGTGAGCAGGACAAGATTCGCGGGCTGGGCGCGGGCGCGGACGACTACGTGACGAAGCCGCTCAGCTTCCCCGAGCTGATGGCCCGCATCGAGGCCGTGCTGCGGCGAGCCAACGTCCGGTCGGCGGCGATCGCCGGTGACGAGATCCACCACCCAGGGCTCGTCATCGACGGCCGGGGTCATCGCGTCACGGCTGACGGGGTCGATATCCACCTGACACCGACGGAATACCGCCTGCTGCACTACCTTGCCGAGCGCCCGGGATCGGTCGTCGGGCACGCCGAGCTGCTGACCGCGGTCTGGGGCGCCGGATACCGCGATGACACCCACCTGCTGCGCGTGACGATCCGCAACCTCCGGGCGAAGCTCGCCGAGGTGGCGCCCGACCGGCGTTTCCTCGAGACGAGCTACGGCGTCGGCTACCGGTTCCGGCCCGGTGAGGAGCTGGCCTCGGACGCCTGAGCACCGGGCCCTGAGCCGCGCGCCGCGGCCACGCGGGTGACGATCGCCTGGGTGAGCGCCCACGCGCGGCCCGCGTCGCGCGGGACGCGGATCCGGACCTGGCTGGCCGCGAACGTCACGTCGCCCGGCCGCACGCCGGGGAGCGGCGCGCCGGCGATCAGGCGCATCGCCTCGCCCCGCGAAAGCCCCGAGCCGAAGCGCACCACCAGCTGACCCTCCTCGCGGGCGAGGGACGTGATCCCGGCCGCCTCGGCGGCGAGGCGCAGCTCGGCCACCTCCACCAGCCGGAGGACCGCGGGCGGCGGCGGTCCGAAGCGGTCGGCCACTTCCTGCCGAAACGCCGCGAGATCGCCATGCGTCCGGGCACGCGCCAGGCGCCGGTAGAGCTCGAGCTTCGCTGCCTCGTCGGGCACGTAGGCGTCCGGAAGGTGGGCGTCGACGGGGAGGTCCACCGTGGCACCGGCCGGTTCGAGCGTCGGGACGCGGCCTTCCCAGGTCGCCTTGCGCTCCTCCACGGCTTCCGCGAGCAGCCTGGTGTAAAGGTCGAAACCGACCGCGGCCATGTGGCCGGACTGTTCGCCGCCGAGGATGTTGCCGGCGCCCCTGATCTCCAGGTCGGACAGCGCGATCTGGAACCCCGCGCCCAGCTCGGAGGCATTGAAGATCGCCTGGAGCCGCTTGCGCGCCTCGTCGGACAAGCGGTCGCGACGGCGATAGAGCAGGTACGCATAGGCCCGCCGCGAGCTGCGACCCACCCGCCCCCGGAGCTGGTAGAGCTGCGCCAGCCCGAGCGTGTCTGCGCGGTCGATCACGATCGTGTTGGCGTTCGGGATGTCCAGCCCCGATTCGATGATCGTCGTGCAGACCAGGACATCGGCCTCGCCCCCGGCGAAGGTGCGCATGACGGCTTCCATCTGCCGCTCGTCCATCTGCCCGTGACCCACCACGATTCGGGCGCCCGGCAGGAGCCGGCGGAGCTGGTCCGCCTGGGCCTCGATCGTCTCGACCCGGTTGTGGACGTAGTAGACCTGCCCGCCACGGTCCAGCTCGCGGAGGATCGCGTCCTTGACGAGCCCCGCGGACGCCTCGGCGACGCGCGTCTGGATCGGCAGGCGGTCCTCGGGAGGCGTCTCGATGACCGACAGGTCGCGGACGCCGACGAGGGCAAGGTTGAGCGTGCGCGGGATCGGCGTCGCCGAGAGCGTCAGGACGTCGACCTCCCGGCGGAGCTGCTTGAGGCGTTCCTTGGCGGCCACCCCGAAGCGCTGCTCCTCGTCTACCACGAGGAGGCCGAGATCACGGATCCGGACGTCCTTGGACAGCAGCCGGTGCGTCCCCACGACAAGGTCGACGGAACCGGCCGCGAGCCCGGCGAGCGTCGCCTGCTGCTCGCGCGGCGGAACGGAGCGCGACAGCATTCGTACCGTGGCCGGGAACGCCGCGAAGCGCTGGGCAAACGTCCGCAGGTGCTGGTCGGCGAGAACGGTCGTGGGAACGAGGACGGCCACCTGCCGGCCGTCCTGGATCGCCTTGAACGCCGCCCGCAGGGCGATCTCCGTCTTGCCATAGCCGACATCGCCGACGACCACCCGGTCCATCGGCCGCCCGGCCTCCATGTCCGCCTTGACCTCGATGATGGCCCGATCCTGGTCCGGGGTCTCCTCGTACGGGAACGACGCTTCGAGCTCCTGCTGCCAGGGCGTGTCCGGGGCGAACGCGTGGCCCTCGGCGGCAGCCCGGGCGGCGTAGAGCTCGAGGAGCTCCTCGGCCAGGTCCGTCACCGCCCTGCGAACGCGCGCCTTTGTCCGGGCCCACTCGCCGCCGCCGAGCTTCGAGAGGCCGGGCCGCTCGGATCCCGCGTAGCGGCTGATCCGGGTGATCTGCTCGACCGGGACGAAGATGACATCCGTCCCGGCAAAGCCGATCTCCAGGTAGTCGCGCTCCTCGCCCGCGGCACCACGCCGGAGCATTCGTTCATATCGGCCGATCCCATGGTCGACGTGGACCACGAGGTCCCCCGGCGTCAACCGCTCCAGGATGTCCCGCGGCACGACCCGCCGCAGCGCCTTCGGCCTGCGCACCCGCACGGCGCCGAAGAGCTCGCGGTCGGTGATCAGCACGAGGCCGTCCGGGCCGCCGGCGAAGCCGGCATTCAGGCTGCGCCCGACCAGCGTCACGGCGCCGGGCGGCGGCGGCGCAGCCGGCCGGAACGTGACCCCGGCCGGGATCCCCGCCTCGCCGAGCAGCTCCGAGAGCCGGGGCGCCTGGTCCGACGCGATCACGATCCGCGGCGCCGGCGAGCGTCCCGACCCGGCCGACCGTGGTGAGGCAGCGATCCCAGGCGACACCACCGGCCGTGTCGCCTCGGCCTCCTCCTCCGCGATCGGGACCGTGGCGGGACGGCCCGCCCGCCAGCGCTCGATGGCGCGCGGGAGGCTCGCGCTCCGGCCGGGGGGCAGCATCGGCTCGCGCCAGCCGAACGGGTCCTCCGTCGCAGCGCCGCCGCCGATGGCAATGCGGGGACCGGACTCCCAGGTCAGCTCGAGCGTCCGGCTTCGCGCGAGCCGCTCCGTCCAGTCCCCGGCCGCGAGATACGCATCCGGCCACTCCCCCGGCAGCTCGCCCGCCGCGACGAGGTCGCGGCGGCGCTCGGCGGCCTGGTCCCACAGGAACTCCGCCGCCAACGCCAGGTCGCCCGGCTCGTCCAGGACCAGGAGGATCTCGGGCCCGAGGTGGGCCAGCCCGGTCGCCGGGCACAGGATCGCGGCCCAGACCTCGGCCGCATCGCCGGCCTCCAGGGCACGGGTCGTGGCGGTCCCCTGCGCTGCCCCGTTGTCCGCTCCCTCGAAGTGCGCGAGATCGGCCGCAAGGCGCTCGGGGAGGCGGTCAGCAAGCCCCCCGAGCCGTGCCCGGATCCCGGCCGGGCCTTCCGCCGGGAGCAGAAACTCGCTGGCGGGCAGGAGGTCGATGGCCTCGGCCGGCCCGACCGTGCGCTGGTCCGTCGGGTCGAAGCGGCGCAGGCTGTCGATCTCGTCCCCGAAGAACTCGATGCGTACCGGAAGCTCGGCGCCGGCGGCGAAGACATCCACCAGGCCGCCGCGGCGGGCGAACTCGCCGCGGCCAGCCACCTCGTGGACCGGCTCGTAGCCCAGCCGGAGCAGCTCCGCGAGGAGCGCTCCCTGCGTCTGCCGGTCCCCCCGCCGGACCGGGCGCGGCACCGCGGGCAGGTCGTCCGGGGCGAGGGTCGGCTGCAGGAGCGCCTGTACGGAGGCGACGAGCACCCGGGCGCGCCCGGCGCGCCAGGCGGCCAGCGCCGCGACGCGCGCCGCCGACTCGTCCCGGACGAGCTCGCTGCGTTCGTAGGCCAGTGCCGTCCGCGGCTCCAGCACGGCGACCGCGGCGGGATCCCCGAGCCACGCAACCAGCTCGTCTGCGACGCGGTCGCCGATCTCCGCGTCACGGGCGATCCAGCAGACGCGCTCGCGGCCCACGAGCGCCAGCGCGGCCGCCAGGAAGGTCTTCGCGCCGTGGGGAACGGCGGTCACGGCGACATGCCGGCCGCGCGGACCCGAGGCACTGCCGCCCGGCCCGAGCGCCCCGCTCAACGTCCGGAACGGCAGAGTGGCGTGCAGGAGGGGCGGGAGGACCGCGAGGTCCGGGATGTGGCGTCGCGCGGTCGGATCATCGACCGGCTCGGGGTGACTGCCGGACGCGTCCCGCCGGCCGGCCTGCGGGACGGGCGCCGCAGGCCGGGGCCCGTTCACGAGCCCGGCTCGTCCGGGCGGTCCGGCCGCGTCCGCCGCCAGCCGGTCCGCGTTCGCCGCACCCCGTCGGCGCCGGGCGGTCCATCGACGTCACCGGGTGCGGCGGTCCGGGCTTCGTCCGCCGGGCGCAGCTGGAAGGCATTGAAGCGGTTCGACGCCTTGCTCACGCCGTCGCGTGCCCACGCTTCGACGGCGTCCGCCGCCGCGTCCAGGAGCTCGTCGAGGCGTTGCCGCTCGGCCGGCTGGAAGACCGAGAGGACGTGATCCACGGCATCGCGCCCGGGCTCGCCGATCCCGATCCGGAGCCGGGGAAACGCCTCGGTGGCGAGCTCCTCGATGATGGAGCGGAGACCGTTGTGGCCGCCGTGGCTGCCGCCCTCGCGAAAGCGGATCTTGCCGAATGGCAGGCTGAAGTCATCGGTCACGACCAGTACGTCGTGGAGCGGGGCACGTTCGCGGGCGACGAGCTTGCGCACCGCCAGCCCGGAATCGTTCATATAGGTGAGCGGCTTGGCGAGCACGAGGTCCAGGCCGCGAAAGCGACCCTGCACCACCGCGCTCGCGTCGCGGGTCCGTCCGCGGCCGGCCCACCCGGCCCGATCGGCCAGCCGGTCCACCACCATCCAGCCGACGTTGTGGCGCGTCTTCGCGTACTGCTCGCCCGGGTTCCCGAGCCCGACAACGACCTTCACGCTCCCTCCGCGGACCACGACGAACGGCCCGAATCCGCACGGACCGGGCAACCGGGAGATCGTATCGCGCCGGGGTTCGAGCGGCTCATCCGGTCGTGAGGATGGTCCGCTCCATCTCCCGCATGGCAACCTCCTCGGCCGGCTCGGCGTGGTCCCAGCCGCACAGGTGAAGCCCGCCGTGAACGATGAGCAGGCGAAGCTCGTCGGCCGGCGCCCACCGGACGTCGCCGGTCTGGCCACCGTGGCCCTCGGCCGCCTGGCGGACCGCGCGCTCGACCGAGATCACGATGTCGCCAAGGTGGAGCCTGGTCCCGGGTGGCAGAAGGAAGGCCGGGTTCGTGGCCCGGGGGGCGCCGGAGGGACGCCGCGAGGACCCCCCCGGGTGGGCCGGATACGCCTCCGGGGGCAGGAGCGGGAACGACAGGACATCGGTCGCGCCGTGCGTTCCGAGGAACGCCCGGTTGAGGCGCGCGAGCTCTCGGTCGTCGGCCAGGACCAGGCCGACGGAGGCCGGTTCCGGTGCGCCACCCGCCTCCAGCGCCGATCGGAGAAGCCGGGCCAGCGCGGCCGCCGGAACGAGTCGGGGCAGGCCGGCCCGAATCTCCAGGTCCACGCGGAACGGGGGCAGGTAGAACCGGCGCCCGGTGGTCCTGGGGAAGGCGGTCACGAATCGCGGCCGGCGGCGACCGAGTCCCGCCGTGCCTCCATCTCCACGATCTTGTTCTGCGGGTAGGCGATGCGCTGGTGGTACATCCCGAGCAGCTGGGCGACGAACGCCTCCCGGACGTGCTCGATGTCGCGCAGGGTCAGCGGGCACTCGTCAAACTGTCCGTCCTCGAGACGCTCGGACACGATCCGGCTCACCATCGCCCGGATCGTCGGCTCGTCATGGTTGGCCAGGGAGCGGACCGATGCCTCGACACTGTCCGCGAGCATGAGGATGGCCGCCTCCTTCGACTGGGGCTTCGGGCCGCTGTGCCGGAAGCGGCGCTCTTCGAGCGCATCAGCCGCCGCGAGGCCGGCGGTCGTCCCGAGACCCCCGAACGGCGCCGCCGCCTCTTCCCGCCCCTTCGCCCAGAAGTAGCTCATCCGGGTCGTCCCGTGGTGCTGAGGGATGAACGCGATCAGCGGCTTGGGCAGCTTCGACCGGTAGGCAAGGTTGATGCCGTCCGCCACGTGCGCCTTGAGGAGCTGGGCGCTGGCCTCCGGCGACAGGCGGTCATGGATGTTGTCCCCGCCCGCCTGGTTCTCGATGAATCCGGCAGGGTTCTCCAGCTTGCCGATGTCGTGGTAGTAGGAGGCCACCCGGGCGAGCAGGGGGTCCGCGGAGATCGCCTCGGCGGCCCGCTCCGCCAGGTTGCCCACCATGAGCGAGTGGTGGTACGTGCCGGGGGTCTCGAGCAGGAGGCGCCGGAGCAGCGGCTGGGACGGGTTGGCGAGCTCCAGCAACTGGAAGACCGTCAGGATCCCGAACAGGTTGCCAACCGCCTGGAAGGTCCCGACGGTCGCGACCGCGGCGCCGGCGGCAGCCGCGGCGGACGCTCCGAAGAGCTGGAGCACCCCCGTGATGTCCCGTGTCCCGAGGAGCGAGAAGATCGACACGACCGCGACGTTGGCCGCGAAGATCGCGACGCCCGCCTGCAGGAAGACGGCTACCCGGTCGCCTCTCCGCACCGCGAGGATGCCGGTCAGCGAGCCGACGAAGACATACGTTGCGAGCTCGAGCGAAAGGTCATTCGAGGCACCGGCGATGATGGCGAGGAAGATCGACAGGACCGTCGCGGGCCCGGCGCCGAGCAGGATGGCGACGAGCATCCCGGCCCCGGCGCCGGGCACGAAGAACGGCAGGACGGAGCGGCCGGCAGTCAGCTTGAAGGCGAGGGCGGCCACCAACAGGACGCAGCCGAGCAGGGCGAGGGTCCGGGCCCGGTGCCAGACCTCCTGCCGGTAACGCCACAGCCAGGCGAGGTAGAGAATGACGATGAGCGAGGCGAGCAGGAACCAGCCGGCGATCCGCGCGACGTCGAGGCGCGCCTCGGTGAGACCGAACGCCTGGAGCGTCTCGATGTCCGCGGCCGTGACCACCGCCCCCGCGTCGATGAGGATCTGGCCCTTGGCGACCTGGACCTGGACCGGCACGACCGCATCGGCGGCCGCCTGGCGCGCCTCGGCGGTGAGCGTGTCGCTGTAGGTGGAGTTCGGCACCAGCAGCGGCGCCACGATCTCCGCCGCGAGCGCACGCTCCGCGTCGGTCAGCTGCGACGAGAAGAGCCCGCCCACGTTCGTCCTGACCGTCTCCATCTCCGAATCGCGGAGCTCGGAGCGCTGGAGGGTGCCGAGCACGCGCGTCGCCTCGGCCGCAACCAGCGACCACCGGGCAGCCGTCAACCCGTCGAGCGTCGAGCGCGCCGCGGCAGAGATGCCGGGCAGCGTCGCGTCGAGGGCTGCGATGCGCTGCGCCGCCGTCAGTTGCCCTGCGAAGGCGGAATCAACGGGAGCGAGGGCAGTCGCGAGCGCATCGAGCTGGCGCTGGGCGAGCGACGATGCGGTGTCGGCCCGGAAGTCGTACTGGGGCCCTACCGCGTCGCTGGCCGCCTGGCGGGCAGCAGCAGTCTGGACGGCCGATTCGAACTGGATCGCCCGAGGCGCCTTGATCTGCTCCGGCGCGATGCTCCCCACCTGAAGGTTGTAGGCCTGCGGCAGGTCACCGATGGAGAGGATCGCGGTCAGGCCACCGACCAGCAGAATCGTCGCGACCGCGTATCGGACAGCATCCCGCCGGGTGAAGCGCGTCACGCGGTCGAAGCGCCGGGAGAGCATGGGATCAGCCCCCGGGCCGGCCGCCGGATGACCCAGCGTCACCCCCGGCGTGCGGCACCGCATCGTGTGCCGCGAGGTCCGCGCTCGCGAGCGCCTGCGCGACCAGCGCGCTGACCCGCTTGCCGTCCGCGCGGCCGCGCGTGGGCTCGGCGAGGCGGGCCATCACCCGGCCGAGGTCCCGGGCCGAGGTGGCGCCGGTCAGCCGGATGGCGTCGGCGACCAGCACGTGCAGCTCATCCTCGCTGAGAGGCCGGGGAAGATATGCGGCCAGGATGCCGATCTCCGCCTCCTCCTTGGCAGCGAGGTCCTCGCGGCCACCCGCCCGGTATGCCTCGACGGATTCGCGACGCGTCTTGACCTCGCGGATCAGGACGGCAAGCGCCGCGTCGTCGGAGAGCTCGGCGCGGTCCCGCTTCTCCAGCGCGTAGACGCTGTTCAGCGCCATGCGGAGCGTGTCACGGCGCAGCGCGTCTCCCGACCTCATGGCGGCCGTCATGTCGTCGTGGAGGCGGTCTCGAAGGGACACCGGCGGCAACTCCTGTCGCGTCGGGCGCCGGGCCAGCCATCCCTCGGCGACGAGGGGACAGCGCAGCGCCGATTGGCGTTCGGGTCCTCCGGGGCCCGGAATGCGGGCCGGGGAAGCGGGTGGAACCGGCGGCGGATGCGGGCGGGATGGCCGGCCGAGCGTGGCCGGGGCCTGCCTGCGCCGCCGGTCCCGGCGGCTAACCCTGCTGGCGGGCTGCCTTCTTGCGCTTTGCTTCCTTCCGCTTCCGTTTCACGCTGGGCTTCTCGTAGTGCTCGCGACGGCGAGCCTCGGCGAGAATTCCGGACTGCTGGATCTTCTTGTTGAAGCGGCGCAGGGCGCTTTCGAAGGTCTCGTTCTCACCAACGCGGATTTCTGCCAATGCCGGGATCACCTCCTCCGCCCTGGGATCGTCTGGCCCGCGGCGCCGCCGGGCGAGTGTCGGCGCACGCGCGATCGGCGGCGCGCGTAGTCGCGGCCTCCGAGCCGGGGGAGTGTAGCCCGGGCGACGTGGCATTGGCAAACCGCTGTACTCGTTCAGTACCTCCGCTACGCATCGATCCCACCGAGGCCAGGCACTCGGCGGGGGTGAGATAGCATGGGCCGGTGGTCGTTGCGCAAGCGGTCGCTGGCGCCCACCAGGCGGCGGTGACAGAAACACGGCGAACCCTCGTCGATCTCCTCGACGCGGCTGAGGTCCGCTATGGAGATCGCTCCGCACTCTCCGTCCGACGCGATGACGGCAGCGTCGACGCGTGGAGCTACCGGGAGCTCGCTCGGCGGAGCCGGCTGGCCGCATGGCGGCTTCACTCCCGGGGGCTGCGGCCCGGAGATCGGCTGCTCACCTGGTCAACCTCCTGCCCGGAGCTGGCCGCCGTCTACTTCGGGGCAATGCGGGCTGGCCTGATCATCGTGCCGCTGGACCTGCGCATGGCGCCCGCCACGGTCCGGCGGATCGCGGATCGATCCGGGGCCAGCCAGCTGGCTATCGGCGCGGGACGCGACGCCCCGGACCCCGCGGAGGCCGACCTGGACGGACTGCCGACCGCCACGATCGACGACCTTTGCGCCGATCCCGGAGCCGGGTTCCCGGCGGATTGGGACGCCGGCGTTGCCGCCTGGTCCCGCCCGGCTCCCCAAGACCCCTACCTGCTGGTCTTCACCTCCGGCACGACCGGCATCCCCAAGGGCGTAGTGCTGGCCCACGAGAACACGATCGCGGGGGTGGACGGGTTCCACCGCATCGTCCCGGAGATGGACTACCGCGTCGTGTCCGTCCTCCCGCTGGCCCACCTCTTCGAGCAGGCCATCGGGCTCTACCTGACCCTGGACCTCGGGGCCGACATCCTGTACGTCCGAACCCGCAACCCGCGGGTCGTGTTCGAGTCGATCCGCGACCACCGGACCACCGCCATGATCCTGGTCCCGCAAATCCTCGAGGTCTTCTGGTCGGCCCTGCTGCGGGAGGTCGACCGACGAGGCCACGCAGCCTCGTTCGAGCGCAGCCGACGGATCGCCCGCCGCCTGCCGATGGGCGCCCGGCGCCTGATCTTCCGCCAGATCCACGACCAGCTCGGTGGCCACCTGCGACTCCTCGTGTCCGCCGGAGCCTTCCTGCCCCCGGCCGTGCAGCAGGGTTGGGAGGACATCGGGGTCGTCGTCATGCAGGGCTACGGCGCGACGGAGACCGGGTCCGGGGCGTGCACGACGTGGCGGGATCATCCATTGGGCACCGTCGGACGCCCCGTGCCCGGGATGGAGATGCGCATCGCCGAGGATGGCGAGGTCCTCTTCCGTGGCCCGAGCGTCACGCGGGGCTACTGGGAGGACCCGGCGGCGACCGCGGCCGTCTTCACCGCCGACGGCTTCTACCGCTCCGGCGACCTGGGCCGGCTCGACAGCCGCGGCCGCCTCGTCCTCCACGGTCGGAAACGGGACATCATCGTGCTGCCCAACGGGCTCAACGTCTTCCCGGAGGACATCGAGAACGCGCTCCACGTCGCTGGGATACGCGCCTCGATCGTCCTGGAGACGGAGCCGGGACGGATCGAGGCGATCATCCTGCCGCCCATCGCCGCGCCGCGGGACCCGGACGAGGGCCCCGGTGCGCCGCCGACCGGCGCTTTCGACGCGCCGGACTCGATCGCCCAGGCGCGTGCCGACGTCGACGCCATGGTGAAGGCCGCCAACGCGACGCTCGCCGTCCACGGGCGCGTGGCCGCCTGGCGGTTCTGGCCGGATATGGACTTCCCTCGCACCCTGACGCTCAAGGTCAAGCGAGACCAGGTGCGTGCGTGGGCGGCGGTGTCCGCGCCCCTGCCGGTGACCGAGGGATCGTGACGGCGCGCGTCCCAGGGGGCAGGCCCGGAAGCGGCGCTCATCCGGGAGGTATCGGGACCTCGGTGCCCACCGACGCCAGGGCTGCCGCGACGTCCCGCGTCTTTGGATCCGGCGACGAGGCCGGTGACCACGGGTAGAAGACGAGCGTCGATCCCACCTGGCGCAACACAAACCGGACGTCGGGCGCGAACTGGATCCGGCCGGGCCCGCTCGCGACATACGCCCCCAGGTCGCGGCCGCCGGCCGCCGCCAGGGCGGCGTCGACGAACGCGTAGACGACGAAGTGGCCGCCGCCCGGATCGTCCGCCAGCAGGGCCTGGAAGGGCCATCGGGCGACGTCGGCGAACGATGGCGGCTCGGCTGGGCGGAACTCCGTCCGCGATGACTGGAGCACCAGCCCGCGGGCACGGAGAGCGCCGTCGAGCTGCACCAGCGTCGCCTGGACGGACGGCGGGGCGGTCGGTTGCGCGGTCGGGGGCGGGGCCGTGGGGGCCGCCGGAGCCGCGCCTGCGCACCCGGCGAGCAGACCACCGGCCGCGATGAGCCCGGCCACGAGCGTTCGGCGACCAGCTGCGCCCGCGCGGCCGGATCGCTCGCGGACCGTCATCCCGGCGGCCATTGCATGCTCCGCCCACCGAGCAGGTGGAGGTGCAGGTGGCCGACGGTCTGCCCACCGTCGGCGCCCGCGTTGATGACGAGCCGGTAGCCGCCTTCGGCGATCCCTTCCGAGCGGGCGAGCGTCGCGGCGGCGGCCAGGAGTCGTCCGGCGATCGGTGCATCGGTCTCGGTCAGGTTCAGGGCGGAGTCGATGTGATCCCGCGGCATGAGCAGCAGGTGGACGGGCGCTTGCGGGTTGAGGTCGCGGATTGCCACGATGAGCTCGTCCTCGTGGACCTTCGCGGCGGGGATCTCGCCGGTGACGATCCGGCAGAAGAGGCAGTCAGCGCTCATGAAGGACCTCCGCCCCGCATGGGGCCATGTGCCGGCGCACCGGCTTCGGGAGCGAACGGTATGACGTGCAGCTTCACGGCGCGTGCGTCGCATGCGTGGCGTGGGGCACGTGCCGTGCCGCTGGGCCCGGGACGACGGCCACGACCCGGCCCAGCACGCGTTCCGAATCGCTGGGATCGAGGCCGACTACCGCCACGTGCGCCAACTCGCCCGTGAGCGGGCGGTTATCCGGGGCCACCTCCGACCGCACGACAACATGGTCCTCAGCGTGGCCGATCCAGCCACCCGCCGGGTGGGGCTGTTCGAAGAGCACCTGCCGGTCGAGCCCGACCGTGCCGGCCGCGAAGCGGCGCCTCCCCGCAGCTGCGATCGTGAGCACCTCGGCAGCGCGTGCCCGCCGTTCCGTTTCGGGCACCTGCCCGGCCATCCGCGCAGCCGGCGTGCCGGGTCGCTCCGAGTAGCGGAAGACATGGAGCCCGGCCAGGTCGATCGACCGCACGAAGGAGATCGAACGCTCCCAGGCGGCCTGGTCCTCGGTGGGGAAGCCCACGATCACGTCGGCGTGGACCGCGGCCCGCGGGAAGGCGGCCCGAACACGTGCCACGACCCCCGCGTAGAAGGCGGTGTCGTATCGGCGGCCCATCCGGTGGAGGACGCCGTCGTCGCCGGACTGGAGCGGGAGGTGAAAGTGCGGCAGGCACCTGCCGGCACCCTCGGACACCCAGGTCCCGAGCAGGTCGTCGTCCACGTGCTGGGGCTCGATCGACGAAAGCCGGATTCGCTCGATGTCGGTCTCCGCGAGGATGCGCCGCACGAGCCCGGCCAGCGTGAGGGCGCTCCGGGCGTGCGCACCACGTCGTCCCGGCTCCGACCAGCCGCCGTCGTAGGTACCGATGTTGATTCCCGTAAGGACGATCTCGCGGTGGCCAGCGTCGATTGCGCGGCGCACGTCCGCCAGCACCACGTCGGGGGCGAGCGAGCGTTCGGGGCCGCGCGCCCGCGGGATGATGCAGTAGGTGCAGTGGAACGAGCAGCCGTCCTGCACCTTCACGAACGCGCGCGTCCGGTCGATCCGGGCCCGCCCGTCCGTGACCTCCGCGATCTCGACGCCGGCGAGGGTGGGCAGGGCGCGATCGAGCAGCCGGGGCGCCGGCACCGGTGATCCCGCCGCCGGGTCGGGCGACCATCCGAGCAGCCGTTCGATCTCGCCGAGAAGCCCGTCCTTGTCGACGTTGCTCACGAGGTGGGCAGCCGGGTCGAGCGCCGCGAAGGCCGGCCGGCCGACCTCGACCGCGCAACCCGTCACGACCACGGTGGCCCCCGGGCCGATCCGGCGCGCACGCCGCACGGCCTTGCGCGACTTGTCGTCGGCGACGGCGGTCACGGTGCACGTGTTCACGAGGTGGAGGTCGGCCGGTGCCCCAGCCGGCACGATCTCGACCCCGAGAACCCGGAGTGAACGGACGACGGCGTCCATCTCGGCCTGGTTCACCTTGCACCCCAGGTTGGTGATCGAGGCGCGGCGCTCCCGGTGTGCCGCCCGCGGGGCCATCGCCGTCCCGCAAGAGATCGGCACCGCGTTCGCCATCGGGAGCCGGGACGGCATGGCAGGCATCCCTATGCGGCGGGGCGCTCTGCGTCCAGGGCCACCCAGTCGCCCTCGGCCTCGCGGCGCAGGATCGCGAGGCCGGCAGCGGCAAGCGCGGAGCGGACGTCGCCTTCACGGTCGACGAAGATGCCCGAAGCCAGCAGACGGCCGCCCGGCCGCAGCTCCGCATGGAGCCCGGGCGCCAGGGCAACGAGGACGGACGCGATCAGGTTCGCGGCAACGAGGTCGAAGGGTCCCGCTCTGGTCGGAACGGTCCCTTGCCAGGCCCGAATCCGCCGGCCGAGCCGGTTGCGCCGGGCGTTGGCGAGCGTCGCCTCGATCGCGATCGGATCCGTGTCCACGCCGACCAGTTCGCCAGCGCCGAGGAGGCCGGCTGCGACCGCCAGAACCCCGGACCCGCAGCCGACGTCAAGCAGCCGCGCGCGCCCGTCCGCCGCGGCGCCGCTGGACAGGAGGCCATCGTCCGCCCAGCGCTCGATCCCGGCCAGGCACAGGCGCGTCGTGGGATGGAGGCCGGTGCCGAATGCCATCCCCGGATCCATGGCGATCACGACGTCGCCGGGCGCGCGGCGATGGCGCCTCCAGGTCGGCCGGATCACGATCCGTCGGCCGATCCGCATCACTCGGACGTGGCGCTTCCAGGCGTTCGCCCAATCCGAGTCGTGGACGACGGCCGTGACGAGCGCGCCGATCTCGCGCAGGCCGAAGGCCGCGAGGTGGCCCAGCGCTTGATCCGCCGTCGCGATCGCTTCCCGGACCGCCCGTGGGTCGCGCGCCGGAAGGTACGCCCGCACGGTGGCGGGCTGTCCGGGATCAACTTCCGCGCCCAGCCCCTCGTCGGTCAGCCTGAACCCGGGCTCCACGCTCACGCCACCCGGCGCGACCCGCGAGAGGATCTCGCTGACTGCCTCGACGGCTTCCGGGTCGCAGCTGACCGCGAGCTCCAGCCACGTGGCGTCGCCGATCAGCCCCTCCGTCGCCGGGTCGGCGGCCGCCGCCCCGGTCACCCCAGCGCGTCCTTGAGACGGTCGAGCACCCCGGTCTTGGGGGTGCCCAGCCCGCTCTCGCCCGAGACGGCTGCGAACGCCTCGAGCGCCTCGCGCTGTTCGCGGGTGAGCTTGGTGGGAATGTGCACATCGACCAGGACGTGAAGGTCGCCGCGCGCGCCCGCCCGGCGAAGGTGCGGGGCCCCCCGGCCGCGGAGCCGGATCTCTGTCCCTGGCTGGGTCCCCGGCTTGATCTCCAGATCCTCCTCGCCGTCCGCCGTCGGCACCCGGACGCTCGTTCCCAGCGTCGCCTGGGCGATCGAGAGCGAGAGCTGATGGAAGAGCTCGGTGCCCTCGCGCTTCAGCGATGGATGCGGCGTGACGTGGATCGCCACGTACAGGCTGCCCGGCGGGCCCCCGCGCGGCCCAACCTCACCCTCCGCCGAGAGGCGGATCTGGTGGCCGTCGTCGATGCCGGCAGGCACGCTGACCCGAAGGCGCTTCGTGCGCTCGCGCCGCCCGTCGCCGCCGCAGTCCTCGCACGGCTCCTCCACGACCTTGCCCTCGCCGCGACAGCGGGGGCAGGCGACCACGTTCACCATCTGGCCCAGCATCGTCTGCCGGACGTGCCGGATCTCGCCCCGGCCCTGGCACTGCGGGCACGCGGTCGCCGCGGAGCCGGCCCGCGCGCCGCTCCCGGAGCAGGTCGCGCAGCGGTCCAACAGCGAGAACTCGATCTCCTTCTCGGTGCCCCGAATCGATTCCTCGAAACTGACCCTGAGGTCGTAGCGGAGGTCGGAGCCGACGACCGCCCGCCCGCGCCGCGCCGCGCCGCCCGCGGCCGTTCCGCCGAAGAAGGCGTCGAAAAGGTCGGAGAAGCCGCCGAACCCTGGCTGGGCGCCAGCGAACGCCCCCGACCCGTTCACCCCGGCCGCCCCGAACATGTCGTATGCCTGGCGGCGCTGGGGGTCGGACAGAATCTGGTACGACTCGTTGATCTCCTTGAATCGCTCGTCGGCCCCCGAATTGCGGTTGACGTCCGGGTGCCATTGCTGGGCCAGCTTGCGGAAGGCGCGCTTGATGTCCGCGTCGGTCGCGGTGCGGGACACGCCCAGGATGGCGTAGTAGTCGCGTTCGGTCGCCATGCGTCAGCCAGTCTACGGGAGGTGCGCCTTTAGGCGTCTCGCGGGCTCGGGGAGCCCGACGGCCGCTCAACCAGCGCCGCCCGACCTCAGCGAGTCGGCTGATCCTCGATGACGAGCGAGGCCGCCACCTGGGCCGCCTGCGCCCGCGCGCTCGAGCCCGCAGAGACGGCCGCGTCCGCGCCAGCACCCGCAGGCGCCGGGGTGTCTTCGCGGGCGACGACGGCCGCGGCAATCCCCACGCCGGCCCCGGCCAGGGCTGCTCCGACGATCCCGGACGTGTTCAGGTACTGGGCCGTGACGATGGGGGCCCGCGCCGTCAGGTACTTCGAGTACTTCGCGTACTCCTTGCTGACGCCGCCGCCGAGGATGATGAGGTCGGGCCAGAACCAGCGCTCCAGGAGCGCCATGTACTCGCTGAACTCGCGGCCCCACTTCTTCCAGCCGATGCCTCGCCGCTCGCGCGCGGCGCCCGAGACCAGGGTCTCGGCATCCTTGCCGCGATAGGTTACGTGTCCGAACTCGGTGGAATCGACGAGGTGGCCGTCGATGAAGAGCGCGCTCCCGATGCCGGTCCCGATCGTGAGCAGGAGGACCGTCCCGGGCACGCCCTTGGCCGCGCCGAAGGTGGCCTCCGCGAGGCCGGCTGCATCGGCATCGTTGACAAGCCGGACGGGCCGGTCCAGGCGGGTCGTGAGCATCGCCTCGGCAGGCGCCCCGATCCAGGAGCGGTCGATGTTCGCAGCGGTCATCAGGCGGCCCGCCTTCACGACACCCGGCAGTCCCGCCCCGGCCGGCATGTTGGACGCGACGTGGCCATCCGTTACGAGCTGGTCCACGATCCCGCCGACGGCGGCGACAACCGACTCCGGGGTCGCCGGCTGGGGCGTCTTGACCCGGAGGCGGGGCGAGGCCAGCTCCCCCGTCAGCAGGTCGACGACGGCCGCCTTGACGCCGGTCCCGCCGACGTCGATGCCGATGGCGGTCCGGAGGGCGGCGGGAGCGGGGCGCTTGGCTCGAGGGCTCATGGCAGCGCAGGATACGCCCGGTCTGGACGGTCCGCTCCACCCGGGCGCGGGGCCACGTCGCTCAGCTTCCTCGCCGGTCGCTCAGCCTCTTCGCCCGCGCTGCCAGCGGCGCGCCGCGAACGCGGCCACCAGCACGGCGGCGAAGCCCATCGCCGCGAGGACCAGGAGCACGGGGTCGGTGCCCGCGGGTCCACCCCCGGGGACGCGCCCGGGGACGCGCCCGGGGCCGGCGCCGCCGGGGCCGCTCGAGCCCGGTGTGAGGCTCGCCGTCGGAAGAGGCGCGCCGACGACGACCGACGCGAGCGTCGACGGGGCGCCGACCCAGCCCTTCGCATCGACGGCACGAACCGTGTACCACCAGGTCCCCGGCGTCGGGGGGCGGTCTGCGGGGAGGACGGCGTCGGTCGCCCCGCTGGTGCGGCCGGCCACCGTCGCGGGTCCCCCCGCCAGTGGCGAGCGGTACACGATATAGCCCCCGTCCGCCGCGGGGACCGGATCCCACCGCACGGACACAGCCGCGGCGTCGGTCGCCTGGGGCACCGCGGCGAGCCCCGACGGCGCCGCCAGCGGCGCCGGGACCGGATCACCCGGGACGAGGACCACGCCGCTGAGCGGCGCCAGGTCCACGTTCAGTGCACCGGCGGCGCTCGTGACCGTCGTGCCGGCCACCCGATCGGTGAACCGCACGCCGTCCGGGACACCGGTGCCCGGGCCCAGCGCATCGGCGAGCGGGACCCGGATGCGCGCCGCCTTCTCCGGGTCCGGGTTCAGCGCGACGATCGCGAGGCCGGCCCCCTCGTACCTGCTGTAGGCGAGCGTCCGGTCGCGGTTGTTCGTCACCAGGAATTGGAGCGCGCCGCCGCGAAGGACGGGAAGGTTTGCGCGGAGCGAGGCGAGCGTCTGGTACCAGGCGTGGAGGGACGCGTCCGCGGACGCGGGCAGCGCCCCATCGGCGCCGAGGATCGGGAAGGTCCGGCGGTCGTCCGGGTCACCCGCCCCGGTCAACCCGAGCTCGTCGCCGTAGTAGATGGTCGGCGCGCCGGGGAGGGTGAACTGGAGCAGCGTGGCGAGGCGGAGCCGCGCCTTGGCCACGCCCAGGTTCGCGGCTGTCTCCTTCGACGTGGCGCCGCCGGGTGCGAGCAACCAGAGGATTCGCTCGGTGTCGTGCGAGTCCAGGAGGTTCCACGTGGTCCGGGCCGCGAACGCCGGCATGTCCTCGTACATTCCCAGGATCTTGCCGGCGAACAGGCTGGGCGGCTGCGCGCTGGCCCCGGCGTCGGGGAACCCCTCCTGCCCAATCGTGCCAAGGTACCCGGTGACCGCGTTCTGGAACCGGTAGTTCATCGTCGTGTCGGCCGTGTCGCCGCGGAGCTTCGGGAGGACCTGGTCCCGCAGCCAGGCCTCCGCGACGATGACCGCGTCGGGATTCGTCCCCTTGACCGCGGTCCGGAAGGCTGGCCAGAAGTCAGATCCGAAACTCGGATCGGTCATCGCATCCAGGCGCCAGCCGGAGGCGCCCGACCGGAGCCAGGTCCGGGCGATCGCATTCGGTCCCTCGTAGAGGAGCGCCCGAACCCCCGGGTCCTTCTTGTTCAGGACCGGCAGCGAGGCGACGTTGGACCAGCGGACGTAGTCCATCGTGTGCGGGCCGTCGGGCCCGGCGCACGGCCCGCCCGCGAGTGGCGTGAACGTGAACCAGCTCCGGTAGGGCGAGGCCGTGGACTCGCAGGCACCCACCGTGGCGAAGTGCCCGTAGCGGTCGAAGTACGGCGAGTCCGAGCTCACATGGTTGAAGACCCCGTCGAGCACGATGTGCATCCCGCGCGCGTCGGCCGCCGTCACCAGTGCCTCCCAGGCGGTCGCGTCACCGAACCGGGGGTCGATCAGGTGGTAGTTGCGCGTGTCGTAGGCGTGGTTGGAGGCGGCCGAGAAGATGGGGTTCAGGTAGAGCACGCTGACGCCCAGCTTCTTGAGATAGTCCAGGTTCTGGGTGATGCCTGCCAGGTCGCCCCCGAACCACTCGCTGCTCGCGGTTGCCGGGTCCGGCGGCGCGCCCCACGGGCGCCGCACCGGGCGGTCCGATTGATCCGGAGGCCAGGCATAGCGCGCTGTATTCGTGTTCACGTCGTTGGCAGGGTCGCCGTTCCGGAACCGGTCGGGGAAGATCTGGTAGACCACGGCACCGTCGAGCCACGGGACGGCCTGCGTGCCGGGCACGTAGACGGTGATCACCCAGCCGGTGTCCACGCCGATGCGGGTGACTGACCCACGACCCCCATCGAGGAGCGCATCGTCGGCATAGAAGTCCCGCGCGGCCCCGTCGGCAACGATGAAGCGATAGTGGAGGGTCGTCGGTGCGCTCGGCGTCACCGTCGCCTCCCACCAGTCGCACGTGCCCAACGCATCCTGCGGCTGCTCGGCACAGGAGACGCCCGGGGCCACGAGCGCCATCGCCATGTCGCTGGAGCTGCGGGTGACGTCGTCGGTGACGTGGAGCGTCACGCCGGTGGCGTCGGCATGGAACGTCCGGAAACGAAGGCGGATTGGCTCGCCGGCCGGCGACGCCCCCTGCGGGCTCCGATAGGCAGGATCGCGGCTGTCGTGCCCGAAACCTAGCGGGTCCAGGCGGCCGTCAGCGGCGGGCGGCCCCGCGGCGTAGGCGGACGCGGTGTCGCCGAACGGGTCGAAGGCGACGACCGTCGCGCCGGCAAGGCCCGCCGTCGGCACCTCGACGACGTGACCTGCCGATCCCTCGACGAGCCGCAGGCACGCTCCAGGGGCAAGGTTGACGACGGCAGTCGAGACCCCGTCTCCGTCGGGGTCGAACAGCACCGCCGCCGGGTCGATCGGCGGGGGTGCGGCAGGCGCTGCCGGGCAAGGGCCCGTCTGCTGCCAAGCCCACGCGAACGTGTCCGCGGTCGACGCGGTCGTCGCGAGCCGCGTCGCGTCGAAGGCGAACGTGACGGCCTGGGGCCCGCTCATCTGGAGCCGCACGTCCGCTCCGTCGACTCGGGTACCGACACCGATCGAGTTGGCCGCGTCCCCATCGAGGGCAACGCGCCAGCGCCAATCTCCGGCCGGGATCGTGATCGTGAGCGCCCACACGCCGCGCGTCGCGGTTGCCTGGAGCGCGGTCCGCGGGCACGCCGCATCCCAGGCCGCGCACACACCGCCGGAAGCGGCGGGCTGGAGTGTCCCGACCAGGACCGGTGACGGTGCGGTCGCCGCGCTCCCGGGGCCGATCCCGGTGCGGGGCGGAACGGCAGCCACGCCTGAGGCGGCGGCCGTCCCGGGCCCCGGCAGGACGCAGGCGGCCACGAGGAAGACGAGAAGGGACGCGGGGACGGGGAGGCGGTGCATCCTGGCCAGCGTAGCGCGCGGTGTGCACCCGCAGAACGCCACGGCGCCCGTTCTCCGCGTTGCTGCGGCGCCGGTCGTGCCCGTGCTCCGCGCGGAGGTGGCGCCCTGAGGTTACCCGGCAGCTACTTGAGGAGCAGCCGGTCCAGCCGCCGCGACGTGATCGCGAGCCCGGCGACGCCCATGACCGCGAGGTAGCCGACGTGCAGGACGATGCCGGGGCCCACGATCCCCGTCGTCAGGCTCCGAATCAGGTCGACCCCGTGGTAGAGCGGCGTCAGCTGGACGAGCAGCCGCATCGCGTCGGGATAGGTTTCGAGCGGGTAGAAGGTCGCCGAGAACAGGAAGAGCGGCAGGATCACGAGCTGGACCAGGTCCATGTCCTGCCACGTCCGCATGAAGGTGGTGGCCGCCATCCCGACGCCGGCGAACGCGAAACCGATGAGGACCGCTGACGGGATGGCCAGGATCGCGAGCGGGCTCCGGACGAACCCGAGAACGAACATCACGAGCAGGAACGTCGTCGCGTAGATGGAGCCGCGGATCAGCGCCCAGCCGATCTCGCCCAGGGCCACGTCGCCGGGGCCGATGGGCGTGGCGAGGATCGCGTCGTAGGTCCGCGCCTCGCGCAGCTTGTAGAAGACGTTCATCGTCGAGTCGTAGATTGCGCCGTTCATCGCCGAGCTGGCCATCAGGGCGGGGGCGACGAACACCGTGTACGGCACGTCCTGGCCCCCGAACGGCACCGCGCCGATGAGCGCGCCGAGGCCGAACCCGATCGAGAGCAGGTAGAGCAGCGGCTCGAAGAAGCCGGACACGATGACCAGCCACGTGCGCCGGTACACGAGCACGTTGCGCTCGACCAGGAGGCCGGCCCGTCGGCTGCCGAACCGGGCTACCGGGTATCCTCGGGCGAGGACGCTCATGCGCGGAGCCGCCGCCGCAGCGCGACGGATGCCAGCAGGAGGCCTACGGCCGCAACCGCGACCAGGTAGGCGACATGGACCAGTACGCCTGTCGGGGTAGCCGTCCCGAGGGCGAGCGTGCGGCACAGGTCGACCCCGTGCCAGAGCGGCGTGGCGAACGCCACGGGCTGCAGCAGCCCGGGCAGCTGGCTGACGGGAAAAAACGTCCCCGAGAACAGGAACAGCGGGATCACCCCGAAGCGGAAGAGTCCGTTGAAGCCACTCGGATCCTTCTGGCTCGCCGAGTACGCGATGATCGGCGTCACGAAGGCGAGACCGGTGAGGATCGCAGCCGGGATCGCCAGGATTGCCTGCGGGCCGCCGCCTGCTCCGAAGGCCGACATCACGCCGAAGAACACGCAGGTCGCAAGGGCCAGGCGCAGGGAGATGTAGAGCAGCTTGCCGCCGAGGATGTCGATCACACGGATCGGCGTCGCGAGCATGCCCAGGAACGCGCGGTCCCACAGGATTCCGCCCATGATCGGGAAGGTCGATTCCCCGGCGGCAACCTGCATCGCGGTGGAGGCCAGGAGCCCGGGCGCCAGGAAGGCGAGATAGCTCACGCCCCCGAGCAGGCCCGCGGATCCCGCGGCACCGGTCTTGCTCGATGCAACGTACCCGCCCAGGCCAATGCCCATCGCCGCCAGGTACAGGACGGGGTTGAGGAACGAGCTCACGAGCGTGCCCCGGAACCCACGCCGGTACTTCAACAGCTCGTGCTCGAGCACGAGGACCGCGGGCGGCGTGCTCATCGCGCTCCTCAGTCGACCAGGCTCCGGCCGGTCAGCCTGAGGAAGACATCCTCGAGCGAGGACCGCCGGACCAGGCTCATCTCGGGCCGCAGGCCACGCTCGTGCGCGAGGGCGGCCGCGGCGTCGCCATCGTCCGTGTAGACAAGCACCCGGTCGGGAAGCCGGTCAACCCGGTCGCCGAGGCCGTCGAGCGCACCGTCGAGCGTCTCCTGGACCCCCACCGGGAAGCGCATCTCGAGGACCTCACGGCTGCTGTGCTGCGCGATGAGCTGCCGCGGCGAGCCCTCGGCCACGATCCTCGCCTTGTCCATCACCACGAGCCGATCGCAGAGCTGCTCCGCTTCGTCCATGTAGTGGGTGGTGAGGACAAGCGTCACGCCTTTCTGCTTGAGCCGGTACAGCCGGTCCCAGAGCAGATGCCGGGCCTGCGGGTCGAGGCCCGTGGTCGGCTCGTCGAGCAGGAGCAGGTCCGGCTCGTTGATCAGGCTTCGGGCGATCGTCAGGCGCCGCTTCATCCCGCCGGACAGCGGCTCGACCTGGTCGCGTGCTCGCTCGGAGAGCTGGACGAAGTCGAGGAGCTCGGCCACGCGCCGCCGGATGACGTCCCGGGGGAGGTCGAAGTAGCGGCCGTAGATCGCAAGGTTGTCCGAGACCGTCAACTCCTGGTCCAGCGTGTCCTGCTGCGGCACCACCCCCAGTCGGGCACGGATCCGCGGCCCGTCGATCCGCGGATCCATCCCCAGGACGGTGAGCTCGCCGTCGGAGACCGGCGAGACGCACCCGATCATCCGCATGGCGGACGTCTTGCCGGCCCCGTTGGGTCCCAGGAAGCCGAACAATTCGCCGGGCGCCACGTCGAAGTCGATCGCGTCCACGGCGGTGAGCGTCCCGAAGCGCTTGGTGAGCGCGCGGGCACGGATCAGGGGTGGGATCGATGGGGTGGCCATGTAGGCCGAGTGTACCGGGTGGCCCGGGGCGCACGGCGTCAGCGGGCGCTCACCACCCGCTCGGCTCAGTCGGAAGGTCGCGAGTGGCGAGCTTCTGGCTGACCGGCCGGAAGACGCCGGACGGTATCGATCGCCGCGAACGCCCGCGTGGCGGACGCACGGCAGGGCCGGCCGCCGAAGCAGACGCCCCTGCCGCTGTGCGGCGAGCTCGCGTGCGGGGCGAGCTCCTAGACTTCCTTGAACTCGCCCTCGACGGTCTCGTCATCCGCCTCCGGCGTCGGCCCCGGCTGCCCTTCGGCGTCGCCGCTCGGCCCGCCGGCCCCGTCACCCGATGGCGTGCCGGTTGCGGCGTAGGCCGCAGTGCCAACCTTCTGCAGCAGCTCGGCGAGCTCGGTCGCGCGCGCCTGGACGACGCTCGCCGATTCCGTCTTGAGCGCGTTCCGGACGTCGGACACCTTGCCCTCGACCGCGGCCTTGTCCTCCGGCGAGACCTTCTCGCCGAGATCCTTGACCGTGCGCTCCGCCTGGAACGTGAGGGCCTCGGCCTGGTTCCGGGTCTCCACCTCTTCGCGCCGCTTCTGGTCCTCGGAGGCATGCTCGGTGGCTTCGCGGACCATCCGGTCGACGTCCTTCTTGTCCAGCATGGACGACGCGGTGATCTGGACCTTCTGCTCCTTGCCGGTGGCCCGATCCTTCGCGCGCACCTCGACGATCCCGTTCGCGTCGATGTCGAAGGTGACCTCGATCTGGGGCACGCCGCGGGGGGCGGAGGGAATCCCGTCCAGGATGAAGCGGCCCAGCGTCTTGTTGTCGGCCGCGAAGTCCCGCTCGCCCTGGAGAACGTGGATCTCCACCTGGGGCTGGTTGTCCGACGCAGTCGAGAAGACCTGGCTCTTCGACGTCGGGATCGTGGTGTTGCGCTCAATGAGCTTGGTCATGACGCCGCCGAGCGTCTCGATGCCGAGGGAGAGCGGCGTGACGTCGAGCAGGAGGACGTCCTTGACGTCTCCGGCCAGGACGCCGGCCTGGATCGCCGCGCCGACCGCGACGACCTCATCGGGGTTGACACCCCGGTTCGGCTCCTTGCCACCGAACATCGCCTTGACGGCCTCGATGACCGCGGGCATGCGGGTCATGCCGCCCACCAGGACGACCTCATCGATCTCTGCGGCAGTCAGGCCCGCGTCCTTGATCGCCTGGAGGACGGGGCCCTTCGTCTTCTCGACCAGGTCGCCGACGAGGTCCTCCAGCTTGGCCCGGGTGAGCGTCACGACGAGGTGCTTCGGGCCACCGGCATCTGCGGTGACGTAGGGAAGGTTGATCTCCGTGGAGATCGAGGACGACAGCTCGATCTTCGCCTTCTCGGCTGCCTCCTTGAGGCGCTGGAGCGCCTGTGGATCGGAGCGCAGGTCGATGCCCTGGTCCTTCTTGAACTCCGCGAGGAGCCAGTCCATGACCCGGATGTCGAAGTCGTCGCCGCCGAGGTGCGTGTCGCCGTTCGTCGACTTGACCTCGAAGACGCCCTCGCCGAGCTCCAGGATCGAGATGTCGAAGGTGCCCCCGCCCAGGTCGTAGACGGCGATCTTCTCGTCCTTCTGCTTGTCCAGACCGTAGGCCAGCGACGAGGCAGTCGGCTCGTTGATGATCCGCTTCACGTCGAGGCCGGCGATGCGGCCCGCGTCCTTGGTCGCCTGGCGCTGCGTGTCGTCGAAGTAGGCCGGCACCGTGATGACCGCCTCGGTCACCTTCTCGCCGAGGTATGCCTCGGCGTCCGCCTTGAGCTTCTGGAGGATCATCGCGGAGATCTCGGGCGGCGTGTACGTCCGCCCATCGGCGAGCGCCACCCGGACGCCGTCGGATGCCGGGTCCTTCTCCACGGTGTATGGGACGAGGGCCCGGGAGTGCTTCACCTCGGGGTCGTCCCAGCGGCGGCCCATGAAGCGCTTGATCGAGTAGACGGTGTTGGCGGGGTTCGTGACCGCCTGGCGCTTCGCGAGCTGGCCGACGAGGCGCTCGCCGGTCTTCGTGAACGCGACCACGGACGGGACCGTCCGGCCCCCCTCGGCCGATGCGATGACGGTCGGCTCGCCGCCTTCCATCACCGCAACGACCGAGTTCGTCGTGCCGAGGTCGATGCCGATGATCTTGCCCATGATGTGCTGTTCTCCTGGTGTCGAGGGGTTAGGGGTTGGTTCGGTGGTCAGTTCTGGCGCGGGCTTCCGTCGCTGACGGCGACGAGAGCCGGCCGGAGCACGCGGTCCCGGAGGCGGTAGCCGCGCCGGATCTCCAGCACGACCTCGCCCTCCGCCGCGCCGCTCCCAGCGACGTGGCTCAGCGCTTCGTGCTCGGTCGGGTCGAACGGCTGCCCGAGCGCGTCGATCGGCGTGACCCCCTCGCGTTCGAGCAGGCCCCGCAGCTTCCGATCGATCGCCGCGATCCCCTCCAGCCACGGGTTGTCGCGGGCCTCGGGTGGGAGATGCTCGAGGGCCAGGTCGAAGTCGTCGGCAAGCTCGACGACCCTGGACAGCAGCGCCTCGCGGGCACGGTCGAGGTCGCGCTCCCGGTCGGCCTCCGAGCGGCGCTTGAGATTCGCGTAGTCGGCGGCGGCGCGCTGGGCGGTCACCAGGTTCTCGTCGGCCTTCGCGAGTGCCGCGTCGCGCTCGGCCGTCAGTGCGGCGATCTCGGCAAGGAGCGCGGTCGGGCTCGTCTCGAGCTCGGCGATCCGGTCGTCCGCGCGCGTCCGCCGGTGCGGCGCACGGTGCTCAGGGTTGTTCGGCATGCGGTGCCCTCGGGCTTCAGGTGTAGAGGTGGTCGACAAGGTCGTTCATGATCCCGGACACGAAGCGCACCGTCCCGATCGCCTGCGGGTAGCGAAGTCGGGTTGGCCCCAGCACCCCCACGAAGCCGACCGCAGCGCCCGGCCGCCCGTACGGTGCCAGCACGAGGCTCACGTCGGCCATCTCGTCCGGCCGGTTCTCGCTCCCGATGTAGACCCGCAGACCTCCGTCGGTGGTCACGGCGTCGAACAGCTCGGCGAAGTAGGTCCGGTTCTCGAGCGCTTCGAAGACACCGCGCAGCTTCTCGGAGCTGGCGAACTCGGGGGCGGCCATCACGTTCATCAGCCCATCGCTGAAGAGTTGCTCGACGGTGGCGGCGTCGAACTCGCGCAGGAGTCGCAGGGCCCGGTCGCCGGCCCGCCGGACCAGATCGAAGGTGGCGTCATCGGCGGGCGCCTGGGCGAACCAGCGGAGATGCTCGGCGACGTCCGCGGCGCTCCGCCCGGCGCAGGAGGCGTTCAGGCGACGGACTGCCTCTTCCAGGTCCTCCTGTCGAGTCCCGGCGTCAAGCGTGAACAGGGCCTGCTTCAGCGTCCCTTCGTTGAGCACGATGATGAGGCTGGCCATCCGGTCGCCGATCGGAACCAACTCGAAACGTCGAATCCGCGCAGCCCGCGGCTTGGCGGGCGTCGCGATCCCGGCCGAGTGGGTCGCCGAGGCAAGCGTCGTTGCGGCCAGCCGGAACCACTGGTCGGTGGCGAACTCCACCTGCCCGAACTGGTGCCGGATCATGAGCTGCTCGATGGGCGAGAGCGGGACCTCACTCGTCAGGCTCTCGACGTAGAAGCGGTAGCCGGCGTCCGTCGGCACGCGGCCCGCCGACGTGTGCGGGTGGGATAGGAGGCCCTCTGTTTCGAGCTCGGCAAGGATGGCCCGGACCGTGGCGGTGCTGACCTGGAGGTGGTAGCGCTCAACGAGCGTCTGCGAGCCAACCGGCGACGCGCTGGCGATGTACTCCTCGATGACCGCGCGCAGGATCGACTGGGCTCGCTGGTCCAGCGGGCCGGCGCTACGTCGAATTCCTCGGGTCACTCGTACATCGCTCCTGCTGGCACTCTCACTGCCGGAGTGCCAGATCCTATTAGCACTCTCATCCATAGAGTGCTAACCTCGGTCGGATCGTAGCAGCCGGGCCGCATTGGTGTCAATCGACGCGGAGCCGTCCGGCCGGCGCCGCGACCGGGTGCTCGACCCAGCCGGGCGGCCGACACCGATGGCCGGGCTCGTCGCTCCGTCAGACGAGGCGCGAGAACAGCTCGTTGGAGAGCAGCCGTCCGCGAAGCGTGAGGCGGACCCGCTCTTCGGGGGCATCCTCGATCAAGCCGTGCTCGGCCGCCCAGGCGAACTCGTCGATCCGGCCAAGCGCGGCGTCGCGTGGAACGCCGCGCGCGAGCCGGAGGCCCAGGAACAGGCTCTCGGCCTCCGCGGCCGCCGCCGTCAGCGCCTCCGCGCCACCCGGGGGCAGCATCGGGGCCGCGCCGGTGGGTCCCGGCGCCAGCGAGGCCATCCACGTCTCGAGGGGTGCCGCATTCCAGTGCCGCGTCGCTCCGTCGAACGAGTGGGCCCCGGGACCCACGGCGGCATAGGGACGGCGCTCCCAGTAGGCGAGGTTGTGCCGGCTCTGGTGACCGGGTCGGGCCCAGTTCGAGAGCTCATACCAGGAGTAGCCGTTCGACTCGAGCAGCGCATCGGCGAGGCCGTAGGCGCCTGCGGCCCGGTCCTCGTCCTGGGCCGCTCGCGCGGATTCACGCCACCGCCGAGCACCGGGGGTCGTCGGGAGGTGATCACCGGACGGGCCGGTCAGGCCCTCGGCATCCGGGTCGTCCAGGGTCAGGGCATACGCCGAGACGTGGTCGGGCTCCAACGACAGGGCGTGCTCGAGCGTGTCGGACCAGCTCTCGAGCGTCTGGCCCGGCACGTCGTAGAGCAGGTCAAGGCTCACGCTCGCGATGCCCGCGGCACGAGCGGCGACCACGGTGTCGGAGATGTCCGACGGGCGGTGGCGCCGGCCGAGCGCACGGAGCTCGCCAGCCTGGAAGCTCTGTGCACCGATCGAAATTCGCGTGACCCCTGCTCGCACCAGCCCGACGAGGTCACCCCGATCGTCGGGTCCGGGGTTCCCCTCCAGCGTCACCTCTGCGCCGGGCGCGATCCCGAACCGGCGCTCCACCTTCCCGAGCAGCTCCGCGACCGCCTCGGCGGGCAGCAGCGACGGCGTGCCGCCACCGAGATAGATCGTGTCGAGGACCGGGCGCGTCGGGGAGCCTGGCTCGCCGAACGCGGCGTCGAGCGCGTCCGCCACGAGGTCCAACTCGGTGGCGACGGCGCCCCGGAAGCGGGCGACGCGGCTTCGCGGACCGGAGGCGGCCGCGCCGGCCACCACCACGAAATCGCAGTATGGGCAGAGCGAGCGACAGAACGGGACGTGGATGTACAGCGCGACCGGGGCCGCGGGCACCAGCGCATCGCGCGTCGTCATGAGTCGGCGCGCGCCTCCTCGCCGGGCGGTTCTGCTCGGCGCCATCCATCGGGCGAGCGCTGGAACTCCCAGGAATCCTCGGCCTCGTGGCCCCGGGGCGCCGGCTGGCCGGCGTGGCCGGTGCACACGAAGACCGCGATCCGCGTGATGGCATGCCCGAGGAATGCCGCGCCGATCCCGCCCGTCAGCGTGGTCACCCAGCCGCCCGCGAGCCCGAAGAAGAAGGCCAGCGCGAAGGCATAGCGGCTGCGACCGGGAGCGCCGGTCCGCGTCGCCAGGACGTACAGCAGCGTCTGCATGACGATGGCGACGTCCGATGGGACACCGGCCAGGAGGAGGAAGCCGAGCACCAGGCCACGGAACGTCGCCTCGTCGATGAAGGCCGTCCCGATCGCGTTCAGGACCGCGCCCGGGTACGACCAGAGGGGCGGCATGCGGAGACGCGCGTACCGGAGCCAGGCGACGGAGGCGGCGAGCGCGGTGCCGATCGCACCGAGGCCAAACCCGCCGAGAAGGGCACCTCCTCGGTCGCCCAGCCCCAGCTTCAGCTCGGTGCCGGGCGCCGGGTGGATCAGGAGCACGACCACGACCAGGCTCAGGCCCAGCAGGTACCAGGCGACTCGCGTCCGGAGGCCGGCCTGGGGACCGTCCGACGCCGGCTCGTCGTACTCGGCGGCACCGAAGGTGGCGGCCTCCAGGCGCAGGAGGCACAGGAGGCCTGTCAGGCCCAACGTGACCAGGTCCCGGAGCAGCACCTCCACCGACGGTCGCGGCGCCTAGCCGGACTCGCCCATGCGCAGGACGGCGAGGAAGGCCTCCTGCGGGATCTCGACCGAGCCGACGCGCTTCATCCGCTGCTTGCCCTCCTTCTGCTTCTCGAGCAGCTTCCGCTTGCGCGTGATGTCGCCACCGTAGCACTTGGCGAGGACGTTCTTGCGCATCGCCCGGATGGTTTCGCGCGCGACCACGGTGGATCCGACGGCGGCCTGCACCGGCACCTCGAACATCTGGCGCGGGATGAGCTCCTTGAGCTTCTCGGTGAGCTGCCGGCCGGCGGTCTGTGCCTTGTCCCGGTGCACGATGAGCGACAGCGCGTCCACCGGCTCGCCGTTCACCAGGACATCAAGCTTGACGAGCCGCGCAGGACGGTAGCCGATCTCCTCGTAGTCCATCGAGGCATAGCCCTGGCTGCGGCTCTTCAGCTGGTCGAAGTAGTCGATGATCAGCTCCGCGAGTGGCATCTCGAAGGCGAGCAGGACACGCGTCGGGTCAAGGTATTCCATGCTCGTGAAGGTGCCGCGGCGATTCGTGGAGAGCTCCATGAGCGGACCGATGTAGGTCGACGGCGTGATCACGGAGAGCTTCACCCAGGGCTCCTCGATGATCTCGATCTCGCCGGCCGAGGGCATCAGGGCCGGGTTGTCGACGGCGAGGACCAGCCCGTCCCCCATGGGCGTGACGTGGTACTCCACCGACGGGGCCGACGCGATCAGCTCCAGCGAGAACTCGCGCTCCAAGCGCTCCTGGACGATCTCCATGTGGAGGAGACCCAGGAACCCGCAGCGAAACCCGAAGCCCAGGGCGATCGAGCTTTCCGCCTCGAACGTGAAGCTGGCGTCATTGAGGTGGAGCTTCTCCATCGCGTCGCGAAGCAGCGGGTAGTCCTCGCCCGAAATGGGGTAGATCCCCGCGAAGACCAGGCTCTTGGCCGGCAGGTAGCCGGGCAGGGGCTCGGATGCAGGGGCAGCAGCATCGGTGACCGTGTCGCCCACCTGCGCGTCGCGGACGCTCTTGAGCCCGGTGGCGATGTAGCCGACCTCACCCGCGGTGAGCTCCCGCACCGGGACAAGCTGCGGGCGGAAGACGCCCAGCTCGAGGATCTCGGCCTCCGCGCCGGAGCCCATCAGGCGGATTCGTGCGTGCTCATGGATCGTCCCTTCCGACAGGCGAACGTACGTCACCACGCCCTTGTACTGGTCGTAGTGCGAATCGAAGACGAGCCCCCGCAATGGGGCGCGCGGGCTGCCCGGCGGAGGCGGCACGCGCGCCACGATCGCCTCGAGGATCTCGATGATGCCCCGTCCCTCCTTCGCGGACGCCAGCAGCACCTCTTCCCGGGGGATCGCAAGGACGTTCTCCAGCTCCTCCATGACCACGTCGGGTTGCGCGGACGGCAGGTCGATCTTGTTGATGACGGGCACGATCACCAGGCCGGCGCGAAGCGCGAGGTGGACATTGGCAAGCGTCTGCGCCTCGATCCCCTGCGAGGCATCGATCACCAGGACGGCTCCCTCGCAGGCCTGGAGGCTGTGGCTCACCTCGTAGGAGAAGTCGACGTGGCCCGGCGTGTCGATCAGGTTGAGGCCGTACACCAGGCCGTCCGCGGCCGCGTACTCGAGTCGGACCGCGCGCGCCTTGATCGTGATGCCCTTCTCGCGCTCGAGGTCCATCGAGTCGAGCACCTGGCTGGTCATCTGGCGCGGATCGATGGTGTGGGTCTGCTCGAGCAGCCGATCCGCGAGCGTCGACTTGCCGTGATCGATATGGGCGATGATCGAGAAGTTGCGCAGGCGGGACTGGGGAATCGACATCGGGAGGCGAGTGTAGCCGACCCCGTTGGCCGGGCGAGCGCGACGTCGTGGGGCTCTCGGAGCTCCGCCGCTGGCCGCTCGCCTGTGCGTCTGGTACCATTCGCGGTCGCGCCGTCGCGGTGTCCTCTCCCGCTGCGCGGCACCTCTCTCTCAAGCTAATCCTTCCCCACCAGAGGAACGTACGCCAGTGGCTCACTCGCCCCGCGGCTGGACCGGCACACGGACGCCGTCCGGCCTGAAGCGGGTCCGTCAGGCCGAACGTCGCGAGGCGATCAACGCCCCGCGGCGCACGAAGGCCAAGACCCTCGTCACCAAGACCCTCAAGATCGCGACCGGCCAGGTCGAGGGCGACGCGACCGTCTCGCTCGCCGAGGCCATGAGCGCGCTCGACAAGGCCGCCAAAGTCGGCGCCCTCCATCCGAACACGGCTGCGCGGCGCAAGTCACGCCTGGCCCGCAAGGTGGCGGCCGCGATCGGCGGTGCATCCGTCCAGACCGCCGCCAAGATCACCAAGATCACCGGCACCGCGGCCGCGGCGAAGGCCGCCAAGGCACGCATTGCGGCCGGCAAGGCCGCGAAGGCGAAGGGCGCCCAGACGGCAGCCGGGAAGGCCAAGGCCGCGATCGCGCGGGCCGGTCGGACCGACGTCGAGTCGACGAAGGCGGCGCCCGCAACACCGGTCGCGGCTCCCCGAACCCGACCGCGCGTGGTGTCGAAGGCCGCGCCGGCCACCGACGCGACGCCAGCGGCAAAGGCCGCGGCGGCCAAGACGGCCGCGAAGCCGAAGGCTGTCGCGAAGGCGGCACCGAAGACAAAGACTGCGACCTCGGAGGCAGCCGCCGCCAAGGCCAAGGCACCCGCCGCCAAGGCCAAGGCGCCAGCCAAGGCCAAGGCAGAGCCGAAGAAGAAGGCCGAATAGCGTTCCGGCGCCGGTTCCGCCGGTGCCAGCCCCCCGCATCTTGGTTCGACCCCGGGCCCCGCCGCCCGGGGTCGAACGATTCCGGGGCCGTGCGACGGCGGCGCGCGCCCCGTGCCCCTCGGCCACATACACTCGCGCGATGCCGCTGGCCGCGACCGCGCTCGTCCTGGTTGCCGCGCTGCTCCATGCCACATGGAACGCTGCCGTCAAGGGGTCCGGCGACCCGCTCCGCGCCACTGCGCGCGCGGTCTGGCTCGGCACGGCGGCCGCGACCCCGATGGCGGCCGCGCTCTGGCTTGCACAGGGCCGGCCCGGGCTGGGCGGGAGCGCATGGCCGATCGCGGCGACCTCGGCCGCCTTCGAGGTCGCGTACTGGATCAGCCTCGGCGTGGCCTATCGCGGCGGCGATCTCTCGACGGTCTACCCGGTGGCCAGGGGATCGGCAGCGCTCCTGGGAGCGCTCCTGGGGCTTGTGGTTCTCGGAGAGCGGCTCTCGGAACTCCAGCTGACGGGCGTCGTGTTCCTCCTCGCCGGCACGCTCGCCGCAGTGATCCCGGGGGCCGCCCGGCGGTCCCTGCGACCCGCGCTGGCAATCGGCGGCCTGATCGCCGCGTACACGTTCCTGGACCGGCTCGGGGCCCGAACAGGACCGGCCTGGCTCTACGGCTGGCTGATCTTCGCCGGCGGGAGCGCCATGCTCGCGGTCGTCCTCGGCATGGCACCGAGGAGCATTGTCGGTCCTCGACCCGCCCCCGGCAGCCCGCGCGATCCTGGCTGGTGGCGGCCTCTCGGATCGGGGCTCCTCATGATCGCCGGCTACACGCTTGTCCTCACCGCCCTCGCGATCGCCCCGCTGGCCGGCGTCGCGCCCCTCCGCGAGTCGGCGACCGTGCTGGCCGCCGGGTGGGGAGTCGTGCGCATGGGCGAGCGGGAGGGCGCGGCCTGGCGCCTCGCGGGAGCCGCGTCCATCGCGATGGGGGCGATCCTGCTGGCGGTCGGCGCCTGAACCCTGGGCCGACGCACCCAGCAGCGAGCCACACCCGGGCCGAGTGTCCCCGCCGGACCTGCGGCTCAGGCGGCTGGAGCTCCGGACGTGGCGGAGGGACGCGGCGCCTTCGGTCGCGCGAACCCGTACATCGCGGCCCCGAACACGCCGCCGACGAGGCACAGGACCGCGACCGTCCCCGTTGTCCCGAGCTGTTCGCGCCAGTAGAACGCGGTGAACGATGCGACGTTCGTGACGCCGGCCTTCTCGAACTGCGCGGCCTTTCCCTCCTCGGCGAGGTACCGCTGGTAGACGCAGTCCGCGCCCGACATGCACCCCGCGATCGGTCCGCCCTGACTCGCGTCCCGATAGCCGTCATCGGCGTAGAAGAAGATCGCCTTGGTGCCCACGAACAGCGCGGCGAGCGTGACGGTGGTGAGCAGCGACGCGTAGATCCCGTTCACCAGGATTCGCCGCCAGGGGCCTGCGCGCCGGTCAGACCTGGCGTTCGCGTAGTAGCCGATCAGGACTCCGGCGAGCGGGGACAACAGCCAGAACACGGGCTCGATGGGGATCACCAGCAGGAAGCTGACGGCGATCGTCATTGCCATGCCCACGCCGACCCACCCGGCGAAGATCGCCCCAGGATCCAGATACCGGCCCAGGACGCGGCTCATGGGAGCTCCCCAAGGGCGTTGCCCACGGCGTCCGCAGCCCGGGAATGCATGGCCCCGGCCGGCAAGCCGGCCGGGGCCATGAGCAGCGCCAACGTCACGGGCGAACCGGGGGCGCGCCTGCCAGGGCGTACCGGCCCAGGTACACGGAACCGTCGCCGAGCTCTTCCTCGATCCGGAGGAGCCGGTTGTACTTCGCAACGCGCTCGGATCGCGAAGGGGCTCCGGTCTTGATCTGGCCGGTCCCCATTGCCACGACGAAGTCGGCGATCGAGGTGTCCTCGGTCTCGCCGGAGCGGTGGCTGACCTGGCAGGTCCAGCCGGCGCGGCGGGCCATCTCGATCGCCGCCATGGTCTCGGTGAGCGTCCCGATCTGGTTGAGCTTGATCAGGACGGAGTTCATCGCCGTCTCCTCGATGGCGCGGGCGATGATCGCCGGGTTCGTCACCACGATGTCGTCACCGACGAGCTGGACCTTCTTGCCGAGACGCGCGGTCAGCTCCTTCCAGCCGGCCCAGTCGTCCTCTGCGAGGCCGTCCTCCAGGGAGATGATCGGGTACTTCGCGATCCAGCGCTCCCACAGGTCGACCATCTCGCCGGAGTCGAGGGTCCTGCCCTCGCGCTCCAGGAGGTACCGGCCGACAACGTCGCCGCTGCCGGTCCCGTCGACGAGGATCGAGCTTGTCGCCGGGTCGAGCGCGATCGCGACGTCCTCTCCCGGTCGGTAGCCGGCCTTCTCGATCGCCTTGAGGATCACCTCGACCGCCGCCTCGTTCGACGGGAGCGACGGGGCGAAGCCGCCCTCATCACCCTGTCCGACCGAGAAGCCGCCATCGTGAAGGATCCCGCGGAGGGCATGGAAGACCTCCGCGCCGGCCCGGAACGCCTCGGCGAACGTCGGCCGCCCGATCGGCGCGACCATGAACTCCTGGAAATCCGTGGAGTTCACGGCGTGCTTGCCGCCGTTGAGGATGTTGAAGAACGGGACCGGGACGATCCGGGCCCCCGCGCCGCCGAGGTACCGGTAGAGCGGCAGGTCGTGGGCGGCTGCCGCCGCGTGCGCGCAGGCGAGGCTGACGCCGAGGATGGCATTTGCCCCGAGATTCGCCTTGTTCGGGGTTCCATCGAGCTCGATCAGCGCGGCGTCGATGCCGGGCTGATCGGCGGCGTCGGCGCCCAGGAGGGCGGGGGCGATGGTTTCGCGGACGTTTGCGACCGCCTTGAGGACACCCTTGCCGCCGAACCGGGACTTGTCGCCGTCGCGCAGCTCGACGGCCTCGTGGACGCCCGTTGACGCGCCCGAGGGCACGCCGGCCCGGCCGACGGCGCCGTCCGCGAGGACGACGTCGACCTCGATGGTCGGGTTGCCCCGGGAGTCGAGGATCTCGCGAGCTTCGATGAGCTCGATCTCCGTGTTCACGATGCACTCCCTGCGGTTCCGGCGGGATCACGGTCCGGCAGGATCGCGATTCCGGGCAGCGTCCGCCCTTCGAGCAGCTCGAGCGACGCCCCGCCGCCCGTGCTGATATGGGTCATCTTGGAGGCGAGCCCCTGCTGGGTGACCGCCGCGACCGAGTCGCCGCCGCCCACCACGACGGTGGCGCCATGGTCGGCCATCTCCGCGAGGAGGCTGGCCATCGCTTTCGTGCCGGTCGAGAAGGCCGGGATCTCGAACACGCCGAGCGGGCCGTTCCAGAAGATGGTCTTCGCACCCTCGAGCGCGGAGGCCATCAGGGCCAGGGATGCCTTGCCGACGTCGACGATGTGCCAGCTGGCAGGAAGCTTCTCGGTCGAGAGCGTCTTGTACTCGGAGCCCTGCGTGACTTCCTTGGCGATCACCACGTCGACGGGGAGGATCAACTTGACGCCGGCCGCCTCGGCCGCCGCCATGATCCGCTGGGCGTCCTCCACGCGATCCGGCTCGGCCAGGCTCTTGCCGACGGCCTTGCCCTGGGCGAGCAGGAACGTGTTGGCCATTCCGCCGCCGACGATCAGGACGTCCACCTTGCTGAGCAGGTTGACGAGGACCTTGATCTTGTCGGAGACCTTCGCGCCGCCGATGATCGCGGCATACGGCCGCTCCGGGTCCTCGACGAGGCGGGAGAGATAGGTGATCTCCTTCTCCATCAGGAACCCGGCGTACGCCGGGAGGATCTGGGCGACGCCGTACGTGGATGCGTGGGCCCGATGGGCGGTCCCGAACGCATTGTTCACGTAGACGTCGGCGTACGAGGCGAGCGCCTTCGCGAACTCCGGGTCGTTCTTCTCCTCCTCCGGGTGGAAGCGGAGGTTCTCGAGCAGGAGGACCTCGCCCGGCTTGAGCCGGCGCACGGCGTCCTCCGTTCCCTGCCCCAGCGCATCGCCGGTGCAGGGAACGCTGACCCGAAGAAGCGCCGAGAGCCGCTCGGCCACCGGCCGAAGCCGGAGGCCGTCCTGGACCTTGCCGTCGGGCCGGCCCAGGTGGCTGGCCAGGATCACCCTGGCACCCTGGTCCATCAGGTACTTGATGGTGGGAATTGCCGCCCGGATCCGGGTGTCATCGGTGACCTGCCCGTCCTTGAGCGGCACGTTGAAGTCGACGCGGACGAAGACGCGCTTGCCCGACGCGTCGAGGTCGCGAACCGATCGCTTGTCCATGGCAGGCTGCTGCCTCTGCTAGCGGGGGGTACGGAGCCGACGGATCGCGCCGGCGATCAGAGCCGCTCGGCGATGAGCTTCACGAGGTCGGCGACGCGGCAGCTGTAGCCCCACTCGTTGTCGTACCACGCGATGACCTTCACGAAGTTGCCGCCCAGGACCATCGTGCATGCGCTGTCGATGATCGAGGAGCGCGTGTCGCCGCGGAAGTCGGTGCTCACGAGCGGTTCGTCGCTGACGCCGAGGATCCCCTTCATCGGCCCCGCCGCGGCGGCCCGGAAGGCGGCGTTGAGCTCCTCGACGCTGGTCTCCCGCTCGAGCTCCGCGGTGAAGTCGACGACTGAGACCGTCGGGGTGGGAACGCGAAGGCTGAACCCGTCGAACTTGCCCTTGAGATCGGGAATCACCAGGGCGAGGGCCTTCGCGGCGCCCGTCGTGGTCGGGATGATGTTCAGGGCGGCTGCGCGGGCCCGTCGCGGGTCCTTGTGGGCGACGTCCAGGATCTTCTGGTCGTTCGTGTACGAGTGGATCGTGTTCATGAGGCCGCGGCGGATGGTCCACCCGTCGTGGACGACCTTGGCGGCCGGGGCGAGGCAGTTCGTCGTGCAGCTGGCGTTGCTGATCACGTTGTGCTTCGCCGGGTCGTAGGCCGCGTCGTTCACGCCGAGGACGATCGTCACGTCCTCCTTCTTGGCGGGGGCGCTGATGAGCACCTTCTTCGCACCGGCATCGAGGTGAGCCCGCGCCTTGTCAGCGTCCGTGAATCGCCCAGTCGACTCGATGACGATGTCGACGCCAAGCGCCTTCCACGGCAGCTGCGACGGATCGCCTATCTGGAGCACCTTGATCTCGTGGCCGTCCACGATGATCGCGTCCTCGGTGTGGTCGACCGTCCCCGCGTACGCGCCATAGGTGGAATCGTGCTTGAACAGGAGCGCGTTCATCGGCACGTCCACGATGTCGTTGACGGCGACGACCTCGATGTCAGGGGCGCGCTCGATGAGCGCCTTGAGGGACTGGCGGCCGATGCGACCGAACCCGTTGATGCCCACGCGTACGGACATGTCTCGAACCTCCGCTTTGCGGCTAGATGGATCGGTTGAGCCCGCCCGCGACAGCCGCGGCCGGAAGAAGTGCCGGGAGATGCGGGAGCGGTGCCGCCGCGCCGATCGAGGGAACGACCGCCGACCGCCCAGGGGGAGACGAGGTCACGCTCCGGCGCCAACGGGCACTCCCGCAGACCCGCCGGTCAGCGGCGGCGCATGACAGAACGCCCCCGAAGTCGGGGGCAGGAGCTGGCCGTGGGAGCACTGGACCTCGAGGATGCGGCAGGAACCGCACCCATTCTACCAAGCACCCCAGGCAGGTCCGTCGGGCCGAGCGTCCCACCCTCGCGGTCCGAACGGCCCGCCCGCTTCGGGGAAGCCTCGTCGTGGGTGCCGTCACCGCGGGGGCACGGTCGCCCGGGGGCGGCTCTCGTCGCGGGGCGCAGTCGCGGTGGGGCACAGTCACCGTCGGGTGCACTCGCCGCAATCCGGCCGGGCCCAGACATGGATCGAGCCCCCGCCGTAACCGACGAGGGCTCGATCGATCGCGCGAGGTGCGGTCAGCCGCCGATGCGGAACATCTTGGTGCCGCAGACCGGGCAGGTGCCCTGGGTGGCGGGCTTGCCGTTCTTCATGGTGATCTGCTGCGGGTTCTTCATCTCGCGCTTTGCCTTGCACTTGACGCAATACGCCTCGGCCACTCCGGGAGCCTCCCTTTCGTCACGGTGGACGTCGTCGGGCCCCTCGCCCGACGCTCGTCCGTTACGAGCGATACGGGTTCGGCGCAGCCATCTGGGTGGTCTTGTCGATCCCCACAGATCCGGGGCGGCGCGAACTCGCGCAACGGTAGTCCGCGCCGCATCCGAGCGTCAAGCCGATTCCCGCACGAAATCGGCCGATTTCGGCACGCAGTCGCCCGGCGTTTCCACCACGGCGCCAGACTGGGCACCCGGCGGGGCGAGATCGGGGGCCGCCGGGGCGCCCAGCTCGGCCAGGCGTCGGGCGATGCGCGCGCGGGTGATTCGCCGATCTCGCCGCCGCCGGACCATCACGAACGTCCCTCCGGCGGCGACGAGCGCGCCGAGCGAGCCGGCACCTGCCGTCATCGGCACCAGCGTGGCCGCACCGCCTGTCCCCCACGGGTCCGGCCTCCGCGTGGCGGTCGGCAACGTCGAGTCGGCTCCGGGGGGACCGTCCTGAAGGGCGACCTCGCCGCCTTCCGGGGCGTCGCTGCCTGCGATCGGAAACGCTTCGCCAAGGTCACCGAGGCGCACGAGGGCGGCGGGGTCGGTCACCCGGATCGTCGGCGACGTGCCTGTCTGGACGAGCCCGGTCGCGCCGATCGCATCCCCGGGACCGATCAGCGGCAGCAGCGACCGTGCGGCCCCGACGAGGTCGAGGCGCGCGCTGCCCGTGCCGTCGTCCAGGACGAGCCCCGTGGCGTTAACCGCGGCGACGAGGCCGCCCACGCGCACGGCGCGCCCGGCGAATCGTGCGAGGTCGGCCACGTCGGCCGACACGAGGGTCGCCGTTTCGCCGCCGGCCCCGCCCCCGCCGAGCGCCGTCGAGATGACGGATGCGCCTGGCCGAGCCGCGATCGTCCCCGAGGATGAAGCGCCCGCTGGCGCGGTCGACCGGATGATGATCCGGATGTCGGCCGCGCAGCGCGGGACGACCACGAAGCGCTGATCTGCGGCGGCCGGGTTCGGCCGTCGCAGGATCCCGACGACGCGAACGCGGTTGCCCTCGACGAGGGCCGTGGCGGGAATCCCGGCCCCGGGCAGCCCCGCGACCGGGACCGGCCCGCCAGAAACCTCGATCTCGGCGCGCCAGCGGTCGCCGAGGCGTCGCTGGTCGCTGACGACGCCTTCGATCACGACGAGTCGCCATTCCAGGGCGCTCGAAGGCTGCCCGGCCAGGGCGACCGGGGCCGGCTCCGCGACGTGTCCCAGGACGGTCAGAGTTCCGGCGGTGATCCGCGGAGCGCCATAGGCACGTCCGAGCGTCCCGACCACGCGAACGCGGTCCCCCGGGCGTGGCGTGGACGCGTCGCGTGGGACCAGGATCTCGACGGCGGCGGTCGCGTCCTGGATCACCGAGCGGCGACCCGTCGAATCGAGCAGCGTGGTTGCGACGGTGACGACACCCTCCACGGCCACATTCCCGCTGCCGAGGCGGAGCGCATCCGCGACCGTCACGACCGCCGGGGAAGACGCACCGGGCCCCGGACGCGCCGTGGGCGCGGGGCTCGGCGCGGCAGCTGGCAGGCGGCTCACATCGCCTGCATCGCGCAGCCAGATCCGATAGCCATCGAGCTGCCCACGAGCCGACGCGCGCTGACCCACGATGCCGACCAGATGCACGCGGTCCCCGCGTTGAGCAAGTCCCGTCTCGAGACCGCTGGCGCGGGTGGCGCGAGCGCGAAACGCTGCCCCGGTCGCGTCCACCAGTCGGAGCACGAGGTCGCCGCTCGACTCGCGGACGATCGCAGCATCGAGCGTCGCGTCGAGCGTGACCAGGCGAGCTTCCACGAGCTCGCCGAGCGATGCAGCTCCGATCGGGAGCGAATCCGGGAGCGATGCCAGGCCGATGAGCTGCACGCCGGCCGACGCGGGCCTGATCTCCAGCTGCCCGTATGGGTCGGCCAGGCGGCCAACGACGTCAAGCAGCGCTCCGCGGGCCGGTGCGACGCCCGCGGGAAACCGGACGAAGACGGCGCCGCTCTCATCGGCGACGACACCGAGGACGGGCAGCCCGACCCGACCCGGCTCGGCCGTGACGACGCCGCGAACGTGGACCGTGGTCCCAATCGTCCTGCCGCGCACGGACGCGATGGTCACGGGGTCACCCCCCGACGAAGGTGACGGGACCGGAGAGGGGCTCGGCATCGTCGTCGGTGTCGGTGTCGGTGACGGGTCAGCGCTCGGATCGGGTGAAGGGGACGCGCCGGGCTCCTCGGTGGGGGATGGCGAGGGCGAGGGCGCGGTCCCCAGGACGACGTCGAATGGATCCACGACGAACAGCCGGTACCCGCCCGCGCCGGTGCCCGATGAGTCGCGCTGCCCCAGCGGGCCGGCCACGGAGACGAGGCTGCCGCGAGCCGGCACGAGCCCGGCGGCATCGCCCGCGAAGACGACGCGGAGCGCGCCCGACCCGTCATCGAGCGTCACCGCCGGCCCGTCGGAGAGGACCGTCGGCGTGTCCACCACCGTTCCCTGCACACGGATGCGCAGCCCCTCGAGCGGTTCGGCCGCGGCACCGGTGGCGATTTCGGTCGCGACCGGCACGGGGCCGACAGCCAGCACGGTTGGGGAGCCGGAGACGCGGATCGTGCGCTCGCCGTAGCGGTCGTCCACGACACCGGCGACGCGAACGAGCGATCCCGCCGGCAGCGGGTCGACGGCCGACGCGGCATAGAGCGCAATCCCCGCCGTGCCGTCCTGGAGGAAGCCCGCACGCCCGGCGTCGAGGAGCCCGAGCGGAGCCGTCAGGACGCCCTCGACCGTGACGGTTGCCCCATCGACGGACGCGCGCGCTGCCGCGACGGAGACCGTCTCGATCGGCGTGGGCGTGGGCGTGGGCGTCGGCGAGGGCGTCGGTGTCGGCGAGGGCGTCGGGCTTGGATCCGGGCTGGGCGTCGGTGTCGGCGTCGGTGTCGGTGCCGGGCTGGGATCCGGTGACGGCGAAGGCGTCGGTGTCGGTGCCGGGCTGGGATCCGAGCTGGGCGTAGGCGTCGCCGTAGGTGCCGGTGACGGCGAAGGCGACGGAGGGGAGGACGGCTCCGGCGCCGGGGGTGACGCGAGGTTCTGCGGGACTGGCGCCGCGAGAACGACCCAGTCCACGGCGTTCTGGTTCGTATCCGTGATGTTGCCGGCGGTGCCGCCGGGCTGCCGCTCGATGCTCTGGCCGGCGGGGGGCGCGGGCGCAGCAGCGCCTTCGACGTACGAGTTTGCGGCGTCGCCCCAGCCGACGGCATCGACCGGAGCTCCGCCGATGGCGCGGAGCACGAGCGCGCCACCGGTGGCCGCAAACCCGCCCGAGTAGGTCGCGTCGGCACCCGAGGCAAACACCCCGAGCGAGTTCGCGACCAAGAGGTGCTGACCCGTGTCAAGGAGCTCCAGCTGGCCCCACGCCGCCTTTCTCGTGACGGTGGAGCCCGACGACGTGACGTAGACGAGCTCCATCCCCGCCAGGTCCGCCGGGACGGGCCCGGCGTTCGTGATCTCGACGTACTCATCGGAGGCGGACGCGCCCCCGGTCACGACCTCGGCGAGGAGGAGCCCCGTCGACGGGGGCCAGGCGACCGCGGCGGCGGGCCGCAGGTTCACGACCGCCGGAGGCGTCGCTCCAGCCCGCGGCGGGCCGCCGGACAACGTCACAAGGAAGAGAAGGCTGGCGACCGCGCCGAGCGCGGCGCTCCTCGGGGCACGCATGGACGACCTCCCGGCGGAGCGGTGGCGGCGGAGGTTTGCCGGCGGGCGGTGCGTACGGATAGCGGCGGCCTGCCGGGTTTACCACGCGCCGCTCATCGATCCCTTATGCGCCGCCGGGTTACCATGCTCGACGCGGCACGCCCCGCCGCCCCAACGAGCCGACCCAGGAGGATTCGTGGCCCGCGCGAAGAGGACCGAGCGCGCCGAAGCGCGCCGCCGTCACCGCTCCATCGCCGGAGCCGTCGAGGTCCCTGATCTCGAGATCGACGAGGCCGAGGAAGAGCGGCCGACAGCGGCGGCGACCCCGCGCGGCAGCCGTGCAAAGCGATCAGAGGCGGGGCCAACGTCCCGACGTGTCGCGGCGCCGCCTCGGCCCGGCTTCATGGCCGGGCTTCGGCGCGCCGCGGCGCCCGCGGACGTCCTGGCCGACATCCGTGCGCTGCCCGCGGTCGCGATCCACTCGAAAGCCTTGTGGGTGCCCCTCGCCGTGATCGTGGCGATCACAGCGCTGTTCTTCATCCCTGGGGTCTCGGCGAACCCGATCGTGGTGCTCCTGGGCAGCCTGGCGCTCCAGCCGCCGCCGATGATCCTCCCCTTCTTCGGCGGGATGCTCGCGCCGCGCGGCGCCTGGCTCGTGGGCGGGATCGTCGCGCTCGCCAACGCGGCCGCGTATTCCCTCCTCTTCGGGGTCTTCACGAACTCGGTTCAGACGGGCCTCGGGTTCACGTACGTCATGACCACGGACCAGAAGGTCGGGGTGGTGGTGAACGCGATCGTCACGTCGGTGCCCTTCGGCATCCTTGTCGGTGCGTTCTCCGGCTTCTACCGCCGGTTCCTTGCGATGTCGAGCCCAAGCCGGCAGGCCCCCGCGAAGGCAAAGCGCCGCTGACCGACCGCCGGCTGCGTCCGCGGCTGGGGTGCAAGTCGAGGGCGGGACAACCCGCTGGCCGTCAGCCCAGTCGGCGCATGCCGGCGTGGCCGAGCTGACGCACGCCGTCCGGCCGGGCGGGACCTCCGGCGGGGCGGGTCACCTCGACCAGCGGCCCAATCTCGTGGGCCACCACGTTCACGACACTCGATTCCCGCTGCAGGCTCCCGTCGACCACGAGGAGGGCGTTCCGCCGCACCACGCCCCGCAGGCGCGCCCACGTGTCCGGCCAGAGCGTGACGTTGACCATCCCGGTCTCGTCCTCCAGGGCAAGGAAGACGGTCCCCTTCGCGGTCATGGGGTGCTGGCGGGTCACGACCAGGCCACCGACCCGCACGGGTCCGGGTCGACGCTCCGCGAGCGCCGCGTTCGTCACCGCTCCGACCCGCCCCAGCGCCGGGCGGAAGAGCCCGATCACCTGGCGTCGTGCGTCGAGCGACAGGATCGCGTAGCTGTCGCCGAGCCTCTCCAGCTCCGTGAGTGGCGGGAGGTCCGGCGTCGGCGTGGCCGGGAGCCGCAGATCCAGGGGCCGGCCGGCGACCCGGCCGCCCCCCCTGGGCGTTCCCTTCGCGGGTCGTGCCACCTCCCGCAGCTGCCAGAGGAGCTCGCGACGCGGCCGGCCCAGCGAGTCGAGCGCACCCGCCCTGATCAGCCGCTCGAGCACCTCCTCCGGGAGGCGGGTCCGTTCCACGACGTCCGGCAGCGACGCGTACGGACCGCGCGCCCGCTCCGCATCGAGGTGGGCGGCGTGCTCTTCGCCGATACCCTTCACGAGGTGGAGGCCCAGGCGAACGCCCCAGCCCACGGCGCTCTCCGCCGACCATCGTTCGCGCGCCGCCGAGGCTGGGATGACGCAGGCAGATGAGCGGACCGGGCGCGGCCGCGCGTCGATCCCGGCATCGCCCGGGAGCGGCTCCCCGTGGTCGCCATCGTGGCGCCCATCGTCGCCGGCCGTTCCCGCGAGCGCCCAGCCGGGCCGGCCCACCCACTCGGTGGCCGTCCGGTGGAAGGACGCGTTGATGTCCACGGGGAGGACCGCGACGCCGTGGCGCTTCGCGTCGTTCACGAGCACTTCAACCGGGTAGAAGCCCATCGGCTGGGCGTTGACCAGGCCGACGAGAAACTGGGCGGGGTAGAAGAGCTTGAGGAACGCCGACTCGTAGGCCGTCCGGGCGAACGCCGCGGCGTGGCTCTTGGCGAACCCGAAGCTGGCAAAGCCGGCGACCCCGCGGTAGAGCTCCTCCGCGTCGACCCGCGGCATTCCCGCGACACGCACGCAGCCATCCACGAATCGCGCGTGGAGCTTCTCCATCTCCGCGCTGGAGCGCCACGTTCCCATGGCGCGGCGGAACCCGTCCGAGTCGCCGGGCGAGAACCCGGCAACCTCGATCGCGATCCGCATCACCTGCTCCTGGTAGAGGATCACGCCCATCGAATCGCGGAGGATCGGCTCCAGCGACGGGTGCAGGTAGGTCACCGGCTCCAGCCCCTGCCTGCGGCGCAGGTACGGGTGGACGGCATTCCCCTGGATGGGGCCCGGCCGGATGATCGCGACCTCCACCACCAGGTCATCCAGGCAGCTCGGGCGCGACTTCGGGAGCGTCTGCATCTGGGCCCGGCTCTCCACCTGGAAGACGCCCACCGTGTCGGCCGCCTGGAGCATCGCGAAGACCTCGGGAATCTCCTCCGGGAGCCGGTCGAGGTCCACGCACGTCGCGCAGTCGTGCTCCACGAGGGCAAGCGTCTCGTCCATCGCGGCGAGCATCCCGAGACCCAGCAGATCCAGCTTGATGAGCTTGAGCGTCTCCACATCCCGCTTGTCGAACTGGACGACGACCCGGCCCGGCATGGTGGCGCGTTCCAGTGGCGCGATGTCGATGAGCGGCGCGGCGGTGACGAGCATGCCGCCGGTGTGGATGCTCAGATGGCGAGGAAAGCCGTCGATCCGCCCGCACAGCTCCAGCCAGCGCTCCCACGGCGAGAGGTCGGCCACGCTCCCGGCGTGCGACCGGGCCGGCAGCCCGGGGCTCACCGGCGTCGGGCCGCGAGCCGGCGTCGGATCCCAGTGCCTGGGCCGTCCGAGCCGGTCCACCGAGCGCGGGGGCGGCGCGAGGGCTCCCGACTCCGTGTCGATCGCGCGGCCGTCGACCGTTCCGGGGCCGCCGCGCGCAAGCCAGGCGACGCTGGCGGGAGAGTCGCCGGGGCCACCCTCGTCGTCGGATGGGCTGCCGGGACGGATCGCCGGCCTCGAGCCTCCGGGCATCCCCTCCCCTGGCGAGCCCGCACGGGGACGCCTACCCTGCGGGTGGGCGCTGAGCTGCCCCATGCCGTCGACGAGCCCGCGCGCACCCGCGCGAGCGGCCGAGGCATCGCCGTCGCGGGTCTCGCCGGGCCGACGAAAGAACTCCGCGAAGCCGCCGTCGGCCTCCAGGTCCCGCCGGACCATCACCGAGTCGTACGTCTCCAGCGCCTTTGCGACCCGGTCCACGAGGGGACGCGGGAAGCCGAGCGCGGTGCCAACCTCGCGGACCGCCGATCGCGCCCGGTACGTGACGAGATTGCAGACCATCCCGGTGTGCTCGGCGCCGTAGCGCTCGTAGACGTACTGGATCACCTCCTCGCGGCGAGCCGAGGAGAAGTCGATGTCCACGTCGGGGTAGGTGGTCCGGCCCTCGTTGATGAACCGCTCGAAGAGGAGGTTGTGGCGGATGGGATCCACCCGGGTGATCCCGAGCACGTACGCGACGATCGAGTCCGCGGCGCTCCCGCGCCCCTGGGCGGGTATCCGGCGTTCCTTCGCGAAGCGCATCAGGTCCCAGCAGATGAGGAAGAACTCGGCCAGGCCGGTCCGCTCGATGACGTCGAGCTCGTGGGCGAGCTGGCGCACCACCGCCGGCGTCACGGGGTGATAGCGGCGCCGGATCCCCCCGTGGCAGAGCTCCACGAGGTACGAGAACGGCGTCTCGCCGCCCGGGACCGTGAAGCCGGGAAAGCGGTAGCGCTCGAAGCCGAGGTCCACCGTGCAGGCCGCCGCGAGGGTTCCCGCGTTGGCGAGCCCCTCTGCCCAGGCGTGCACGGTCTGCCGGTCCGACGTGGCCGGGTCACCGGGAGGGAGGGCCGCGAGCTCGGCCGCGGATTTGAGATGGTGCTCCCCGCTGGGGGTGCGCAGGTCGGCGAGCGTCTCGAGGCTCCGGCCGTGGCGAATCGCCGTCAGCACATCGTGAAGCTCGCGATCCTCCGGGCGCGCGTAGTGGACATCATTCGTGACGACGACCGGGAGGCCGAGCTCGGCGGCCAGGCGCGCGGACTCCGCCACGAGCCAGTCGTCGTCCGGCAGGAGGTGATGGGCGAGCTCGATCACGAAGCCGGCCCCCGCGACGTCTTCGCCGGGGCCGCCGAAGCGGCGCGCGTACTCCCGGGCGACGGCGCGCGCCCCTGCCCGGTCCCCCGCCCGGAGCCGCCGCGCCAGCTCACTCTCCCGGCAGCCCGAGAGCGCCACCAGCCCCTCCACGTGGCCCGCGAGCAGTGCCTGGGAGAGCCGGGGCGCGGCCTTGGTCCCGGCCAGGTTCGCGCGGCTCAGGAGCCGGCAGAGGCTCCGGTACCCGGCCGCGTTCCTGGCGAGCAGCACGAGGTGCGGTCCCCGCTGGGCCACCCCGATGCCGCGGTGGTCCTCCTTCGTCGCCGCCCGATGGCCGGGCAGGCGCGCACGCTCCGGGAGCGGCCGGGTGGGCAGGCCCGCGAGAGGCCGTCGGACCCCGCCGCCACCGGGCGGCGACGGGTGACCTCGGTGGGCTGGCCGGCGACCCGGGATGACCAGCCCGTCCGGGTCCGGGACCAGCGGATCGGTGAGCTCCACCTCCACCCCGATGACCGGGTGGAGGCCCGCCTCCTCTGCCGCCGTCGCGAACCGGACAACCCCGTAAAGGCCCTGGTGGTCCGTGGCGGCAAGGCCCGAGAGGCCCAGCTCCACGGCCCGCGCGACGAGATCCGCGGGCGGCGAGGCGCCGTCGAGGAAGGAGAAGTTCGTGTGCGCGTGGAGCTCGGCATACGACGGGGGCATGGCACGACCGGTGACACCATCGAGGAGGGACGGCGGCGCGGCCGTCGCGGCCGGCGGGGTGCCCACAACGATAGAACACCTGTTCTATCTTCGTCAAGGTCTGCGGCCGCTTCACCCCTCGCAGCCGCCGCGGGCACTCCGCGGCGAATCGGACGGCACGACCCATCGCCCGGTGCTGGGGGTCCGGGCACGAGCGGCGGATGAGGAAGGCTGGCATGCCAAGCACGGCATGCGTCGCGCCACCGTCTACTATGAGCGGACTGCCTCCGGCCCTGACCCGGCGGACCCGAGCAAAGGAGCGCGGCATGGGACCGACCGCACGCGAGTGGCTGGGTGCCGGCCTCCTGGCGCTGGTCCTGGTGGGCCTGATCATCGTCCTCGTCGCGGCGGGCGCGTCCGGCGCGAAGCCCGCCGCGCTGACCCTCCTGCTGGCCTGACGCGGGCGGCGGCCTGACGCGGGCGGCGGCCCGACGCGGGATGCCGGCCGACGAGGGCGGCGGCCCGACGCGGGATGCCGGCCGACGAGATCGGTGTCCCGGACGCACGACGGCGGAAGGCGTCAGTCGTAGAGCCGCTCAAGGTGCCACGAGCCGTCCACGCGATCCAGGTAGACGAGGGCGAGCCACTGGCTCCCGACGACCTTGAAATAGTCACGCGCGATCGGGCGACCCCACCACGCCTCGTCGACACGCCAGCGCGTGCAGACCTCCACCGGCTCGCGGCGGCCGGCCCAGCGGATCGCGACCAGGCGGCCCGCGTCGTCCAGCTCCACTTCCACGGCCGGGTGCTCGCGCAGGAGGCGCGTCATGGGGCCGGCTCCATGCCATCGGCGGCCACGGGCCGCCACGTCCAGCGCGCCTCGGGCAGCGGCGCCTCGGGGTCGGCCAGCGCGAGCCGACCCACCCGACCCTCGCCGTAGCGAACGGCCAGCCTGGCGAGCTGCCAGCCGAGCCGGGCGGCCGCATTCGCCTGGGGGACGAAGAGCGCGAGCTGGTGGCCGGCGGCGGGCACGACGTCGAGCAGCTCCAGGTCCAGGCGCGAGATCGGCGCGGCGGGCGGGTCCTTCTCGAGCCGCGCGAGGAGAAGCCGTTCCAGCGCCTCCGAGTCCGCGGAGGGCTCCGGGAGCCGCTGCTCCACGAACCGCTGCCGGAGGCCCTCGCCGGGGAGCGGGAGCCGGCCCGGTTGGAACGTCGGGTCCAGCGTGAGTGTCAGCCGGGCGCGTCCCGCCGCCGAGCCCCTCCCGTCGAGCTGCGCCGCGAGGGCCCCCGCAACCCTCCGCAGGACGAAACGGACCGCCTCCAGGCCGACGAGGGGTTCGTCGGTGGAGAGTCCCAGTGCAAGCCGCTCGGGACTGCGGCGCGGGCGGAACGGCTCCGTCTCGTGGCCGTTCGCCCGGGCGTGGAGCCGCGCGCCGGCGTCGGCCCCGAAACGCGCCACGAGCGCCGAATGCGGCAGCGCACCGACCTCCCCGATCGTCGCGAGACCGAACCGGGCAAGCCGGGCCCGAACGTCCGGGTCGCGCGAGAGGGCCGCGGCCGGGAACGGGGCGAGGAACGCGGCGTCCCCGCCGGGAGGCACGCAGACACACGGGACAGTGGATGGGCCCGGGCCGGTGGCGGCGGCGAGCGCGGCCGCGAACCGGGTCCCGGCGATCCCCACCCGCGGCGTCCCCGGGAGGAGCGGTGCGAGCGCGGCACGCACCTTCGCGACGAAGACCGGCTCCGGACCCCAAAGCGGCTCCAGGCCGTCGATCTGGACCTCGAGCGTCCCGAAGGCCGGATCGGCGGCGTCGGTCGGACCGCTGATCCCCGGGCTGAAAGCGGTGAGCGCATCCAGCGCCGCTTCCACGGCCGTCGCGTCCGCCCCGGGATCGGGCGGGACGAACGTGGCTTCAGGGGCAAGCCGGTGCGCCTGCCCGAGGGGAATCCCGCGCCGAACGCCGAGATCCCGGGCAGCCTGGTTCGCGTCGAGGACGACGCCGTCATCCCACGGCTGCCCACCGAGGATCAGCGGTCCATCGGGCAGGTTTCCGGGCGGCCGCTGCCGAGTGAGCCGGAGCGCGAGATGGGGCCAGGAGAGATGGAGGAGGCGCATCGGTCGATGGGTGGAGCTCGTGCTGCGGTCGAGGTGGGACGGCGGAGGCGGGCTCGAGGGACATGGCGCCCGGCCGGAGGATGCCGGGTGGCGCCCCCGCGACGGGCTCCTCCTCCAGGAGCTCGTCGCGGGCCAGGCAGCGGTCCCGCGGCCCACCCTCCGCATAGAGGATCCGGAGCGCGGTCCGCCGGTCCGGCGCCCCGTGGTGGTCCTTCGCGACGCGGACTTCCGTCCGCTGTCCAACGACCTCGCGACCCAGCCGAATCCAGCCGGACCGGCGGAGCTCCAGGCGCAGGCCGGCGCCCTCGTCGAGCGCGGCCCGCAGCGGCGCCGGGATCCCCGCTGGCTCAAGGACGAGAAGGAGCGCGCCGGCCCGTCGGGCGAATGCGACCAGCCGGGCCAGCTGGCCAGCGAGATCGGGCGAACGCGGGCCGCGCCGGTCCGGGGCCGCAGGAGGTGCAGGCGAGGCCGGCACCGGCACGACCGGCGCTGGGGCCGGCGTCGTCCGCCTCCCCCGGGATTTCCCAAGGTCCAGCACAAGGATGTCCACCGCGCGCGCCTGGAGCAGCGCGCCAGCCATCGCGAGCGCCTGGGCCGGATCGTCCGGGACGAGCACGGCGAGCCATTCCAGGCTGACACCGCGAGCCACTGCCTCCACGGGATCGAGGGCGCGCGGGAGGTCGACCCAGGCGGCGAGCGCGCCCCCGGCCTGCGCCTCGGCGAGAGCACGGAGCGCGAGTGTGGTCGCGCCGCTGGAGCCCGCTCCCGCCAGCGCAACGGTGCCGGCCCGCGGTAAACCACCGACGGCGAGGAGCGCGTCGAGCGCCGGAAAGCCCGTCGGGATCGCCCGGTCGGTATCCGCCGGCCTGGGCCGGGAGCGAGGCGTGGCGGGAACCGGGCTCGGCACCCCGATGTCGGGCAGCGGGAGCAACGCCGGCCGGCCGCCGGGAGGCGGGGACGCGGGATCGGGAGCCGTCGCGGGGAGCGGCAAGGTCGTCGGAGGGCTCCCCGCCGGGCAAGAGGACATCGCGAGCGCGCCGAACACCTCCGTCGCCGGCCGCGGAGCTGCCGCGCCCCAGCGCTCACGGAGGGAGGCGAGGACGGCGGTGCGGTCGGGGTGGCGGTCCATGGGACAGCCAACGATAGAACATCTGTTCGATGTTGTGAAGGGCCTTGTGACGCTTGCGCCGACCAGCGCAACCTGCCACGCCATCCCGGCCGACCCGGCCGTCGGCGCCAGGGGCCGTGCTACACTCTCGGCCGGCGATCGCCCCCCCAGCGCGTGCGATCGGCCTCGTGTGGGGATGTAGCTCAGCTGGAAGAGCACCGCGTTCGCATCGCGGGGGTCAGGGGTTCGAGTCCCCTCATCTCCACCACTGACTTGAGTCGCGACATGTGGGCGACTGACCGGCGGACCATGAGTTGCCCCAATCGGACATTTCGTGCTTCCGAATCGAAACGGACATTTCGTGCTTCCGGCTGCCGGGGCCAGTTCGGCGCTGCTCGGCGGCCTGATCGCGGCGGCCCGCGAGGCTGGCTACGTCCGACTCAGGCTCGCCAGCCCCGCAGGCGCACGCTCGATGGCCGCCCCGATCCCGTATGCGACTTCGTCATCGTCGAACATCCTCATGGCGTGCTGACCAGTCGGTGAGGGCCGGACACGGGCGTCAAGGCCCAGCAGGTGCGCCCTGACCTCGACCCAGCGCGACGGCCGGCCGCCGCTGCGACTCGCGTGCGCCAGACTTGTCGGCATGGAGCATCGCGACCATGTCAGGTTGCTCCGGGAGGGAGTCCTCGGGGGCGGGAAGACCTGGGCTGACTTCGGGTCCGGAGAAGGAGCGTTCACGCTCGCCCTTGCGGATCTCCTCGGTCCAACCGGCTCGGTGTACACGGTCGATCGGGACAGCCGTGCCCTTCGGGTTCAGGCCCGGGCACTCCACGAAGCCTTCCCGAACGTCACCGTCGCGCCGCTCCTTGCGGACTTCACGACGCCGCTCGAGCTGCCGCTTCTCGACGGGATCGTCATGGCGAACTCGCTCCACTTCGAGCGCGACAAGCTGGCCCTCCTCCGCCTTGTGCGCGGCTACCTGCGCCCGGCCGGGCGCCTGGTCCTCGTCGAGTACGACACCGACCAAGGCAATCCCTGGGTCCCGTTCCCACTCTCGTTTCGCTCCTGGGCGACGCTGGCGGCGGAGGCGGGGTTCCGCGACACGCAGCGACTCGCGTCGGTGCCGAGCCGGTTCCTCGGGTCGATCTACTCGGCTCTGAGCAGTCGCTGAGCGGCTCGGCCACCTGCTTCGCAGTTCCCAGCAATCCCGAGAGGCGCCGAACCCGCAACGCACCAGCCGGGTTGGGTCAGCGCACGCCTGCTCAAACCGTCCTTCACGGCGTAACGCCGAGGTCCAGGCCCGATTGCCCGCGGGCCGGTGTCGGAGCCCACAACCCGCCCGATGGCGCGTCCTGGCCGTCAACGGTGGTGGGTGCGTCGCCAAAGAAAGCCGCCGCCCACCGACTCGGACACTGGAGGCAACCTGCTCGCGTCCCTCGCCCGTTGGCTCATCCCGATGGGGCGGCTGCCAAAGCCTTACGGGCGCGCGGGAGCGGAGGCCCGACGAGCCGCGCGAATTCATCGCGAATGACCTCGTAGCACTCGCAGGTCGCGCCCTCGAGCCCGACCCGATTGATGATCTCGATCGAGCCGCGCCGATAGACGATCCAGCCTTGCCGGCTCAGGTGCGACGCCACGGCTGACACGGTCTGGCGACGCACCCCAAGCACGAGGGCGAGGAACTCGTGGGTCATGGTGAACTTGTCATGCGGCACACGGTCGTCCATCTCCAGGAGCCATCGAGCGGCCCGAGCCTCGACTGAGTGGAAGCGATCGCAGCCCATCGACTGGGCGCGGATCTCCAGAACGGCTTGGGTGTAACCGTGGAGGACTTTGAGCAACGGCAGATTCCGGGCCACTTCGGCCCGGAACTCGGCCGACGGCATGCGCAGGAACGTGCCCGGCGCCGAGCAGATCACCTCCATCGGGAAGGTGACACCTCCCAAGTAGACGGCGAGGCCCGCCATGCCGTCGCTGCCAACCAGGCTGACTTCCACCGTCGAGCCGTTGTGCATCTGCTGGATTTGGGACAGAACGCCCGTCTCCGGGAAGTAGACATGCCGGATCGGCTTGTCCGGGCCCATCACCTTGGCGTGAAGCTTCAGCTCGACCGACTCGAGGCCGACTCGGAGCTGCGCCTCGGCAGCCTGGTCGGCGATGCGCAGCGCCGCCAAGAGACGGTTCTGCGCCGGAAGCCATTCCGCCATCTGTTTGCGATCCTCTCAGCGTGGCCGACAACGCGGCCATCGTGGCCGACATCGGCATGACCAGATCGTCGCGCCCCTCTGCGCCTTCCACAAACGAGTGTCGCCCAACAGGCAGACGGACGCCCATCTGCGGTGCAGTCTCGCGACTCCGCATCAGCACCAGTGCCGTCGGCAAGGGCCGAATGGCCCTAAATAGGCCCTACCCACGGCGTTGGAACGCAGCTCGCGCCCATCGAGCACCAGCGGGCTCATCAACCCACGAGAGGGAGATCGACATGACTAACGCCGTTCGAACCAAGGCAGAGAACCGGGCCCCGATGGACTCGACGAGGAAGACCGCGCTCATCGTAGGAGTGCTCTTCATCCTCACCTTCATCACGTCCATTGCTGCGGCTGTCCTTTACGGCCCACTGACCGACAACCCCGGCGGCTACATCACCGGTGCCGGCGCCGACACCCGCGTGTTCCTGGGTGCGTTCCTCGAGCTCATGCTCATCCTCACCAACATCGGCTGCGCCGTCGTGTTGTTCCCGCTGCTCAAGCGGCAGAACGAAGCCCTGGCCCTCGGCTATGTCACCGCCCGCCTCGTCGAGTGCGCCTTCATCGGGATCGGCCTCCTCAGCCTCCTCACGATCGTGACGCTTCGGCAGGGAGCCACTGGCTCGGATGCGGGCTCGCTCGTCGTGGTCGGCAAGTCGCTCGCCGCTCTCCACAACTGGACGTTCCTGCTTGGCCCCGGTTTCACCGACGGCATCGGGACCGGGCTGATCCTGGGCTGGCTGCTGTACCGATCTGGCCTGGTGTCGCGCCGCATGGCGCTCTTCGGCGTCATCGGAGGTCCGCTCCTTGCCGCTTCAGGGGTCGCTGTGCTATTGGGCGTGATCCCGCAATTCTCCTCAGTGCAGGGCCTCGCGACCGTCCCGGAGTTCATCTGGGAGCTGTTCCTGGGCCTGTGGCTCACCTTCAAGGGGTTCTCGGCCTCTGTTATCACCTCGAACGGCCCCCGACCTGTCGGAGTCGACGCACCCTTCGCGGCACCGGCGGCGGCTGCCGTCTGAGTCCACTCCTCAGCTTGGCGCAACTCGGAGCCCGGCTTCGGCCGGGCTCCGACACATTCGCCTTGTCCCCGGGCGACCGTTACCCCGACGCAAGTCGTTATCCACTCGGGGCCGCTCCTGACAGCGGAGCCCTCCCCGCGCTCGCCCTCGTGCCCACGCCGGCGGCCCGTCCGGGCATCTCGCCGAATCGCAAGACCGTCATCGGTTGGCCCGCAGGCGTAGCACCCGAGGCGAATAGGCCACCAGCACGACCCCGATGTCGACAGCGACGTTCTATCCGCCGCCATACCGAAAGCGGACACCTCATGGCAACGGATCGCCAATCCGCACACCATGTGGTTCAGGGAGCGGAGCCGGTTGGCCGTGTCACCATCACCCCTGGAGGGCGGCACAGACTTCGCATGCCTCCAACGGGCGGCAATTCATGGTCCGCCGGACGCCCGCTCCCAGGAGGATGGGACACGCTCCGGGTGGCCGGGCGGCGAGGGTGCCTTCCTACAGGGCGTGGTCGCGCTCGGCGGGTGTCGTGCCAGGTCGGATCTGGTGCTGCGTGTCCACGACGCAGAAGCGGTTGCCCTCCGGGTCCGCGAGGATCACGTAGTCGGCGTCGGGCGGTCGCTTGTCCCAGTGCACCTCGGTGGCCCCCAGCGCAAGAAGTCGCCGCACCTCTCCGGCTTGCTCGTCCGTATACAGGTCGAGATGAAAGCGCGGCGGCAAACCCCCGCTGGAGCGGTGGAGGTCAAGGGAGAGGTTGGGTCCGACCCCGTTCCTCGGGCGCAGCAGCAGGAAGTCGTCGCTCCGCTCCGCGCGAGGCACGTAGTCAAGGGCGGCCGCCCAGAAGGCGGCCTGACGGCCGAGATCGTCGACCCGCAGGACGATGGAGCCGATGAGGAGCATGTGGGCCACTCTACAGTCTCGGCTCGACGCGGTGCGCGGACAGGGTCGACCTCGGACCCCCTGTCTGCCCCGGCGCCCCCGCTCGGTCGATCTGATCGCAGGCTGATCGAGGCGGACCACCATCAGCTGGCCGATGAGCAGATGTACTTGACAATCAGGACCATCACGATATAGCGTGATGGTACGCAATAGTGCGCTCGATAGTGAGGTTCTCCCCATGTCCGATCCATTCGGCGGCCCCGGCCGTCACCGCCACGACCGCAGCCGCGGTCCCCAGGCGGGCGGGCCGCGGTTCCCCCGCCAGCTCTTCGACCAGCTCCGCGCTGGAGGTCCGGCGCTCCGACGGGGCGGGATCCGACCCCTCATCCTCGCCGCGCTTGCCCAGAAGCCGATGCACGGCTATGAGGTCATCCAGGAGCTCGAGGCGCAGAGCGGTGGCCGCTGGCGGCCGAGCGCAGGTTCCGTCTACCCCTCGCTCCAGCAGCTATCCGACGAGGGATTGGTGACGAGCGAGGAGATCGAGGGCCGCAGAACCTACTCCCTCACGGACGCGGGTCGGGCCGCCGTCGCGGCCGCCCCCGCCGGTCGGTCGCCCTGGTCGCAAGGCGTGGATCGGGACAAGCCCGACATCCGTTCGCTCGCCTTGCAGCTTGTCGGTGCCGGGATGCAGGTCCAGCGCATGGGCTCGCCGGCCGCCCAGGCCGAAGCCAGCAGGATTCTCGCCGATGCTCGCCGCCGCATGTACCGGCTGCTGGCGGACGATGAGGAGACGGGCGGTCCCGCGGGTGATCCCGACGAGACCCTGGCGGCAACCGACGCGTCTCACGGAACCGGCGGGTAGCGTTCTCCGGTCGCCCGCCTGGCTCCCGGAGCCTCGATGACGCGCCTGGAACACGCCGGCCCGACCGTGCTGGCCCACGTCCCACCCAGCGTCGGAGGCTCGTCGCCAAGGATCCCGCAGTCAGGCAGTCCCGCCCTCCGGGGCCACGAGCACCTTGTGTGCCGAGCCACGCAGCTCGATGTCGTACCCATCGGTGGCGGACGCCGCGCCAGGAGACCCCAGCGTCAGGTTGCCGCCGGACCCTGCGATCAGCTGCCCGTCGACCTCGACACGGCTTGTGGCGCCCGCTACTCGCAGCCGGACCGGCACCGCGCCCGGACGGCGGACCGTCACCTTGTTGAACGAACCCGTGAGGCGCACCGGGACAACCCCGTCCGGACTCCCTAACCGCAGCTCCACGCGGCTGGCCCCTCCGGTCAGGTCGAAGTTCCGCAGGTCGAGTCCTCGCAGATCCGCTTGAACACGGGACCCGCCACCGCGCAGCTCGATCGACCACGGCAAGGCGGCCGTGAGGACCAGGTCGCCCCGATCGTTTCGCCAGTGGACCGACGTGTCGATCATCTGGTCGCCGATTCGGGCACGCCAGTCGAACCAGGCAACCCGCGCGTAGCGAACCGTCACGACGCCTGCCCGCACGCGGACCCGCGGGATCGGGCCCTGGAAGCTCGCCCGATAGAGATCCGTCAAGGTCCGGTCGCCCCGGATCGTCATTACGGGGACAGCCGAGAGGAACACGAGCCGCCCGAGGGTGACGCCGCCCACCGGCGCCGCGAACGCCGATCCCTCGGTGACCTGCCCGGCATTGTGCTCATGCAGGCGCGCCGTCTCAGCCTGCACGACCTCCACCGCCCGTGTGAGAAAGGTCGCGACCTCGCGCAGCTGTTCGTCGCTTGTGTCGGCGCTCGCCTCGTTGATGCGATGAGCCAGGGAGGCGACACGCCCGGCGACCTGGCCGGCACGCTCGGGGACCAGCTCGACCAGCACGTGCCGGCGGTCGACCGGATCGGCGAGGCGGCGCACGTACCCCGCTTGTGCGAGGCGGTCGACCATGCGGGTCGTCGCCCCGGCTGACAGCCCCGTCAGCTCGGCGAGTCGGCCCGAGGGCAACGGCCCCGCCTCTACGAGGAGGGCCAGGCACTGCACGTCGATGGGCGCCAGCCCCGCGCCCTCAGCGACACCCTGCGTGAACGCTGCCGACGAGTCGCCCAGGCGCCGGGCCAGGCGCGCCACCCGCGCAACCAGCTCAGCCCGTCCGCCAGTCCCCGTTGACACCATTGGTTCTCCTGACATATGGTTGCACTGCGCAAGTACATTGTAGCGCAACCACCCACCTCGCGTCGGCCACCGAACCGATCGAGCACCTGCGTCCCGGAGGGCAGCACCAGATGCAGCGCATGCGGCAGCCGTTCCACGACTGGTCGGAAGGAGCGTACGCCACCGTGCACGTGGCGAGAGAGGTCGCCCGGTGTGACGGCGCGGGCGGGGGCCACCAGCAGGTGGTTCGTCATGAGCGCTGAGCCGATCATCGCGGCGGCGGGCCAGGGCCGTGAGTCGAACGCAGCGGCTGGGCCCGTCGCCATCGACGTCGTGGATCTCGTCAAGACGTACCCGGGTGGCGTGCGCGCCCTCGATGGGGTCAGCCTGGCCGTCCCATCAGGCACGATCTTCGGATTGCTCGGACCCAACGGCGCCGGGAAGTCGACCACCGTCAGGATTCTGACCACGCTCTCGCGGGCCGACTCGGGCAGCGCCCGCGTGCTGGGCGTCGACGTCACTCGCGAGCCCGATCGCGTGCGCCGTCTCATCGGCGTGGTGGGCCAGAACGGCGCCGTCGATCCCGCGGCGACAGGGCGCGAGAACCTGGTGCTGCAGGGACACCTTTATGACATGGGCGGGGATGCCCTCCGAGATCGCGTCGAGGAGCTCCTGGCGCGGTTCGGCCTGAGCGACGCCGCCGATCGGATCGTCAAGACCTGGTCGGGCGGGATGCAGCGCAAGCTCGATGTGGCAAGCGGTCTCGTCCATCGACCGCAGGTCCTGTTCCTCGACGAGCCGACGACCGGCCTTGACCCTGAGGCACGGGTCGATGTGTGGAAGGAGGTCCGCAGCCTGGCCGCGGACGGGCTCACGATCCTGCTCACGACCCACTACCTCGAAGAGGCCGACCGCCTCGCGACCCAGGTCGCCATCATCGATCGCGGTCGCATCGTCGCCCGCGGAACGCCCGACGAGCTCAAGTCCGAGCTGCGCGGCGACGCAATCGTGGTCGAGCTGCGCGAGTCAGGGCGCAACGGTACCGCCACGTCCGTCCTTGAGCGGCTGGCGGGCCTGCACGAGCCGGCGATGGAGGGTCGACTGCTGCGCGCCCGCGCGGACGATGGCGCGAGCGCCGTTCCCGCAGTGCTTGCCGCCCTCGACGCCGCAGGACTGGCAGCGGTCTCGGTAACCGTGGCCCGTCCCTCGCTGGACGACGTCTATCTCCGACACACCGGCCGGGCGTATCGCCCGGACGGCCTGGAGGCGCTTCGATGACTGCTCTCGCCCAGACCCGGTACGTCGCCGATCGCCATCTGCGGGCCTTCGTCCGCCAGCCCTGGTACATCGGGATGTCCCTGGTTCAGCCTGTGATCTGGCTCCTCCTTTTCGGGGCACTGTTCAAGAGCGTAACCGAGATCCCGGGGTTCACGACGACGGTCACCTATCTCGACTATCTCGTGCCCGGCGTGCTCGTCATGACCGCCCTCTTCGGCTGCGGGTGGAGTGGCATGTCGATCATCGAGGACCTCGACCGCTCGATCATGGACCGCCTCCTCGCGACCCCCGTCCACCGCAGCGCGATCATTATCGGGCTCAACGCGTACGAGCTTGTCTCGCTCGTCATCCAGGCCCTCATCATCGGGGGCCTGGCGCTTCTCCTCGGGGCGCGCTTCGAGGGCGGCGCGCTCGGCTTCGCGGTGCTGACGCTGTGCGCGATGCTCATCGGCGCGATCACCGCGTCGTTCTCCGACGCGATGGCCCTTCTGCTGCGGCAGCGCGAGTCGGTGATCGGCATCAACACGCTCATGACCCTGCCCCTGACGTTCCTTTCGGCGGCGTTCATGCCGCTCAAGCTCGCACCCGCCTGGATCTCCACGGTGGCCACGGTCAATCCCGTGAACTGGGCGGTGGAAGCCGGACGGGAGGCGCTCGCGGGGAGCCCCGACTGGTCCTTCGTCGCACCGCGTGTCGCGTTGCTCGTTGGTCTGACCCTCCTCTCGACGGCCTTCGCCACGCGGACGTTCCGCTCGTATCAGCGTTCGATCTAGCGGGTGGTCGTGGATTCCACCAAGCTTCAAGGTCGTGGCGACCTTTCCGGCCTTCCGGCTTGCCCGACCTCGTCCCGTCGGCAGACTCCTGCGCGCCTGCCTCCCGACGATCTCGACACACCGCTTCCGCGGCCGAGTGGCTCACATCTCCTGGTTCGCCCGACACCGGTCGACTCGGGGTCGCGGTACGATGCGGAGGAGGACTGGCGCAACCGCCTTGTCGTCGCGCAGCCACGGAAGCCACCCGGCGGCGTGGCCGCGATGACCGGGGATGGACCGGCTCGGCTCGCGCCCGTCACGCCGACCGCGGTCGCCGAGCCCGCCCAAAGGGGGGAACCGCTGCCATGCCCGCGATCGCTGTCGACGACATCACCATCCTGCCGAGGATCCCGGAACCGGATCCGATGGTGGCCCGCCAGCGCCCCGTGCGCAGCATCACGAGCGCCCCGCGCGGCCTCGAGGGCGAGGGATTCCCGGTCCGCCGAGCGTTCGCGGGGGTCGACCTCGCCGAGCTGGACCCGTTCGTCCACCTGGACCAGATGGGCGAGGTGGAGTACGCGCCCGGCGAGCCGAAGGGCACGCCCTGGCATCCGCACCGCGGCTTCGAGACCGTCACGTACATGATCGACGGGACGTTCGAGCACAGCGACTCGAATGGTGGCGGCGGCGTGATCACGAACGGCGACACGCAGTGGATGACGGCGGGCGCCGGGATCCTCCATATCGAGAAGCCGCCCGAGGCGCTGGTCGTCAGCGGCGGCCTGTTCCACGGCTTCCAGCTCTGGGTCAACCTGCCGAGAGCCCTGAAATGGTCGGCGCCGCGCTACCAGGACCTCCGGGCGCGGGAGGTCGCACTGGTCTCGTCGAGCGACGGCGGCGCGCTCGTGCGGGTGATCGCGGGCGAGGTCGCCGGGCACGCCGGCCCCGGGTCGACGTATTCGCCGATGACGCTCGTCCATGCCACGCTGAGCCCCGGTGCCCGCCTCTCGATCCCGTGGCGCGTCGACTACAACGCGCTCGTCTACGTCATGGCCGGCCACGGCAGCGTGGGCGCCGGCGCGAATCCGGTCCAGACCGGGCAGCTGGCCGTCTTCGGGCCCGGCAGCGCACTGACCGTGGCCGCGGCGCCCTTCCAGGAGAGCCGGAACCCGAACCTCGACGTCCTGGTGCTGGGCGGGCGGCCGATTCGCGAACCGGTCGCCTGGATGGGCCCGTTCGTGATGAACACCCGCGACGAGGTCATCCAGGCATTCGAGGACTACCAGGCCGGGCGGCTGGGCAGCATCCCGGCGATCGCGGCCGTGCACAACACGCCGACCTCCGTGGTGGAGTCGGGTGGGAGCCCCGATACGCGCAGGTCATAGGGTCCGGGCCGAGTGGGGCGCCCCCCGGCCGGACGTCACGTCCATCAAGCCGGCTGATGGAATCCAGACTCTCGAGCACGGATTCGACGGCGAAACCGCGTTTGACCGGCGATGAGCGTGGGCGACCTCGATTCGATCGGTGGACCTGATTCTTCATCAGGCCGGCTGAACGAAGCCGGCGCCCGAGACCTCGCCGGCGCGGGAGACCTCGCCGGCGCCCGAGACCTCGCCGGCGCGGGAGACCTCGCCCGCGCGGGAGACCTCGCCGGCGCGGTGCGCCCCGGCCACCTCAGCCCGCGGTTCCGAGCGCCGCGTGGAGCTCGGCCGCATGGGTTCGCAGCCAGCGGCGCTGCGCCACGTGATCGGGCCGCCGGCTCGCGACCAGCGCCCAGAAGTCCGGGCCATGGCCGAACACGCGAAGGTGCGCCAGCTCGTGGACGGCCACCGTCTCGAGGACATCTGGCGGCGCGAGCACGAGCCGCCACGAAAACGAGAGCCGGCGCGCGCGTGACGCGCTCCCCCATCGGCTCCGCGTGTCGCGCACGGTGACGCGGGCCGGCGTGACGCCCAACGCCGGCCCGTGACCGGCGATCGCGGCGTCGAGGGCAACCCGCGCCCGAACCCGGAGCCACGCCTCGAGGACGGCGGCGAGCGGTCTCCGCTCCGCCGCGGCGAGGGTAACGAGCAGCTGGTCCTCATCCTCGCCGCCGACCCGCTCCACGCGCGAGCGGCGGGCGCCCGGCGAACCCGCGACAACGCGCACGCGGTGCGGCTCCCCGCGATAGCGCAGGAGCGAGCCGTCGCGGAGCGGTCCGGCCGCACCGAGGCGCTGGGCGATCGCGGCCTGGCGGGCCAGGTGCCCCCGCAGCCACGCCTCACGCCTGGCGAGAAACGGCTCCACGAGCGCCCGGGCTCGCGGCTCGGAAGTGCGGACGCCGGGGACCGTGGCAACGACACCGCGGCGCGGATCGACCGTCACCCGGAAGCGCTGCGCCCGGTCGGATCGCCGGAGCGTGTAGTCGAGGTCGCCGCCCGGCAATGCCGCGCGGGCGGGCGTCTCGACCGCGGCGTCGCGGCGGCTCGGAGGGCGGGGTGGCATCGGGGGATCGTGCCACAGGCGCGGCCGCCCGGCCGGGGCGCCGCGGGCAGGCGTCCGCCCGCCGCCGGCGCACCATCTCGCCCGGCGCACGGTCGCACCCCTGCTATACTCCGCCTCCGGACGAATGGGGCTATAGCTCAGCTGGAAGAGCGTCTGAATGGCATTCAGAAGGTCCGGGGTTCGAACCCCCGTAGCTCCACCAGCCCCCTGATCAGCACCGCAGACGCGACCCCACGCCCGTGTGGCGGGGGGTCGTTTCGCATACCAGAGGCCAGATCGTGACCACCGAGCGGACCCGGATCGAGCGGTACGACCCTACGTCGGTCGAGTCGCGCTGGCAGGCGCGCTGGGCAGAGCTCGACCTGTATCGGACGGACCTCGGAGACACGTCCCGGCCCAAGTACTACCTGCTCACCATGTACGACTATCCGTCGGGGGATCTCCACGTCGGGCACTGGTACGTCAAGACACCGACCGACGCGATCGCCCGCTTCCACCGGATGCACGGCGAGAACGTGTTCTTCCCGGTCGGGTTCGACGCCTTCGGGCTGCCGGCCGAGAACGCCGCGATCAAGAACAAGATCCACCCCGCCGAGTGGACCTACCGAAACATCGACAACATGCGCCGCCAGCTGCGGAGCATGGGCGCGACGTTCGACTGGGCGTCGGAGGTCGTCACCTGTGACCCGGCGTACTACCGCTGGAACCAGTGGATGTTCCTGCGCTTCCTGGAGCGGGGGCTGGCGTATCGCGCCACCTCGCCGGTGGACTGGTGTCCCAACGACGGGACGCTGGCCCGGGAGCAGGTCGAGGGCGTCGACCGCCACTGCTGGCGCTGCGGCGCGAAGGTCGAGAAGCGTGACCTGGCCCAGTGGTACCTGCGGATCACGAAGTACGCCGACGAGCTCCTCGACTTCAGCGGCCTCGACTGGCCCGAACCGATCCGCATCATGCAGACGAACTGGATCGGCCGGTCCGAGGGCGCCGAGATCGTCTTCACCACCGCGCCCGACGACCGCCAGCCGGGCGGCGACGAGCTGCGCGTGTTCACGACACGGCCCGACACGTTGTTCGGGGCGACGTTCATGGTCCTGGCGCCGGAGCACCCGTTGGTCGCGCGGCTGACCGCGCCGGAACGGCGCGCGGACGTGGATGCGTACGTGGCGGCGGCACGCTCGGCGACGGAGATCGAGCGCCTCTCCGCCGAGCGCGAGAAGACCGGCGTGCCCATCGGCGCGTGGGCCATCAACCCGGTGAACGGCGCGCGCATTCCGATCTGGATCGCGGACTACGTGCTCGCCGGCTACGGGACCGGCGCGATCATGGCCGTTCCCGCTCATGACGAGCGCGACTTCGCGTTCGCCCGCGCCTTCGGCCTCCCGATCACGGAAGTCATCCGCGCCGCCGGCGCGCCGGCCCCGGAAAACGGGCTGAGGGAAGCCTATGTCTCCAAGTCGGCGACCGACCTGATGGTGAACTCCGGGCGGTTCAACGGCCAGCCCGCGCCCGCCGGGTTCCGCGCCATCGTGGAGTGGCTGAAGTCGGAGGGGAAGGCGGATTTCGCCGTCACCTACCGGCTGCGCGACTGGCTGGTCAGCCGCCAGCGCTACTGGGGCACGCCGATTCCGGTCGTGTACTGCGACGCCGACGGCATCGTGCCCGTGCCCGACGACCAGCTCCCCGTGCGCCTCCCTGAACGCGTGGACTACCAGGGCTCCGGCGAGAACCCGCTGCGCCGGGATCCCGCCTTCCTCAACACCACCTGCCCCCGCTGCGGCGGCCCCGCCACGCGGGAGACCGACACGCTCGACACGTTCATCGACTCGTCCTGGTACTGGTTCCGCTACCTCTCGCCGACATTCGGTACCGGACCGGTCGAGCGTGCTCTCGTGGACCGCTGGACACCGGTCGACCAGTACACGGGCGGCGCCGAGCACGCCGTGATGCACCTGCTGTACAGCCGCTTCTTCACCAAGGCGATGGCCGACTGCGGACTCGTGGGCGAGCGCGAGCCTTTCAGGCGCCTCTTCAACCAGGGCCAGGTGCTGGGCGCCGACGGTGAGCGGATGAGCAAGAGCCGCGGCAACGTGGAAGACCCGGACGCGCTCGTCGCGCGGTATGGCGCCGACACGGTGCGCCTCTACCTGATGTTCATGGGTCCATGGGACCAGGGCGGGCCGTGGAGCCCATCCGGGATCGGCGGCGTGGCACGCTTCATCGGGCGGGTCTGGACGCTTGCGCTCGATCCGCACGGGACGGAGCCGGGTGATCCAACCTCTGGATCACTGCCTGCCGGCGAGGATGCCCCGACGGCCGAGCGGACGATCCGGGGTGCCGCGCACCGGACGCTGGCCACCGTGACGGCGGACTACGAGGCCTTCCGTTTCAACACAATGGTCGCGCGCCTGATGGAACTCTCGAACCTGCTGTTCCGGTATCGGGGCACGGAGGTCGCAGGCGGCCCGGCCTGGGACGAGGCGATCTCGCTCCTCGAGCTGATGCTAGCGCCGGCCGCACCCCACGTGACCGAGGAGCTCTGGTCCCGTCACCTCGTGGCACGCGGCGACGCGTGGCGCTCCATCCACACCGAACGCTGGCCGGCAGTCGACACCGCCGCGGCGGCGGTCGAGACGCGCGAGCTGCCGATCCAGGTGAACGGCAAGCTCCGCGACCGCGTGGAGGTCGCCGTGGGGCTGTCCGAGGCGGAGGTCGAGGCGCTCGTCCTCGCGCGCCCGAAGGTCATCGCCGCGCTCGCCGGAAAGGCACCGCTGCGGGTCATCCACGCCGGCGGCGGGCGGCTCGTGAACATCGTCGTCCGGGGATAGCGCGCAGGGAGGCGCGGCTCCCCGACGCGTGCGGCTCCCCCCGGCAAGACGCGGAGCCTAGAGCCGCATCTCCGCGCGGACCACCTCGTCCGAGGGTCCGGCCGTGATCGTGAAGCCGAGGCGCTCGCTCGCCTTCCGCATCGCGAGGTTCTCCGCCCGCATCGTGGCGCCGATCACCGCGACGCCCTCGGCGCGCGCGACCTCCACCAGCCGGCGGAGCAGCTCCGTGCCCAGGCCGCGGCCCTGCCACGCATCCGTGACGAGGACCGCGAACTCGGCATCGTCCGTCCCGAAGATGCGGCTGAGGCGGCCGATGCCGACGATCGTCGGATTCCCGGTCGCCGCGTCGTCGTGCTCCGCAACGAGCGCCATCTCGCGGTCGTAGTCGGAGAAGCAGATCCGGATGAGCCGTTCGTGGGCGGTCCGCTCGCTGAGGCCCAGGTGGCCCAGGTAGCGCTGGAACACCGTCTCCTCGGAGAGCGTCCGGTGGAACTCAACTACGAGTGGCTCGTCCTCCGGGCGGATCGGCCGGACGCGGACCATCTCGCCGTCGTGGCAGGCGCACGTCCCCGAGTACCGGAGCGGGTAGGGGCGGATCGCGAGCCGCGGCAGCTGGTCCTGGGTCATGGACGGCTCGTGGAGCATGACCCGGGCATCGAGCGCAATCAGGCGCTCCGGCGAGGCGAGGAGCGGGTTGATGTCGATCTCGCTGATCCAGCGCTGCTCGACGACGAGCTGGCTGAACCGAACCAGCAGCTGCTCCAGGGCCGGCAGGTCCACGCCGCGCCGTCCGCGGACGCCGCCGAGCGCCGTGTAGATCTTCGTCTGTTCCATCATCCGCCGCGCAAGGGTCGTGTTGAGCGGCGGGAGCGCGAGGGCGCGGTCCTTGAAGAGCTCCACGAGCTGGCCCCCGAGCCCGAAGAGCAGGACCGGTCCGAACTGCGGATCGATCGAGGAGCCCAGGATCAGCTCGTAGCCGGTCCAGTTGACCATGGGCTGGACCGTGACGCCTTCGAAGTGCTCGGCGCCCTTCTTCTCGGTCACCGAGACCCGGATCGACTCGTAGGCGGCACGAACGGCCGCCGCATCCTGCAGGTTCAGCTGGACGCCGCCGACGTCGGTCTTGTGGCTGATCGTGTGGGAATGAAGCTTCACCACGACCGGGTAGCCGATCCGGTTCGCGGCCGCGACTGCCTCGTCGGGAGTCGGGGCGACCACTGTCTCGGTGATCGGGAGGCCGTAGGCAGCCAGGAGGCTCTTCGACTCTTCCTCCGTGAGAAGCGTCCGGCCCTCGCCACGGACCGCGGCGATGAGCGCCTCCGCCCGAGCCCGGTCCACCGGGTGCTCCTCGTCGGACGGGAGCGTGGGCGTCTCGTAGAGGTGGCGCAGGTGGCTGGCGAAGCGCCAGGTGTCGTTGAAGATCTCGACGGCCTGGTCCGGGTACGCAAACGTGGGGATGCCGGCTTCGGTCAGGATCGCGGCACCCTCGGCAACATCGGAGCCGCCCATCCAGCTGGCGAGGACCGGCTTGCCCTCGATCTTCGCGAAGCGGACCAGCTCACGCGCGGTTGCCGTCGGGTCGGTCATCGCCTGGGGAGTCAGGATCACCAGCAGCCCGTCGCTCGCCGTATCGCGGGCGGCGACCTCGAGCGCCCTCGCATACCGCTCGGGGGCGGCATCCCCGATGATGTCGATCGGATTGTTATGGCTCCACGGTCCCGGCAGGAAGCCATTGAGCTCTTCCATTGTTGCGGGCGAGATCTCGGAGAGCTCGCCGCCGCCGGTGATCAGCGCGTCGGTGGCGAGGACACCGGGCCCACCGGCGTTCGTGACGATCGTGAGGCGCTTGCCGTGCGGCAGGGGCTGCTTGGCGAGCACGTCGGCGACGTTGAACAGGTCCGAGATCGCGTCGACACGGAGCACGCCGGCCCTGCGGAACGCGGCGGCCAGGACCTCGTCCGAGCCGGTCAGGGATCCCGTGTGGGAGGCCGCGGCCTTCGCCGCCTGGGCCGTCCGGCCCGGCTTGATCACGATGATCGGCTTCGAGAGAGCCACCTCGCGAGCGGCCGAGAGGAAGGCACGTGCATCGCCGATCGTCTCCATGTAGATGACGATGCTCCGGGTCGCCGGATCGTTGCCGAAGTAGTTGATGATGTCGCCCCAGCCCACGTCGAGCATCGAGCCGAGCGAGACGACCGCGCTGAAGCCGACCTTCTCGCGGGCGCTCCAGTCGAGGACCGCCGTGAGGAGCGCACCGCTCTGGCTCACGAAGCCGACGGTCCCGGGCGCCGAGATCCCCGCCGCGAACGTGGCGTTCAGGCCGGTCGTGGGCCGCATCACGCCGAGGCAGTTCGGTCCGACGATCCGCATCTGGTTGGCGCGTGCCGTCGCAAGGATCTGGCGCTCCAGCTCCGCCCCTTCAGGACCGACCTCCTTGAACCCCGCGGAGATGATGACCACGGCCTTGACGCCTGCGGCCGCGCACTCCTCGATGGTGGCGGGGATGGTCACCGCGGGCGTCGCGATGACGACGAGCTCGGGAGCTTCGGGGAGCGCCGCGAGGTTCGGGTAGGCCCGGACGCCGAGGATGCTGGCTCGCTTCTGGTTGACCGGGTACACGGTGCCGCCAAAGGGGCTGCTGATCAGGTTCCAGAAGACGGTCCGGCCGACGCTGCCCTCTTTCTCCGTCGCACCGATGACAGCGACGGAGGAGGGCGAGAAGAACGACTCCAGCGGGTTGCGCTCGTAGCCGAGCACGTCGCTCGAGCGGTCGCTGATGGGGGTGCCCTGGCGCGTGGGTCGCTCAGCGTCGGCGGGCGCTGGGCCATTATCCGTGGGGGCGGGAACAGGAGACTCGAGCACGGGGCGGCTCCTTGGGATCGTTCTGGCGGCAGGGGTGGCTGCGACCGCGGGGCGGCCGCGGTCGGTTCGTCGTCGCGGCCAAGCGTGCCACGTTTCGTCCACCGGCCGGCAGGGCCGACCGACCCATGCGGGGGGTGCCTCCCGGCCGCCTTCGACGGGCCGCGTCGATGCAGGGGTCCCAGCTCACCCTCCGGCAGGCCGGTGATGCGATCATTCGGGCGTGGGTGGTTCCGGACATGCTCCGCGCGAGGAGGGCACGATGAGCAACGAACAGGCGGCACCTGAGACGAAGGGTGTCTCGGTGAAGTTGCTTGCAACGGTTGACCTTGGCCCTGAGATCGAGGGCATGGAGCGGCGCCAACTTCGAATGCGCATGGTGACCATCGAGCCTGGAGGCGTCTTCGGCCCGATTCACGACCACAGAGGCAGACCGGGCACCGTGTACATCCTGCAGGGAACCATCACAGACCATCGAAACGGGGTCGCCACGGACTACGGGCCGGGAGTGGGCTGGCCCGAGGATCGGAACACGACCCACTGGCTCGAGAACCGGGAAACGATTCCGGCGGTGGAGATCTCAGTCGATATCGTCAGGCAAGAGTGAATTGCGGCACTGCTGCCGGGCCTGTCACGTTGAACCGCCAGACCGGGATCACGCGTCCCCGGCTACACGGTCGGCCTGCCTGATCAAATGGAGCGTGAGTTGAGCGAAGTCAAGATCGGCGCCCTCTGTTGGAACCAGTACACGGACTGGTCCACCCTGCTCGAGGCCGGCATCCGCGCCGACCGGCTGGGCTACGACAGCCTGTGGACGTGGGACCACCTCTACCCGATCGTCGGGGACCCGCACGGTCCCAACTACGAGGGCTGGCTGACGATCACCGCCTGGGCTGCGACGACGGAGCACGCCCGGATCGGCCTCATGGTCGGCGCCAACCCGTACCGTGAGCCCAGCCTGGTCGCAAAGATGGCCACCACGCTCGACCACATCAGCAACGGGCGCGCGATCCTGGGCATCGGCGCGGCATGGTTCGAGGGCGAGGCGCACGACTTCGGCTTTGAATTCGGGTCCGGCGCGCCGGAGCGGCTCCGCTGGCTCCGGCAGGCCCTGCCGATCATGCGGGGAATGCTCGACGGGGCCGACCCGTCCGCACCGGACGGCTCGCGCTACCGGGCCTCACAGGTGCGGAACGATCCCCTGCCCGTCCAGAGGCACCTGCCGATCTGCGTGGGCGGCGGCGGCGAGAAGGTCACCCTGAAGCTCGTCGCCCAGTTCGCGGACATGAACAACATCGGGGGCGGGATCGAGGCAGTGCGCCGCAAGGAGGCGATTCTCCTGGACCATTGCGCGGCCGTTGGTCGGGACCCCTCGGAGATCGAGCGCAGCACCGGGATCGGGGTCCTCGTCATCCGCGACGATCGGGCCGAAGCAGAACGGCGTTTCCGGGAGGCGTTCGAGCGCAACCGGGTCGCCCGACCCTGGGAGAACCAGCCCGTCGGGACGCCGGAGGATGTCGCCGAGATGCTGGCACCGTATGTCGCGCTCGGCTACCGCCACCTGATCGCGGGCTTTCCCGCCGACTACGACGAGGAATCCATGACTCGCTTCGTGACCGAGGTGAGGCCGCTGCTCGAGAAGATGGCCTGAGAGCAGCCCTTCGCCGTGGCGTGCCGCCATCGCGACGGCCAGGAGACGGTGCCAGGTAAGCCGCGGATAAGCCGCCCTCTCTAGTCTTCCCGTCGACGCCCGATGCGCCGGTCGTGCCCCCAGCGCACCGGGCGCTCACGATCCTGCCGGTGTCCCACCCGCATGGGTGGCGCAGCAAACGGTATGTTCGCGCCCGCCACCTGCCAAGCCAACGGTTCGTCGCCGCCGCAGTCCCGCCGGGGAGCTGCACGTGGAACGAGACTTCCCGTGGCGTGTCCTCGAGGCGCCCGACGAGAAGGCGGTGGCCGCTCCGGATACCCATGCCGCGGGGGCTCCGCTGCCGGTCACCCGCCAGGCGGTGGCAATTGGGGCGCTCGGGATCGCCGCCCTGCTTGCCGCGGCGGTCACGGCCTTCCTGGTGCTGTCGGGCCCGCGCCCGGGCGCGCTCGTCATCGACGGGGCAGCCGCGAACGTGGCCGGCGCCAATGCGGCGACCGGCTCGTCTGCGCCGGGTGCAGCGCTCGTCGCGGGACCGGGACTTGTCGTCGACGTGGCCGGGGCGGTCCTTCGCCCGGGCGTGTACCACCTCGCAGCCGGCTCGCGGGTCGCGGACGCGATCGCTGCGGCCGGTGGATTCGGGCCCCGGGTGGACGCGGCCGCCGCGCAGGCGCTCAACCTCGCGGCTCCCCTGGCGGACGGCATCCAAATCCGCGTTCCGTCGCGCGACGATCCGACACTTGAGGCACAGAGCTCCCCCGGGTCCGCCGGTGCGTCCACCTCCAGCGGCGCCAGGCCGAGCGCGCTCGTGGACCTCAATGCGGCCACGGCGGCCGAACTCGACACGCTGCCCGGCATCGGCCCGGTGACGGCAGCCAAGATCATCGCCAGTCGCCAGGATCATCCCTTCTCCAGCGTCGATGAGCTGCAGACGCGGAAGCTGGTCGGGGCCTCCACCTTCGCGAAGCTCGCGGGCCTCGTGACCGTCTCCGCGCGGTGACGCGGGCGGTCGGTCTCGCGCTCGGAGCGGCCTCGGCCGCCCTGCTTGCCGCCGACGCGCGGTTCGCCGAGCTGATACCGGAGCTCGTCGTCGTGCTGGCGACGGTTACCCTCGGGTTCCGGTTGCTCGGGCGCCGGCCGCCCGCGCGCGCGACGGCAGCGGCCGCGTTCGGTGCGACGGTCGTGCTCGCTCGGGTGGCATTCGGCGGAGGCGCCGGCGGCGGACCGTCGACACCGGCCGTGCTGCCCGCCGGCGAAGGCCCCTGGGCGGTCCGGGTTGTGGCCCTGGCGGCACCCAAAGAGGGTTCGCAGCGGTTCACGGGGAGCATGGACGACGGTGCCGGGATGCGGATCGACATCACGGCACCACGCTATCCGCAGCTGCATGCCGGGGACCGGGTCGAGGTCGCGGGCGCCCTGCGGCCGCCGCCGGACGACGCATACGGCGCCTACCTTGCGCGGACCGGAGTCTCGGCCACGCTCATGACACGGTCAGCCCGGGTGCTGCCTGCCCTGGACGACCCGGACCGGCTCGTCCAGGGCATCCGGGCGGATGCCGGCGATGCGCTGGCTCGGGCACTTCCCGAGCCAGCCGCCGGCTTGGCCGCCGGCATCCTGATCGGGCTCCGGGAACGAGTGGATCGCGACCTGGCGGCAGACTTCACCACGACTGGACTCTCCCACGTCGTCGCCATCTCCGGCTGGAACATCGCACTTGTCGCCGGGCTCGTCGCCTCCCTCCTCGGAGGGTGGGCTCGGCGGCGGCGGGCGGTGGCGACGACCGGCGCGATCGCGCTGTACACGATCCTCGCCGGTGCCTCGCCTTCGGTACTGCGCGCGGCCGTGATGGCCGGCGTCGCCCTGCTGTCGCGCGAAACGGGCCGCCCGGGCACCGCCGCCCGAGCGCTCGCGTGGGCCATCGTGATCCTCGTCGTGGCCACCCCGGCAACCGTCACCGACGCCGGGTTCCAGCTCTCGGCGGCCGCGACCGCAGGCCTCCTGGCATGGGGCACAAAGGTCGAGGCTGGTCTCCGGGCCCGGTTGCCACGTCTGCCCGGGGTTATCGTCGACGGCCTCGCGGTCTCGCTCGCCGCCCAGGCGGCGACCCTGCCGATCGTGCTGCTCACGTTCGGCCGGCTCGCTCCCCTGTCCCCGTTCCTGAATCTCGTGGTCGTTCCGCTCGTGCCGGCGGCGATGGCGACGGGGACACTCGCGTTGCTCGGCGGCTTCCTGGCCGGCGCAGGTGCCCCGGCGACCGTCGCGATGCTGCTCGGCCTGCCCGGCGCCCTCGTCATCGGGCTGCTGGCCGGGATCGTCCAGGCGGCGGCGGACCTGCCGTTCGCGGGGCTGACGCTTCCGCCTCCGGCCGGGGCGGCGCTCGGCGGGATTGCCGCCGCCCTGCTTTTCGCCGTCGGAGCGCGCAAGCGCATCGCCGACCTGGTGTCCCGGCACACGCCCTGGGCGCCACGGCAGGCTCCCGGGTCACGCACGAGCGCGGCGCGGTTCCGGGGCAACGTTCCGAGCGCCGGGACCGCGGCGACCAGCCGGACGCGTCGCCAAAACGGGCGCCAGCTGCGCTCGGATCGGAGCGTGCGCGCCCTTGCGGTCATCCTTGCCCTCGCGGTCGGCGGCGCGGTGCTGGCCGCAGCGACACGCCCGGACGGCCGCGTCCACGTGATCGCCCTCGACGTCGGCCAGGGTGATGCCATCCTCGTCCAGACACCGGGAGGCGGGCGCCTCCTGGTCGACGGCGGGCCTGATCCGGATCGCCTCCTCGTCGCGCTCGATGCGCGGATCCCGCCGTGGGACCGTCGGATCGACCTCGTCATCCTCACGCATCCGCACGAGGACCACGTCGGCGGTCTCCCGCTGCTCCTGGAGCGGTACCGGGTCGGGCGCCTCTTCGAGCCGGGCATGACCGGCCCGGGGCCGGCGTACGCGGCACTCGCGGCGGCGCTCTCGCTGCGTGGGATGCACAGCGCCCCGCTCACCACCGGAGATGGGTTCGACCTCGACGGGGTCCCGTTCCGCGTGCTGTGGCCCGACCCGGGCAGCGTGCCACGGGCTCCGCCCGACACCGGAACCGGGATCAACAACGTGTCGATCGTGCTGCTCGGCACGGTCGGCTCCCAGCACTTCCTGCTCACGGGCGACATCGAGGAGGAAGTCGATCCGGTCCTCGTCGCGCGTGGGCTCCCACAGATCGATGTTCTCAAGGTGGCCCATCACGGAAGCCGGACCGCGACGACGGACGCCCTGCTGAACGCGATCGATCCGAGCGTGGGCGTGATCTCGGTCGGGGTCGGGAACAGCTTCGGGCACCCCGCACAGGAGACCCTTGCCCGGCTCGCCTCCCATGGCGTTGCGGTGTACCGGACGGACCTTGACGGGACGCTGGACGTCGCCCTCGATGGCCATTCGATCAGCGTCCGCACCGGCCGGGCCCGAGCACCGGCAGGCGCGGCCCGGTCGGCCGGCGACGGCGCGATCGACGGCGCGATCGATGGCCCGACCGCCGTGACGCCGCCCCTGGATGGTCACCCGCCACCGGGACCCGTCCAGGCCCCGGTGGCGGTCACGTATCATCGGGTCGATGTCCGTTCCCGGGCGGGCCGCCGCCGCCGCTCTCCTCCTGTCGCTCCGACCACCGCCCTGGCACCTCCGCCACGTGCGGGCCGTGGCGGAGATAGCCGCCTGGCTCGCGTTCCGCACGGCCGCCGCGGGCCATCCCGTCGACCGAGCGCTCGTGGAGTCGGCGGCCCTGCTGCACGACGTCGACAAGGTGCTTCCGCCGGGCGATCCGATCCGGGCGCTCCCCCACGGCGCGGGAAGCGCGGCCTGGCTCACCGCCCGCGGCCACGCCGAGCTCGCGGCCTCTGTGACCGGGCACCCGGTGACCCGGCTGGCGGCGCCCGGCGCCGACGCCTGGTTGGACCAGGCGACCTCCGAGGAGCTCATCGTGGCGTACGCCGACAAGCGAGCCGGCCAGCGCCTGTTGCCGATGGCGTCGCGCTTCTCCGACTGGAAGCGCCGCTACCCGGAGACCACGACGTGGCACGGTTGGAGCAGCGAGGAGGCTACGGCCGTGGCTCGTCGGGCCGCGCGCCTCGAGGAGCTGGCCTGCGGCCTCGCTGGCGTCACGCCCGCGGCGGTCAGGCGCCTGCCCTGGACAGCGCGAGCGCTCGCCGCGGCGCGGGCAGACGGGTGAGCCAGCCGGCGCGCGCGCCCCTCGGCTACTTCTACGGCGACGACGGGTACGGCCTCGAGGCCGCAGCCCTGGCGCTGGGCCGCGATGCGGCGGCCGGTGGACCGGCGCTCACGCCATGGCGAGTGTCCGGCTCCGTCGTCCGGGTCGCCGACATCGCGGAGCGGGTGGCCACCGCCACGATGTTCGGAGGCGGCACGCTCGTCGTGGTCGAGGAGCCGGCGCCTCTGCTGCGAGCCCGGGGGGAGCGCGACGCGTTGCTCGCCACGCTGGGAGCGGTCGCGCCCGGCAATGCGCTCGTCTTCCTCGAGCCGACCGAGGGGTCGACGCGACGCCCGAGGAGTCTCGAGGAGCTGGCTGCAGCGGTCGGAGCGAACGGTGGCGAGGTGCGCCAGCTGGTTGCGCCCAAGGAAAGCGTGATGGCGCGCTGGATCGGCGAGCGGGCCGTGGAACGCCGCATCCCCATCGAGCCTGCCGCCGCCGACCTGCTGGCCCGGCGGGTTGGCGCGTTTGTCCGCGAGGGCGACGTGGACCGGCGGCGGCAGGGCCAGCTTGCCGTCGCCGAGCTCGAGAAGCTGGCCCTCTATCGGCTCGATGCGCCCATCCGACGCGAGGACGTGGAAGCGCTCGTCGTGGACGCGGTCCCCGGCTCGACCTGGGCGCTCCTCGATGCGGTCGGGTCGCGGCGCATCCGCGAGGCGGCCGACTTGGTGGAGCGCGTTCTCGCGGCAACGCCCGAGCCCGTCGTCCTCAGTGTCCTGCATCGGCGGGTCCGCGAATTGATCTCGGTCCTCGACGCGCAGGTCCGCGGCGAGTCCGTCCAGGATGCGGCCCGGGCCCTGAAGCTCAAGGAATACCCGGCCCGGAAGCTGTGGGAGCAGGCCCACGCGTGGCGACCGGACGAGCTCGACGCCGCTCTGGACGGCCTCCTGGAGCTGGACGCCACCCTGAAGGGCGAGGCCGCGTCGGATGCCCGCCGCAGGCGCCTCGCATTCCTCGTCTGGATCGCGGAGCGGGCCGCCCGCTGAGCTGGCCTGCGTCACGCGGAGACAGGCGCCGGGTGCGACGTCAGTCTGCGCTGGACCAGGCCTGCTCCTGCAGGACGAGATCGCTCTCGATCGCGAAGGTGCAGCGTCCGTCCGCGAGGTCCAGCATGTCGATCAGGCCCGGGTCGAGATAGAGCTGGTGGCATTCCTCGCAGAGCCCGCCGGGGATCCCGAAGCAGAGCCGCTCGGTGCGATCAGGCAGCCGGAAGGTCGCGTCGAATCGTGTGGTGACGAGGCGGCGGGTGCACTCGGGACAGTGATCTCGGAGGCTGGCCATCGGGAACTTCGAACCTCGGGCCTCGTGGCGGGCAGCGTCTCCGCCCGCCGTCCCGGTCATTCTGCGATGCCTCGGCGGCCGCCGGCATAGCCCGCAGGTACCGTCCACGGGGGTACATCATCGGCATCGGACGCGATTGGGAGTGGCCCGGAGTGGCCGGCGGCAGGCGGGGCGCGCTACTGGACCGACACGACCGTCTTCGCGTCCGCCCACAGCTTCTCGAGAGCGTAGAACTCGCGCTCCGGCGGCGCGAACACGTGGACGATCACCGCACCGGCGTCGATGAGCACCCAGTGCGAGGCCGGTTCCCCCTCCCGACCCACGATCGGCAGGCCATCGTGCTTGAGCCCCTCCACAACCGCGTCGGCGATCGCGCCCAGCTGGCGTTCGGAGCCACCCGAGCACACGACGAGATAGTCAGCGACGGTCGTGAAGGGCGCGATCTCCAGCAACACGATGTCGGCTGCCTTCTTGTCCTCGACGAGCTCCACGACGCGGCGCGCCACCTCGAGGGGCGGGCGCACACTGGCGGGCGGTGGTGTCGTGCGTGCCGGCAGGCCCGGGCGACGAGCAGACGTCGCGACCATCCCGGTGCCCCCGACGGTCTCGGGAACGGCGCCGGGCTCCGTGTCGGCCCCGACATCCTGGGGTTCGATCTCCATTGGCCTCCTCTAGGGTGTGCGTGCCGCTGGCGCGGCTGGCGGCGAGTAGAGAGCGTACTCCCGGATCGCCGCCGCGACCGTGGCGGGCACCAGGTAGCGAATCGAGCGGCCGGCGGCCACGCGCGCCCGGATCAGCGTGCCGGAGATCGCCAGGCGCGGGCCGGGCAGGAAGACGGCCCGATCCTTCCACCCCGGGAAGTCGGCGCCGAAGCGAGCCGCAGCTGCGGCCAGGTCCTCCGCGTCATCGACGCGAGGCACCACCGCCAGGCGCGCGAGCGCGAGGATCCGTTCCGGGTCGCGCCAAGTGGGCAGGCCGACGAGTGCCTCCGCGGACAGGATGAACCAGAGGTCGGGCCGACGTCCCGCTGCGCGCTCCGATTCCGCGATGACGGTGAGCGTCTCCGACGTGTACGTTGGCCCGGGCCGGTCGATCTCGAGCCGACTCACTGCGAATCCCGGATTGTCCGCGATCGCGCGTTCGACGAGCGCGCATCGGATGGCACCGGGTGTCACGAGCGCGCCGGCCTTCTGCCAGGGGTCCCCGGCCGGCACGAACAGCACGCGGGCCAGGTCAAGCGTCTCGCGGACCTCCTCGGCAAGCGCGAGGTGTCCGAGGTGGATCGGGTCGAACGTCCCCCCGAGAATCCCGAGCCGACCGGCGGGGGCACTCACTCGGCGCCCGGCTCCCATGCATCCGGTCCCCATTCGAACTCGATGGCGCCGATGCGGACCGCGTCGCCGGGCTGGATCCCAGCCTTCCGTAACGCGGCGTCGACCCCGAGGCGAGCGAGGGCGCGCTGGAAGCGCTCGGCCGATTCCTCGACATCGAAGTTCGTCTGGGCCGCCAGCCGCTCGATCCGCTTGCCGCGGATGCGATGGGCGTCGCCCTCGCGCTCCATCGTGAAGCCATCCCCGGCCGCGTCGAGCCGGTGGACGACGACGCCGAACGGCTCCGGGAGATCCCTCGGGTCGTCCGCGTCCGGGAGAAGCTCGCCGATCAGCGCCCGAAGAAGCCCCAGCCCTTCTCCCGACTCGGCGCTCACCGCCACGACGGGCAGGCCCTCGGCCCGGCGTGCGGACTCGAACGCGGGCCACGCCTCGCGCGCCGCCGGCAGGTCCATCTTGTTGAAGACCACGGCGAGGGGTTTCTCCAGCAGCCGCGGGTCGTGCAGGCGAAGCTCCTCGCGGATCACGTCATGGTCCCAGCCCGGGTCGCGGGCCGCCCCGTCCACCACGTGGACCAGGACCCGCGTTCGCTCGACGTGACGCAGGAACGCGTGGCCCAGGCCTGCCCCGGACGACGCACCCTCGATGAGGCCGGGCACGTCCGCGATCGTCGGCCGCCGATCGGCCGCGTCGCCCAGGTCCATCACGCCGAGGTTCGGCTCGAGGGTCGTGAACGGGTAGGCCGCGATCTTCGGCCGGGCAGCCGTGAGCGAGCCGAGGAGGGTGGACTTGCCCGCGTTCGGCAGCCCCACGAGGCCCACCTCCGCGATCAGGCGAAGCTCCAGGCGGAGCCCGAGCTCCACGCCGGGCTCACCCTTCTGGGCGTGCTGGGGGGCACGGTGAGTGGAGGTCGCAAAGTGGACGTTCCCCAGGCCTCCCCGGCCACCCGCGGCGATCGTCACCTCCTGCCCCGTCGCCACCAGGTCGGCGAGAAGCTCACCGGTCACCTCGTCGAGGACGCCTGTGCCGGGCGGCACCGGGATCACGAGGTCATCGGCCGACTTGCCATGTCGCTTCGCCCCCAGGCCGCGTCCGCCTGCCTCCGCCCGAAAGTGGTGGGTGAAGCGGAAGTCGCGCAGCGTCGTCAGCCCGGGGTCCACCCGCAACAGGATGGAGCCGCCCCGTCCGCCGTCACCTCCGTCGGGGCCTCCTCGCGGCACGTGCGCTTCGCGACGGAACGTCGCCGCGCCATCGCCGCCGTCGCCGGAGCGAACCCAGATCGTTACGCGGTCGAGGAACATCGCCGCCGATTGTCGCACGCGCCACGGCCGAAGCCGGCGGCGGGCGTCAGAAGTAGCCGAGCGGGTTGACTCGGACGCCGCCGTTCCAGATCGGGCCGATCCAGACCTCGAAATGGCAGTGCGGGCCGGTTGCGTCACCGGTGGCGCCAACGCGGCCGATGAACTGGCCACGGCTGACCGACGCCCCTGCGGACGTGGCGATCGACGACAGGTGGTTGTAGGTCGTGTAGAGCCCGCTGCCGTGCGAGATCCAGATCTGGTAGCCCCCGCCATTGTTCCGCCAGCCCGCGAACGTCACGACGCCGTTCGCCGCAGCGTCGATCGGCGAGCCCCACGAGGCCGCGATGTCGATGGCGGGGTGGCCGTAGTGGAAGTACTGGCTGATGTAGCCACCCGGGACCGGCCAGGCGAACTTGCCCCCGCTGTAGTCCGTGACCGGGCGAACGGTCGTCGTGCCGGACCCCCCGCTCGCGACGTTGCTGATCGAGGCCACCTTCGTAACCGGCGTCGGCTTCGGCGTGGGGATCGCCGCGCCCCGGGCGCCCGGAAGGATGAGCACCTGGCCGATGACGAGGGTCGCGTCGGTAAGCTGGTTGGTCGCGATGATCTCCTGCGGGTCGACGTTGTGGGCCGCCGCGACCGAGGCCAGGGTGTCCGTTGCGCCGACCGTGACGACAAGGCCGTTGACCGGCGGGATCACGAGCTTCTGGCCGATGTGCAGGTCGTCCTTGGAGCTCAGCTTGTTCGCCCACCAGATCGTCATCATCGAGACGCCCATCTTGCTGGCGATCCCGGTGAGCGTGTCGCCCGAGCGGACGATGTAGGTTCGAAGCTGGTCGCGGCCGTCGGCGACCGTCGTGTCCACGACGACCGGCTTCAGGAGCGTCCCGTCCTCGAGGAACTGGCCCGCGACGCTGGTCGGGGCGGCTCCGCGGAGGGCGACGCTCGCCGCGCTCTCGTCCGTCCCGATCCCGCTGGTGCCGCCCGTGTCAGCCACCGGCCCGGCGCCGTCGTTCGGACCGGTCGGCGTGTCGGTGGGCGCAGTCAGGCCGTCATTCGGGCCGCCTGCACCACCGATGACCAGGCGCGGCGCTCCACCGGCAGACGCGGTTGCACCGGTCGCCGCTCCGACGAAGCCGGGCGCGGCGGTCAACGAGGCGACGAGGAGGAAGACCGCGACGAGGATCGGGACCACGCGCTCCGGCGAGTCGAGGTGCAGGAGGCGCCGGGGCTGGAACGCGGGACGGGCCGCGTGCAGGCGCTCGCGCGATGATCCTGCGACGTCCGGCCCGGACGGCTCGAGATGCCGTGCCGCGGTATGGATGGCAGAGACGGATCGACGGGCGAGCCCGAGGCCGGGTCTCCGCTGGGTCTTATCCCGAGATGCAGGGGTGGTCGTGTCGCGGTGGAGCCGCGCGATCGCGCGGCGCACGGCGACCGTTGCCTTCAGCAATACGGTCTCCTGATCGGCGGGCGGCGGCTTGACGTGCGCGAGCGTGATGGCCCGGCCGAGCAACCGTCCGTGGTCGCGGGTATGGAGCTGGGGTTCTCCAGTTCGCGCGGCTGACCCGTCTCCCCCCACGGACCGGGCATGGACCTATCGGCCTCGAACCCTAGCAGACGGCGCGCGGCCGTGCAACGTGGCGGCCGGCCCGCGAAACGCGGGCCGAAGGTCGTCGCGTGGCCCGAGCTAGGCGCTGGCCTCCGCGCTCTTCTGGAGCGAGGCGAGGAAGGCGGCGTTGGTCTCGGTCTTCGCGAGCCGGTTGAGAAGGAGCTCGATGCCCTCGTTCGTGCCGACCGCCGAGAGCATGCGGCGCATGGTCCACACCATCTTGAGGGTGGGCTCCTCGAGGAGCAGCTCCTCGCGACGCGTGCCAGAACGCTGCACGTCGATGGCCGGGAAGATCCGCTTCTCGGCGAGCTTCCGGTCAAGGATCAACTCGGAGTTGCCGGTCCCCTTGAACTCCTCGTAGATGACGTCGTCCATCCGGGAGCCCGTGTCGACCAGGCAGGTGCCGATGATCGTGAGCGAGCCGCCCTCCTCGATCTTCCGCGCGGCGCCGAAGAACCGCTTGGGCGGGTAGAGCGCGATCGGGTCGATGCCACCCGAGAGCGTGCGGCCGGACGGCGGCAGCGCCAGGTTGTAGGCGCGAGCGAGGCGCGTGATCGAGTCCAGCAGGATGACGACGTCCCGCCCCGTCTCCACCTGGCGCTTGGCGATCTCGAGCGCCATCTCGGCCACGTGGGTGTGGTTCTCCGTCGGCTCGTCGAAGGTCGAGGAGATGACCTCGCCCTTGACCGACCGCCGCATGTCCGTCACCTCCTCCGGTCGCTCGCCGATGAGCGCGACCATGAGGAGGACCTCGGGGTAGTTCTCGCTGATCCCGTTGGCGATGTTCTTGAGGAGCATCGTCTTGCCGGCCTTCGGCGGGCTGACGATCAGGGCACGCTGGCCCTTCCCGATCGGGTTGACGAGATTGACGAGGCGCTGGGAGAGGTTCTTGGGGTCCGACTCGAGGTTGAGCAGGTCGATCGGGTGGATCGGGGTAAGGTCACCGAAATGCGGGCGCCGGCGGGCAGCGTCGGGATCGACACCGTTGACCGTGTCAACGCGGAGGAGACCCCAGTACTTCTCGCCTTCCCGCGGGGCGCGCACGGTCCCGTTGACACGGTCGCCGATCCGCAGCCCGAAGCGGCGGACCTGGCTGGAGCTGACGTACACGTCGTCCGGACCCGGCATCAGCCCATGACGGCGGAGGAAGCCGTAGCCCTCGTCCACCACGTCGAGGATCCCGGTGCCGTAGTCCTGGCCCAACCGCTCCGACTGGACCTGGAGGATGCGGTCCACTAGGTCGTCGCGGCGGTCGGCGGCGACAGTCTCGACGTCGAGCTCCGCGGCGGTCGCGCGGAGCTCGGCCGGGCTCATCTCACTCAGCTCGGCGGCACCGATCTCCGGGCCATCGGCGCTGCCGTTGAGCTCCTCGTAGTCCGGCATGCCGGCAGGGCGCTGGCCCTGCGGGCGCCGTCGGGGACGGCGGTTGCGGGTGCGCGGATCGGGGGCGTTGGAAGGCATGGGAGAGGGGTCACCTGAAACGTGCGGCCGCGCACAGCGGCCTGGGGGACTGCGCACCGGCGCGGAATCAAGCCGCGGCGGACGGTGCGTGTGGGACATGCCGAGAATACGCGCCGCGACCGGTCCTCGTCAATGGCGAGGGCTGATCGGAGTCGAGGGCTGATCGGAGTCGAGGGGACCCGGTCTCCGCTGCATCAGCCCTTTGCGGCGGCCTCCGCGCGGGCCTTGGCCCAGTCCGCCTTGAACTGGACGATCCCGCTGTCGGTGAGCGGGTGGTGGATCATCTGGCGGAGAACCCTGAATGGCACAGTCGCGACGTGGGCCCCGGCCAGCGCCGCGTCCGTCACGTGGCGTGGGTGCCGGATGGACGCAGCCAGGACCTCGCTGTCGAGCTCGTGCAGGTTGACGATGTCCGCCAGCTCACGGATGACGGTCATCCCCTCCTCGTTGATGTCGTCAAGACGGCCCACGAACGGCGAGAGGAGGCTGGCGCCGGCCTTGGCTGCGAGGAGCCCCTGGTTGGCCGAGAAGATCAGGGTGCAGTTCGTCCGGATCCCCTCCTCGGCGAAGCGGCTGATCGCCTCCAGGCCGTTCTCGCTCATGGCCACCTTGACGACGATGTTCGGGGCGAGCTTCGCGAAATGGCGACCCTCATCGAGCATCCCGTCCACGTCGTCGGCGACGACCTCGGCGCTGACGGGGCCGGAGGTCAGCCTGCAGATCTCCCGGAGAACATCGTCATATGAACCACCGACGCGCGCGTAGAGGCTGGGGTTGGTGGTCACCCCGTCGACGACGCCCCAGCGGACGGCGGTCCGGATCTCGTCGATGTCGGCGGTGTCGAGGAAGAGCTTCATGGGTGGCCTCCATCCGGGCGAATGGACTGATGGGCTGTCGGGACAGGTGGCGCGGAGCGGACGGTCCCGGATTCAGGGCGTCTGGACGTCCGTGACCGAACCGGCCGTCTCTTCGGCGGGCGCGGGCGCGACGTCGATCGCCGGAAGGCCGGTTCCCCTCGCTCGCAGCACCGGCTCGCGGCCGTCACGGAGGGCAACCGCGGTGGCGATGAACCCATCGAACAGGGGGTGCGGCCGCTCGGGCCGGCTCTTGAACTCGGGGTGGAACTGACTTGCCACGAACCAGGGGTGGTCACGGAGCTCGACGATCTCCACCAGCCGGCCGTCCGGCGACTGGCCAGAGAGGACCATGCCAGCACCCTCGAGGAGCGCCCGGTACCGGTTGTTCACCTCGAAGCGGTGGCGGTGGCGTTCGTAGACCACCTCGTCGCCGTAGACCTGGTGGGCCTTCGAGCCAGGCGCGAGGCGCGCCGGGTAGAGCCCCAGGCGCATCGTCCCACCCTTTTCCTCGAGGTCCCGTTGGTCCGGCATGAAGTCAATCACCGGGTGAGCGGTGAACATGTCGAACTCCGTCGAATTGACGTCGGCCGAGCCCGTGACGGCCCGCGCGAGCTCGATCACCGCGCACTGCAGACCCAGGCACAGCCCGAGGTACGGGACCCGGCGCTCGCGCGCATACCGCGCGGCGAGGATCTTGCCCTCGATTCCGCGGTGACCGAAGCCACCGGGCACCAGGATCGCGGCGGCGCCGGCAAGCGCGTCGGCGACGCTCTCGTCCGTCAGCGTCTCCGAATCGACCCAGCGGACCTTCACGTCAACGCCGTTGGCCCAGCCTGCATGCTTGAGCGACTCCGTCACGGACAGATAGGCGTCGGGGAGCTCGATGTACTTCCCGACGAGCGCGACGTCCAGCACCGGCTTGGGGCGCTTGATCAGCTCCACCAGCCGCCGCCAGCGCTCCAGGTCCGGAGCGCGTGCCGTGCCGGCCAGCCCCAGGTCGCGCACGAGGATGTCACCCAGGCCGGACTCCTCGAACTGGAGCGGCACCTCGTAGATCGTGTTGGCCGTGACGGCCGGGATGACCGCATCCACCGCGACGTCCGTGAACAGCGCGATCTTCTCGCGGATCTCCTCGGATACCGGGTGGTCGGCGCGCAGGACGATCACGTCCGGCTGGATCCCGATCCCGCGCAGCTCCTTGACCGAGTGCTGGGTGGGCTTTGTCTTGGGCTCGCCCGTCGCCGCGAGCACGGGCAGCAGGGTGACGTGGACGTAAAGCACGTGCTGGCGGCCCACGTCCTTGCGGATCTGGCGAATCGCCTCCAGGAACGGCAGGCTCTCGATGTCGCCGACGGTCCCGCCAACCTCCACCACGACAACGTCCGCCCCGCCGTCGCGCGATACGCGGAGGATGCGTTCCTTGATCTCGTTCGTGATATGGGGGATGACCTGGACCGTACCGCCCAGGTAATCGCCCCGGCGCTCCTTGGCGATGACCGCCTGGTAGATGCGGCCGGTGGTCACGTTCGAGAGCTGCGAGAGGTTCTCGTCGATGAACCGCTCGTAGTGGCCCAGGTCCAGGTCGGTCTCGGCACCGTCGTCGGTCACGAAGACCTCGCCGTGCTGGTAGGGAGACATCGTGCCCGGATCCACGTTGATGTACGGGTCCAGCTTCAGGACGGAAACGGAAATCCCGCGCGCCTTCAGCAGGCGACCGATGCTGGCGGCGGTGATCCCCTTCCCGAGGGAGGACGTGACCCCTCCGGTCACAAAGACATACTTCGCCATGGGCGGTGCTCCTCCGGGGTTTTTCCGATGCTACCGGAAAGTGGGCGGAGGCGCCAGCGGCGCGGGGCGCTCAATACGGGGAGTGGGTGATGGAATTCCAGCACGCTGTCATGAAGCGCCGGGCGGTGCGCCGGTTCCAGGAGGGTGGGGTCGAGCGAGCGACGATCGAGGCGATCGCGCGCCTGGCCCAGCGCACGCCGTCCGCGGGTTTCAGCCAGGGACAGCGCCTGGTCGTCGTGGTCGACCCCGACCTCCGCCGTGCGGTTGCCCGTGCCGCAGGTGAGGACGCGTCTGGCGAGTTCGGGCCCTGGATCTCCGAGTGCGCCGCCCAGTTCATCCCGTGCGTGTCCGCCGAGGTCTACCACCGGCGCTACCGCGAGCCCGACAAGCTCATGGACGACGGGTCCGAGATCGAGTGGCCAGTCCCCTACTGGTATGTCGACGTCGGTGCCACGATGATGGTCGTCATGCTCGCGGCGGTCGACGCCGGCCTCGCCTCCGGGTTCGCCGGCGCCTTCGACCCGGGCGCGATCCGTTTGCTGCTGGGCATCCCCGAGGAGTTCGTCCCGATCGGCGTGATGCCCGTGGGCCGTCCGCTGCCGGACGTTCGGTCGCCCTCGCTCAGGCGCGGCTGGCTCCCGTTCGAGCAGTTCGCGCGCTTCGATCGCTGGACCTGAGCGGGCGCCCCGCGACGACGTCCGGACCGCGTCGGCCGGGCGTCGGCACCGGTCTCGGATCGGTCCTCGGCCGGCAGGTTCAGGCCGAACGAATGAAGAACGGCCCCGTCGGCCTGCGCCGGCGGAGCCGTTCAGAAGACGCGGTGCTCAGGCGCCTTCCTGCTCGAGCTCGAGGGTCTCCTCGTCGCTCTCCTCGGTCAGCTTCAACCACACGAAGAGGCCGGCCAGGACCACGAGCGGGATGACGACGAGCGCGGCGAGGGTGACACCGAGGGCGGTCGCCACGATCTTGAGGGCCTTCATGGGCCGTACCTCCTTCGCCGGAACGCGTGTCGCCCTAGGCCCGGCGTGCCTGGGGTGCCTGCTCGATCATCGTCTCGATGTCGTCCTTCGTGAACTCCGCGAGCGTGTGCTCGCCGCCGGTCGCGGTGACCCGGTGGAGTCGGACGACGAACGCGCCGCCCTGCTCGAAGAAGAAGATGTCGTAGGGCTTCTGCTCGTCGATCCAGCGCCCGAGAACCCGGAACGACTTCTCATAGTAGCCCGCGTTGGCCCAGTCGGGCGTGCCGCTCGCCGCGTTGCGGCGTGCCATCGCCTCCTCCATGAACCGGGCGATGTCGTCGTCGAGGAACGTGAGCGTCTCCTTGACCTGACGGCCGACGCTCTCGGACCAGGTGCTCTTGTCCCCCTCGATCGCGAGGCCCTGCACGATGAAGCCGTCGGGCGCCTCCACGAGCAGGGCGTCGTGCATGCCGCGCTGGTCCAGGAAGGCGCCAATCGAGCGGAGCACCTCCTCGTAGTCCTGGCGCGGGCTCCCCTCGTAGATCCGCATCGTCCCTCCTCGTCACCGCGGCCCGCCTGGGGCCTCCCCCGGCTCAGCTGCCGGTGGTCTGGTCGAGCAGGCCGCGCTCGCGTGCCGCGCGCTCGAATGCATGGACCGGGGTCCAGATCACGAGTGTACGCACGGCGGTGGGGGCGCACAAGGCGAACAGGACCATCGGTCGGACATCGACGCCAGAACGTCCGGGGTCGGGGGCCGAGAAACGCGCGCCTGACGTCCCCGCGACCGCGGGTCAGATGGCGGCCGCAAGGAGGCCGGCGAACCGCGCGTCGTTGACGATGAGTGCCGTGTTCGCGCGAATGGACCTGCCGTCGGTCAGGTCCGCGACGCGCTGCAGGACCCACGGCGTCAGGGCCGGGCCATGGATTCCCGCGTGCGCGGCATCGGCAGTCGCGCGTCGGATCGCGGCGACAGCTTCGGCTCGCGGCAGCTCGTCGGCGACCGGGACCGGCATGCAGAGGAGGACGCCCGACCCGAGGCCCAGGGCAAGATGCATCCGGACCAGGTCCGCCGCCGCCGCGAGCCCGTCCACGTGCTGGGGCGCCGGGATCCCCGAGGCCCGGGAGAAGAAGCCCGGGATCTCCGCAGAGCCCACGGCGACCACCGGCACGCCGCGCGTCTCGAGAACCTCGAGGGTCGCGGCCACATCGAGGATCGCCTTCGGACCCGCGCACACGACGACCACGGGCGTCACCGCCAACTCCTCGAGGTCCACGGAGACGTCCAGGCTGGGTGGGCGCCGGCTCCCATCCGGCGCAATCGCGGCCTCGAATGCCCCCGGATGAACTCCGCCGATCCCGCCCGTCGCGAAGACGCGAATGCCCGCTGCGTTGGCCGCGAGCATCGTCGCCGAGACGGTCGTCGCGCCGAACACCCCGTCCGCGAGAGCTCCCGCCAGCGTGGGCCGGGAAACCTTCCGGACGTCGGCTGCGGTGGCCAGCTCCCCGATCGTCTGCGTGTCGAGCCCGACCAGGAGGCGGCCGCCCCGGATCGCCACGGTAGCCGGGACGGCGCCGGACTCACGCACTGCCGCTTCGGCTGCCCCGGCAACCTCCAGGTTCCGCGGGTACGGCAGGCCGTGGCTGATGAGCGTCGACTCGAGGGCCACGACCGGTCGGCCGGCGTGGAGCGCGTCGGCGACCTCGGGGGCGATCACGATACGGTCACGGATCCCGGGGGCGGCGGGTTGCTGCATCTTCTGAGGGTACCTCGGGCGGATCCGATCGCCACGCCGGCCGGACGGACGCGTAGGCTTGACGCGATGTCCGAGGACGACCCCGCGCCGATCCAGGCGGCCCGGTTGCTGCGGCGACAGGTCGTGCTCGAAGAGCACGACCCCCTCCCCGACGGCGCCGGCGCCGTCATCGTCCGGCGTTTCGTGCACGCGGAAACCTATCGGTCGCACCTGCAGCTCGTCGACCTCCGGCGTGGACGGCCGCCTCGGGCCCTGACGACGGGCCCGGTCCGCGATACCGCGCCCCGCGTCAGCCCAGACGGCCGGCGGCTCGCCTTCGTGCGCGCGTTCCCGGACGAAGCGGACCGCCCGGTTGCCGTCATGCTCGCCACGCTCGACGGGGACGAGCCCAGGGTCCTGTGGGTGCCCGGGCACGGCGTCAGCGAGCTGGCCTGGTCACCCGATGGGTCCCGGCTTGCGATCGTGGCGGCAGAGCCGGTTGCTCGCGGGATCGTCGGCCCCGAGACGAAGGGGCGGGTCGTGACCGCGCGATGCATCACGCGGGCCGACTGGCGCGCGGACGAGGTCGGCCACCGTGACCGACGGGACCAGGTCTGGGTGGTCGCGGCGCGAGCCGGCGCACGGCCCCGCCAGCTGACCGATGCCGACGCCGACGCGAAGGGAATCGCCTGGGCGCCCGACGGCCGCTGGATCGCCTACGCCGCAGACCCGCGTCCGAGCGCGGACACCCGGCCCAGCCCGTCGATCTGGATGGTCCCGGCCGCCGGGGGCGAGCCGCGGGAGGCGATCCACCTTGCAGGCTATGCGGGCTCGCCGTCGTTCTCGCCCGACGGACGGTGGTTGGCCTGCATCGGGGTCGACGTCGCAGATCCGCTGGACGAGGACGAGCCCGGCCTGTTCGTGGCACCGGTGGCGTCCGGGTCCCGCTTGGGCGGACGGGTCGGCCCGAGCGGGGACCTTCCCGGCCACGACCCGGCAGCCCTGCCATCGGCAACGGCGGTGGCGCCGTACCTGGATCGACCGATCGGCGCCTGGAACGACACCGACCTCAACGGCTGGATGACCTCGGCCCGACCCGGACCCTGCTGGGACGGGCCGTCATCGCTCGTTGCCCTCGTCAGCGAGGGAGGGCGGGTTCGCCCGTGGCGCTATCCGGGTGGACCCGGACACGGGGCGGGCTGCGGGGGCCCCGGAGCGGCTCGTGGACGAGGATATCGCCGCGTGGACCCTCGGCGTGGCGAGTGGCGTCGTCTCGATCGTCGCGACCGTGGACGACCGTCCGATGGAGCTCCTCGTCCTCGAGCCGGCCGGGCCCCGCCCCACGCTCCGCGCACGGACCACGCTCGGCGGGTCGTGGCGGAGGCGGCTGGCATGGCCGGAGATGCGCCGCGTCCTGGCGCCCGGAGAAGGCGGCCCGATCGAGACGTGGATCGCCTCGCCGCCCGGCGCCGGGACCGCGAGGCTGCCGGCCGTCGTGAACATCCACGGCGGCCCGCTGGGCGCCTGGTCGCCCGCGCCGTCGATCGAGAATGTGCTCCTCGCGTCGCACGGCTACCGCGTCATCCTGCCGAACATCCGCGGCTCGGCTGGCTATGGACGCGCCTGGATTCGCCCGCAGCTCGGGGACTGGGGCGGCGTCGATGCCGCGGACGTCCTTGCCGCGGTCGAGCATGTCGTGGAGCTGGGGCTGGCCGATCCGGACCGGCTCGGCGCGCTGGGACTCTCCTACGGCGGCTTCATGGTCAACTGGCTCGTGGGCGCCGCACCCGGTCGCTTCGCGGCCGCGGTCAGCGAGAACGGCGTGTCCAACCAGGTGAGCGACTGGGCCAACTCCGACTCCGGGCCGGAATACGACCGGATGGCGCTGCTGGGCGACCCGTTCAGCGACGACGGAGTCGGACGGCTGTGGCGCCAGTCGCCGCTCCGGCACGTCACCCGCATCCGGACCCCGCTGCTCCTGCTCCAGGGCGAGGCCGACCTGCGCTGCCCAGCCGCGGACAACGAGCAGCTGTTCGTCGCGTTGCGGCATCTCGGCCGGGAGGTGGAGTACGTGCTCTACCCGGAGAGCTGGCACACCTTCGCGATCACGGGCCGGATCGACAGGCGGATCGATCGCAACGAGCGGATGCTCGCCTGGTTCGATCGGTACCTGGGCGGGTAGGCGCGGCGCCGCACGCACGCAGGGCCCGGCCCGGGCGCCGAGACCTAGCCGAGGGCCAGCTCCGGCCGGCGCGAGCCAACCTGGCGGGCCGCGGTGCGATTGCCGGCGACCACTGCGCGCCGGAGGACGGCCGGCGTGGTCGCCCGGCCGGCGGCCAGCCAGGAGGCGAGGAACCCGGCATCGAACGCGTCTCCCGCCCCGGTCGTGTCCGCCGCGACGAACGGGCGGGTGGCGACCTCCAACCGGACGCCGGGTGCCGTCGCTCCGCCCGGGCCCCGGATCAAGAGCGTGGCACCGTCCGCGCCGCGCTTGACCACTGCCACGGGCGCGAAGTCCAGGAGCCGCGCCGGATCGGGCCGGCCCAGGAACACCGCAGCCTCCAGCTGGTTGGTGAAGAGGAGGTTGGGCGCGACCTCCAGCGCGAGCGCGTGCGCGGCGGCACGGCCCGCCGCGAGGAGCGGCCCGGACGAGGACAGGTCCAGGCTCACCTGCGCCCCGGCCGACCGCGCGCGAACGATGGCTGCCCGGGCGGCCGCCCCGAGCGGGCTTCCGAGGAGTGAGTAGACCGGCAGGTGGAGCACCCCGGCGCCCCGGAACCAGGCTGCCTCCAGGTCCGTTGGGCGCAGGAGATCGGCCGCTCCGCGGTCCGCGACGAATGAGCGCTCGCCCGTGGCAGGGTCGACGACCATCCCGATCCGGGCGGTCGGCGCGCCGACGGGTCGGACCGCCCGGACCAGCACACCGTCCGCCCGCAGCGCCGCGACGAGCGCTCGCCCGGCGCCGTCGCGCCCGACCGCGCACACGAGCGTGGTCCGGGTTCCCAGGCGGGCCAGCCAGCGGGCGGTGTTGGCCGCGGAACCGCCCTGGTGCAAGCGGACGGCACCCGGGACGTCCGTACCTCGCTGGAGCGGGCGAGCCGGCGCAAGAGCCACGTCGAGCGCAAGGTCGCCAAGGACGAGGGCCCGGACGTGGCGCGCGCGCGACGAGAGCAGAGGCATCACGCCGGAGGATACGCCGGGGCCGATGCGGGAACGGCGCCTACAATTGGGACGTCCATCCCGCGACCCGACTCGACGCCCAGGAGCACGCCGGCATGACCCTCACCGCCGAACAGCTCGACCGGCTCGCGGTCGACACCATCCGGACGCTCGCCATTGATGGCGTCCAGCAGGCGAACTCGGGCCATCCGGGGGCGCCGATGGGGATGGCCCCGATGGCCTACGCACTCTGGACGCGCTTCCTCCACCACGCGCCGACGCATCCCGACTGGCCGAACCGCGATCGATTCGTCCTGTCCGCCGGGCATGCCTCGATGCTCCTGTACGCGCTCCTCCACCTCACCGGCTATGACGTCACGCTCGATGACCTGAAGCACTTCCGCCAGTGGGGCTCGCGGACCCCGGGCCACCCGGAGTTCGGCCTGACCGCGGGTGTCGAAGCCACGACCGGCCCGCTCGGCCAGGGCATCGCCAACGCCGTCGGGATGGCGATCGCCGAACGGCGCCTGGCGGCGGAGTTCAACCGCCCGGGTCATGCCGTGATCGACCACTGGACGTATGCGATCTGTTCGGACGGCGACCTCGAGGAGGGGATCGCGTCGGAAGCCGCATCGCTCGCGGGCCACCTGCGACTCGGCAAGCTGGTCGTCCTGTACGACGACAATCACATCCAGCTGGATGGGCCCACTTCGATGGCCTTCTCGGAGGACGTCCTGGAGCGGTTCGACGCCTACCAGTGGCACACCCAGCAGGTGGACGACGGCAACGACCTCCCGTCGATCGAGGCGGCAATCCGCGCGGCTCGGGCCGATGGGCGCCCGTCGATCATCGCCGTGCGGACCCACATCGGGTTCGGGTCACCCCACAAGCAGGACACGCATGCGGCCCACGGCGCCCCGCTCGGGGTCGAGGAGGTGCGTCTCACGAAGGAAGCCTACGGCTGGGACCCGGACCGAACCTTTTATGTGCCGGACGACGCAGAGGGGCTCTTCAGTCGAGCCATCCCGTACGGCGAGCACCTCGTGAATGACTGGGAGGACCGCGTCAGGCGCTACGCTGCGGCCTTCCCGGCCCTCGCGTCGGAGCTGCAGCGACGGCTTGCGGCCGAGCTGCCCGACGGCTGGGAGACGAGCCTTCCGGCGTATTCGGTGGGGGACGATCTCGCGACCCGCCAGGTGAGCCGGGCGGCAATCCAGTCCCTCGCGGCAGCCCTCCCGGAGCTTTTCGGCGGGTCCGCCGATCTCTCCGAATCGAACCTGACCGACATGGCGGGCGCGCCGGACTTCACCCCGGACGAGGCGGGCCGGAATCTCCGCTTCGGCGTGCGCGAGCACGCCATGGGGGGCATCGTCAACGGGATCGCGTACCACGGCGGATTCCTGCCCTATTGCGCGACGTTCCTCACGTTCAGCGACTACATGCGCGGGTCGGTCAGGCTGGCGGCACTGGCCGGCCTTCACGTCATCTATGTCTGGACCCACGATTCGGTGGGACTCGGGGAAGACGGCCCGACCCACCAGCCGGTGGAGCAGTACGCGGCGTTGCGGGCCATCCCCAACCTCTGGTTCGTGCGGCCGGGGGACGCCAACGAGGCCGTGGCCGCGTGGGTGCTGGCCGTCGAGCGTGCGGATGGCCCCACCGCACTGGCCCTCACCCGGCAGAAGCTGCCCACCTTCGCCACCACGGCCGGGCTGGCCCGGGAGGGAGTCCGGCGGGGCGGCTACATCTTGCGGCCAGCCTCTTCCGAGGCCGCGGGCGGGCAGCCGGCGCTGATCCTGATCGCCACCGGCTCGGAGCTTCAGCTGGCGATGGGCGCCGCTGATGCGCTCGAGGCCGACGGCATCCCAACGCGTGTTGTCTCGCTTCCGTGCTGGGAGGCATTCGAGGCCCAGGCACCGGCCTACCGCGAGGCCGTCCTGCCGGCGCATGTCCGCAAGCGCGTGAGCGTGGAGATCGGCGTGTCGCTCGGATGGGAGCGCTGGACGGGCGACGAGGGTGCGATCATCGCGCTCGACCACTTCGGGGCGTCGGCGCCGGCCTCGGCGATCTTCGAGCACTTCGGCTTCACGGCGAACCGGGTTGCCGAGGTCGGCCGGGGCGTGGTCCGCGATGGGATCCGCGGGCGCATCGCCACGCTGGTCCCATCGCCACACCCCGGAGGGCACCGCTGATGCGGGTCGCGTTCGCCGCCGATCACGGCGGCGCCGAGCTCCGCGACGAGCTCATCCGCCGCCTGGCCGACACCGGCCACGAGTTGATTGACCTGGGCGGCGATGGGAGTGACCCGGCAGACGACTACCCGGACATTGCGCTGCGCCTCGCCGAGGCCGTCCGCGGTGGCGAGGCCGACCGCGGGATCCTCATCTGCGGCTCCGGGATCGGCGCCTCCGTGGCGGCCAACAAGGTCAGGGGCGTCCGTGCCGCGATCGCCCACGACACGTACTCGGCCCACCAGGGCGTGGAGCACGACGACCTCAACGTGCTCTGTCTCGGCGGCCGGGTCATCGGCGTGGAACCCGCGGTCGAGTGCGCCCGCGCGTTCCTTGGTGCGTCGTTCTCCGGCGCCGAGCGCCATGCGCGGCGCGTCGCCAAGGTGCTCGCCATCGAAGCCCGGGAGTTCAGCGCGAGCTGACGGCCGCCGCGCGCACCCCGGCTACACTTCACCGATCAGGAGGCAGCCGATGGCAGACCCGCTCCCCACGTTCGCCGCTGACGCGCTCGACGCGCGGATCCACGACCCAGCGCTTGCCCGGGCCGTCGAGGCGGCCGTGGGTCGCGCCGATGCGGAACGCTGGGTCGAGCGTCTGCACGATCGCGACGCCACGCTGTGGTCCGAGGACCCGGAAGTCCAGGCCAGGATCGCGAATCGCCTGGGCTGGCTCGACGCCCCCCGCGATTTCGGGGACCAGGTCCCCGCGCTGGAGGCATTCGGGGAGGGGATCCGGGCAGCCGGCTTCACGGCCGCCCTCGTCGCCGGGATGGGCGGCAGCAGCCTCGCCCCGGACGTTCTCGCCGACGCCTTCCGCGACATCGGCGGCTGGCTGACCGTCCGGGTCCTGGACTCCACGGACCCGGCGGCCGTCGAGGCGGCCTGGGACGGCCTGGATCCGCTCTCGACGCTCGTCATCGTGGCGACGAAGTCCGGCACGACCACCGAGAGCCTCGCCTTCCAGGCGGACGCATGGGCCCGAATCCACGCGGCGCTCCGCGCGGCCGGGGAGCGGCGCGAGTCGCCCGCCGACCTGATGGTGGCGATCACCGACCCGGGACGAAGCCTGGAGGCGATCCCGCACCACGACGGGCTCCGCGAGGTCTTCCTGAACCCCGAGGACGTCGGGGGGCGCTACTCGGCGCTCACCTACGTCGGCCTGGTGCCTGCCTCGCTGCTCGGCATCGACCTCGATGCGTTCCTCGCCTCGGCGCTCGCGATGCTGGCCCGGACCCACGCGACCACGGTCGCCGACAACCCGGGCGCGGCGCTGGGCGTGACGCTCGGCGCGCTATGGCGCGCCGGGCGCGACAAGCTCACGCTGATCGCCGATCCTGCCGTGGGGCGCTTCGGGGCCTGGCTGGAGCAGCTCGTCGCTGAGAGCACCGGCAAGCACGGCGTCGGGATCGTCCCGATCGCGGGCGAGCCGCTGGGCGAGGCGGCGGCATACCGACCTGACCGCATCTTCGTCCGGCTGGTGCTGGAGGGCGCGGCGTCCCCGGCCCCGACGTCCGCCGGAACCTCGGCCGACGAGCTGCTCGAGGCGCTCGCAGCCGCGGGCCACCCGGTCCTCCGGATCCGTCTCTCGGACCCCATCGATCTTGCCGCGGAGTTCGTCCGCTGGGAGGTCGCGACCGCCTTCGCCGGCGCCGTGCTCGAGATCAACCCGTTCGACGAGCCCAACGTCACGGAGTCCAAGGAGAACACCAAGCGGGTCCTGGCCGAGCTCGAGCGGACCGGCGCGTTGCCGACGCCCGAGGCACTCGCCCGGGGAGACGGCCTCCTCCTGGTCGGGGATTCGACGCTCCGCCAGGGCGGCGGAGACGACACGGTCGCCGGTGCCCTGCGGCGCCATCTCGCGCGGGCGCGCGAGGACGGATACCTGGCCCTCCAGGCGTTCGTCGCGCCCAGCGCAGCGCGCGCCGATGCCCTGGACCGTCTGCGCGCGCTGCTCCGCGACTCAACCGGCCGCGCCACGACCAGCGGCTTCGGGCCTCGGTTCCTCCACTCGACGGGACAGCTCCACAAGGGCGGTGCGCCGATCGGTTGGTTCCTCCAGATCACCGCCGACCACCCGGTCGACGTCGAGATCCCGGGACATCCCTTCACCTTCGGCCAGCTCGTGGATGCCCAGGCGATCGGCGACTTCGAGGCGCTCGAGGCGCACGGGCTCCCCGTCCTGCGGGTCCACCTGGGCGCCGACGTCGACGCCGGACTGGCCTCGTTGGAAGCCGCCCTTCGCAACGCCCTCGCGTAAGCGCGCGGCGACCGTCATCAATCACGCACAAAGAACCCCAGGGTTGCTTCGAAGGGACTCGCGATGACAGACAGCGCGAAGCCTGCGTCGCGGGTCACCAGGACCGGTGATGACGGGCCGATGACCGCCCGCAAGCTCCGGCTCGCGCGGCCGGGGAAGCGTCGCGCGGCCGGCAAACCACTCGACAACCCGCTCCGCGAAGGGTTGCGCCTGGAGCGCGTCCCGGACCCGGCCACGCTCGTCCTGTTCGGCGCGACGGGCGACCTCGCCCACCGGAAGGTCGTCCCGGCGCTCTTCCAGCTCTGGCGGACCAACCTGCTCCCGCACGAGTTTGCGATCCTGGGGATCGGACGGCGGGCCTACACGGACGCCGCGTTCCGGGCAGAGCTGAGGCGTTCGCTCGACCGGTACAGCCGGATGCTCCCCATTGAGACGGCGACCTGGGACGAGTTCGCCTCCCGGATCCTGTACCACCACGGCAATTTCGACGAAGCGGAGATGTACGACCAGCTCGTGGCCCGCCTCGACGAGCTGGACCGCGAGCGCGGGACCGCCGGGAACCGGATCTACTACCTGGCCACGCCGCCGTCCGCTTTCGCCCAGATCATCGCCCAGCTCGGCCGCGCCGGGCTGGACCACGAGCAGCACGGGGCAGGCTGGCGACGGATCGTGATCGAGAAACCGTTCGGGCGCGACCTGAACTCGGCGATGCGGCTCAACCGCGAGGTCGGCAAGGTCTTCCGGGAACCGCAGGTCTACCGGATCGACCATTACCTGGGCAAGGAGACGGTCCGCAACATCCTGGTCTTCCGCTTTGGGAATGGCATCTTCGAGCCCATCTGGAATCGCCGCTACGTGGATCACGTCCAGATCACCGTGGCCGAGTCGATCGGCGTCGAGAAGCGTGGCTCGTTCTACGAGGAGGCGGGCGCCTCGCGCGACTTCCTCCAGAACCACCTGATGCAGCTGCTCTCGCTGGTCGCGGCAGAGCCGCCGGCGACGTTCGACGCCGAGGCGCTGCGCGACGAGAAGGTCAAGGTGCTCCGCGCGATCGAGCTGATGAGCGCGGAGCAGGTCGCGGCCAACGTCGTGCGCGGCCAGTACGGTCCCGGCTGGGTGGCCGCCGACCCGGTGGGTGGATACCGGGGCGAGCCGGAGGTCGACCCGGACTCGGAGACGGAGACGTACGTCGCGGCGCGCCTCTTCGTCGACAACTGGCGCTGGGCGGGCGTGCCCTTCTACCTGCGAGCGGGGAAGCGCCTGCCCAAGCGGGCGACCGAGATCGCGGTCCAGTTCAAGCAGGTGCCGCACGCCCTGTTCAAGGAGTCCAGGGCCGATCCCGAGGCGAACCTGCTGGCGCTCCGGATCCAGCCCGACGAAGGGATCCTCCTCCGGTTCGCCGCCAAGGTGCCCGGCCTCGGGGTCGATGTCCGGGCCGTGAACATGGACTTCACCTACGGATCGGCGTTCAGCGTGGACAGCCCCGACGCCTACGAGACGCTCATCCTCGACGCGCTCCTGGGCGACGCGTCCCTCTTCACGCGGGCAGACGAGGTGGAGAAGGCCTGGGCGATCGTGAACCCGATCATCGACGCGTGGGCGGACGCCCCGGCACCCGACTTCCCGAACTACGCGGCCGGCAGCTGGGGTCCGGCCGCGTCCGACGATCTGCTCGAGCGGGACAGCCGACGGTGGCGACGAATCTGAACGGGCCGGGCAGCGGTCCGCGCGTGGCCGACCTGCCGACCGCGCAATCGTCCTCGCCTGGCGACCCCAGCCTGCTGTGGTCGAGCCGGGCGGAGACGATCCCGGCGATCGAGCGCGAGCTGGCGCGGTTCTGGGCGCTCCCGCAGGCGCGGGCGGCGGTCGATGGCACCCTGGAACGAAACATTGCCGCCAGGACCAGCGTGCTCAACCTGGTGGTGGTTGCCTGGAGCCCGGAGCTCGGCCAGCGCGCCGCCTCGACGATCTCCATGCTGACGGGCCGCCACCCGTCGCGGACGCTGATCCTGGTGCCGACCGATCCGGATGGACCCGGCTGGCTGCGAGCGCAGGTCCAGGCCTATTGCATGGTCCCGCGCCCCGACGCCGCGCCGACCTGCGCCGAGCAGATCTACGCCACGGCCGGCGGCGCGACCGGGCGTCACCTCGGCGCGATCGTCGCACCGCTGCTCGTCCATGACCTTCCGGTGACGATCTGGTGGCCAGGTGAGCCTCCGTTCGGCGCGCCGCTTGCCCGGGACCTGATCGCGATGGCCGATCGCCTCGTCGTGGACGGGTCAGGCTGGGCGGGCGACGGCCTCGATCGCCTACGCGCCCTGGCCTCGGCCGGGGCTGCCTCCCTCGCGGTATCGGACTTTGCGCTGATGCGCCAGGCGCGCTGGCGCGAGGCTGTCGCCTCGGTGTTCGACCGCCCCGAGTTCCTGCCGTACCTCCGCTCGCTGCGCCGCGTCTCGGTCACCTACGGGACCCACGGCGGGCCAGACACGGAGGTCCGCACGAACATCGTCAAGCCGATCTACCACGTCGCCTGGCTTGCCTCGCGCCTGAACCTTCGCGTCGCCCGACCCCTGGAGCGGACTGGCCGGACCGGGATGTCCCGGCGCCCGGTCCCGGGCGCCGGGCCCGAGCCCGGGCGCGGCATGCGCGCACTGCTCGAGCGGGAGCGCGGCGCCCGGGTCGAGGTCGTGATCCGCCCCGTGATCTCCGAGATGCCCTCCGGGACGACTCTCCGGGTCGAGATACTCGCGGAACGGCGAGGCAGGGAGCTGCGGGCCGAGGTCACCGCGGAGGCCGAGACCGTCCATGTCCGCGTCTGGGAGGACGGCGTGGAATCACTCGAGCGCACGTTCATCGCGCCGCGCCGCACGGACGTCGATCTGCTCGCCGAGGCGATCGAGGCGGGGGGCCACGATCTCGTGGCCGAGCAGGCCACGAGCATGGCGGCCGCGCTGGTCGGCTCGCCGGTCCAGCCCGCCGGAGCCGGCGCCGGGGACGAGCCCGGGGCCGCCGCCCCCGGCGCGATGCCCGGGGAAGGAGACACATGATGACGGCACGCGGCGGCGCCCACGCGCGCTTCCCGGGGGCACCCGGCGAGCCCGAGATCCTCGTGCGGGCGACACCCGAGGCGGCGGCCCAGATCGCGGCTGAACGGCTCGCCGCGGCGATCGAGGCGGGGCTCGCGCGGCGCGGCCGCGCAGACGTCGCGACGACCGGCGGCTCCACCTCGCCGGCGCTTTACCGCGCATTGCTCGCGCCGCCGGTTCGCGATCGCATCGCCTGGAGCCGCCTGCACGTGTGGTTTGGAGACGATCGCTTCGTGCCGCGCCGCGACCCCGACTCGAATCTGGTGGCCGTGGATTCGGTCCTGCTCGCCGGCGACGCGACCGCGGGGCTGGAACCGGCACCGTTGCCGCCGGGGAACCTGCACCCCGTCCCGGTCGACGCCACGCTGGCTGAGGGCGAAGGGCCAGCCGAGGCGGCGGCGGCGTACGAGGCCTCACTCAGGGGTGCCGTCCCGGCCGACGCGGCGGGGCAGCCGGTCTTCGACGCGATCCTGGTGGGGATCGGGCCCGATGGCCATCTGCTCTCCATCTTCCCTGGCAGCGCGGCGTTCGACGCGCGCGGCTGGGTGGTCCCCATCCCGGCCCCGACCCACGTCGCACCCCACCTGGCCCGCGTGTCCCTTACGCCGGGCGCACTCGATGCGACCCCTGCCCTCATTCCGATGGCCTTCGGCGCCGCCAAGGCGGCCATCCTGGCCAGCGTCCTGGCCGGCCCCCGGGATGAGCGGCGCCTCCCCGCCCAGCGAGCACGCCGCGCCGGCGCCACATGGATCCTGGACGCGGCGGCCGCAGGGATGCTGCCGCACCCCTGACGGCCCGCGGCTATGATCCTTGCTCGGATCGCGTCCCGGCCGGACGCGACGCGACCGGCATCCCGGTCAGGCAGCGCGAGGCGCAGGTGTTCTCTCGAATAACGATTGGCTTCGGCGCCGCGCTGGTCGGGGTGAGCGTGATCGCAGCGCTCAGCGGCGCGACCACGGTGGGGACGGCGAGCGTTCCGGCGGTCATCGGGGGCCTGTTCATCCTGTTCGGATGGCTCGACCGGCGGATCTCGCCCCCGCAGGCAGGGCGATTCCAGTCGCGATCGAGGTTTCCGATCATCGGGGCCGCGGTGCTCGTGCTCAGCTCAGCGCGCGGGATCACGCTTGTCACCGACGCGCACGACCCCGCCTCGACCCCCGGCGGCACCGAGGCTTTCCTGATCGCGGCCGCCGTCGCCGGAGTGGCCTACATCATCTTTGGCGCTTGGACAGATGTGGCGGAGATACGCCGGGTCGGCCGAGCCCGCGCCACCGCCGCGCCCGACGCGCCGGGCGCCGGCGCCCCGCGCGCTGGCGCAACCCGCGCTTCGGCCCGCCCCCGGCGTCGCGCCCGCCGCTGAGCTGAGCGGACCGGGCCGCCGAGGCTGGAGTCGAACTCCGGGCGGTCACGCGGCGATGCCCGGAGCGGCCCCTCGAGGGGTAGGATTGGGGTCCGTCCCCAACTTCCCTCACCAGGCCTGCCCCCCAGCCTTCGAGGACCGCGCACCATGACGAACAAGCCCGCCGCGCCCGTCGACCCTGCCATTCCGGTGACCCCTCCCGCCGAACCCGGCCAGTTCCTTGCCTCGCACACCGTCGATGGGCGTCCGTACTCGCCCGGGCTCGAGGGCGTGCTCGCGGCCGAGACTGAGCTGGGCCTCGTCGACGGCACCAACGGACGCCTGATGTATCGCGGCTATCGGATCGGTGACCTGGTCGCCAACGGCACCTACGCGTCCGTCGCGAACCTCCTCTGGACAGGTGAGTGGAACTCCCACGCCCACATGTCGACCGGCCGGGTTCCATCCGCGGTCATGTCCGCCCTGATGGCGCTGCCGCGCACGGCGAAGCCCATGGATGCGCTCCGGACGGCCGTCTCGGTCTGGGGCGCGACGCAGGTGCTCGACTGGCCACCGACCGAGATCCAGGCCCGGGCACTGACCGAGTTCTCGCCGTCCGCTCTTGCCGCGTTCGCCCGTCTTCGCCAGGACCTGGAGCCGATCGATCCCGATCCCAAGCTGGACCTGGTCTCGGGCTTCCTCTACCAGCTCACCGGACAGCGACCCGACAGAGCGACCGCGCGCGCCCTCGACGCCTACTTCATCGTGGGCGCCGAGCACGGCCTCAATGCGTCGACGTTCACGGCCCGCGTGATCACCTCGACCCGCTCCGACATCGCGTCGGCCGTTGCCGGCGCCATCGGAGCGATGAAGGGACCCCTTCACGGCGGGGCGCCGTCCGAAGTGGTGGAGCAGATCCACAAGGTCGGTTCGCCCGAGCGCGCCGAGCAGTGGGTCCGCGAGGCTCTCGCCCGGGGCGAGCGGCTGATGGGCTTCGGCCATCGCGTCTACCGCGCCTACGACCCGCGAGCCGCGGCGTTGCGCAAGGTCGTGGAGGCGATGCCGACGAAGCCGGACTGGCTCGACCTCGCCATCAAGGTCGAGGACGTCGCCCTCCGCGTCCTCGAGGAGATGCACCCGGACCGGCCACTCAAGACCAACGTCGAGTACTACGCGGCGGCCGTCCTGCAGGGCGTGGGCCTGAAGCCCGATCTCTTCCCCGCGACATTCGCGCTCGCACGCCACGCGGGTTGGACGGCGCACGTTCTGGAGCAGGCGTCGGCGAACCGCCTGATCCGCCCGGACGCTCGCTACATCGGCGCTGCGGAGCGGGACCTCCCGAAATAGCGGGGCCGACCCGGAAGGCCCGACCCGAGCGCCAGCCTGGCGCGCTGCTCAGCCGGCCAGGCTGCCCCGTACCGCCCGGGACCGCCGCAGGGACACCGCCACGCCCGTTCCGCCCACGAGGAACACGGTAGCCGCGACGATGAATGGGGCCGGGATCCCGCCGACACCAGCCGCGACCGCCCCGACCGTCGGCCCGATGATCCCTGCGATGTAGAGGGGCAACAGCACCAGGTTGAGCGTGGCGGACCGCCGCTCGGGCGCCACCTCCACCGCGACGAGACCAAAGACCATCGCCTGCGTGGCGGCCTGGAAGGCAGCGTAGAGGACGACCACGCCGGCGAGGACAGCCACCGACGGCGCGACCGCCATGCCGAGCAGCGCGATACCCGCCCCCAACAGGCCGCCCGCCAGGACGGCCCGGAAGCCGATCCGGTCGCCGAGCGGACCCGCAACCGTCGACAGGAGGGCACCGGCCAGGAAGGCCACGCCCGTGACGAGGCCGATGGCCGAGGCAAGGTTCGGCTGCCCTGCCTGGAGGCTCTGAACGAGCAGCGGCAGGTACGGCCGGCTCATCTGGTTGGCGAGGATCGAGACCCCGAAGATCAGGAAGATCTGGCGCACTGCAGGATCGGCGAAGACGCCGCTGATCGCCCGCCGCGCGAGCGCGAGGGCGCTCCCGACCGGGGCGACGGCCGGACGGACATCGCGCGATCCCACAAGCAGCAGCGCGACCACGGCGACCGAGAGAAGCGACGAGAGCCAGAACACATCCGTCAGCGGAAGATGCAAGCCGTCGATCATGAACGCGCCGAGAACGGGCCCGACTGCCATCCCCAGCGGACTCGTCGCGCCGAAGAGGGCAGTCACCGTGCCCACGCGCTCGCGGGGCGTCACGTCCCGGAGCGCCGCCAGCATCACCCCCGTGTTGCCCAGCTGGAGCCCGACCAGGAGGAGGCTCGCCGCCAGCTGCCACGGCTCGCGGGCGAGGGCGACTCCGGCGAAGACGACCGCCTCCACGACCGCGCTCCGGACGATCACCGCCCGTCGGCTGTACTTGTCGGCCCACACGCCCCAGAACGGGACCAGGACGATGCCGAACACGAAGATCAGGCTGCTGAACAGGCCGGTGAACGTCGGGACCTGCGAGCTGGGCAGCCCGACCTGGCTGAGCCGCATCGGGAGAAACGCGAAGACCTGGAAGACGCCCAGCGATTCCACGGTCGACGTGATGGCATAGACGAGGAGCAGGCTTCGCCAGCTCTGGACCGGCTTGTGATCCGGGGCGACGGGCGAGCCGGACAGCGCGGCAGGGGGAGAGGACCGGGGTATCACCGCGGGAGTGTATCGGCCCGTGCCGGGGGCGGAGTGCGGGCCGTCGTGGCACGATGTCGCGGTGAACGAACATCCCGGATTCACCGTGCGGCGCGCCACGGCCGCCGATATTCCCGCCCTCGTCGACCTGCGGGTCGCGTTCGACCATGAGCTGGCCGGTCAGGTCTCGATCGAGCCGGCCGCGGAGCATCGCGCCCGCATCGACGCGTACCTGCGGTCCCGCGTCCCGGACGGACGCTTCCGCGTGTGGGTGGCCGATGCCGACGGCCGCGTCGTCGGAATGGCCGGCTTGATCGTCATCGATCGACCGCCCCACCTACGATCCCGTCGGACCCCCGAGGCGATGGTCTTCAATGTCATGACGGACTCGCCGTGGCGACGACGGGGCGTCGCCACGGCGGTGATGGAGGCCGTGATCGCGGATGGCCGCGCGCTGGGCTGCCGGCGCCTCATCCTGCGCACGAGCGACGACGGGAAGCGCCTGTACGCGGGGTTGGGCTTCACCGACCCCGGCGGGTGGCGACAGCTCGACCTCGACTGACCCTCAGAGCCCGTCCGGCAGGAAGATCCCCCCGGTTGCCTCGGCCCAGTCGGCCACCCGGTCGGCGGCGCCCGCAACGTCGTCGTCGGACACGTCGAGCTCGAGGACCGGCAGCGCCGAGGCGGCCGCGAGCTCCCGAAGGAGGGCCTGCTCGCGGATGAAGACCCCAAGGTCGTCGTACTGGTCGGGCTTTCCGGAGATCGGGAGGCGCTCCGCCCGCGCGGCCGCGAACGTGCCGTCGCGTCGCGTGCAAAGGACGATCCGGAAGCCAAGTGGGCGCAGCCGCCCCTCCAGCCAGGCGAAGTCGGGGTCGGTGCCACGGAGCTGGCGCTGCGCCGCACGCGTCGAGAGGTGGAAGCGGTCCACGATCCAGCTGTAGTACGGCAGGAGCTCGAACAGGCGTGCCCATGTCGCGTATGTCTCCATGGCGCGCGCCTCGTCCTCCGGACCGTAGTTGAGCAGGCCGGTCCCCCACGGGTAGTTCGAGAAGCCGCACCACTCGGCCGAGACGAGGGGCGACGGGTATTCGTAGCGGCGTGGCCCCACGATCCGGGGATGCCGGTTGAGGGCGAGGGCGAGGTCGGTCTTGTGGGTGAGGCGGGTCCCCTCCAGGATGAGCTTCGGACAGCGCTTGGCCATACCGAGAGTGTGCCACTCGGGTGGCGCCCGGAGCCTCCCGGCCGCTCAGGCGACGGCCGGCGCACCCGCCTCGTCGGTGTCGTCGGGCGCGGTGTCCAACGCGCTGGGACCGGCGAGCACCACGACGCGGTCCGCCTGCGCGTCGTAGCGGGCCGAGGTGGTCAGGTAGATCACCTGGAAATCCGCCGCCAGCTCCCGGAGGATCCCGACCGCGCGTGCCGCCCGGTCGTCGTCGAAGGTCACGAACGGGTCATCGAAGACGAGCGGCGGCCGGCAGTCCTGCGTGACGAGACGGACGAGGCCGAGGCGGGCGGCCAGGTAGACCTGGTCCAGCGATCCCTGGGAGAGCTCCTCGACGGGGACCCAATCGCCGCGCTCCGGGGCAAAGACGCGGATGTCCAGCGTGGCGTCGTCGACCTGGACGCGCCGGTAGCGCGCGCCGGTGAGCTTCTCCAGGTCACCGTGCATGCGCTTCTCGAGGTAGCGTGTCGCCTTCCGCATGGTGGAGCGCTCAGCTCGCACGATGGCGTCGAGGGCGAGCTGGTAGACGCGGATCCGGCGCCGGATGGCCGCCAGCCCCTGGCGGCGGTCCGCCAGCTGCTCCACGTCCAGGGCGACCTGTTCGGCGTCGACCGGATTCTGCTCGACCCTTGCCCGGGCACCGGCCTCGTCGTCGCGGGCCCGCTCCACGGCGGCCTCCTGGTCTCGGACCTCCACCTCCAGCCGCTCGCGGGCGCGGGGCTCCTTCGCGATCGGCCCGAGGGCTTCGAGGGCGCCGGTCTTCTGTTCGATGTCGAGCGCGGCCGCGTCGCGCAGCGTCGGGAGCGTCTCCGGGGGAGCCTTCCCGACGAGCCCCTCGAGCTGTGCCTGCGCGCGGCCGATTGCCTGGACGTGCGCGTCCTCGCGCGTCAGCAGGTCCTCGGCGGAGGAGAGATCGGGCAGCTGGAGCGATGTCAGCTGGGTATCGCGATCCGCGATGTGCCGATTCAGGTCCTCCTCCAGCAGGCTGCGACCGCGGAGGCGCCGCGCGATCTCGTCGTCGCGCAGCTGCTGATGACGCCGGAAGTCGAATGCGGCGCGTCGCTTCATGCGCGCATAGGCCGCCAGACCGAGGCCCACCACAGCCCCTGCCAGGCCTCCGACGAGAGCGGGGAACTGGTCGCTCATGAAACCGACCACGGCGGCCGCAAACCCAACGATCGCGAGCACCGCGGCGGCGATCGCGAAGGTGCGCCAGCGTGGCTCCGGGATCACGATCTCGTAGTCGACCGCCGAGGCCCCGTCGCCCAGCTGGGCGCTGAGCTCGGCGATCTCTCGATCCAGGACCCGGAGGCGCTCGACGGCCTGGCGCAGAACCGGCAGGGCGTGCTCGGAGGGATGGCTCTGCTCGAGCGTGACGATCTCGTCCGAGAGGTCGGCCGCCTGCCGGTACCGCTCGAAACGCTCCCGAGCGACATCGCGATCCGCGGTGAGTCGCTCGGCCTGACGGGCCTTCTCCAGCAGCGATCGCCGCTCGGAGAGCGAGGCCTCCACCTTGGACCGGTGCGCGCGGGCTCCCACCAGGGCGTCCCGGTCGCGCTCCAGCGCGGCGAGCCGTGACTCACCGTCCCCGACCGCTGCCTCCGCGCGCGTGACGGCCATCTCCGCGACCCGGAGCCCACCCGGGTTCTTCTCGCCCTTCGCGTTGAGCTCGCGGAGCGCCCGGTCGAGGCGGCGCTTGACCGCGCTCGTGCCCCGGTCGGCGCCACTGATGGAGGCCTGGAGCCGGTCGCGCAGCGCTCCCTCGTCGCGTGCCAGGTCGTCCACCTCGTGGTGGCGCACGGACGCGGTGGAGCGGAAGAACTTCTCCGAGGGGATGCCCGTCAGCTCGGCTAGCAGCTCGTCGGCGCGGGCGGGATCCGTGATGGTCTGCCCGTCCAGGACCAGCCGGACGGTGCCCCGGCTGCCCCGGAAATCCTTGAGAACGCTCCCGACCCGGGTCCCTTCGAGGTCCTCCTGCACGAAGTCGAGCTGGACCGCGGGACGCGCCTCCTCGCCCCCGCCCCAGCTTCGCAGGCTGTCGATCTCCGACCCGCCGGCGGTGACGCGTCGGAAGAGCCCGACCTCGAGCGCGCGCTGGAGGGTGGTCTTGCCGGCCTCGTTCGGGCCCCGGATGACGGTGAGCCCGGGCGCGAGCTCCATGTCCAGGTCCCGGTGGACCCGGAAGTTGCGGACCCGGACCCGCGTGATCCTCACAGCGCGACCTCGTGCCCGTCGAGCATGAGATGGGCCAGCCGAAGGGCATCCCGCAGCTCGAGCGACTCGTCGAGCCGGTCGCTCGCCTCGGCCTCCGCAATCGATGCCTCGAGGTCGCGGACCAGCGCGCCGGCGATCGTGTCGGGCGGCGGCAAGGGCCCATCCGGGAGCGCCGCGGCGGAGTCGTCCCGGACCCGGAGCCGGAAGAAGCGGTCGGCGAGCTCCCGCTCGACCTCGTCGGCCGCGACGTCGAGGTCCTCGCGCCGGACCCCGACGAGCCTGACATCGAGGACAAGGTCGGGGTCGGCACGGCCGCCAAGCTGCTCCACCAGCGCGGGCTGGCTGGCAAGCGTCCCCGCATCGATTTCCACCCGGTCGAAGCGCGTCCGCCCCACCCGCCGCTCTTCCACCGCCACGTGGCGCGCCCCGTCGCGCTCGTCGAGCTCCACGAGCAGGACGCTGCCGGCACGATCCTGATCGACGGCCACCGGCTCGGGCGCGCCGCTGTAGGCCCACGTCGTCACGCCGGCCTGGCCACGCTGGGTGGAGTGCCAGTGGCCGAGCGCGAGGTAGTCGAGGTGCGAGGCCGCGATCTCGCCGGACGTGAACACCACCTCGTCCGCGTCGGTCTTGCCGGGGATCGCGAGCGACCCATGGATCATCCCGACGTGCCATCGCGCGCGTCCGTCGGCGGCGGCGGAGAAGTCTGCCAGGGGGCTGCGCGGCGCTCGCTTGGTCGCGAAGACGAACCCGTGGACGACGAGGTCCAGGATGCCGTAGACCACGTCGGGTCGGTCGGGGGTGAGGACCACCAGCCGGTCGGATTCGGGCGCCAGGCCGGCCATCGTGGGCAGGTCGTAGGCCCGGTACACGGACGATCCATCGTAGAGGTCGTGCGTGCCGGGGATGATCACCACCCGGATCGCGGCATCCGTCAGCCGCTTGAGCTCGGCCGCCACGCGCTCCACGGAGCGCCGCGGCTGTGTGTTCGAATCGAACAGGTCGCCGGCGATCAGCAGCGCGTCGACCTTCTCCTCGAGGGCGAGATCCACGGTGGCGCGGAACGCCACGAACTGGCGCTCACGCTGGGCCGCGGCCTGGTTGCCCAGGTCGGCATGGCGGGCACCCAGGTGGACGTCGGCCGTATGGAGCAGGCGCAGCATCCCCGGCATTGTGCCGCATTCGGCGAGACCTGCCCGGGCGTTCCTGCGCGGCGCTGGCCGAATCCCGATCCGCGAGGGCCCGGCGGCCGTTGGCGGGCCGGAATGCTATCGTTTCGGGCACGCAACCGGTGCGCGCCCCGATGGGTCCAACACCAGCTCGTCACCCGGGTCGCGCGGCACCAGGCGTACCTTGCCTCCTCCGCGGTCCGGTCACCGGGCGGGTGCCGAGCCCGGCGCACGGACCGACGGCGAGCGCTCGGACCTGGAGGCACACGCTCATGACGTACACCGATCGTTCCATCCCCTGCGTCGACTGCGGGATCTCGTTCATCCACAGCGCGGCAGACCAGGAGTACTACGCCGAGAAGGGCTTCACCTCGGAGCCGAAGCGGTGCCCCAGCTGCCGTTCCAGCCGGCGCGCCGCCCGCGGGGACGGCTACGACGCCCGCAGCATCGGCGGGCCGCGCGGCTATGAGCGCGGTGGATCGTCAGAACGCGAGTTCTTCGCGGTGACGTGCTCGCGCTGCGGCAACAACGCCCAGGTCCCCTTCAAGCCACGCATGGACAAGCCCGTCTACTGTTCGGACTGCTTCCGCGAGGTCAAGGCCGGCTGACCGGCCCGCCCGCCGGCCTCAATCGAGGCCGGCCGCGCCCGGGAGGCGGAGCGTGTCCCCGGCGCGCAGGCGGTCGCGATGCCGCCCACGCCAGACCGTCACTCGTCCCCGTCCGTGGACGCTCCAGGTAACGTCGCGGCCGACGAGGGCGGTCTCCTCGTCGATGCCGAGCACCAGGGTATCGGCGGGGGCGGCCAGCGCGATCGCCGCCGCGAGGGGCTCCGGGAATGCATCGTAGTGCGGGATCACGATGGTCCCGGGCACCAGCCCGAGCGCGTCGCGCCAGCCGATCGGGAAACGGGTGAAGGGACGCCCGCCGGACCGGAGCTGGTGACCGGCGAGCACCATTGCGCCCGCCGAGCAACCGGCGATGACCGCACCACGGGTATGGGCGGCGCGAATCGCGGCGCCCACGCCACCGTCACCGAGGGCGTCGAGCAGGTGGCCGGGCTTCCCGCCAGATAGGTAGACGAGGTCGGCTTCCCCGATCGCTGCGGCGGCGGCCGGGTTGTTCGCGTCCTCGGCGCCGCGCACCAGGACCGGCTCCACCTCCGCGCCGAGTGCCGCGAAGTGCGCTTCACCCAGCGCAGCCCAGCGTCGAAACGTCTCCTCGCCGTCTGGCCACGAGGCGGTCGGGAGGATGACGACGCGTGGCCGCTCGCGACCGGTGGCCACCAGCAGGACCCGGTCCACCGCCTCCATGGACGCGGTGAACTCGCCCGATCCGACGAGAGCGATCGTACCTTGCATCGGCGGCGAGTCTACCCGGTGGTGCCCGGAGGCACGCATGACGCTCCCGCGTGCCTGAAAAGGCACGCAAACGGTCTGGTCAGGTGGACGCCGCGTGGCTATGCTCTCGGGCATCGCAGGGAAGGGTCCTGTGTGGCAGCCGGTCCGTGCGCGCCAGTGCGCCCGGTGGCTCCGGGGAGACACAAGAAGAGGGAGATGCGATGGATCCAACCCCGTCCGAGATGCCGTCGGGCAACCCGGAGGTCCCTGCCGCGCCGCCGCAGGCGCCAACCCCGCCCCCGCAGGCGCCGGCCCCACCGCCGCAGGCGCCGGCCGCGCCCCCGCAGGTGCCCCAGACGCAGCAGCAGCCGGCCTGGATGCAGGGCCTGACCTCGACGGCCCCGGTTGCCGGACCGGCAGGCCTCTTCTACGCGGACCTGCCCAACCGGATCATCGCCTACATCATCGACATGATCCTGCTCGCAATCGTGGGCGTCGTGATCGGCGCGATCACCGGCAGCTTCATGCCCGTGGTCACGTTCGATCTGGTCCACGGCTTCCAGTACAACTACTTCGCAGCGATCATCAACGCCGCGATCGGTGCGGCGGTCAGCGCCGGCTACTTCATCTACACGTGGACCAACATGCGGGGAACCGTCGGCATGAAGGTCCTCGGTATGCAGATCGGGAGCGAGAAGGACGGCGCCACGCTCACGATGGACCAGGCGATCCGACGCTGGCTGGCAGTCGGCGGCTGGATCACGATCGTGTCCGCGCTCAACCCGCTGCCGCTCCTCGGCATCCTGATCGCGCTCGTCGCGCTCGGCTACGTGATCTACCTCCTGTACACCACCGCGCAGAGCCCCACGAAGCAGGGGTTCCACGACCACTTCGTCGGCTCGATGGTGGTCAAGGCGGCTCGCTCGGTCGCCTGATCGATTCCGAGCCTGTCCACCTCACGGGCCGCGCCGCAGGGCGCGGCCCGTCCGATTCCCGGGTCGCAGGGTGCTAGGCGAGGGCTGCGCCGGCCCGGGCGCCCTCGCGGGGCAACCCCAACCGGCCTGAGCCGAACCGCGTGCCCGCGCGACCCCAGACCACCGCGGCCGCGTCGTCCAGGGCGCCGATCGCCGCGAAGCGGCCGCCACCGCGCACGAAGTCCGCGCACGCACGCACCTTGGGCCCCATCGATCCGGCCGGCCAGGCGCCGTTGGCCAGTCCCTCCAGCGCCTCCTCCACCGAGAGCCGTCGGATCGTCTCCGCCTCCGCCGTTCCCCAGCCACGGATCACGCCGGCGACATCGGTGAGCAGGATCAGGCCATCCGCGCCCACGGCGCGGGCGAGCACGACCGCGGCGAGGTCCTTGTCGATGACCGCCTCGCGACCCTCGTAGCGACCATCGGCCAGCTCCACGACCGGGACGCCGCCGCCTCCGGCAGCGATGACGAGGGCACCCGTCTCCACGAGCGAACGAATTGCCGGGGCCTCCAGGATCCGGAGCGGCGCCGGCGACGCGACGACCCGCCGCCAGTGCTCGCCGTCACGGGCGATCGTCCAGCCCTGATCCGCGGCGTGCGCCCGCGCCACGGGTTCCGTGTACACCGGCCCGACCGGCTTGGTCGGCGCGGTGAAGGCGGGGTCTTCGGCCCGCACCACCACCTGCGTGATGACCACGGCAATCTCGCGCCTGATCCCGCGCGCGATGAAGGCATCGTGGAGCGCCTGGGCGAGGAGATAGCCGATCTGGCCCTGCGACTCGGCGCCCAGGACGTCCAGCGGGGGCGCCGGCACGACGGACGACGCCATCTCCGCCGCGATCGCGAGGAAGCCGACCTGCGGGCCGTTCCCGTGCGTGAGCACGATCTCCGCGCCACTGCGCTCCGCGAGATCGACGAGCGAGCGGGCGGCGACCTGGAGGTTGGCCCGCTGGACCTCGGTCGACCCCGGCTGGCCACGCCGGATCAGGGCATTTCCGCCGAGGGCGACCGCGATCCTGGTCATCCCAGGCGCTCTCCCCTCCGATCACCGCTGATGAGCGCGTACAGGAGCGCCTGCTCCGTGTAGATCCGGTTCTCGGCCTGGTCCCAGACTCGGCTCTGCGGCCCATCGATGACCGCGTCGGTGACCTCGTCGCCGCGGTGCGCGGGCAGGCAGTGGAGGAAGATCGCGCTGGGTCCGGCAGCGGTCATCATGGCCTCGTTCACGGTGTACCCGGCGAAGATCCTCCGGCGTTCCTCGCGCTCGGCTTCCTTGCCCATCGACGCCCACACATCCGTGTAGACGGCGTCCGCCCCGTGCACGGCGTCGGCCGGGTCCGTGAACAGCTCCACCCTGCCGCCGGTGGCCTCGGCCTGGATCCGGGCCGCCGCCACGATGGCCGGGTCGGGCCGGTACCCCTCCGGTGTGGCGATTGCAAGGCCGAACCCCAGGTACCCGGCAGCCTGGATCAGCGAATGGGCCACGTTGTTGCCGTCCCCGACGAACGCGACCCGCCGGCCCACGAGGCTGCCCAGGGCCTCCTCCAGCGTCATCACGTCGGCGAGCGCCTGACACGGATGGTGCTCGTCGGTCAGGGCGTTGATGATCGGGATGCTGGAGTGGGCCGCGAGCTCCTCCACCCGGGCATGGGCGAAGGTCCGGATGGTGAGCGCCGAGAGATAGCGCGAGAGGACCCGCGCGGTATCCGCGACGGTCTCCCCGTGGCCCAGCTGCAGCTCATCGGGTCGGAGGACGATCGGGAGCATGCCGAGCGCCCACGCGGCGTCCTCGAGGCTGACCCGCGTCCGGGTGGAGGGCTTGTCGAAGATCATCCCGACGCGACCACCGTCGAGGGCGCCCCGGTGTCGGCCGGGCTCGCGCTTGAACCGATGGGAGAGGTCGAGGATCTCGCGGACGCCGTCGCGGCCGAGGGAATCGAGGGTCAGGAAGTGCTCCGTCATCGGATCCCGCCTCCGGTCAGCGAGTGCCGGTCGTCTTGGCCGCACGGGCGCGCGCGGCGATCGGGGCGACGAGGTCGGAGAGCGTGGGCACGTCCGGCTCCGCGGCCAGCTCCTCGAGCTCGTAGCGCACGCGCACCACGGGCTTCTGGAGGTGAAGCACCCGGTTGAGGTCGATCGGGGTCGCGGCCAGGACAAGGTCCGCGGGCATCGCGTTGAGGGTGGCCTCCAGCTCGTGCATCTGCTCCTGACCATACCCCATGGCCGGGAGAAGTCGCTGGAGGTCCGGGTACTTCGCGAGCGTCTGGGCCAGGCTGCCCATCGCGTATGGGACCGGGTCCACCACCTCAGCCGCGCCGAAGCGCCTTGCCGCGACGATGCCCGCACCGAACGTCATGCCGCCGTGCGTGAGCGTCGGCCCGTCTTCGACGACGGCGACCCGCTTCCCCTCGATCGCGCCACCCTCGAGCGTCAGTGTCGAGCGCGCGAGGATCACCTCGGCCCGCGGGTTGAGGGTGGTGATGTTGGCTCGAACCGCTTCGACGGCACCCGGCTCGGCCGAGTCCACCTTGTTGATGACGATGACGTCGGCCATCCGGAGGTTGGCCTCGCCCGGGTGGTAGTGCATCTCGTGGCCCGGCCGGAGCGGATCCGCGACCACCACGAAGAGGTCCGGCTTGTAGAACGGGAAGTCGTTGTTGCCGCCGTCCCACAGGATGACGTCCGCCTCCTTCTCGGCCTCGCGGAGGATCGCTTCGTAGTCGACCCCGGCGTAGAGCACCCGGCCCGCGTCGAGATGCGGCTCGTACTCCTCCCGCTCCTCGATCGTGGTCTCGTGGCGGTCCAGGTCCGCGTAGGTCGCGAAGCGCTGGACGCGCTGCTTGACCAGGTCGCCGTACGGCATCGGGTGGCGGATCACCACGACCTTCAGCCCCTGCGCCTCGAGCAGGCGCGCAAGGTACCGGGTGGTCTGGCTCTTGCCGGCCCCGGTGCGCGTGGCGCCCGTGGCGACGACCGGCTTCGTGCTCCGGATCATGGTCTGCACGGGTCCCAGCAGCACGAAGTTCGCGCCACCCGCCAGCACGCGGCTGGCCTGGTGCATCACGAACTCGTGGGCGACGTCGCTGTAGGCGAAGACGACCCGGTCGATCTTCTGGCGCGCGAAGATGTGTTCGAGCTCGGTCTCCGGGACGATGTCGATGCCGTCCGGGTAGAGGGGCCCAGCGAGCTCCGCCGGGTAGCGCCGGTGATCGATCCCCGGGATCTGGGTGGCCGTGAACGCGACGACCTCGACAGCGGGGTCGTCGCGATAGACGACGTTGAAGTCGTGGAAGTCGCGCCCGGCGGCGCCCATGATGACTACCTGTGTGCGGTCCATGGTCGTCCGCTCCTCCGCATCTCTGCCGACGCGGACGAGCCGGTTCCCGGCCAGGGCCCGGCGGTCGTCCTTCTGGCCCTGAGTGTCGCCGCCGCGTCAAGTCCCCGGCTAGGGCCGAGCGGACCCCGGGGTTGGGGCCGGTCGGCCGCCCGGGGCGCGGTCCCGCCCGCGTGCAGCGATCCCGCCGAGGCACATCAATGCTCGCGCCGGGTTCGGGCGCCGGGAAGGTTGAGCCTCACGATCGGCGGAGGTCGTCGGGTGTGTCCACGTCGCGGAGCGAGGCGCCGTCCGGGTCGAGCGCCCGCCAGCGCCCGCTCTCGAGCGTGCCCACCCGCAGATGCCCGAACAGCCCGGTGAGGCTCCCGTCCCCGCTCTCAAGGAGCTCTGCCACGACGGGACGGACGGTCGCCACGCGAAGGGCCGACGGCAGGGGCCGCACGAGCTCGCCTTCCGCGAGTGCCACGCCGTCGAGCGGCGGCCGATCCGCATCCTGGTCCAGCCACAGGAGCAGCTCCGCGAGGAGAGCCGGTGAGAGCCACGGCTGGTCGCCACCGACGAGGAGGGCGAGCCTTCCCCGCGCGGCTTCGAGCCCGGCCACCAGCCCCGCGAGCGGCCCGCGTCCGGCGACGGCATCCCGGACGATGCGGATGCGCACATCCGCGTCGGCGGGCAGCGACGGCCGCGCGCCGTCCGACCCGATGACCACTACGACCTCGTCCGCGACCGAGGCGACGGCAAGGATCGCGTGGTGCAGAAGCGGGCGCCCGTCGAGCCGGGACGCCAGCTTGTCGGCCCCGAACCGCGTCGACTGACCGCCGGCCAGGACGATCCCGGTGGCGAGGACGCTGCTCATCGAGACGGGATCTCGGAGCGGCCAACCGCGGGGAGGCCGAGCAGCCCCGCGGCCCCCAGCTGGCGGCGATCCGCCGTGATGAGAATCGTGTCACGGGCCCGCACGACCTCGAGGTAGCTGGCATCGGGCACGGGAAGACCCGTCGCGGGCGCGAGCTCAAACGCCGCGGCCGCGAACGCGTGGGGCTCGATCTCCTCGAACGAATCCGCGCCCAGCGCACGCATGACTGCCTCGGATACGGTCCGGTCGATCCGGCGCTCGCGGATGCCTCGCTCGAGGGACGCCGCGACTCCAAGGAGGAACAGCGGCGGTTCGACCACGTGATGGCGTGTCATACGATGCCACAGCGTGGCACGTCCTCGGTGGCGCCCCTGTGTGCCGGGAGCGTCAGCCGCCCCCGTCGTCGACCGGCGCGCCAGCGCTCTTCCTTCGCGGCGCCCGCGGACCGGGGACGTGGCCGGCCGGCGTCCGGGCGAGGATCCCGCGCCGCCCCAGGTCCTCCAGCAGCGCCATCACGTACTTCCGGCTCGTAGCGGTCGCATCGCGCAGGGCGGCAGGCGTGAGCGGCCCGCCGGCGGCCATCCGGCTGGCCATCGCCTCGAGGTCCGAGTAGGCGCGGGCGGACCAGGCCAGGTCGCGATCGACGCGAACGATCCGTCCGGTCGCCTCCAGGGCCTGGATCCCTTCCGCCGGGCACCCGACGGCGCGAGCTGCGGCGAGAAGACCGGGGGGCATCGGCTCGTCGAGGACATGGACGAGACGGTCCATGGCGGCCAGGACGTCAGGCGCCAGCCCGACAGCGCGGCCCGGCGGGTGGACGAGATCGCCGGTCCGTGCGAAGCGACCTTCCGCAACCGCCGAGTCGATGAGGGCGCCGGCCGCGTCGTTCGCGTCCTGCAACGCGAGGGAGGCTCCGCGTCGCAGGACGCGACCCAGCCTGTTTCTGAGAGCCGCCAGGGACAGGCTCGCACTCGGCGCCGATGCCACGGCCGCGCGTGCCTCTTCCAGCGCCGCGGAGGCGAGCGCCGGCACGAGGACCGACCCTCCGGCCACGACGCCAGCGCCGCTCGGGAGCACCGCCGCATCCGGGTCCTTCACCGGAAGCGCCGCATGCAGCGCAAGTCGCGCGATCGCACATTCGGCGGGCGAGGCTGCGCGGGCCAGCGCCCCGACATCAAGGGCCGCGGTGCGGCGCCATGCCGCGCCAACCGGTGGCTGCGGGTCCAGCACCCGGCCGCCCGCAAGAGGCTCCGGCGGCGATGGTCGGCGCAACACGAACCGATCGCCCCTCGCCGCCGCCACCGCGGCATCCAGGCGGAGGATGGCGGTGAACTCGCCACCCGCCAGCCCGTCGACGTCGCGGCGTCCGCGGCGGATCACGCCGGACGACTGCGCGGTACCCAGGTGGAGCCGGATCGTCGTGCCCCCGGCAAACGGCGAGGCGGAGACCGGCCCGGTGTCACCGAGCCGAACGGAACGGCGCAGCGCAACGAGCAGCCGATCCGTCGCGACCACGGCGGAGTCGACGGCGAGCACGCTGCCCCGCCCGATTGCGGCGCGATCGGCACCGGCGAGATTGGCAGCCAGGCGTCCTCCCGGACCGCCGGCCTCCACCACCGCCCCGCGAACCTGCAGCTCCCGCGGCCGGACCGGCTGCCCACCGGGCTCGAGCCGGAGCGACGCATTGCGCTGCAGCGGACCGCCTCGCAGCGTCCCGGTGACCACCGTCCCGCGACCCCGCACGCCGAAGACACGGTCGACCGCCAACCGGGGCGGGCCTGGGGCCCCGGCCCCATCGCGTCGCGCCCGGTCGCGGAGATCCACGAGGGCCGCACGCAGGTCGTCGAGCCCGCGGCCATCGGTCGAGGAGACGGACAGGATCGGCGTGCCGGCCAGCGTCGTTCGGTCGACAAGGGCACGGACCAGGTTCGAGACGGTCGCGAGCCGGTCCGGCGGCACCAGGTCTGCCTTGGTGACGGCGACCACCGCGTGGACCAGCCTCAGCGCGTCGAGGAGCTCGAGATGCTCCAGGGTCTGCGCTCGTGGACCATCGTCGGCGGCCACCACGAGCAGCACGGCGTCGATCTCGCCTGCCCCGACGAGCATGTTGCCAACCAGCCGATCGTGGCCGGGGACGTCCACGAAATCGAGCACGTCGCCATCCGGGAGGGCCAGATGCGCATACCCGACCTCGATCGTCATCCCGCGGCGACGCTCCTCGGGCAGCCGGTCGGGGTCGATCCCCGTGAGCGCCCGGAGCAGCGCCGTCTTGCCGTGGTCGATGTGGCCCGCCGTCCCGACGACGACGGTCATCCGCGGCTCTCCGCGGTTCCCAGCGCAGCTGCGATCCCAGAGCCGAGCTCGACGTCGGCCGCCGGATCGACCGTCCGCAGATCCACGACGACACGCCCGCCCTCGATCCGGCCCACGACTGCCGGCTCGCCCTCGCGCAGGCGGCCAAGGAGCCGGTCGGCGGACACGCCGGGCCGCGGGTCGAGCGCGAGCCCGAAGGAGGGCAGCGTCTGGCCCGGAAGCGAGCCACCGCCGAGGGTTGCCGTCAATGCGACGGGCCACGCCCCATCCACCCGGGCCGCCAGGGCGTCGGCGCGAGCGCGCAGCGTCTCGACCGGCGTCGCGAGCATCCGCCAGACCGGGATCTCGGCTCGCGCCCGCCCTCCCCGGTAGAGACCGAGCGTGGCCGCGACGCCGGCCAGCGTCACCTTGTCTGGGCGCATCGCCCGAGCCAGGGGATCCTTCCGAAGTCGCGCGACCAGGTCCGCTCGCCCGACGACCAGCCCGGCCTGCGGCCCGCCGACGAGCTTGTCGCCCGAGAACAGGACCAGGTCGGCGCCGTCGGCGAGGCGTGCGGCCGGCGTCGGCTCGTGTGCGAGCCCGAACTCGGCAGTATCGAGCAGGGCACCGGAACCGAGGTCGTCAACCACCAGCGCGCCGCGGGCATGGGCCAGCGCGGCGAGCTGAACCGGATCCGGCGCCTCGGTGAAGCCGGCCAGCGTGAAGTTGCTCGGGTGGACGCGCAACACCATCGCCGCCCGCCCGTCACGGAGCGGTTCCTCGTAATCCTCGACCCGGGTCCGGTTCGTTGTCCCCACCTCGATGAGGCGTGCCCCCGCCCGCCGCACCACCTCGGGGATGCGGACCCCCCCACCGATCTCGACGAGCTCACCCCGGCCGACGACGACGCCGCTCCTCCCGGCGAGGCTCACGGCGAGCGCGAGCGCGGCCGCGCAGTTGTTCGTGACCAGGGCATCCTCGCCGCCGGTGAGCGCGACCAGGTGCTCCTCGGCGCGGCGGAACCGTCGGCCGCGCTTCCCGGTGTCGGGATCGAGCTCCAGGAATAGCGCCTCGCGCGTCACCGCTACGGCGGCCCGGACGGCGGCCTCCGGCCAGGGTGCCCGTCCCAGGTTCGTGTGGATGATCACGCCGGTCGCGTTGATGACGCGGGCTGGCAGCCCACCCGCGTCCGCGTCCAGTCGGTCGAGGACGGCAATGGCGAGTGCGTCGATCGACCGCGAGCGAGCGCCCTCCGCCAAGCGGTCGCGTTCCGCGGCGATCTCGCTGCGCGCCGCCTCGGCGAGTGCCGCGTGGGTTCTCTCACCGGCACGGGGGCGCACGGCCGCCAGCAGCCGCTCGACGGACGGCGGGCGGGGCGCGGAAGGGGCGGACACGTCCGCGATGATCGCAGATGGGCGGCATCGCGCAAGGGCGGCGTGGGGAGGTGGGCGAGTCGGCTGGCGGGAGCGCATGGGAGTCGAACCCACCCGGCCGCGTCAGGCGCGACCGCGTCCGTTTTGAAGACGGAGAAGCCCACCGGGACCCAACCGCTCCCGCGCCGGATCGTAGCGCCCCGCCGCCGCCAGGGAGCTGGTGGCTCACGTTGCCCGGGTGGGCTACTGTTCCCCCGCGTGGACGTGCAGGGGGAGTTACCGTGATTTGTGCGAGCTGCGGCGCAGACGACGTTGCGGGCCGCAAGTTCTGCCTCGAATGCGGGACGCCGCTCGCGGCCGGCTGCCCGGACGCTGAGGTTGGTCGCGCAGCCGACCTGGCCGTGCGTCCCGCCACTCCGCGGTCCGCCGTGCTCTCCACTGCGCCCGTACCCGCGGATCAGGCATGACAACGACTGGTGCCGGGCCAACCCTCCCGGCCATTCGCCTGACCGATCTCACGGACTGCGGCGGCTGTGCGGCGAAGCTCGGCGCGGACGTGCTGGCGGACGTGCTGGCGGGCCTGGGCGCCAGCGCCAGCGCGGCATCGGCGGCCCTCATCGCCGGCCTGGACCCGCCCGACGACGCCGCGGTCTACCGGCTGACCGACGAACTTGCCGTGATCGGGACGGTCGACTTCTTCCCTCCGCTGGTGGACGACCCCGAGACCTACGGGGCGATCGCGGCCGCCAACGCGTGCTCGGACGTCTTCGCCATGGGGGGGCGCGTCCTGTTCGCGCTCTCCGTGGCCGCGTTCCCGGAGGCGATGGCGCCGGCCACGATGGCCGCCATCGTCGCGGGTGCCGCCACGGTGGTCGCCGAGGCGGGCGGGACCCTGGCGGGCGGCCACACGATCGTGGATCCCGAGCCGAAGTTCGGGCTGGCCGTGATCGGCGTGGCGCACCCGGACCGGCTGCTGCGCAAGGGTGGCGCGCGCTCCGGCGATGTGCTCCTGCTCACGAAGCCGCTCGGGACCGGGCTCCTCGTCTCGGGCGCCCGGCAGGGCCGGACATCACCCGACGACCTGGTGGTGGCGATCGCCTCGATGCGCACGCTGAACCGTGCGGCGGCCGAAGTGTTCGTCACCGCCGGCATCCGCGGCGTCACGGACGTGACCGGCTTCGGCCTGCTGGGTCACGGGCTGGAGATGGCACGGGCGTCGGGGACACGCTTCGCCTTCGACGCAGCCGCGCTGCCGGCACTGCCGGGCGCCCTCGCACTCGCGGGCGCCGGCATCGAGACGGGCGGGGCCGGCCACAACCGCCGGTTCGTGGCGCCGGCGCTCGATGTCGGGCACGGCGTCGAGCAGTCGCTGGTCGCGCTGGCGCACGACCCGCAGACGAGCGGGGGGCTGCTGGCGGCCATCCCGCCGGACCGTCTCACAGACGTCGAGGCGGCGCTCGCGGCGGCCGGCGTTCCCGCCTGGCGCGTCGGCCACGTGGAGGCCGCCGCGGCGCCCGAGGTGAGCCTCGCGTAGGGGCCGGCGCGCTGGACGATGCGCAGTACGACACGCTGACGCGCGAATTCGGGATCGGATGGTTGGAGTAGCGGACGAGCGTGGCGGCGAAGTCGGACGCCGGCGTCGTGTGCGATTCCGTTCGGCCAGCTTGCGATCGAATTGCGATCGACCTTCAACACAATCGGGCGGTACCACCCCGCACACGAATGGGAGGACCGTCATGTCGATCTCCGTCCAGCCACGGCGGCTGGGAATCACTGCGCCCCTGCTGCTCTCGCTGGCCCTTGCCGCCTGCTCGGGAAGCACCGCGAGCGCGCCCGCTGGCGGCGGTTCGGGCACCGTCGCCCCCGGCGCCGCGAGCGTCGCGCCGGCCGGCGCGAGCGTGGAACCGGTCGTCGCGAGCGCAGGCCCAGCTGCCGCCGGGGGCGGCGTGGACGCCCCGTATTGCGCCGCGATTAAGGTCGCCGACGCGCAGGCGCTGGCCAAGCCGACGCTGTCTGCCGCCCAGACTGGCGGGCCGGAGTCGTGCACGTTCGTTCTGCCCGGTCAGGACCTCAACGGGGACAACATCACCGTCACGGTTCTCCAGGGCGACGCCGACAAGCACTTCTACAACGACTCGGTCAACGGCCCAGTCTCGACCACGCCGAACCCGCTGCCCGGCGTGGGAGACGTCGCCGTCTGGGAACAGTTCACGGGCGAGTCTGCTCCGGAGGTCATCGCGCACCAGGGCTCGCTCACCTGTGTGGCCCAGCCGCCGGCCGACACCAGCCAGCTCACCATCGACCAGACCGGCAGCGGACCCATGTACCAGATCAGCGCCTCGGCCGCCGCGGTCTACGCGGCGAAGATGGCGGTGCTCTGCACGGACGTCTTCTCGGTCGGCGGCTGACCCGGGACGGCGGGTTCCGGGAGGTGACCTCGACACCCTGACCATTCGTCCTCGCGAACATCGGGGCAGCAACGGCGGTGGCGGCTGCGCCGCGTACCATGGCCGCGTGTCCAGGCCACCAAGCAGACCACCGCGCGTCGTGCCTGGGGCGGCGCACGATGGCGCCGATCCGGGGACGGCGGACGGGCCGTGGCAACGCGTCGACCGCCGCGTCGCCTATGAGAACCCGTGGCTGACCGTCTGGCACGACGAGGTCATCCGGCCGGACGGCGCACCCGGCATCTACGGCGTCGTGCACTTCGTCAATCGGGCGATCGGCGTCCTCGCCATCGACGAGGCGGACCGCGTCCTGCTCGTCGGCCAGCATCGGTATCCGCTCGACAGCTACTCGTGGGAGATCCCCGAGGGCGGCGGAGGCCCGGACGAGGCCGCGCTCGACGCGGCCCGGCGCGAGCTGGCCGAAGAAACCGGGGTCCGGGCGGCGTCGTGGCGAGAGCTCGGACGGGCGGCGCTCTCCAACTCGGTGACGGATGAGCTCGCGGTCTTCTTCATCGCGACCGGCCTCCGGTCGGGCGTTGCAGCCCCTGAGGAAACGGAGGCGCTGCAGACCCGGTGGGTTTCCTTCGACGAGGCCCTGGCGATGACGCTCGACGGGCGGATCGATGACGCGCTGTCGATCCTCGCGATCCAGCGCGAGGCGCTCCATCGCCGAGCGGGCGGCTCCGCGGTGACGGGACCGCGCATCGGCCCCGGACCGGACGCCACGAATCCGCGGCGTGGACGAGGGTCGGCGTGAATCGATTCCGGCTTGCGATCGCGATCGTGCTGCTGGCCGTGGGCCTGCTCTGGATCGGCCAGGGGATGGGCCTGCTGGGTGGCAGCGTCATGAGTGGGCAGCCCTTCTGGGCGGTGGTCGGCGGCGCCCTGGTCGTGGGCGCGGCCGGTGCCGCCTGGACGGCCCGGCGGAGGAGCGGCTGACGCTGCAAGCCTGCGCCTGAAGGCGCGTCGGCGAGGGCAACTGGTGCCCCCTCCCCATTCCCGCGGTTGGCCGCTACACTCGCGCCACAGGCCGCGCGACGAGGAGGAAACCCCATGCCAAAGGGCTACGTCCGGCTCACCACCCCATTGGTCCGCGACGGCGATCGGGCCACCGGCACGCTCCGGCCGGCGAGCTGGGACGAAGCGCTCGAGCGCGCCGCCAGCGGTCTTCGCGAGGTCCGCGACGCGAGGGGCGGGACCGCGATCGGGATATTCTCGTGCTCCAAGTCGACAAACGAGGTCAACTTCGCCGCCCAGAAGCTGGCCCGTGCGGTCCTGCACAGCAACAACATCGACAGCTGTAACAGGACCTGACACGCTCCGAGCGTCGCCGGTCTGGCGACCGTCTTCGGTGCCGGTGGCGGCACTAGCTCATACCGGGAGATCGAGGAGACGGACCTCGTCGTCCTCTGGGGCTCCAACGCGCGCGAGACCCATCCGATCTTCTTCCACCACCTCCTGCGTGGGATCCGGCGGGGCGCACGCCTCTTCGCGGTGGACCCGCGCCGCACGAGCAGCGCCGCCTGGGCCGACACCTGGCTTGGGCTCGACGTCGGGAGCGACATCGCCCTCGCCAACGCGATCGGGCGCGAGATCATCGCGGCCGGCCTGGAGAACCGCGCCTTCATCGAGCGCGCCACCAGCGGCTTCGAAGCCTACCGGGAGCGGGTCCAGCCGTACACGCTGGAGTACGCAGAGCGGGAGACCGGCGTTCCGGCGGCGCGGATCCGCGATCTGGCCCACGCCTACGCGACGGCGCCGCGGGCGGTGATCTGCTGGACTCTCGGCATCACCGAGCACCACAACGGCGCGGACAACGTGCTGGCCCTGATCTCGCTCTCGCTCCTCACCGGCCACGTCGGCCGCTACGGCAGCGGCCTCAATCCCCTGCGGGGCCAGAACAACGTCCAGGGCGGCGGGGACATGGGCGCCCTCCCCGACCGGCTGCCGGGCTTCCAGCACGTGGAGCAGGACGCATTGCGGGCCCCGTTCGACGCGGCGTGGGGCGTCCCGGTGCCACCCAAGCGCGGCAAGCACATCTCTGCCATGTTCGAGGCGATGGAGCAGCGCGATCTGACCGCGCTCTACGTGATCGGCGAGAACCCGGTCCAGTCGGAGGCCGACCAGGCGAAGGCGATCCGGCTCCTGTCCGGCCTCGAGCACCTGGTCGTCCAGGACATCTTCCTGACCAGGACCGCCCAGCTCGCCGACGTCGTGCTGCCCGCTGCCGCCGCTTGGGCCGAGACCGAGGGGACCGTTACGAACTCCGAGCGGCGCGTGCAACGAGTCCGGAAGGCCCTGGATCCGCCGGGCGAGGCGCGCGACGACCTCTCGATCATCTTCGGCCTTGCCCACCACCTGGGTGCCGACTGGGGAGAGCCGTCCGCGGAGTCCGTGTGGGATGAGGTGCGGCGGCTGTCGCCTGCCCATGCAGGGATGAGCTACGCGCGCCTGGAGTCCGAGGGCGGCCTCCAGTGGCCCTGCTACGACGAGACCCACCCGGGCGAGCTGTTCCTGCATTCCCGGCTCTGGGAGGACCCGATCCTCGGCAGCCGGGCGCCGTTCGTGCCGGTGGACCACGATCCTCCCGTCGACCGGCTGGACGCCGAGTTCCCCATCCGGCTGACCACCGGTCGCCGGCTCGACAGCTACAACACCGGGGTCCAGTCCGGCCGGTACCGCTCGCCCCTCCGCCGCGGGGAGTCGCTGGACCTCTCACCGGAGGACGTGGCGAGCCACGGTCTGGCGGACGGCGTGCGAGTCCGGGTGGTGAGCCGTCGTGGGACGGTGGAGGCGCCGGTCCGCACGGACCCATCACTGCGGCCGGGCCTCGCGTTCATGACCCTCCATTTCCAGGACGAGGTCGCCACGAACCTTCTCACCATCGACGCGGTCGACCCGAAGTCCGGCACCGCCGAGTTCAAGGCGACCGCGATCCGGATCGAGAAGCTGCCTGCCGAAGCGGCCGGATCGGCGGGTCTCGATGGCGGGGCCCGCGCGGCCGCCGATCAGGAAGTGGCCGTCCGCGCCGCGACATCCGTCGCGACGGAGCCCTGATCGATGGATCTCGTCACGCTTGCCCCGCGCGCGACACCGGAAGAGCGGACGGCCGTGGACGTGGTCCTGGGCGCGCCCGCCGGGCGCTGGGACGGAGGCGAGCGCGCGGACCCCGAGGGCGGGCGGGTTGCCAGCGGAGGACACGCTGCCCGCGAGCGCCGCCACCTGCTGCTCCCCGTGCTGCACGCCATCCAGGCCCGGATCGGCTGGATCAGCAGGCCCGCCCTCGAGTACGCCTGCCGCAGGCTGTCGATCCCCCCGGCCGAGGCCTACGGCGTCGCCACGTTCTACAGCCTGTTCTCCACGACACCCCGGCCACCGATCGTGGCGCACGTCTGCGACGACATCGCCTGCCGGATGGCGGGCGCGGAGGATGTCTGCGCTGGCCTGGAACGCGCCCTTGGCCCGGCCGGGACGCCGGCGCTGGGAGGCGACGCGACCTGGCTCCGGAGCCCGTGCCTGGGTCGCTGCGAACGTGCGCCGGCGGCGCTCTTCACGGTCGCCGGGCTTCTGCCGGAGACGATCGCCGCCGCGCCCGTCGACGCCGCCGGGATCGTGACCCGCCTGGAGCGGACCGCGGCCGGCCGCCGGCTGGTCCCGGCTCCCGCCGACACTGAGCCCGACGACGAGCGGCGAGCCAACGTCCGGCGGTCCGTCCCCCAGGCCGGCGAACCGGGCCTGCGGATCCTCCGCCGGGTCGGCGTCACGAACCCGCGCAGCCTCGAAGACTACGTTGCGTCGGGCGGCTACCAGGGCCTGCGACGTGCCATCGAGATCGGCCGCGACGCGGTGATCGCCGAAGTCACGGCATCCGGCCTGCTGGGCCGCGGAGGGGCCGCGTTCCCCACCGGCCGCAAGTGGGCGGCGGTGGCCGAGCAGCCCGGCCGGCCCCACTACACGGTCTGCAACGCGGACGAGTCCGAGCCCGGGACGTTCAAGGACCGCGTGCTCATGGAGGAGGATCCGTACGCGATCGTCGAGGCGATGACAATCGAGGGATTCGCCACGGGCAGCGAGCGGGGCTTCCTGTACATCCGGGCCGAGTACCCGCTCTCCGCGGCGCGGATGGGCCATGCGCTCGCGCACGCACGGGCGGCCGGCTACCTCGGGGACGACATCCTGGGCTCGGGCGTGGAATTCGACATCGAGATCCGACGCGGCGCCGGCGCCTACGTGTGCGGGGAGGAGACCGCGCTCTTCAACTCGATCGAGGGACGGCGCGGCGAGCCTCGCAACAAGCCGCCGTTCCCTGTCGAGGTCGGGCTGTTCGGCCGGCCCACCGCGGTGAACAACATCGAGACGCTTGTGAACATCCCGGGGATCGTGGTCGACGGCGGCGCCGCTTTCGCCGCAATCGGGACGCCCGGGTCGCGCGGATCGAAGCTCTTCTGCGTCTCGGGCTCGGTCCGGCACCCCGGCGTCTACGAGGTGGAATTCGGCGCGACGCTCGGCGACGTGATCGTGCTCGCCGGCGGCGTGACGCCGGGCCACGAGCTGCGCGCGGTGCTGCTCGGTGGGGCGTCCGGCGTGTTCGTCGGCCCGACCTCGCTCGACCTTCCGCTGACCTTCGAAGCAACCCGGGCCGCCGGCGCGACCCTGGGCTCCGGTGTGGTGGTCGTCTTCGACGAGACCGCGGATCTGGTCGGCTCGCTCCGCCGGGTTGCCGCGTTCTTCCGCGACGAGTCGTGCGGGCAATGCGTCCCGTGCCGGGTTGGCACGGTCCGCCAGGAGGAGATCCTGGCACGCCTCGCGTCCGGCCGGCCGAACGGGAGCCCGGCCGATGAGCTCGCTCTCCTCGCAGACCTCGGCCGGGCAATGCGCGACGCGAGCATCTGCGGCCTGGGACAGACCGCTTCGTCGGCCATTGAGTCGGCGTTCGGCGCGGGCCTGGTCACACTCGGCGGACGTGGGGAGGGCCACCCATGAGCGACGAGATCGCCCGCATCTTCACGACGCCCCCGGCCCGCTCCGCCCGGGCCCCGGGTCCGCCGCCGGTCGCCGCCGTTCCGAGCGTTGAGCTCACGATCGACGGGCGCGCCGTTCGCGTTGCGGCGGGCGCCACGATCCTCGAAGCCTGTCGTGCCGCCTCGATCGACATCCCGACACTGTGCTTCCTGGAGAGCCTGACCCCGGTCAACGCGTGCCGCGTCTGCGTGGTCGAGGTCACCGGAGCACGCACGCTCGTCCCGGCGTGCTCGCGACGGGTGGAACCGGGCATGGCCGTCCAGACCGATTCCGAGCGGGTGCGCCACAGCCGTCGCCTGGTGCTCGAGCTGGTCGCCTCGTCGGTGGATCTCTCGACGGCTCCCGGGGTCGCCGGGATGCTCGCCGCCTACGGCGCGGATCCGGCCCGCTTCGGCCCGGCCGCCGAGCCCGCGGCCGCCGGCGAGCGGGCCGCGCACCATCCGGGCCACCACGACGCGCCGGACGGGTCCGCGACCGCGACGGTCGCCCAACCGGTGATGCTGGACAACGAGCTCTACGTCCGCGACTACGCCAAGTGCATCCTCTGCTACAAGTGCGTCGAGGCATGCGGGGTGGACGCGCAGAACACCTTTGCGATCGCGGTCGCCGGGCGCGGGTTCGACGCCCACATCTCGACCGAATACGACTCGCCGCTGCCGGCCTCCGCCTGCGTGTACTGCGGCAACTGCATCGGGGTGTGCCCCACCGGGGCCCTCATGTTCCGGTCGGAGCACGAGATGCGCGCGGCGGGGTCGTGGGACGAGGATGCCCAGGTTCAGACCGACACGATCTGTCCCTACTGTGGTGTCGGCTGCACCTTGACGCTCCATGTCCAGGCGGGCGCCATCGTGAAGGTCACGTCGCCAGTGGACGCGGCCATCACGGAAGGCAACCTCTGCGTCAAGGGCCGCTTCGGCTTCACGTTCATGGGTGGGGGCGACAGCGGGTAGGTCGACGGGGTGGGGCGAGCCTCGCCCGGGCAGCATCAGCCCAGGGCCACTCGGTCCTCGCCCGTGTAGACGTTGAACCCGTCACCGCGCAGGAACCCGATCAGGGTCATCGACAGCCGGCGTGCGGCGTCGACCGCCAGGTCGGTGGGAGCGGAGATCGCTGCCACGATCGGGATGCCGGCAACCGCGGCCTTCTGCACGATCTCGAAGCTCACCCGCCCGGACACCAACAGGACCCGGTCCGTCAGGGGCAGATCCCGCGCCAGCGCGGCAGCGCCCACGACCTTGTCGAGCGCATTGTGCCGCCCAACGTCCTCCCGCAACAGCAACAGGGTGCCCTTGGCATCGAACAGCCCCGCGGCATGGATTCCGCCGGTCGCCTCGAACAGCTCCTGGGCCGACCGGAGGGCGGACGGGAGCGCGACGAGCATCGCGGGCGTCACCACGGGCCCGGACGCGGGTGGGTCGCAGCGCACGGCGACCTGGTCGAGCGACGCCTTGCCGCAGATCCCGCAGCTCGCGGACGCCACGAAGTTCCGGCCGGTGATCGCCGCCGGGTCCAGCGCCCGCGCCAGGTGCACCGTGACCTCGTTCTCGGGCTGCGCGAGCCTCGCGACGTCGCCGACGGTCGTCCGTACGACGTCGCCTGGTGCGATGAGACCCTCGGTGACCAGGAAGCCGACCGCGAGCTCCGTGTCGTGGCCGGGCGTGCGCATCGTCACCGCGACGCTGACTGGCGCGGCCCCATCGGGTCCGACCGCCCGGATCTCCATCGGCTCCTCGCCGACGATCCGGTCCGGTCGGACCACCGTCCGGCCGCCACGGATGGCGACCACCCGGACGGCCCTGGCGGATCGCGCGGGGCCGTCCAGCCACTCGGTCATCGGCCCTCCCCGCCTGGAGCGACCCATCTTCGGGCCGCGATTCGTGCCGGCCAGTGTAGCCGTGGATCGTGGCGCGTCGCGTGGGTTCCGGGAATCGAAGAGGCCTCCGGCATGCCGGAGGCCTCGTGGTGCTGCGCGTTTCCGCGCCGGCGCTCAGGCGCGTCGGAGGGCGAAGCAGTCGCTGCAGTAGACGGGCTTGCCGCTCGTGGGGCGGAAGGGGACCTGGGCCTCCTTGCCGCAGTTGGAGCAGGTTGCCGTGAACATCTCGCGGGGGCCGCGGGAGTATCCGCCGCCGCTGCCACCGCCGTAGCCACCGGAGCTGTCGCCGTAGCCACCGCCCCGATTGCCGAAGCCAGTGCCGCCGCCGTAGCTGCCGCCGCTGTCACCGCGGGCCGCCTTGCGGCTCGCCCGGCAGGACGGGCAACGGCGCGGCTCCGTGAAGCCGCGGGTCGCGTAGAACTCCTGCTCACGCGCTGTGAAGACGAAGTCCTGGCTACAATCCGCGCAGGTCATCACCTTGTCGCTGTACAAAGAAAACCGCTCCTCTGTGCTCGCCGGCGCCCGCGACCCTTGACCGACTGTCTCGCGGGAGTCCGTGAGTGGGAGCGATCGTGTCTGCCGGAATTCCTGTGCCCGCCGTGCGGGCTTACGCGTGCACGTTAGTTGATCCGCGACACGATGGGAAGAGGGTACTTCAGGGGCGCGATTCGTGCCGGCTGCATCGGACCGCGCGCTCGTGGAGGGCACGGCGTGCCGCCGGGACCGTCGAGGAGCGCCGACGACACCGCCTCGCCCGCAATCCCCCGCCGCCGCACCGCAATCCGGGCCGACCGGCCCGCACGGAACGGCCGGTCCGGCGGGTGCCACGAGATGCCGGCGGGTCCACACTAAGGACCATGACGAACGCATCTGGGGATCTGGTCTCCGGCGGCCCTGCGCTCCGCGAGGCGGCCGCGAGGCTGGCTCGCCTGGGATTCCTGGTGGTGAATGGGTCCCACCCGGAGGCGACAGGCTCGGCCCAGCTCCTCGTCGCATTGCGCAGCCAGCCGACCCTCGAGCACTTCGACGCGGAGCTGGTCGAGCACTGGGTCAGCAGCGGAGGGCGGGGGCGCCTGACGGAGATCCGCCGCTCAGGGCCCACCCCTCGCACCGAGCCCTTCGCATGGGGAACGATCCGCGCGGTCGACCGGGTGGAGGCGTCCAACTCGTTCCTGACGTTCGGCGGGGACGTCACGGTCGCCGCCGTCGACGCAGACATGACGATCGTGGTCTTCGACTCGCCGGCACCGATTCTGCGCTCCACAGGCCATAGCCAGTCTTTGGACCCGCTCACCGGCCAGGTCGGCGCCTTCTTCGCCAAGATGAAGGTGCCGATCGACTTCCAGGACGGCGCGGAGCAGCGCATCGCCGCGATGGCGCCGAGGGCGCTCTACGGGGCGATGCTGGCGGCGCTCCAGCGACGCTACGCGCAGCGGGAGGCCCTGCGTGTTGCCCACCCGGCGATCGCCGCGTGGGCCGGGCGGGAGGCGCACCGCATGCGCGAGGAGCATCGGGCCGACTGGGACGCGGGCGATCAGCTGACCGCGGACCTCGGCCTCGACCGCGACTGAGCGCAAACCACCAAGGGTCCGCCCGGCGGTCAGTCGCGACCCCGCGGCGCCGACACGCGGCTGCCGGCGCGCGCCGACCAGAATCGGATGCCATCAAGGACACCGTCCGCGTACGCCTTCGGAGACCAGTACACGTCGTCGCCGACCGCGTCGCGGAGCTCGGGGAGGGCGTTGGCCACGACCGTGCCGCGGAACCCGGAGGTCAGGAGCTCGGCATCGTTGCCGGAGTCGCCGAACGCCAGGACGTCGGTCGCCGGGATCGCCCATTCGCGCGCCAGGAAGCGTGCGGCCACGCCCTTGCCCGCTTGGGGCGGCAGGAGGTCGAGGTAGATCCCGCCGCTGTAGACGAGCGTCGCGCGGAGGCCGGCGTGTCCGAGGGTGCGCTCGATGTCCGAGCGGTGCGTCGAGGTCATCGCCCGCACGTGATAGCTGGCCTTGAGCCGTGACTGGAAGATTTCGGCCTGCGGCTCGAGCCACGTCAGCGGCCGAAGCGCTTCGCGGACCCGGTCAGCCTGCCAGCCGTCGAACCGCTCGGACCAGCCCGGCCACGGGCGGCCGGCGGCATCCCATATCTCCACCCCGACGTTGGAGATCACGGCGTCAGGCTGCGGCAGCGACCCGGCCTGGACGAGGCCCTGGACGGAGGCGAGGGACCGGCCCGAGGCGTAGATCAGGCGATGCTCGGCCCGTCGTGGGGCGAGCCACGATCGAAATCGGGCCAGGGCCGCATCGTCCCCGAGGAGCGTCCCGTCGAGGTCTGCTACGACGACCCGAGGGGCATCCATTGGACCTCCGGGCCGTTGGCCGCGATCTCCCTCGACTGGGGGCCCTGATCCTGAGGCGACCGGCCGGCGCGCCGCGACTCACCGACATCCTGGAGCACGGTCATGAGCTGCTGGGCGATCCCGTTCCAGGTGAACGTGGCTCGGGCCCGGTGCGATCCGAAACGAGCCAGCTGGCGGGCAATGCGCGGGTACCGGAGAACGGTGACAATCGCGTGCCCGAAGGCCGGTGGGTCCTGCGGGTCCGCGTAGAGGGCCTCGGTTCCCCAGGCCACCATCTCCCACAGCCCGCCTTCGGTCGTCACCACCACGGGCGTCCCGCAGGCCATCGCCTCGACGGCAGTCATGCCGAATGGCTCGTACCGGCTGCTCAGAGCGAAGACGTCCGCCGCGCGGTAGGTGTCGGCGAGCATCTCGTCGGGCACGAAATCGTGGAACAGCACCCGATCGGCGATGCCGAGCTCCGCAGCGAGCAGCCTGAGCTCCTCGACCTGCCGCGCCTCGCCCGGCGTCGGGTTCGTGGAGCCGATGGCGAGCATGAGCCGGGCGTCCGGCAAGCGCTCGAAGACGGTCGGCATCGCTCGCAGGAGCAGGTCGTAGCCCTTGTTGGCCGCGACCCGGCCAAGCGCCAGGACGAGCTGTCCGTCCACGCCGAGGTCGTGCTTGATCGCCTGGCGGGTGGCCGCCGAGACCGGAAAGTACCGGGCATCGTCGTAGCCGGGCGGGATGACGGCGATCTTGCCCGACTCCACCTCGTACTCCCCGTCGAGGAGGACGTCCCGCTGCTGCGGCGTGGTGGCGATGATCGCGTCCGCCCGGTCGTAGATCGCCCGCTCGTCGCGGATCCGTCTTGTGAAGTTGTACTGGCGGTCGAGGTCAGCCGGGTCGCCGTCCATGTTGTCCCGCTTCCACGAGCCGATGGAATGCGGAGTGTGCAGGTGCGGGATCCCCAGGCTGGTCGCCAGTGCATCGCCGGCCAGGCCGGCATCCCAGTAGTGGCTGTCGATGAACGCGTAGGCAAGGCCGTGGCGTGCGACATATGCCTCCGCATTGGCGACCCACTCGGGGATCACGTCGCACATCCACTCCTTGCGGATGAGCTGCGGCCCACCGCAGGGGATGCGCACGATGCGAACCCGGTCGCCGAGGCTCTCGATCGCCGGTTGGTCCCCGAAGCGGCGGGTGTAGATGTCGACGCGGTAGCCGAGCCGTGCCAGGCATTCGGACAGCCTGAGGACGTAGACCACCTGCCCGCCGGTGTCCGGGAGCCCCATCTGCGCCTGTCCCGCCACGTACCCGTGGATGGAGATCATCATGATTCGGCGGGGTGCTCGTGCTGGCATGGGCGATCCTTTCTCGCGGCCGGCGGCTGACACCGCGCGTGGCGAGGAGATCAGCGATTCGCAGGGAAATGCTAGCCTGCTGGCAATGATCTGTCTTCCGCGGCCGGGCGCGTGAGCGGGGGCGGCCGGCCCAGGCTGCACCTGACGCCGCCATCGGGCTGGATGAACGACCCCAACGGGCTGGTCTTCTTCGAGGGCCGTCTCCACGTCTTCTTTCAGTACAACCCCGACGCGCCGCGATGGGGCCGGATGCGGTGGGGACATGCCGCCAGCCGGGATCTCGTCACCTGGGAGCAGCTGCCGATCGCCCTCGAACCTGGCGCTCGCGGACCGGACCGCACGGGCTGCTGGTCCGGCACGCTGGTCGTAGACGACGCCGGCGTCCCGACCATCTTCTACGCGGGCGTGGCCCCCGCCCGGGGCGTCCTGCGCGCCTCGATCTGCCGGGCCACGAGCCGAGACGGACTTCGCACCTGGACGAAGGACCCTGCCGGGCCGGTCATCGGTGGGCCTCCCGCGGGAATCCGGGCGGATCGCTTCCGTGACCCGTTCGTGTGGCGAGAGGACGAGGGATGGGCGATGCTCCTCGGCGCGGGCACGGTCGGCGGCCACGGGACCGTCCTGCTGTACCGCTCGGACGATCTCCGGGATTGGCGGTACGCCGGACCGTTCCTGACGATCGATGCCGCCATTGCCGGCGATCGTGAGGTCGTCGTCGACGACGTCGACAGCCCGGTCTGGGAGTGCCCCCAACTGGTGCGGCTCGAAACGCTGGACCTGCTCATCGTGTCAGTGGTGGACCGGGCCCCGAACGTCCGGCCTGCGCACATCGTCGCCTTCACCGGCCGCGTCGTGGGTCAGCGCTTCGAGGTCCACCACGTGGAGCGGCTCGGGCTGGGGCCCGACTCATACGCACCGGCGACCGTCACCGCCCCGGACGGGCGCAGGCTGCTCTTCAGCTGGATCCCGGAGGACCCGCCGGCCCCAGAGTCCCTGCGGTCGTGGGCCGGCTGCCTGACCCTGCCGCGGGTTCTCAGCTTCGACGCCCACGGGCGCCTCCAGATCGCCCTGGCGGACGAGGTGGGGCGGTCCGCCCGCCCATCGATTCGCCTGCCGGACGTGGTGGTCCCCGAGGGCGAGCCGTGGACCAGAAGGTTCCAAGAGGCTGCTTTCGAGCTCCGGGTCTCGATCATCCCAGACGACGCGGTGTCGATCCGGATCGACGTCGGCGGGAGGTCGGGGACTGCGGCGGACATCCGCTTCGACCCCAGAACGCGACGGTTCTCCGTTTCCCGCACCGGGCGCGTGACCGTGGCCGGACGCGATCCGCACGGCGCGTGCGTCCTGCCCCCGACGCCGGATGGGGCGATCCGCCTCCGCCTGGTCCTCGACGGATCCGTCCTCGAGCTTTCGGCCGATGACCGAGTGATGGCCACCGCGCGACTGCCGGAGATCGGGGGCGGCAGTCGATGGATCACGTTCACGACGTTCGGCGGAGCGTGCCGCCTGGTCGATGTTGGGGTCTGGACGTTCCCCACCGCCTGACCCAGCGCCTCTCCGGCCGGTCGTCCCTGCCGTCGCAATGCGTAGAAGATCGGGCGGGCGGCGGGTGGAAGATCGGGCGGGCGGCGCGGCGGACTACACTCGGCCAATGGAGCCATTCACCCGCGAGCAGCGCCGGTCCCTTCTCGATGCAGCATCGGACGAGCGGATCCTCGTCCTCGACGGGGCCATGGGGACGCTGATCCAGCAGTACCAGCTCACGGAGGCCGACTTCCGGGGGACGCGCTTCGCCGATCATCCGCGCGACCTGCGCGGCGACAACGATCTGCTCTCGCTCACCCGACCCGACGTGATCTCGGCGATCCACGCCGCCTACCTCGACGCCGGGGCGGACGTGATCGAGACGAACACCTTCAACGCCACGGCCATCAGCCAGGCCGACTACGGGCTGGCCCACCTGGCGCGCGAGATGAACGCGACCGCGGCCCGGCTGGCCCGCACCGCCGCGGACGCGGCCGAAACGCGCGACGGCCGGCCGCGCTGGGTCGCCGGTTCGCTGGGACCGACGAACCGGACGGCCTCGATCTCCCCGGATGTCGCGGACGCGGGAGCGCGCAACGTCCGCTTCGAGGAACTCCGCGCGGCGTACGCGGATGCGGCGCGCGGCCTCATCGAGGGTGGCGCGGACCTGCTCCTGGTCGAGACGATCTTCGACACGCTCAACGCCAAGGCTGCGATCTTCGCGCTCGAGGAGGTCTTCGAAGCCTCCGGGCTGCGGCTGCCGGTGCTGCTGTCCGGAACCATCGTCGACCTGTCCGGGCGGACGCTGTCCGGGCAGACCCCCGAGGCATTCTGGTATTCGGTCCGCCACGCCCGACCGTGGAGCATCGGGCTCAACTGCGCGCTGGGGGCGACGGCGCTGCGGCCCTTCATCGCGGAGCTGGGGCGCGTCGCGGACGTGCGCGTCACCGCCTATCCGAACGCGGGCCTTCCGAACGAGCTGGGCGGCTACGACGAGGCCCCCGACGAGACGGCGGGCGTCCTGGCCGGGTTCGCCCGTGACGGGCTGGTGAACCTGGTCGGCGGATGCTGCGGCACGACTCCGGCCCACGTTCAGGCGGTGGCCACCGCTGTCCGGGGGATCGCGCCACGTATCGTCCCCGCGCTCCCGCGCCGAACGCGGCTGGCCGGTCTCGAGGCGGTGGAGATCGGGCCCGACTCGCGCTTCGTCAACGTCGGAGAACGGACGAACGTCACCGGCTCGCGGGCGTTCGCGAAGCGGATCCTCGCAGGTGACTTCGACGCCGGCGTGGCGATCGCGCGCGACCAGGTGGAGAACGGCGCCCAGCTCATCGACGTGAACATGGATGAGGCGATGCTGGACTCCGAGGCGACGATGACGCGCTTCCTGGACCTGATCGCCGGCGAGCCCGCCATCGCCCGCGTCCCGGTGATGATCGACTCGTCGAAGTGGTCGGTGATCGAGGCCGGCCTGCGGTCGGTGCAGGGCAAGCCGGTCGTCAACTCGCTCTCGCTCAAGGAGGGGGAGACACCGTTCCTCAACCAGGCCCGCCTGGCGCGCCGCTACGGGGCCGCCGTCGTGGTCATGGCCTTCGACGAGGCCGGCCAGGCGGACAGCGTGGAGCGCAAGGTGGAGATCCTCGCCCGCGCCCATCGCATCCTCGTGGAGCAGGCCGGGTTCGATGACGAGGACGTGATCCACGACCCGAACGTGTTCGCCATTGGGACCGGGATCGAGGAGCACGCTGGTTACGGCACTGCCTACCTGGAGGCGACCCGCGAGCTGCGGCGCCGCTTCCCGCACTCGCTGGTGAGCGGGGGCGTCAGCAACGTGTCTTTCTCGTTCCGCGGCAACGACCCGGTGCGCGAAGCGATCCACGCGGTCTTCCTCTACCACGCGGTGTCGGCCGGGATGGGGATGGGGATCGTGAACCCGGCCGCGCTCGCGATCTACTCGGAGATCGAGCCGGGGCTGCGGGAGCGGGTTGAGGACCTGGTGCTCAACCGGCGCCCCGACGCGACGGAGCGACTCCTCGCCGTCGCGGACACGGCGCGCGGTGGTGCCCACGGGAGCGGCCCGGACCTGGCCTGGCGGGCGCTGCCGGTCGAGGAGCGGATCACCCACGCACTGGTCGAGGGGATCGCCGAGTTCGTGGTGGATGACGTCGAGGAGGCCCGCCTGCGCGCTTCTCGGCCCCTCGACGTGATCGAGGGGCCGCTCATGGCCGGGATGGATCGCGTCGGCGACCTCTTCGGAGCCGGCCAGATGTTCCTCCCCCAGGTCGTGAAGAGCGCCCGGGTCATGAAGACCGCCGTGGCGCACCTCGTCCCCTTCATCGAGGCCGAGCAGCGAGCGGGCGGCCGCGCGCCCCAGGCAAAGGGCCGGATCGTGATGGCCACGGTCAAGGGCGACGTCCACGACATCGGCAAGAACATCGTGGGAGTCGTGCTCGGCTGCAACAACTACGAGGTCATCGATCTCGGCGTGATGGTCCCGGCGGCGAAGATCCTGGCCACGGCACGGGAGGTCGGCGCCGACGTGATCGGGCTGTCCGGGCTGATCACGCCGTCGCTGGAGGAGATGCGCCACGTGGCCGGCGAGATGGAGCACGAGGGCTTCACGATCCCGCTCCTGATCGGCGGGGCGACCACGTCCCGGGTCCACACCGCCGTGAAGATCGAGCCGGCCTACGGCGGCCCCGTGGTCCATGTCGTCGATGCCTCGCGGGCCGTGGGCGTCGTGGGCGCGCTGCTGGGCGGGGAGCGCGAGTCGTTCGCGGCGGGCATCCGCGCCGAGTACGCGACGGTGCGAAGCGAACGGGGTGACCGCCGCGCCCGGGAAGCTCGCATCCCGATCGAGGACGCCCGCGCCAACCCGCAGCGGATCAACCTCGACCTGCCCGTGCCGGCGCCGGCGTTCACCGGGGTCCGAACCTTCGCCGACCACCCCCTGGCGGACCTCGTGCCGCGCATCGACTGGACCCCGTTCTTCGCGGCATGGGAGCTCAAGGGCCACTACCCGGAGATCCTCGCCGACGCGCGGGTCGGCGCCCAGGCGCGCTCGCTCCACGCGGACGCGGAGGCGCTTCTCGAGCAGCTGGTCGCCGACAGGCGTCTGCAGGCGAGCGCCGTCGTGGGTTTCTGGCCGGCGAACGCGGTGGGCGACGACATCGAGCTCTACGGCTCCCGGGACCGGAGGGGGGTCGTCGCCGTCCTGCGAACGCTCCGTCAGCAGCAGCAGAAGCCGCCCGGCCGGCCGAACGTGGCGATCGCGGACTTCGTCGCGCCGCGGGAATCGGGCGTCGTCGACTACGTCGGCGCCTTCGCGGTGACCGCCGGCCACGGCGTCGCGGAGACCGCTGGGGCCTACGAGGCCGCCCACGACGACTACCGCGCGATCCTGGTGAAGGCGCTCGCCGACCGGCTGGCCGAGGCCTTCGCGGAGCGGCTCCACGAGCTGGTCCGGCGGGAGCTGTGGGGCTACGCGCCCGACGAGTCGCTCTCGAACGCCGACCTGCTGGCTGAGCGCTACCAGGGGATTCGCCCCGCGCCCGGCTACCCGTCGCTGCCCGACCACACCGAGAAGGAGACCCTCTTTGCGCTCCTGGAGGCCCCGGAGCGGGCCGGGATGACGCTCACAGAGTCCATGGCGATGCGTCCCGCCGCGTCGGTGAGCGGCCTCTACCTGTGGCGGCCGGAGTCGGCTTACTTCGGCATCGGGCGGATCGGGCCGGACCAGCTGGAGGACTACGCGCGGCGCAAGGGCCGGCCGCTTGCCGAGATGGCCCGCTGGCTGGCGCCGAACCTGGACGACTGACCGCGTTGCCCCGCCGGGAGGCTGCCCGGAGCGGCCGCTGGCCGGCAAGGGCCACCGCCGGGATGATGGGTGCCGAGACAGTCGGTGCAGAAGGGGGCACATATGGCAGGCTCGTCGTGGAAGAAGTCACCGCCGGAGCTGGTGGCCGCGTTCGCCGAATCCGTGCGCGGGCACCCCGAGCTTGCGACGCGCCAGATGTTCGGCTATCCAGCCGCCTTCCTGGGCGGCCACCTGGCGACGTCGCTCCACCGGGATCACTGGATCGTCCGGCTCGCGCCGGCAGATGAGGTCGCCCTGCGCGAGCTCGGCGGCGAGGACTTCGAGCCGATGCCGGGCCGGCCGATGCGCGGCTACACGATCCTTCCCGGTGCGATCATCGCGGACCCGGACGCGCTCGACGCGTGGATCGCGCGGGCGATCTCCCACGTCCGGACGCTTGCTCCGAAGTGAGCCGAGCCGGCCGAGGACCGTGCGGTCGGGGCCGATGCCCTCCCAGGCCCGCCCGGTCGCGCGTCAGGCGGGCAGCACGACCGGCTCCAGCGGCACGTCCCAGTGGGCGTCCAGGAGCGCGAAGCGGCGCGCCTCCTCGGCCTGGTAGGCGGCCTGGTCCGGGAAGAGCCGGGCGGCGATCTCCGCCTCGGCGTGCGCCTCCATCGCAGCCCAGTCGCGGTACACGATCGTGACCATGACGTCCCAGTCGGCTCGGCCGTCACCATGGAAGCGCGGCACGTCCAGCGTGACGTCGAGGAAGCGGCCACTGTGCAGCTGCTCGCGCAGGATCGGCCAGTGGTTGCGCGTGAAGAGCTCGATGAACTCCGCGTGGCTGCCCCAGTGGGTCCGGTAGTAGTAGGCGACGCGGACGGGCTTCTCGGCCATGCTGACCTCCTGCGAGGGATGCTGGACGGGACGATTCTGGCGCGAACGGCGCGGCCCTGCGCGCTACCCTCCCGGCAGGAGGATTCGCCGATGCTCGTCACGCTGGTCCACGTCCACGTGCTCCCGGAGCACGTCGCCGACTTCATCGAGGCGACCCGGCCGAACCACGCCGGGGCCGTCGTCGAGCCGGGCTGCTTCCGCTTCGACGTCCTGCAGGCGCCCGACGACCCGACCCGGTTTGTGCTGTACGAGGCGTACCGCGATGCGGCTGCCGCGGCAGCCCACAAGGAGACGACCCACTACCTGGCGTGGAAAGCCGCGGTCGCGGGCTGGATGGCGGAGCCGCGCCGGGCCGAGCCCTTCACCGGCCTCATGCCCGACCTCCCGTGAGCGAGCCGATGCGGGTGGGGCCGGCCGCGTCCTCTGCGGCGCTTGTCGCGTCGTTCGGGGTGTCCCGGCTGCCCCGGATCGTCTTCGGGGCGGGCCGGATCGCGGAGCTGCCGTCGATCGCGGCGGGATACGGAACGCGCGTGCTCCTGGTAACCGGCGGCCGGTCGTTCCGGGAGGGTCCCGGGTGGACGCCGCTCGTCGATGGGCTGGAGACGGCCGGCCTGGCCTGGGACCAGCTGGCCGTCTCCGGGGAGCCGGGCCCGGGTCTCGTGGACGGCGCGGTCGCAGATCGCCGACGCGACCCTCCGGACGTCGTGGTCGGGGTCGGCGGCGGAGCGGCCCTCGACACCGCGAAGGCGATCGCCGGCCTGCTCCGGAGCGGCACGTCGGTGCTCGACCACCTCGAGGGCGTCGGGCGTGGGCTCCCCTACCCCGGTCCGGCGACGCCGTTCATCGCCGTGCCGACCACTGCCGGCACCGGCAGCGAGGCCACCAAGAACGCGGTGATCTCCGGCCGCCTGCCGGGCGCTGCCGCCGCTGACCCGCCGTTCAAGAAGTCGTTCCGCGACGAGCGGCTGGTGGCTGCGGTCGCGCTCGTGGACCCGGACCTGCTGGCTGGCTGCCCGCCTGCCGTGATCGCCGGCGACGGGATGGACGCCCTGACCCAGCTTCTCGAGGCGTTCACCAGCACCGGCGCCTCCCCGTTCACCGATGCGGTGGCCCGCAGCGGACTGGCCGCGATCGGTGCCGCGCTGCCCGCCTGGCACGCGGCCGCGCTCGCGGGGACGGCGGCGCCGGAGACCGCCCCCGAGCGCGCGGCGATGGCGTGGGCGGCGCTGTGTTCGGGGATCGCGCTCGCGAATGCTGGCCTGGGCGCGGTCCACGGGCTGGTCGCGCCGCTGGGGGCGCGTTTCGGGGTCCACCACGGGGCTGGCTGTGGGGCGCTCGTGGCCGCCGCCACCCGCGCGAACGTCGCCGCGCTCTCGGAGCGCGCCCCCGCGTCGTCGGCGCTGGCGCGCTACGCCGAGGCGGGGCGCCTGCTCGCCGGCGATCGGTCGCCGGCCGCCGGCGCACCGAACGACGACGCCGCGCGCCGTGCCCTGCTGGCAACGCTGGACGGGCTCACGAGCAGCCTGCGGATCCCCCGGCTTGGCGCTTGCGGGGTGACCGCCGACGCGTTCCCGGCGCTCGTCGCCGAGAGCCGCGGCAGCAGCATGCGGACGAACCCGATCGTCCTCACCGACGAGGAGATCACGGCGATCCTGGCGTCGTGCTGAGGGCGTCGCTCTGAGGGCTGCCGACGATGGATGGTACGCCGGGACGAGGCGACCACGGGCTCGCTACTCCGCCGGCTCGATCCATCCGGCCTCGAGCTGGGTCCCGTTCGATCCTGCCAGGAAGACCCGGTACGTCAGCCCCGCATAGCCGCCCTCACCAAAGTACAGGACCTTTCCGTAGTTCGTCGGCAGCTGGGGGATCCCCGACACCGTGCCTTGGGCGGTCCCGCGCCACGTCCCGCCCTCGTTCGCCAGGATCAGGCTGCCCGTCCACGACCCGAGCGTGCCGGACACGTTCGTCGTGATCCAGGCCTCCCACTCACCACTCACCCGCGGATCGGACATGGTCTCCACGCAGTGGAACTTCTCCCGGCTGACCGTGGCGGAGTAGGACGAGTCGACGATCGTGCAGGCGTTCGACCCGTAGACGGCGACCGTGACCGGTGGTGGCGAGCCCGTCGGGGGCGCGGGGGGTGAGGCTGCCGGCATGGGAGTCCCCGGCACCGAGGGCGAGGCTACCGGCATGGGAGTCCCTGGCGATGACGTCGTCGTGCCACCCGCGCAGCCGGTCACCGACAGAAGAATCGCGAGAAAGATCCACACCATCTTGCGGCCGCTCACGATGGCCTCCCTGGGCTCAGTCTCGCCGGTCTTCCGGTCCATCGGGTCACCCGCCGCCCGGCAGCGCCCAGACGGCGCTGTGCCACCCCGAGCTCTGGGTGCCGTGGGCGTCGCTCCCGCTCGCGATCAAGGTGTCGCCGCAGACCATGACGCGGGTCAACGCCGCGAACTCGAACACGGGGTCGTCGGGCAGGCGGGCCCATGAGCGGCCGTCACTCGACGTCCAGATCACGCCCTGCTGCGTGAGATCCTCCGGCCCGTCGCTGCTCGCGCTTCCCTGCGCCAGGAGGACGTCGTACCCGACCGCGAAAAAGCCGGGATTCGTGCTCACCAGCCCGAACCCGAGTGCCGCTCGCGCGCCCGGCGTCTTAGCCGCAGGCTCGTCGACTACAACGTCCCACGAGATTCCGTCGTCCGAGACCCACACGTGAACGCCCGGGACTCCCAGGGCAACGAGGCGGCCATCCACGCCCCGGGCGATGTCGATGAGTCGGGCATCGCGGCCCCAGCCGCCGTCCGGCGCGCGCTGCCAGGCGAGACCGTCGCGGGACATCCAGACGGGTGCCCCGGCATCCACCTCGCCGATCGCGACGAGGCCGGGGCCCCCGGCGATGACCCTGTTCAGACCCCCGAAGAAGCCCGGGTCGTCACCGTCGAGCGGCGTGACCCGCGCCCAGCGCACGCCGTCCTCTGATGTCCAGATGGCCGGGACGGTCCGCCCGGCCTCGGTGGGCTGGCCTCCTCCGACTGCGACGAGGCGTCCATGCCACTCGATGACATCGGACAACCACATCTTGTCGAACGATGGGTCGTCGGGGACACGTGCCCACGTGCGCCCGTCTGCCGAGGTCCAGATCACGCCGCGCTGGACGCCGGCCGACAACGGGTCCACGCCGACCGCGACGAACCCGGGGCCGCCCGTCGTGACCGCCTCGGGGTAGGCGCCGACGAATGCGTCACCGGTCGGGATCGCCGCCCAGTGCAGGCAGTCTCGCGATGTCCATGCGCCAGCGCCGGTTTCGGTACTGCCCACGGCGACGAACCCGGCGTCCGTCTTCACGACATCGGTGAACCCGCCCCCTCCCGGCACCTCCAACCTCTGCCATCCGGTCGGCTGCCATCCGGTCGGCCCACGGTGCGAGCCCACGGAGAGGAGACCGCCCATGAGCGCGACCAGGAGAGCCGCGACGAGCAGGAGCACGACCAGGCGTTGACGCGGGATGACGGTCCATCCGATCGGCCATCCGAGATACCGGCGGCGCGGATACGCGCGCGCGACGACGCGTGCGACCGCGGCCGGATCGATCTGCGTCGGCACCTCGTCGAGGTAGCGCCGATAGGCGGCCGCGAAGCGCGCCTCGAAGTGCTCGAGCTCAGTCATCGTCGAGCTCCTTGCGCAGACGACCGAGAATGCGTCCGAGTCGGGCTCGGACGCCCGATGGTGACATGCCGACCTGGGCGGCGATCTCGCTCGAATCGAGCCCCGCTCCGTAGCGCATGGCCAGCAGCGAGCGCTCGTCGGGCTTCAGGTGCGCAAGGGCGTTGACCAGGTCGACCCGTCCGATGTCGACCCCGGGATCGGCGACGGCGTCCCCGGCCTGCTCGACGTCGACCAGGATCACGCCACGCTGGCGACGGACCAGGTGGCGCGCCTCGTTCGCGACGACCGCCACGAGCCAAGGCCGGATTCGCCCAGGATCGCGCAGCGTGCGCAGCTTGCGCCAGGCGATCGTCCAGGAAGCTTGAGCCGCGTCGGCGGCCACGTCGCGGTCGCCGCAGATGCCGTAGGCCACGCGGATGAGGTCCGCGTGATACGTGGCAACGATCTGCGCGAACGCGGCTTCGTCGCCGGCCGATGCACGCTCCACCGCCGACGAGATCGTCGCGTCCGAGACGAGAGTCGTCATACCGAAGAGAGGCCCCTGATGGGCCCAAGTGACGCACCCGAGACGTCGCGATCGCGTGACGGGGGATCGGCCCCGAGGAGCCGCGCGTCGCCGGCCATGGTCATGGGTCGCGCTCCCGAGCACCCGCCGTCGTCGCTGGAGCTCGGCGCGACCTCGGCGCCACCTGTCAGGCCGCGCGTCAACGCCCCGCGTTGGTGGACCAGCGTGCGGTGTTCAGGCGCCCGTGGGCAGTGTCATGCGGCCCGTTCGGAACGCGGATCCCGAGCCCTCACAAGCGTTCCCCGACGCAACGTCGCGCAGCGCGCCGTCGCGTCAGCCCACCACCGTCAGGCCGGGAGGCCGCCTCAGCCCTTCAGCGAGGGACCCGTCATCTCGCCCGGCTTGACCCAGGCGTCGAACTCCTCGGCGGTCAGGAAGCCGGAGGCAATCGCGGCGGCGCGAAGGGTGGACCCCGCATGGTGGGCAGCCTTGGCGATCTTGGCCGCCTTGTCGTAGCCGATGTGCGGCGCGAGTGCGGTGACAAGCATGAGCGAGCTCGCCACATGGTCCGCGATCCGACCCTCGTCGGCCTCCAGGCCCTCGATGCAGTGTTCGCGGAACGATCGACACCCATCGGTCAGGAGCTCGATCCCGTGGAGCAGGTCGTGGGCAATGATCGGCTTGAATACGTTCAGCTCGAAGTTGCCCTGGCTGCCTGCGATCCCGATCGCGACGTCGTACGCCATCACCTGGACCGCGACCATCGTGAGCATCTCGCTCTGCGTGGGATTCACCTTGCCCGGCATGATCGACGAGCCCGGCTCGTTCTCGGGCAGGCGCAGCTCGCCCAGGCCGGCCCGCGGCCCGGAGCCGAGCCAGCGGACGTTGTTCGCGATCTTCATCAGGCTGGTGGCGAGGGTCTTCAGGGCACCCGACGCGAAGACGGTCGCCTCCTGGCCCGCGAGCGCAGCGAACTTGTTCCGCGCGGACACGAACGCGAGGCCGGTCAGGTCCGCGATCCGCGCCGCCGAGCGCTCGGCGAATTCGGGATGGGCGTTGAGGCCGGTCCCGACCGCGGTCCCGCCCAGGGCGATCTGGTGAAGGCCGGGCAGCACGGCCTGGAGTCGCGCCAGGTCGCCGTCGAGCATCGCCACGTAGCCGGAGAACTCCTGGCCGAGAGTGAGCGGGACCGCGTCCTGGAGGTGGGTCCGACCGATCTTGACGATCCCGGCCCACGCCCGCGCCTTGGCGTCGAGCGCGTCACGAAGGGCGGCGACCGACGGGATGAGGCGCAGCTCGATCTCCGTCGCCACGGCCATGTGGAGCGCGGTCGGGAACGTGTTGTTCGACGACTGGCTCATATTCACGTGATCGTTCGGGTGGATCGGGATCTTGCCGCCCCGGACGCCGGTGGACAGCTCGTTGGCGCGCCCGGCGATCACCTCGTTGACGTTCATGTTCGACTGGGTGCCCGAGCCGGTCTGCCAGACGCGGAGCGGGAACTCAGATGCGAGCGTCCCATCGGCCACCTCTCCGGCAGCGTGAACGATGAGGTCGCGCTGCTCTGCCGGCAACAGGCCCAGGTCAGCGTTCACCTCGGCGGCGGCCCGCTTGAGGATCCCGAACGCGTGGATGATCGGGAGCGGCATCGTGTCGCGACTGATCGCGAAATGGTGAAGCGACCGCTGCGTCTGGGCGCCCCAGTAGTGATCCGCGGGGACCTCGATCGGCCCCATCGAATTGGTCTCCGTGCGGGTCGGGCCGGCCGGCGCGTTGGGATCGACAACGGTCATCGCGGTGCCTCTCGACTGCGTCGGTGGTCGGGTCAGGTGCGGGCGCGGACCGGCACGGCGTCACCCAGCTTCGACGCCTTCGGCTCGGGCAGGACGGCCGGCGCTCCCTCGTCGCCCGGGAGGGCCGGCAGGAACGGCGCGAGGCCCACCAGCAGGGCGGTGGTCTTGAGGTCGAGCCAGGCCAGCGCCAGCGTGCCCGCGACGATCACCGTCCATGGTCGGTTCGTGCGGGCCCCCCAGATGACGAGCAGCGCAGCGCCGAGGACGCGGGCGACCGTCGCGACCGGTGCCGGCCTGCCGGTCACCTCCAGGATCGACCTCGGCCAGTCGAACCAGAGCCCCGGGGAGTAGGCGAACGAGACGCCCACGATCAGGGCCGTCGCGCCCAGCGCGATCGCCAGGTTCCTCCATTCACGGCGGGCCACGAACCAGAGCAGCCCGATGCCCGGCGTCACCTTGGTCAGGAGCACGAACGACCAGGCCGCAGGCTTGCGGAACCCCAGCACCATCGCCGCGGCCATCAGGATCTCGATGTTGCCGAGGTAGGCGTCCCACACGACGGGGAAGAAGACGAGCAGCGCCAGCGACCAGCGCCGGCCCAGCCACGCCACCACGAGCGCCAGGAAGCCGAACCAGCCGATCGCGAAGACCGGCCAGGGCAGGAGGTGGAAGAGCGAGAAGAGCTGGGCGACGGCCGGGCTGTAGCGGAACGCGCCGTACTGGTCAGGGCTGAAGTCGAAGTGGTAGGGGGCGCTGGGGTTGACCGCCCAGTAGGCGTACGCGTCGTAGGCGACCCAGGACCCACCGTAGGCCGCGAACCAGGCGAGCACGGCGATGCCCGCCAGCGAGAGCCGGTCGCGAAGCACGACCAAATCCAGCTGGCCGAGGAACTCCAGCGCCCGCAGCTGGAGGTCGCGCACACCAACCCCCACGCGCGCGGCGTTACGAAGGCCAGACACGTGATCCACCGAATGGCAGCCGAATCACCCCGCCCTCGACGGCGCGACCGGACGGACAGGAGTCTACCGCGCCGCGGGCGCGACGGAGCAATCCGGCAACGGGTGGTTGGCAGCGAGCACGACTGCCGTACACTGCGTCCTGCCGGGCGATCATGGGATCGCCGCACCAGCGAGGGACGAATGACGAAGAACACCCAGGGCCGGCCGACGCCGGCGCGGACAGGGCGGACGCGCTAGATGCCGCCCCGCAAGCGCAAGATCACCTACCCACCCGCCCGAACCGCCAACCGGCCGGGGCCGCCGCCGGGACTTGCCGGCGAGCCGTATGTCCGCCCCACCGTTGTTGCGATCGATCTCTCCGCCCGGGCCGGCCGGCCGGGTCTCTCGGTCGGGGATCGCGTCCGGATCGGCGGCAGCGGGCTCTACGCTGGCGAGGCAGCCGTGATCGAGCGCTTCAGCAACGGGGCCATCCCGGCGGCTGAGGTTCGCACCGAGGCGGGGCGCACGCGCCAGGTCCGAACCATCGACCTGCAGCCGATCCCGCCCGAGAGCTGACCCCGCGGAAGGCACGCGGGGATCATCCCGCGGGTTCCCGCCCCAGGCCCTGGAGGTACCACGATGGCCGTGAGCGAGTACGCGGGCCTGCCGGCGGAACCGTCGCTCCTGGTCGACATCGATGAGCTCGTCGCCGCCTACTACGATCGACGGCCCGACGTCACGGTGCCTGCGGAGCGGGTCGCCTTCGGGACGTCGGGCCACCGCGGGTCCTCGCTCACGACGTTGTTCAACGAGGCACATATCGTCGCGACCAGCGCGGCGATCTGCCGGTACCGGCGCCGCGAGGGAATCGACGGCCCACTGTTCATCGGCCGCGACACCCATGCGCTGTCCGGCCCCGCGTTCCGGACCGCCATCGAGGTGCTGATCGCCGATGGTGTCCAGGTCCGCGTCGACAGCGGGGACGGCTACACGCCGACACCCGCCGTCTCGCACGCGATCCTGGTCCACAACCGGGGCCGGCGTCGCGGACTGGCCGACGGCATCGTGGTGACGCCCTCGCACAACCCGCCGGCAGACGGCGGCTTCAAGTACAACCCGCCCACCGGCGGGCCGGCAGACGCGTCCATCACGGGCGAGATCGAGCGCGAGGCGAACGAGATCCTGGCCGGCGGGCCTGGCGTCGGCATCGACAGCGTGGGCCGGGTTCCGTTCGAGCGCGCCCGCCCGTCGACCAGCGCCTACGACTTCATGGAAGCGTACGTCGCCGATCTCGGCTCCGTGGTCGACATGGATGCAATCCGCGCGTCAGGCCTCCACCTCGGGGTGGACCCGCTGGGCGGCGCCAGCGTCGCCTACTGGGGCGCCATCGGCGGTCGCTACGGCCTGGACCTCACGGTCACGAACGACCGGGTCGACCCCCGGTTCGCGTTCATGACGGTCGATTGGGACGGCAGGATCCGGATGGATCCGTCCTCGCCGTACGCGATGGCGAGCCTGGTTGGCCTCAAGGACCGGTTCGACCTCGCCTTCGCGAACGACACCGACGCCGACCGGCACGGCATCGTCACCCGCAGCGCCGGCCTCCTCAACCCGAACCACTTCCTGTCCGCCGCGGTCGCCTACCTGTTCGGCGGCGCGCGCGACTGGCCGGACGAGGTCGCGGTGGGCAAGACGCTGGTCTCGACCAGCATGCTGGACCGCGTGGTCGCATCGCTGGGCAGGCGCCTGCTCGAGGTCCCGGTGGGCTTCAAATGGTTCGTGGACGGCCTGCTGGACGGGAGCGTCGGCTTCGGCGGCGAGGAAAGCGCGGGGGCGTCGTTCCTGCGTCGCGACCGGTCCGTCTGGACCACCGACAAGGATGGCCTGATCGCCTGCCTGCTGGCCGCCGAGATGACCGCGCGGAGTGGTCGCGATCCGGGCGAAGCCTACCGCGAGCTGACGGAGCGGTTCGGCGCGCCCGCCTACCGGCGAATCGACGCTGCGGCGAGCCCGGAGCAGAAGGCCGTCCTGGCGCGACTCTCCCCTGGGCAGGTCACAGCCAGGGAACTCGCGGGCGAGCCGATCGTGGCGACGCTCACGACCGCACCGGGCAACGGCGCCCCGATCGGCGGCCTGAAGGTCGTCACCGAGCACGCCTGGTTCGCAGCGCGCCCGTCCGGCACGGAGAACGTCTACAAGGTCTACGCCGAAAGCTTCCGCAGCGAGGATCACCTCGCCCGCGTGATCGAGGAGGCCCAGGCGGTGGTCACCGCGGCGCTCGGGTAGGAGGCCCGTCGCCCGGCGGTAGGGGGCGCGTCGTCCGGAGGCCGCGACCTCCTACTGCGCCTGGACGCGCAGCATCCAGGCGTGCTTCTCGAAGACCTCTTCGATCCCGATCAGGATCCCCTGGCTGACCGGATCGGCGCCAATGCCCTCCACGCGTTCCCGGAGGTGGGCATTGATGAGCTCAACACGGGCACCGATCAGCTTCACTGCGTCGCGATCCGCGACGGTCCCCGCGGGGAAAGGCTCCAGCGACGTGCTGGCGGCCACGGTTGCGACGCGACCGTCCGGGACCTCGCCGAGGGCGGAAAGACGCTCGGCGACGGTGTCGACCGCGGCGTGGGCGGAATCCACGATCTCATCGAGCTCGAGATGGACCGGTCGGAACAGCGGGCCGACGACGTTCCAGTGGGCCTGCTTGCCCTGCAGCGCCAGGTCGAGCAGCTCGACGAGGCTGGACTGGAGGGCGGCAGTGGCGGGCGCGGTCATTGGTTGGTCCTCCGTCTTGGGGTCCGGGTTCGGGACGCGAAACGCGCGGAGCGCGCTCGCGGCGCGTCGCGACCATCGTCCCGCTGCACGGACGCAGCGCCCAGAGTCGAAGGGCCCGATTGGTCGACCCACCCCGGGGAATCGGGTCGAGCGAGAACGGCTCAGCCGATCACGAGCCGCCCGATGACGATCCCGGCGACCGCAGCCGCAGCCGCGATCGTAAGCGTCTGGATCGTGGTCACCAGGACCTTCCGGTGCGTGATCCGTGCGCGGCCGACGCCCAGGACCAGCAGCAGCACTGTGGTCGTGACCAGCGACGCGGCGCGAGCCGTGTCCATGTCGAGCAGCGCGAACGGTAGCACCGGCGTGGCTGCTGCGATCAGGTCCGCGATGAACATCCAGGAGGCATGGGCCCACGGGGACTCGCGAGCCTCGGGCCCCAGGCCGAGCTCGAATGCCGCGACGAATTCCAGCAGCGCATCCGGGTGCGACGCGAGCGCGGCACCGGTCGCCTTGGCCTCTGCGTCGGAGAAGCCCGCTCGTCGCAGCCGCTCCTCGGCGCGCCGCACGACGGGCGCGCTGCCGCGGCTTATCCGGCGCCGCGCGTCCGCCCGGAGCGCCGCGCTCCGGTCCCGGGTCGAGACGACGTCGAGATACGTACCGGCCATCATCGAGACCGCGCCGGCCGCCGCTCCGGTCGCCCCGGCCAGCAGGACCACGTGCGTGTCGCTCGTGCTGGCGGCCACCCCGAAGACGAGCCCGGCGATCGAGACGGCCCCGTCCTCCATCCCGAAGGCCACGTCGCCGATCGAGGTCTTCAGGGATGCGAGGATCCGGGCGACTGCGCCCTGACGCCCTGCGGTTGGCTCCGCCTCGGTCGCGGACAGCTCTGCTGCCGAAACTCGCGTCGAGCCGAGCGGCGTCACCGCCCCGACGCCGGCCGTCGGTTCACCACCCCCCGGGCCGGACCTCGCCATCGGTGACATCGCCTCCTTCATTCGGGCGGCGCCCATCGGCGTCTCCAAGTCGAAGGGTAGCCCAAGCACGGCGAGCGACACGCCTGGCACGGGCAATCGCGTGCCGCTGGCACGGCCCGGTGCGGTCCAGCCGAGGCTCCTATGTGGAACCGAGGCTCAGCGCCCGATGGCGGCGATGTGCGATCGCACGGAGGCAGTGGCGACCGCCTTCACGGGCGCGGGCGGATCGGGAGGCGTCACGGCGTCAGTCGCCATCCTCGGGAGCCCGCGCAAGACGATCCTGGACCCGGTGGAGCTGCTCGATATAGGCGCGCAGTTCCTCGTCCGAGAAGATGCCCATCCAGACCTTCTCGTGGCGATGGACGAGGATCCGAAGCTCCTGGACGACGCCCAGCCCTCCAGGCGTGATGTCGACGACGAGGCTGCGGCGGTCGGCCGGGTTCGCAGAGCGGCGTACGTACCCTGCCCGCTCGAGCGAATCGACCAGGCCGGTCACCGTGGCGCGCGTGACGATGAGACGCTCACCGAGCTCCGAGGGCGTCATCGACCCGTGGTCGCGCAGGATACCGAGGACGAGGCCGCCTGCCGCGCTGACGTGGAGGGGCCGGAGCAACCGTCCGATCTGGTCGAAGAGCATGTCGGCCGTGCGCATGGTGTTCATCACGGCCTCGGTCGCCAGGACGTTCGCGTCCGGTGTCTGGTCGTAGAAGTCGTCGGGCATCTGGATCTTCGTCACGGGATAATAATACGGGTATTGACAATACGGCTGCAAATCATATAGTTCGGGGCCTAACGACCGGCGCAGACAGGCCGGTCCACCGCGATTGGGGGTCCGAGATGGCGAAGGCGATCGTTCAGCATCACGTGGTCGACTACGACCGCTGGTACCCGGTGTTCACGGATCACGAGGCCGTCCGTCGCGGGCACGGCGCAACGGGTCACTCCATCAACCGCGCCGTCGCGGACCCCAACACGATCGTGATCGTGAATGACTTCGCGACGCTCGAGGGTGCGCTCGCGTTCACGCAGGATCCATCGCTTCCCGCTGCGATGGAGCGCGGCGGTGTCGACGGGGCGCCGCAGGTCTGGATCGTCGACGAGGCCGAGGCGAAACAGTACTGATCCAACGTCCCCGTCGAGACCGCTCGCCGGGGCGCGGTCCCGACCGACAGCGTGGCCGGGTATGGCTCCAGAGGGCGCCGACCCGGCTACGCCGATGCGCTGAGGAGCAGCAGGGCCACGTAGGCGACGACCACGGCGACGGCCACGTACACCCAGATGGGTGGGCGGCGTCGGATCGGGAGAAGTCGCGGAGCCGCCTTCCCGCCGCCGCTGTTCAGGTCCTGGCGACCTGATCCACCGGGCCCGGTCTGACTGCGGAACGTGTTCGGGGTGCTCTGGTCGCGAAGGGTGTTCGGTCGGACCTCGGAGGATCCGCTCGGGCTGTACGTCATGCGGCGCCTCTCCGCTGCCGCCCGGAAGCGGGCTGGCACCTGCCAAGCCTGCCACGGCAGCACGAGGACTGCAGGAAACGATCGTCGCGCTGGTGGGACGTTGTCCCGGCGACTCGATGGCCCGCCGCATGACCGTGCCGTCGTCCGGCCGGCGGCGCGCATGACATGATGTTCATTGCAGATAGATGTGGATGGCACTGTACGAACCGCCGAACGGCCCTTGAGGCCTGCAGGCCACGAGACCATGGTTCAGGAGTCGGGGTGCGGACGCCAGGGACGTGTCGAGGCGCGAGCCGATCGGGTCGCCGGACCGCGCGGAGTCACTGGCGCATCTCGGTTCGTCGGCCCTGTGGAGGCGCACCATGGCGCTGCAGCATCCGGCCCTCGGCCAGAGGGTCGCGTCCAACCAGGATCTCCTGCGGGCGCTTCTCATCGTGGCCGCGGTCATCGTGATGATGGTGGTCCTGACGGTGGTCTTCGGCGTCCAGCAGACTGGCCCGTCCTACCAGATCGTGCCGGACCCGGCGAGCGGTCTCGGTCTCCCGTTCTGACCTAGATACGCTGGTCGGTGCTGGGCTTCTCCCACAGGTTCACCCCGCTGTCGACCGCATAGAGATCGATCTCGGCGAGCTCGTCGAGTGAGAAGGCCATGCCCGCCAGCGCGCCGACGTTTTCCCTCACCTGCGCCGGTGAGCTCGCGCCGATGAGCGTGGACGTGACCCGCGGGTCGCGCAGCACCCACGCGTAGGCCATCTGGGCCAGCGTCTGGCCGCGCCGCAGCGCGATCTCGTTGAGCGCCCGGACCCGGGCCAGGTTCTGCTCGCTCAGCATCTCCCGCTCGAACGAGTCGCCCCCGGGGCGGTTGATGCGCGCATCCGCCGGGATCCCGTTGATGTACTTGCTCGTGAGCAGCCCCTGCGCGACCGCCGTGAACGCGATCATCCCGGCGCCGACATCCTCGAGCGCGTCGAGCAGCCCCGGCTCGACCCACCGGTTGAGGAGGTTGTACGACGGCTGGTGGATCAGCAGCGGCACGCCCTCCGAGCGCAGGATCGCGGCCGCTTCGCGCGTCTTCGCCGCCGAGTACGACGAGATTCCCACGTAGAGGGCCTTGCCCTGCCGGACCGCCGTGGCGAGTGCCCCCATGGTCTCCTCGAGCGGTGCGTCGAGGTCGAACCGGTGCGAGTAGAAGATGTCGAAGTACTCCACCCCCACGCGACGAAGACTCTGGTCCAGGCTGGCAAGCACGTACTTGCGCGACCCGCCGCCCTGCCCGTACGGTCCCGGCCACATGTCCCAGCCGGCCTTGCTGGAGATGATCAGCTCGTCACGGTGTGCCGCGAGATCCTCGTGCAGGATGTGCCCGAAGTTGCGCTCCGCGCTGCCGTAGGGCGGGCCGTAGTTGTTGGCCAGGTCGAAGTGGGTGATCCCGAGGTCGAACGCGGTGCAGACGATCTCGCGCTGCGTGGCCCGGGGCGTGTGGTCGCCGAAGTTGTGCCACAACCCGAGCGATAGCACCGGGAGCTGGAGGCCGCTCCGGCCGCAGAAACGATAGGTCATGCCCTCGTAGCGTCCGGGTGCGGGCAGGTAGGTCATGGTCGATCCTCCGGCGTGGGGCGGGCACCTCGACGAAACCATCGATCGATGGTCGTCTGCGGCCGGATCACCAGGGGCACTCGCGAGCCTCACGGCACGCGCTGATTGTCCCCCGCTGACGGAAGCCCTGTGAGGCGCGCTGACACCGCGCCCTTAATGGCACCTGCACTTTCACGTAAACGGCAGGGTTGCGCTAGGATTCCCGCGTGAGCTCCAGGAGTCTGCGGAAGGCGGCGGCGTGCCTGCTCCGGCGCATCGACGGGCGATCATGAGGAACCCTGTCCGGCAGCGCGCGAACCCGGTGCACGCGAGCTACCGGTGGTGGGTGCTGGTCGTGACCAGCATCGGCGCCCTGATGGCTTCGCTGACCGGCGGCACGCTGATCATCGCCCTGCCGGACATCCTGCGCGACCTCCACACCGACATCTTCAGCCTGCTCTGGATCGTCGTCGGCTACACCCTCGTGGCGACGGTGCTGGTCCTGAACGCGGGGCGGGTGGCCGACATGGTCGGTCGCGCACGCTCGTACACCCTGGGCTTCGCCATTTTCACGGCTGCGTCCATCTTCTGCGCCCTGGCGCCGGACGCAACCCAGCTGATCGCCTGGCGTCTCGTCCAGGGCGTCGGCGGCGCGCTCCTGATGGCCAACGCGACCGCGCTGGTAACCGACGCGTTCCCACGCATCGAGCTGGGCAAGGCCCTCGGCATCAACGCCATGGTTGTCGGCGCGGGCGCGATCATGGGCCCGATCCTCGGTGGCTGGCTGACCGGCTTCGGCTGGCGGACCGTGTTCTGGTTCAACGTTCCGATCGGGCTCGTCGGGCTCGTGGCGGCCGGCCTGATCCTGGTGGAGCAGGGAACGCGCGACCGGCGCGTGGAGATCGACTGGGTCGGCTCCCTCCTCTACTTCGTCGGCCTGATGGGGCTGATGATGTCCCTGGCCTTCGGGGGCGTCTACGGCTGGACGACCTGGTGGGTCGTCGGCGGGTTCCTGGCCTTCGTCGCGGCGGCACCGATCTTCCTCTGGGTGGAGGCGCATCACCACGCCCCGCTGCTGGATCTGTCGCTCTTCCGGGATCGGCTCTTCGCCATGGGCAACCTGACCGGCTTCCTGAACGCGATCGCCCGAAACGGCGTCCTCTTCCTGCTGGTCTTCTACCTCCAGGGCGCCCGCGGCGAGGACCCGGTCACGGCCGGGCTGATGCTGGCGCCGCTCGCGATCGGCCTGGTGGTGCTCTCGCCGATCAGCGGCGTGCTGGCCGACCGCTACGGCTCACGCGCGCTCGCGACGTCGGGCATGGTGATCACGGGCTTCGGCCTGGCGGGACTCATGACGCTGGGCGCGACCACGCCCTACTGGCAGCTGGCGCTCTGGCAGCTGGTCGTGGGAGCGGGCTCCGGGATCTTCAACTCGCCGAACACGAGCGCGGTCATGGGCGTCGTGCCCCCGAACAAGCGGGGCGCCGGGGCGGGCACGCGGATGATGCTGATGCAGTCCGGCTTCGTCGTGTCGATCGCGCTCGCGATCGGGCTGGTCTCAGCGTCGATGGATCCGAAGGTCCTGGTGGCCGTCTTCTCGGGCACGCAGATCGGCGGGAGCGGGATCAGCCTGGCGCCGTTCATCAACGCCCTCCATATGGCCTTCCTGGCGGGCGTGGTCGCAAGCGCACTGGGAGCGGTCGCCTCCCTCATGCGCGGCGAGCACCGCTCCTACGAGGCCGTCAACGAGCCGATCAGGCTGGAGCGCGAACGGGCGACGTGATCGCGGGCGCGCAGGCGGCTCAGCTGGCAGCCGTCCACTCGAGGCCCAGGCGGGCCATGGTCTCCGGCGTCGGGTTGCCCGTCCGCCCATCCCAGCCGGCCAGCCGGTAGTACTCGTCCAGGGCGCCCTCGAGCTCTACCGGATCCAGGGCGACTCCCGCCGTCGGCCCGGTCCCGGTGAGCGGCCGGAACATCTTGGCCGGCAGGCGATCCTCGCGGCGTCCGATGCCTTCCCGGGCGTTGAACGCGCGCAGCAGGTTCAGGCGCCGCTCCCCGATCTCCATCAGCTCATCGAGGTCGAAGTCGCTCCAGCCGGTGACAGCCCGCACGAAGTCGACCGTCTCCTGCGGCCCGTACAGGGTCCACGCCGGGCCCCACACGAACTGACACAACGAGGCCGTGTCGAGGAACGAGTAGAACTGCTGGGTCCGCAGGGCGTAGCGGACTTTGTCCGGGCCGAGGGAGCCGAACTCCTGCGCCGCGTCGAACCCGAGCAGCTTCAGCCGGTCCAGAGACAGGTCGGCCGCGCCTTCTTCGATCATCGGGTCGTGCTCGGACGACTGGTGATCCGCGCCGAACGGGTTCACCGCGTAGATCACCGCCAGCGACCGCTTGGCCTGCGGCATGTGGGCGGGCGCCTCGGCGCCCTTGACGGTGACGAGGAGGTCGTGGCCTTTCCCGATCAGGTCGGCGGCGCGCCGCGAGCCGTTCGCCAGGACGTCGCCGAACCCGTCGCGCCGGGCGAGCATCTCGGTCAGGCGGACCATCGCCGCGGCGTCGCCGAAGGGAGCCGGGAAGCCGATCTCGGACTCGGTCAGCAGGCCGCGCTCGAAGCACTCCATCGCCCAGGCCACGGTGGCCCCCGTGCCGATCGTGTCCAGGCCGTGCTCGTTGCAGATCTTGTTGGCGAGAGAGATCGCGGGAAGGTCGTCCACCCCGCAGTACGACCCGAAGACGGCGGCCGTCTCGTACTCGGGGCCGCCATGGCGCGGCTCGACCGGCCGTCCCTGCCACTCCGTTTCCACGGCCCGCTTGCAGCGCACGGCGCAGGCGTAGCAGGTCTCCCGTTCGGTCAGGATGGTCGCCGTCATCGTCTGACCGGAGATCGCCTCGTAGCGGTCGAACTGGCCGGCGTTGTAGTTGAAGGTCGGCAGGGTGCCGGCAGCGTGCTGCCACTCCAGGACACCCGCGGTCCCGTCCGTGCGCAGGCCCAGGACGTCGGCGTTGTTCGGGATCTCCGCCGCGCCTGCGCGCGCCAGCTGGTTGAGGACCGCCGCGTCCGCCAGGGGGACTTTCTTGCTGGTCCCGCGTGCGACGATCGCCTTCAGGTTCTTCGAGCCCATCACCGCGCCCATCCCGGTGCGGCCGTTGGCCCGGTTGGCCATGTTCATGATCGCGGCGAGGCGGACGAGCTTCTCGCCGGCCGGCCCAGCCTGGGCCACCTGGATCCTGTCGTCGCCGAGCTCGCGCTTGAGGACGTCGTCGACCTCGGACGTCGTCTTCCCCCACAGGTGGCCGGCGGGCCGCAGCTCGGCGACGCCATCGTGGAGCCACAGGTAGGTTGGTTCGGCGGCGCGGCCCCGGATCACGATCCCGGTGAAGCCGGCGAAGCGCAGCTCGGCGGGAAAGAAGCCGCCGGCCTGGCTGTCGCCGATGCCGTCCGTGAGCGGCGAGCGAGCGTTGACGGTGACCCGGCTCTGGCCCGCGATGGGCGCCCCCGTCAGGAGGCTGTCCATGACCGTCAGCACGTTGTCCGGATCGAGGCCGTCCGTGCCGGGCTTCCACCCCTGGAGGATGTAGTACAGCCCCATGGCGGAGCCGCCCAGGTACTTCCGGTAGAACGACTCGGGGGGACGCTCGACCTCCAGCTCGCCCGTCGTGAGGTTGACGTGGAGGATGCGCCCGGTGAAGTCGCCTGGCATTCGCCTGCCTCCGATGGTTCGTCCCGGCTGCATGGTCACCCGTTGCTTCCCCCGGCACATCTTCGTCCACCCGCGGCCCAGACACAACTCGGAGCCGGGGCGGCCCGGCGGCAGCCCGTGCGTGCGCCTGACGCACCCGGGCGTGCTGCGCCGCGCCTGGGCGTGGGGACGGGTGCCCTCGCGGGAGCGAGATCTTGACGCCGATCGAGCCCTCGCCCAGACTCTCGATCTTCACGCGGGTCGGCCCATCGGCGGCGCCGGCCCTGGATCAGTAAAGGGGGGCGCGATGAACCTGAACAGCATCCTGATCGGATCGGCGGACCCGCAGCGCCTGTACGACTACTACACGAAGCTCTTCGGTACTCCGGGCTGGAACGAGGGCGGTTACAGGGGATGGCAGCTCGGCACGGGCTTCCTCACCGTCGGCCCGCACGATCAGGTCACCGGTCGCAACGCGCAGCCGGGGCGGCTCATCTGGAACATCGAGAGCACCGACGTGAAGGGCGACTTCGAACGGTTCAAGGCGGCCGGGGCGACGGTCGTCCAGGAGCCCTATGAGCCCGGTGAGGCGGCCGACGTATGGATCGCGACGTTCTCCGATCCGGACGGCAACTACTTCCAGCTGATGAGCCCGGTGACGATGTAGCAGCGTCCCGGAGGTCGCCGCCCGCCACGGGGATCACCCCCCGCCGGGCGGCCCGCCCGGGGCCGGGCTCCGCCCGCGGCGGTGCCGCGGCCAAGATCGACCCCGCCCGCCACATACGGCCGATATCTATCGCGCCTGCCGCAACAGGAGACACGAAGTTGGACAGGAGTCTCGTCGACCAGGTTCTGGGCACCGCGGCCAGGGTGCTCGCGAGCGGTGCCATCTCGGCGAATGGGCATGGCAACGTCAGCCTGCGGGTCCCCGGCGCAGAGGAGATGTACTTCACCTCCGCTTCGTCGCTGAACGGGTTGGGACCCGACGGCATCGCCCGCGTCGCGCTCGATGGCACGCTCCTGGAGGGCAACCTGCCCCCGATCCAGGGCGCGGTCGTGGCGATGCACACGGCCATGTACCACGACCGCCCCGACGTCGGCTGCGTGGTCCACACGCACTCACCGTACGCGACGGCGTTCGCCGTCGCCAACCGCCCAATCGCCTGCTGGATCGAGGCCCTCGCGATGTTCGGGCTGGCCGACGGCGTGCCGATCGCTGCCTACGGTCCGCGGGGCTCGGAGCAGGCGGTCGCCAACATCCGCGCTGCGGTGCGGCCCGGGGTTCCCGCCGTGCTGCTGGCAAACCATGGGGTGCTCGTCTTCCACCGGACCCCTGACCTGGCGGTCATGGTCGGCGGAGTCGTCGAGGAGGCCGCGCAGGCGGCGATCAACGCGGCGGCGATGGGCGGTCCGGTCGAGATCCCGGACGACATGCGGGCTGCCGCGCTCCAGCGAGCGATGACGTTCGATACCGCCGGGACGAGGACCGCCTGAGGCCGCGGCCCGTCGGGCACGAGCTCTGTCGACTCAGGGGAGGGTGATCGCCCGGTCGACCCTCGGGTGCGCCGCCAGGACCGCCGTGAGATCGGCCGCCGGCCCCTCCGCGGCCGACCCCGCCCTCGTCATCACCATGATGACCCGGGCCGTGTCCGGTATGCCCTTGAGGCCGCCGTGTGGGTGGAGCAGCACGCCGGCCGCGCCTGCGAGCGTGAGCAGGTCGCCAGGCTGCGACCCGATCAGGCCTGCCACGCGCTCCGGCCTGTGGGCCACCTCGGAGATCGGGCGGCCGATGGCAGCCAGCGAGGCGACCACGATGACGGTCGTCGAGGCGCTCGGAATGACCGGCTCGTGGTCCGCGGGTGCCTTGATCGCCATCCTGTGGGCACCGTCGGCCTCCACCACGACGTAGTCCGCGTCGGTCTCGGCGAAGAGGCGATCGATGGCGTCCGGGGATGGACCCACGATCTTGCCCGGAACCCTGTCGGCCGCGACGAACACCGGGAGCCCGTGCAGGAAGGCACCCTCGACGTCGGCCACGTCGGCGGACCAGCAGATCGGCTCGTTCGGCTGATCGGCGCCCACCCTCGTGGTCGTCGTGAGGATGACCCGGGCGCCAGTCCGGGCGAGGTCCCGGCCGAGGGCGAACAAGATGGTCGACTTGCCGCCCGCGCCGACGATCGACACGAGCTCACGGCGCGCAAGACCGAGCCGTTCGGGCAGGGACGGGGTCACCGGCGAGGATCGTTCATCCAGGCAAGGATGGCCTCGAGCGCGCCCCCTCCGACGGCGAGTGCCTTGTCCGAGATGTGGGCGATCGTCGCGGGGTCGGCGCGGGGATCGACGTCGGCGATCTTCAAGCCCACGGTCACGTCGCCGGGAGCGACCATCCCGCGGACAGTGCCGCCGATCTTTGCAGTGACGGGCGCGCCGTCGATCGTCCCCAGCCGCTGCCCGGCTTTCACGATCTCCCCGAACCGGACATCCCAGCTGAGGGATCCATCCTGCTGGGCGTGGAGAACGCGCTCCGCCGACGCACCCCCCAGCTCGCCCGGGACACCCGTGTTGGGGAAGGCCGATCCGTCCCAGATCACGCTGCCGAGGCGGTGCCCGCGCATCGTCTCGATCACCGCGTGGCAGTCCACTCCCGCGACGAAGCCGGGGCCGAGCCCGACGACGAAGGGAGCCTGGTCGGTCCGGGTGTCGAGCGCTTCCTTGGCAAGGCGGGCATCGACGAGCACGGATACCAGCTCGGGGAACATCGGCACGTCCTCGGAGACCAGCACGGGCACGACGCCCCGGCGTGCGGTCGCCACCGCCTCGGCGGGCGAACCGACCCGCAGCCCCTCGATGCCGTCAACCAGGACGTGGCCGTCCGACACGGCCGAGGAGAAGGCGACCGTCCGCCGCACCGTCAGCGGCCGCGCGAGCTCCAGGACGATGACCGGGAATCCGACGCGTCGAAGCCGCCAGATGACCCCGGACCCGACATCTCCGCCGCCCCGGACGACGACGAGGTGCCCAGAGAAGATGCTCACGCGGCTGGGCGGCGGTTCGACGCGATGACCTCGGCCATGATCGACACCGCGATCTCCTCGACGGTCTCCGCCCCGATCTGGAACCCGATGGGATGGTGGATCCGGTCCAGGGTTCCCACCGGCACCTCGGAGGACTCGAGGACTCGCCGGGTCTCCTCCCAGCGGCGCTTGCTTCCCATCACGCCGATGTACCCCGCCCGAGTCTCGAGGAGGAGCGGCGTGATCTGCGCGTCGAGCTCGTGGCTCCGGGTGACCACGACCACCGAGGTCGTCTCGGTGACCGGGTGCGCCGCGATGGCGTCGGCGACGCTGCCGGCGAACCGGACGTCCGCGAGCGGAACCGCCACTTCCGTCACCATCTCGGTCCGCTCGTCGACCACCACGGTCCGGTAGCCCAGCCAGTGGGCGAGGTCCACGACGGCCTTGCCGACGTGGCCGGCCCCGATCACGAACACGGTGGGAGGGGTCATGTAGGGCTCCAGGAAAACGGTCATGGTTCCGCCGCATATACCGGGATCACCGCGCTCGGGTTGCTGCAGCGCGTAGCGGCGAAGTCCCGCTTCGTTCTCGTGCAGGGCGTCGAGAGCGTCGAGACGGATCGCGTCCTCCACCTTGCCCCCGCCGATGGTCCCGACGACGGACCCGTCGGCGTGCACGACCATCTTCGTGCCCACGTGGCGAGGCACGGACCCCTCGGTGGCGACGATCGTGGCGAGGACGACGCTGTGACCGCCGCTGACCGCGTCCGAGAGCTCGGCGAGGATGCGATCGAAACGAGGGACGCTCACGACGCCTGGAGGGCCCGCCAGACGCGTTCGGGCGTGAACGGGATGTTGTTGATCCTGGCGCCGGTCGCGTCCGCGATGGCATTGCGGATGGCAGGCGCGGCGCCGTCCAGCGGGATCTCCGCGATCGCCTTGGCACCGAAGGGCCCGCTGGCCTCCATCGTCTGCACGAGGATGGCTTCGAGCCGCGGCATCTCATCTGCCCGATAGATCTTGTACGGCCCGAACGCGGCGTTCACCATGCGCCCGTCGCCGTCGTAGGCCATCTCCTCGCACTGCCCGTAGCCGAGGGCCTGCACCATGCCGCCTTCGACCTGGCCCGACGCGGTGACCGGGTTGATGGGCACGCCGCAGTCGACCGCCATCACGAGCTGCACGACGGTCACCTGGCCGGTCTCGACGTCGACCTCGACCTCGGCGAACTGCGCCGCATAGGGCGGAGGCGAATCCGGGGACACGTAGGACGCGGTCGCCATGATCTGGTGCTGGCCCTTCTGGTGAAGCGTCGACAGGGCGATCTCCTCGAGCGTCACCGACCCGCCCTCGGTCGACCAGGCCGCCCGGTCGTGAAGATCGACCGAGCCGCGGTCCACCCCGAGCAGGAGCGCCGCACGGTCGATGACCTGGCTGCGGACCTGTTCCGCCGCGCGCTTGACAGCGGTCCCGGAGATGTAGGTCGTGCTCGACGCGTAGGCGCCGGTGTCAAAGGGGGTGAGGTCAGTGTCCGACGAGTAGACCAGGACGTCATCGGTGCCCACCCCGACCACCTCTGCGGCGATCTGCGCGAGCACCGTGTCCGAGCCCGTCCCAAGGTCCGTCGCGCCGACGAGCAGGTTGAACGAGCCGTCGTCGTTGATCTTGAGGCTCGCCCCGCCCATGTCGAGGCCAGGAATCGCGGTGCCGTGCATGGCCATCGCGAACCCGAGCCCGCGGCGGACGTGGGGCCGGTCGGCGGGCTGCCTCCACCCGGGGTCGTCGCGCCGCTGCCAGCCGATCGCCCGCTGACCCTGGAGCACGGCCTCGTCCAGGCCGCTCGAGGTGATGATCGGCACGGTCCCGGCTCCCGGGTCCCCCTCGCCGAGCTGGGGCGCGATGTCGATGGGGTCGCCGACCTTCGTCCAGTTGCGTCGCCGGAACTCGATCGCGTCCATCCCGATCGCGGCGGCGATGTCCTCCATGTGGGCCTCGAGGGCAAACAGCGCCTGGGGGGCGCCGTAGCCGCGGTAGGCGCCCGGCACCGGGATGTTCGTGTAGGCGACCCGGCAGTCGAACCGCTTGAGCGGGCTGTTGTACGAGCTTAGGCCACGCATGCCCGACACCATCTGGACGGTCAGCCCGTGCGTCCCGTAGGCGCCGGTGTTCGCGACGATCCGCATCTCCTGCGCCGTGAGCTTCCCCTCGGCATCGATGCCCGTCTTGAACGTGATCGTCTGTGGATGCCTGGTCCGCGAGGACATGAACTCCTCCTCGCGGGTGAGCTCCAGCCGTACGGGACGGCCCGTCGCCATCGTGAGGTGCGCCACGATGTCCTCGATGAGCATCTCCTGCTTGGCGCCGAAGCCTCCGCCGATCCTCGGCTTGATGATCCGGATCTGCTTCACCGGCAGCCCAACGAGGGGCGCGAGCATGCGCCGGACGTGGAACGGCACCTGCGTCGACGAGGTGATCTCCAGCCGGTCGTCGCTGTCCCATCTCGCGATGGCGATGTGCGGTTCGATCGGCGTCTGCTGGACCTGGTGCACCCGGAGCGTCTGCTCGAAGACGCGGTCGGCCACCGCGAACCCCGCTTCGACGTCGCCCGTCTCGGCCTGGATGTGGTGGACGATGTTGTGACCCGCGTCGTCGGCACCCTCCATGTCCGGCTCGTCGTGGATCACCGGGGCGCCGTCGACGATCGCGTCGTTCTCGTCGAAGACGGCGGGGAGCACCTCATAGGTCACGTCGATCAGGTCGATGGCGGCCCGGGCGATCTCCTCGGTGTCCGCGGCGACGGCTGCGACGCGGTCCCCGACATGGCGCACCTTGTCGTCGAAGCTCACCTGGTCGTAGGGCAACGGGTTGGGGTAGCTCTGGCCGCCGGACGCGTAGCGAACTCTCGGGACGTTGCCATGGTGAAGCACGGCGCGGACACCCGGAAGCGCCCGGGCTGCGGAATCGTCGATCGACACGATGCGCGCATGAGCGTGGGGGCTGTACAGCACCTTGGCAATCAGCGTCCCCGACAGGTCCCGGTCATCCGTGAACGCAGGGTTCCCCTTCGCGAGCTTGACGGCGTCGGTCTTCGTCTCGGCGTGGCCCACGACGCGCGTGGCGGGCACGTCCGCGCTGAGGACCACCCGCGGCGCGATCGGTGAGAGGCCGTCGCGATCGTGATGCGGCGCGTCCGATCCCACGAGCGGGTCGAGATGCGCCACCTCGATGCTGTCGGGCGCCTCCCCGCGCATGGTCGCCGCGGCCCGCAGCACGGCATGCACGGGCCGCAGGTACCCCGTCTCCCGGTCGAGGATCCCCGACAGGGCGTCCCGGACCTCGGCCTCGGTCGGGTTCGCCTTCTTCTCGAGAAGCGCCTTCGCGGCGAGGACCATCGCCGGGGTGGAGTAGCCGGACTGGATGGCGCCGGTATCGATGAACGCCTGCTGGATCGGGTGCATCTCCCCCGGGACGGTGAGGCCCTCGACTGTCTCGATCGCGTGCCCGTCAGCCTGGGCGGCCAGCATGACGTCCGCCGACACGAGCCGGCCGTCGACAAGCACCGCCGCTGCGCCGGTTTCGCCCGTGTCCGAGCCGTACCGCACGCTGAAGAAGCCGGCCCGCCGCAGCGCCACGCGCAGGGACTCGTGCGCTTCGCAGATCAGCGTCCGAGCTGTTCCGTTGATGGTCAGCTGGATCGTCACGCCCGATCGCCCCTTCCGACGGTGGCCAGCGCCCTCGCGGTGAGCACCTCGGCGAGGTGCGCCCGATAGGAGGACGAGCCACGAAAGTCCGCCGGCGGATCGAGCTCCGCCAGCCGTCCTGGATCCACGAGCACCGGGTGGGCTGCGACGCCGGACACGGCCGTCCGGATCGCGCCGCCCACATCCCGGTGGGCCACGACCATCACGATCGGACGATCCATCGGCGTGCGACCGGTCCGGTGTGCCGCGGCCCGACCCCCGGCCGGGACGGCGACGCTCGTGATGACACCACCGCGGATGAGGCCGGGGTCCGCGAGGATCTCCTCGAGCTGGTGGTCGGTGGTCGAGCCGGCTCGCGCGACGCTGACCCGCGCACCGAACGCGAGGAGCCCCGTGAGAAGCGGGCTCTCCGAATCGGCCGTTCCGATGGTCCCGCCGACGGTGGCGGCGTTGCGGATCGTGCTGGGCGCCTCGACGCGGGCCAGATCGCGGAGCACCTCGGGGACCACGCTCGAGTCGACGACCTGCTGCAGGCGGGTCGAGGCCCCGATCCGGATCGATCCGCCGTCCGTCTCGATTCCGGCGAGGTCGAGCGCCTGCAGGTCGACCACCACGCCGGACAACCGGCCGGGACGTGCGTTGATGGTCGTCCCTCCACCGAGGATCACGGCATCGGCGCCGGACGCAAGCACAAGCGCCTCGTCGAGCGTGCGCGGCCGGTGGTACTTCGTGTTCACGTCTGCCTCTTCACTCTTCGAGCCTGTCTCCGCGCCCTGCCGAGCGGCTGCGCAGCCGGGGGCTCAGGCGCCGACGGTGACGACGGGCGGCGACGTGCCAATGGTACCTTCCCGCTCAACGGGCCCGGGCCCCGCCGCCAACCAGATGCTCGGCAACCTCCCGGGGCCGCCCTGGGGCCGGTGTTGGGCAGTCAGGCGGGCAGCAGGGCGCCTGCGGCCCGCAGGAGGCGCCTCGTCGCGATGACACCCGCCGCAAGGAGCACCAGCGCGGCAGGCAAGGCTCCGGCAACGCCAAGGGTCGTGAACGCGATCGTGAACCGGTCGATCGAGGTCACGTCGAAGGCTCCGGCGGCTGCGATCAGGAAGCCTGCAACGACCGAGGCGTGCGGAGGCCGTGGTCCGAGGGCAAGGGCACCCCCGAACAGGGTCGCCAGCATCCAGAATCCCAGCGCCGTGGCACCGTGCACGAAGCGCACCGCAAGGTCGGACGGGTAGAGCGCGGCGAGGATGGCGACTAGCGCCGTCGCGATCAGCAGCGAGGCGCCGAGCAACCCCCGGAGCAGGCGGTGCGCCGTGGGCGCGGCTGCCGGCCGAAATACCGGAGCGGCGGTCCGGTTGGCGCCGGAGAGTCGCAGGGCAAGGGCCGCCAGCACGACAGCGGCGGCAACGAGGATGACCCCTTCCATGGTGGCTTCCCCCTGAGGTTCTGTGGACGTGCTGCGTCGGCCCGAGCCGCCCAAGGTCAGGCCGGTTCGGTGATACCAGCGATCCAGGCGGCGATGGTGTCGATGACGACGGCGGCCACCCGCCCGGGAATGGCGTAGTCTCCCGGGCTCGCCTGTCCCTCGCCGGCAATGAACAGGTGGCTCATCTCGGGGAACCAGCGGAACGTGGCATCAACGCGGGCCGAGAGACCGGCCCGCCAGCCCTCGAAGTCCGTGGCGGTAACCTGATAGTCCCGCCCGCCCTGCACGACCAGGACCGGCCGGTCAAGGGAAGCCGCGAGCGCCACCGGGTCGTACGCTCGGAGGTCGAGCCAGTACGAGGCCGGGACCCCGAACGGCAGCTCCGCCGCTGGAGTCTCCTCGGTGAGCGCCGGCGAGACGATGACCGCGACCTGCCGGCGGAGAGATTCGATCGCCGCAGCCGCTTCAGGCGTCGGGCTGCCCATCGAGGCGAGGGTCTCGGTCTGGTGGAGGATGGCCTCGGCGAGCCCGCGCGAGTTGCCTGCGAGGACGATCAGTCCACGCACCGCCGGGGCGCGGGAGACGATCCGCGGCCCGAGGTAGCCGCCGAGGCTGTGGCCCAGCACGAACACGGCGTCGGGGCGGACGCCTGGCGTCCCGCGGAGGAGGTCCAGGGCTGCCAGCGCGTCGTCCACGACCTCGTCGTCGACCGTGACGGTCGGGCCCAGCGAGGCGAGCTCGGTCCGATGGACGAGGGTGCGCTTGTCGTAGCGGAGGACGGCGATCCCTGCCCCCACCAGGCCCTCGGCAAGATCCCGGTACGGCTTGTTGGGCCCGATCGTGCCGTCGCGGTCGTGGGGACCGGAGCCGTGGACGATGACGACGCCGGGGACGGGGCGATCGGCGGCGGGCAGGCTGAGGGTCCCGGGCAGCTCCCAGGGAGCGACGCCGACGGTGACGTCGAGATGTCTTGAGGAGCTCCGCTTGGGGCCGCCCGAATGAGACCTGGCCGGCGTGGGGGCGTTCATGGCGTCACAGCTCCTGTCGGGCAAAGTCGCGCCAGGAGATCGCGATTGCCGCGCCCACGATGAGGACCGTGCCGAGGAGGGGCGCGGCGAGCGGGGCTGCGGACGGTCCGGGCCCAAGGCCGAGGGCGAGCGCCCGCGCCTGTCCGGTCAGCGACGCGGGCATGGTAGGGCCGAGCGCCGGGAGCCCTGCCGCGACACCGCCGAGCACCAGCCAGGCGAACCCGAGGCCGGCCGCAGCGGCGGGTGAGCGGCCGAGCACGGAGCCAAGAAACGTGATCGCGACGGGGGCGAGAAGGCCGACCCAGACCAGCGCGACGGCCGCCGCGAAGCCCGGGATCGGGAGTGGCGCGAACAGCACCGCGGTGTAGACCGCCGCAGCGGTGCCAGACACGGCGACGGCCGCACCCAGGAGGGCCGTGAGCGCGATGAGCTTCGCGCCAAGGTAGGCACCGCGGCCGACCGGCTTGGTCAGGACGAGGGCCGCCGTGCCGTGTTCCCGATCAGCCGCAACCGATCCCATCGCCAGCAGGATCGCCACGAATGCCCCGAACTGGCCGATGGTCTTGAGGTACTGGTCGACGGCGTCTGCAGCGGTGGGCACCGGCAGCGCGGCCGCAAGACTGGCTCCTCCGGAGGCTGCCACGATCTCGGGGGTGAACCGCGCGAGAAGCGGGGCGACCATGCCCATGACGAAGAACAGGCCGAGCACGACGGGCGCCCGCCTCGTTCGCCATGATTCGGCGACTTCCTTGCGGAGCAGGATTCCGAACGCGTGCATCACGCCGCCTCCCGCGCATCGACGCGCTCATGGCCCACGAGGGCGAGGAAGACGTCCTCGAGGGTCGGGCGCACGCGCTCGAGGCGCGCAAGGTGCAGGCTCGACCCGGCGACGACCGATAGCAGCTCGTCGGCCGCCCGGTCCGCGTCGCGGACCGTGATCCGCGCGACCGCCGCGTCGACGTCGACAGCCCGAACCCACGCCAGGGCGCGCAGGTCGTCGGCCAGACGCCGAAGCGCGGCAACCTGACCCGGTTCGGCCTCGATCTCCCAGGCCGGAGCGGCGTACCGCTCGAGCAGCTCTGGGATCGCCGCCTCGGTCACGAGCCGGCCGTGGTCCACGATCGCGACGCGATCGCAGATCCGCTCCACGTCGGCGAGGATGTGGGTGGACATGAAGACCGTCGTTTCCGGGCGCAGGCTCTCGAGCAGCTGCAGAACGTCACGCCGACCCTCGGGGTCGAGGGCTGACACTGGCTCGTCGAGGAACAGGACGGCGGGCCGGTGGACGATCGCCTGGGCGATCCCGATCCGCTGGCGCATCCCGCCGGAGTAGCCGGCGATCGGCCGCTCGGCGGCATCGGCAAGGCCGACGACCTCGAGCAGCTCGCCGACGCGGGCCCGGAGCGCCAAGCCGTCGAGTCCGCACAAGTGCCCGGCGAACTCGAGCAGCTCGCGGCCCTTCATCCAGCCGAAGAGGCGTGGCGCCTGATCGAGGTAGCCGATCCGCGAGCCAAGCGCGACGGCGTCTCCGCCGACCGGGATCCCGGCCACGACCGCGGACCCGGCGGTTGGTCGGCCCAGGCCCGTGAGCAACCGGAGCGTCGTGGTCTTGCCGGCCCCGTTGGGGCCAAGGAAGCCGAACACGCTGCCAGCCGGGACGTCGAGGTCGAGGTGATCGACCGCGTGGACCCTGCCGTAGTTCTTCGTAAGGCCCCGGGCGACGATTGCGCCAGTGCCGGGGCCAGATGTCCCGATGGAACGTGCTCCACCGATGGAGAAGCTCAGGGTAGTCATCGGTCGGCTCAGGCGTCGACGCGGCCGGCGAGGAAGTAGGCCACGGGTCCGACCAGCTCGCCGAAGACGATGATCGCGGCCCACACGGGCTTGTTTCCGCCGCGAACCATGCGATCTCGCGAAAGCAGGTCGCGCAGCGCCAGCGCCATGAGCGCCAGCTGGACGACCACGAGGGGAAGCAGGAGCAGCAAGAGCTGGGACGTGTTCACCTGGAACCTCCATGAACTTCGCCGGAATCCGCCGCCGGGCGGGCCGGATCGGGGCCGGGGATGCTGACAACCGCGAACGTGTGGGCTGACCGTCCGGCAGCGGGCTCTGTGCCCACCCGGCGCGAGAAGGCCGCCCACATCTCGCTCGCGACATCGGCCGCCTCCTCGTCCGACAGGTATACGGTTCCCTCGCGGTACATGACCGCGTCGGCGACCAAGTCGATCCGGCTGCGGCGCAGGTACCGTGCGTACTCGTCGATGAGCGAGGCGGCGAACGAGCCGAAGAAGCGGAGGTGGTCCTCGCGGCTCGCTGCCTCGAGATCCTCCTTCCGCAGGGACGCGGACCCGTGCCGCAGGGTATAGGTCCGCTCGACGGCGCCGCGCACGCGCTGCTCCCCCACCACCTCGATGATCCCGCCGTCGACGAGAATCGTGAGATGCCGGTAGAGGGTCGCCCGCGCCACGTCGGGGAGAAGGTCGGCCAGCCCCTGGGCGGTCAGTGGGATTCCCCGTCCGAACGCGAGGAGGATCCGCATCCGAACGGGATGCAGGATCAGGGAGGCGGATGTCGAGGTCGCCTCGGTCATCGCTCTGACTCCTCTCTGTTATGCGACCGGTCAGGTATTCCGGACTGGTCGCAGAATAGCGACTGGTCGCGCGATTGTCAAGGGGCAGCAACGGGCTTGTGCATCAAGAACGGTTCCTACGTCGAGGCTGGGGGTGAGCCCGAAGCAACGCGGCTGGCCGATGCCGCTGTTCGGCGGCGGCGGCAGCCCAGGAGATCCGGCGAGCCGCGATGGAATCCTGCGGCGTCCGGCGATCGTATTCTCGAACCCGTTATCGAGGAGGACGTCCGATGCGCAGCGTGACCTATTCGATGGGCGTCTCGCTTGACGGCTACATCGTCGGGCCGGACGGCGACATCATCGCTGTGCCGCCGCCCGACGAGGAGATGTGGCGACTGGTCACCGACGAGATCCGAGGGGTCGGTGTCCATCTGATGGGACGACGGCTGTACGAGACGATGCTGTACTGGGAGACCGCCGACCAGGATCGTTCGCTCGACGACGCAGAGATCGAGTGGGCCGCCCTCTGGAAGCCGCTCCCGAAGGTGGTGTTCTCCACCACGCTGTCCGAGGTCCAGGGCAATGCCCGCCTTGCCTCCGGCGGCCTCGCGGAGGAGATCGGGCGGTTGCGAGCCGAGCCGGGGGAGGGCGACATCGCGATCGGCGGCGCGACGCTCGCCAGCGAGGCGGCCGCGTTGGGTCTGATCGACGAGTACCGGCCCAGGGTCTACCCGGTGCTCGTTGGCGGTGGCATTCCGTACTTTCCGCAGTACGAGCGCCGGGTGGATCTCGAGCTCGTCGAGACCCGAACCTTCAGCTCGAGCGTCGTCTACCTCCGCTACCGCGTGACGAGATAGCCGGCTCGTCGGTCGGAGGCTCAGACGCCTCGCACAACTCCCCATGCCGAGGGACCGTTCGCCGGCACGACCGGCGCCCTGTAGCGCAATGGCGGCGAAGGGCGCAGAGTAGCGGCCAACCCTGTCGGAGGTAGATCGATGAGGACCCGCCACCACCTGACGGCAGTGCTCATCGCCTTCGCGCTCGCTGCCTGTGGCAGCACCAGCTCGCCAGTGCCGGTCACGTCACCCACGGCGTCGGCCACGCCCCAGGCGACTGCCGAGCCCACTTCTGGGCCCTCGGCGACGGTGGCGCCCTCCAGCGAGTCGTCGGCTGCACTCCCGGCCGGCCCGCCCCGGGCGGCATTCGACATCGCCGTCCCACCGGGAGCGGACGCGGCATGGACGGCAATCCAATGGCGAAAGCTGGCTCCCGACCCGTTGGCACTCGTCCGCTCGGTCCTGCGCTGGAGCCGAGGCTTCATCGCCGTCGGGTCAGGCGGCTCCTCCACCCCGGTCTGGACCTCCACCGACGGGGCGCACTGGGAGTCCCTGCCCTTCAACACCGCGACCACCTTCTGGCCAGGCCTGCAGATCGTCGGCATGGCGGAGGTCCGTGGCGGCCTTATCGCGCTCACGCTGCTCGCCGGGACCTGGGACTGTGCGTCGGCCTGCCCAACCTACAGCCCGTCGCTCCCGCTGATGGCATGGACCTCTCCCGACGGACAGTCATGGACACCCCACGACGGTCCCGACCTTGGGCAGCCGACCGGCTGGCAGGTGGCCCCGCTGTTGGCAGCCGGACCCGCCGGGCTGGTTGCTGCCTCCCCGACGGCACCGACCCATCTCGCGACATCGGTCGACGGCGTCCACTGGCGAACCGTTCCGACCGGGGCGCTTCCGACTGGGCTTGTCGTCAGGGCCGTCACCGGGACGCCGACCGGGTTCACCGGCGTCGGGACCCTGCCCGTGGACCCCGACCACCTCCGCGCCGTGGCCGTTCGGTCCACCGACGGCGCCGCGTGGACCGGCCCCTACTCCCTCGACGTGCCCACGGCATCGGCGTTCACCCTCGCCAGCACCGGGCCGAGTTGGGGCGCGACCGCGCTCGTGGCGGGCCGCAGCGGTCTCATCGCGGTCGGTCAGGTCCTCGCGACGCCGGGCGCGACGCTCTGGTGGCAGTCAGGCGACGGTCGCGACTGGCAGGCCCTGCCCACCTGGCCACCACTCGGGCCGACCCCCTGCCAGGGCGAGGGCTGCGGGAGCGGGCCGAACGGGGCGCTTGTCGGCGACCACCATCGCATGCTCGCGCTGCGCGGCGGGCCTGATGCCGCTGCCTGGACCTCGGCCAACGGCCTTGCGTGGCAGCGGCTTGCGGTGAGCGGCGACCTCCCGGGCGAGGGGGCGACGAACGCCGTCCTCATGCCGGGTGGCGTGCTGCTCTCCGACGGGACGACCACGTGGTTTGGTGAGGCCGGGCAGCCGTGACCCGACGCAGGCGCCGGCCGTCCGCGTGCGTTTGCGGATCGGCCTTGCTTAGCGGGGTGCTGCGTCAGACCGGCTTGCCGATATCGGTGTTGCCGAAGGGTCGCTTGAACACGTACTGCGCCTCTCCGCCCGGTGCCGCCGAGAAGCCGACCAGCTCCCATCCGTTGGTTCCCATGAAACCCAGCACGGCTGGCGCCTGGACCTGACCCTTGAACCTAAGGAGGTTTGTTGCCGAGCCCCCTTCGACGAGCAGATCGCCGAACCAACCCTTGGCGCGCGCCACGAAACCATCGCCCTGGCCCCAGTAGAACCGGACCGTCACGTCGCTCGACGGGCCCGAGAACGTGCCCTCCGCGTACTCCCATTGCGTTGCCGCAGTCATCCCAACCTCCGCCGATGAACGCACCCTGGGCCCCGGGGTTGCGAACCCCGTCCGACACCGCCCCAGCAACCTGGCAGCGGTTGCGGCCGAGCCATGAATGTTCCGACACCGCCGCCCCTGGAGTCTACCGTCCGTGATGCGCCGAGCAGATGGCGCCGGACCTCCACCACTGAGCCGCCCGAGGCTCGGGGGGCTTCTCTTGTCGCCGCCTGGCCGTCCGGGCACGATCGGTTCCTTGCGGTGGTTGGTGGATCCCAAACCCGGGATGCCGTGAGAACCCGGCATGGCTCAGTCGGCGTCGAGAAGCTCGCGCATCGGGGCGTGGCCGGGTGCCAAGTGACGTGACGCCGTGTCAGGCAGGCAGCTCCTCACTCGATATCCGCCTACTGGACGCAGAACTCGTTCCCCTCCGGGTCGTTCATCCGCACCCAGTACTCGCCGTCGCGCTCCATCGCGCCGCGTTCGTCCGTCGCACCGAGCGCCTTGAGCCTCGCGACCTCGGCATCGACCCGCCGCTTCTGCTCGTCGAAGGGGAGTCCGTGCCCGCCCGACACGTTGAGGTCCATGTGCATCCGGTTCTTGGCGGTCTTGCCCTCGGGGACCCGCTGGAAGTAGATCCGCGGCCCCTTGCCCTCGGGGTCGACGATCGCCGAGGCGTCGTCCCATCGGTCCTCGGGAACGCCCTGGTCCAGCAGGAACAACTCCCATGTATCGAAGCCATCCGGTGGGGGCTGGAGCCGGTAGCCGAGCGCTTCGGCCCAGAAGCGAGCCAGCTGGGCCGGTTCCGCGGTGTCGAAGACAAGCTGGATCGACATGGCCATCGCCATCCTCCTGATGTTTGGCGCCCACGATGCCACACTTGACCGCCGGCGCGCGGTCGGAAGCCTGTCGAGCGAGATCCGGCCCAGTGACTTTCCCGCACCCTTGCGCAGCAGGACGATCCCTCACCCGGTCCCGCGCCGCGTGCTTTCGAGGCGGCGGAGGTCTTCGCGGAGGCCCGCTAGGTCCCGCCGGATCTCTTCGAGGAGGCGGAGGATGCGACGGTTGGTCGGCGCCGGGTCCATGACTACTGCGTCGGGTGCCGGGGCTCCCGACTCGGTGCCATCGGCGCGGACGGCGCCCGAGGGGGAAGTAGGCTCAGCAGGCGCGGCGTCGTCCGGGTAACCGGCCAGACTCATGAGCTTCGGGTACGGAACCTCGAGGACGGCGCTGAGGCGGTGCAGGACGCGTGGCGACGGTGTCCGAACGAACCCGCCCTCCAGCTTGAACTCGTACCCGGCCGAGATGCCCGCTCGATCGGCAGTGGCCTGCATCGACAAGCGTCGCTCCTCTCTCCGGTCACGGATGGCTTCCCCGAGTTGAAGAGTGGGTCGGGGTGGAATTCGCTTGGGGGGACGTTCCTCGCTGCTCATGCTGGACCCTCCGTCGACTGGCCTTCACCATAGTATGCACCCCACTATCGTGAATGGCTCGCCCTCGACAGTGTGTCCGGTCGGGCCCTTACCGTCGACGATGCGACCAGGTGTTCTTACCGCACGCACTGGCAGCCGGGCGGTCCCTCATCCACCAAGTTCGTCGAGGTCAACAGGCACTTGCGGTGCATTGTCGAGCGTGGCAGGCTGACCGGCAGGACGAGATGCACTGAGCGATTGCCGCGATGGAGCACCCATGTTCCTGAACCAGGTCCACTACCTGTGGCGTGACCTCGGTCGGGCGAAGGCGCTCTGGGCCGCCCTCCTTCTGATCGGGCCCCTGGCGGTCTTCGTGGTCCTGGCGCTCCCAGCCGCTCTGCGCACACCGGTCGTCGCTGAGCACGCCGAGGTCTCGGGCACGGGCAGCGGCACTAGCCCGCAGATCCACCTTCGCGACAGCTACCAAGTGACGGTCACGACAACCGGGGGTGCCTGCTCAATTCAGGTGATGATCGGCCCGTGGGGGTTCACGCCGGCCCCCTTCCCGAGTGACGCCACGGCAAGCCGAACGTGGGCGGAGAAGAGCGACATGGTCGACGTACAGGATGGCCTGTACAGGATCGCCGTGACGGCGACGCGTTGTGGCCCATGGACGGTGGTCCTCGACAGGCTATGACCCCTCCCCGGCGGGGCATGACCGTGGGATCGTTTCTGACACTGGCGCGTGCGCCAGCGGCGGTCAGACTTGCGGCCCGTTTGTTCCATTCAACACGTCACCACCGCTCCGTGCTGCCACGCCGGATGGGAGCGCGCCGGGCGTCCGGCGGCCATCGTTCCGTCCAGCGTGCTTGGCACGCCCTGTTGTAGGCCAGCGTGTTCTGGCACAGTCTCCGGCGCTGCTCGATTGGCCTCGGAGGCGATAGACTCGGGCCGATGACCGAGACGTCGTCGGACGCCAGACTGCGGGCCGCTATCGAAGCTGAGCAACGCCGGATCGCAGCAGGAAACCGGCCGCTGTATCACGCGACGTGGACGACGACTCGGGATGGCGCACCGATCGGAGACGTGATGATCAGGGAGCTTCCGATCGTCCATCTGTTCGTGCCGGACTACGACCGCGTAGCCGACGGCGCGCGAATCCTTGTCGCCCGGACCCTTGATGTCGACCCGAACACGTTTGATGTTGCGGTCGAGGGGACGCCAATCTCAACCTGATTGGTCGCGGCGTGCGCTCGCGTGCGCCGCTCGCGGGCGCCGCTCGCATCGGTGGGCGGCGCTGTCACCCGTGGTGTTGTTAGCGCACGTCGCGGCAATGCGGCAGTCCATCACCCGAAACAGATCCGTGGAGAGGTCCAGCTCCTGGCCCGAGGCCACGACGCGTCTGCCCCGTCCGCGGGCATCCGCAACGGTCGGCGCAGGGACGCACCGCGCAGTCCGTCCTCGGCGGAAGCACCGCCGCCCGATTCGCTCAGGTGCAGTGCGCCGGCCTGGGTTTGGTGACCCACTTGTAGCCTGCCGCCGTGCACGACTTCTTGGTCCCGAACTTCGAGGGCGGGGTCGGCGTCGGCGCAGCGCTGGGGGGCGTGGTGGGGCTCGCGCTCGAACCGGCGGGCATCTGGTCGCCCACGGTCGACAGTGTGGTGGACACCTGCCGACCAAGGACCACCGCCGCACCGATCACGAGGACCGCTACCAGGGCCAGGATGAGGGCGTACTCGACGAGTCCCTGGCCGGCCTGAATCGGGCGGCGACGTCTGCTCGGTGCTGAGGCTTTGCTGGTTGGTCTGGTTTGCATCTGGGTCCTGACGATGGATCGACCTGGATTGGCCCTATTCGGCGGACCTCTTCCAACAACCACGGTACCCAGGAACGTTGTCACGCGACATCGACCAATCGGTCCTGAGGCGAGTAGCCCGATCGTCCCATCGGGCTGCGCGCGGGGGAGTCCGCGCCGCCTCGAGCTCCTAGACGAGTTCGTCGAGCGCGGTCGCAATGGCACGGAGGCTCGGGCCGATGTCGCCGGGCATGGGCACTGCGCGCAGCGCTGTCTCGAGCATCTCGCGTCGGCGTGCCACCACCGCGTCGTGGACTGCCATTCCGTCGCTCGTGAGGCGCACAAGGATGCCTCGACCGTCGTCAGGCGCCCGCACCCGCGCGACGAGCCCGTTCCGTTCGAGGCGACGGACCAGCCTGCTCGCGGACGGCTGGGACGCATGGAGCGCAATGGCCACGTCGCGGAGGCGCAACGCGCCGGCGTGCGCCAGGATCACGTGGATGCGCCACTGCTGAACGGTGAGCTCCGTCGCAGGCGAACCTTCGGCGATGGCGATGGCCGTCGCCGAGACCAGAACCCGGGCGAGGCGCTCGAGGTCAAGCACCACCGGGTCGGGACTTGGCAACAGGATCTCGCGCTCATCGGTCACGGCGTGCACATGATGCATGGGGCGTGGTCGGCTCGCATGGGCACCGTGGCATCGCGTCCGTGGCAGACGTTGTTTGCGCGTGACGCGCGTGACCTCGCCAGTGGGATCAGTTCGCACGGCGCGGGGCCCACGTGACCGATTCCCCTAGCGGGCCCCACCGGCCGCGACCTATCCTGTTCGACGTCAAGGTGCCCCGCAGCCCATCGCCCATGGTGGGCGCGGCATCTGACTCGAGTGGAGGGTTCTCGTAATGGCCTTCACGTCCTCGCGCCGACGGCTGGCAGCGCTCGCCGCCGTGCTGGGACTCTCGCTCATCGCCGGAGGGGTCGCCTACGCGGCCGCGTCGCCGGCCATCCAGACCGTCACGCCGGTCTCAGCAAACCGGATGGGGAACATCGACGTTCTGCGCCAGCAGATCCGGAACTACTACGGCGACCCACTGGGCTCGGGCGTCTTCGCGTCCGACGGCAACTACGCCAAGGAGGCGAGCTCCGTCGCCGCCGCCGGTGCCACCTACCTTGCCGCCAAGCGACACGACCTTGGCTGGTGGATCACCGGGTGGCCCAAGGCGATCGTCCTCGACGTGGACGACACCACGCTTGCCACCTGGAACTACGAGGTGTTCAGCAACTGGGCCTACAACCCGACGACGAACGCCACGTACGTCAACGGCGAGCTCTTCCCGGCCGTGCCCGGCATGGTGCAGATGGTGACCCAGGCTGCCAGTGAGGGGTACGCGATCTTCTGGATCACCGGGCGCCCGCCCTCCCAGGCCGCAGCCACGCTGGGCAACCTGACGACGGCGGACGTCACGGGTGGGATCAGCGCGGGCTATCCGGCACCGACCGATCCTGACGGGTATGGACCCGACACCGGCCTGTACACGAAGCCGAGCGCGGTCGCAGACTACCCGGCCTATCTGAAGACGGCCTGCGCGTCCGATCCGGGCGGCAAGTGCACGACCATCGATTACAAGACGGCGACTCGGGCACACATCGAGTCGCTGGGCTACGAGATCGTGGCCAGCTTCGGCGACCAGTACAGCGACCTGATCGGTGGCCACGCGGATCGCACCTTCAAGATGCCGAACCCGAACTACTACCTGCCATAGTCCATCGCTCCGCTCCGGTAGCCGGCGCGGAGCGACATCTCGGCCCCCGGCTCGGATCGGAGCCCCTGCTCTCGTCAAGAGGCGCGGGGGTGCACCGGGCGACCGGGGGCCACTCCATGTCTCGGCGCCGTTGACGCACGCACTGGCAGGTGGGAGGCACGTTGCCCGGCCCGACGAGTTCTGCTGCTCCGTGCAACGCCTGTTGCGCTGACTCCGCTGCCGGAGAACGTGACGCTGTAGGTCGAGCACCGGTCATTGAAGCCCGAGCCGGTGATCGTGATCGGTTGGCTCGTCGCGCCCTGGGGCAGCGAGCCAGGCGAAACCGCGTCGACAGCGGCGAGCGCCGTGATCGGCGCGCCAAGGGCGACCAGGAGGACGAGGGCCTGCGCGACGGCCAGGGTGCGCAGGCGGGGCACTGACTGGGTCACGGTTCCAGACATCCGACTCACCTCCACTCCAGGGCTGCCGGTCGGCCCTTCTTCGCGCTGCCTTCAGAAGGAACCATGGGCGGCGGCCCAGTCGCGCGTGGCCTCGATTCGCTCGGGCCCGACGGTCAACGCCTCCCCGCCGCTGACCGCGGCGCGAAAGCCAGGAGCCGCGCAACTTCCGCCCCTGCAGGGGTGCGCCGGTATCCCGTCCTGCGGTCCAAAGGCTTCCGGCATACCCTCAGCACATGAGACTCGGCTTCAAGACCGCACCGCAGAGGATCGACTGGCCAACGCTCGACGCGATCTGGGGCCTCGCCGGCGAGATCGACGTCTTCGACTCCGCCTGGACGTTCGACCACCTGTACCCGGTGGACGGCGATGGCGCGTGCTTCGAAGGGTGGACCACCCTCGCCCTCCTCGCCCATCACGTCCCCGACAAGCAGATCGGCCACTTGGTGCTTGCCAACCCGTACCGTCACCCCGGCCTGGTGGCCAAGATGGCCACGGCCATGGATCACGCGACGAACGGCCACTTCGTGCTGGGGCTTGGGGCTGGTTGGCATGAACCGGAGACGACCGCATACGGGCTCCCGCTCGAACCGGTCCCGGTGCGCCTGCGCGAGCTCGAGGCGGCGCTCCGGGTGATCCGCGCGCTCTTCGGACCCGACGCCGCAGCCTGGCCGGCACCCGGCGCGGCACCGAGCAGCCAGGCCGGCGGGGTGATGGTCGATGCGCCACCGTACCGGCTCAGCCATGCCAGGAACGATCCGCCGCCCCTGACCCGCGGAGGCCCGCCGATCTGGCTCGGCACACAGGGCGAGCGGGTCGGGATGCGCCTCGTGGCGACCTATGCGGACGGTTGGAACTTTTCGGGCGGGACGGTGGACGAGTTCGCGCGCAAGCTCGAGGCCCTGGACCGAGCGTGCGAGGTCGCGGGGCGCGACCGCTCGACGGTGGAGGTTTCGGTCCAGCACCGAGTCGGCACGGACCCCGACCAGCGCCGGGCCGCGCTCGACTACGGTCGCGACGTGGCCCATCGGGGCTGCGACCACTTGGTCTACTACCTCGATCCGAGGGGCGGCCCGGACGGGCTGCGACTCCTCGCGGACGAGGTCGCTCGTCCGCTTCGCGACGAGTTCGGCGCCTGACTCCTCTGCGCTGCGGGACCACACTCGCGGCGCAATCTCGCAGCCGGCGACTCCGCCTCAGCGGAACGTCCAGGCGAGCCTTCAACTCCAGGCCCCCGCAGCCTCCGGATCCGCGTCCTGCTTCTCCCTCGGCAGGACTGCTCCGGCGTCGACGGCCTTCACGCCCTTGACGAGGAGCCAGAGCGCCAGCCCGACTTCCGCGACGAAGCTCACGACGAGCCCGGGGTAACGGATCTCGGGGTGGTCCGGCAGCAGCAGTGCCTGGAGAAACCAGATCAATACGGCGACGCCGTCAAGCACGAGCAGGACGCCCAGGAGCCGGGGAAGCGATCTGGATCTGTAGACCAGGTAGCCGAGCGGGAACAGCCACGTGCCAAAGAACAGCTGGGCCGTGACGAAGCCCGTCCTGTAGACACCGATGGAGAGGTAGGCGAGCCCCTCCAGCTGTGCCGCCGAGTAGGCCTGCATGTGGCTGGCCGCGTCTCCCTGCTGCATCGCGGAGACCAGCGGGAACATGCTCGCGCCCGCGATGGCCACGCCCACGGCGTTGAGCAGCAGGAACAGCAGCGCCAGGTCTCTGTTGACCCGTCGGAGGAGGACGTAGAGGCCCCAGGCGACGATGAGAAAGAGGAACCCCGTGACCAGCGCGACGACAAGACCCAGACGGAACAACGCGGCGTTCGTGACGATCGCCTGGTAGACCTGCTCCGCGGTACCCCGCCCGATGTGCCCCAGCGTGTCGGCAAGCACCATGGCCACGATGTATGCGAGGTAGAGGCCGCCCGTGATCCTGGCGACCGTGCCCGGTGCCAGGTGACCTGAGATGCTGTTCACTCTTCCCTTCCCTTCCGTTTTGACTTCGGCGTGTGTGGGCCGCCCCCGCCAGCGTTCGACGCGCCATCCGGCCCATCCGGCTGGCGTGTCCCGAGCGCGGTCGGCGGTGCTCGGAACCTGGGCGAGGGGCCGCTGTTCAGCGTCGTGCCGGCCGGACGAGGACCCAGACCCGCAGCCCGCCGTTGGGCGCAGTTCTGTCCCCGGCGGCCGCGAACCCCAGGCGCTCGTAGAGGCGGCAGTTCGCTTCGTTCGAGGTTTCGACCGCCGCCGGGAGGCCGGCCCGGTCGCAGTCGGCAAGACCGGCGCGGATGACGAGCGAGGCGAGGCCCTCGCGCCGGCGGTCCGCTCGCGTGCCGACGGTCGCGAGGTACCAGTGCGGCCCGGCGGGGCGGAGCGGCGCCGTCTCCGCGTCCAGGGCGTCGACCGCCTCGAGCCGGTCACCGAACAGAGCGGCCGATTCTTCGTTGAGACGGGTGCGCAGGACGTCGCTGATCGGGGTCAGGCCGGGCTTCACCCAGGCGGCGACCGAGCTGATGTCGTCGGTCACCCAGGTGCTGCCCGCCTCGGCGCCGACCAGCCCGGCGTAGAGCAGGTGGAGGCCGCGGAGGCGCTCACGGCGGTTGTCGGCGGGAACGGCCCAGCGAGACCATTCGTAGTCGAGAAACGCGTCGGCGAGCAGGTCGGCGATCGGCCCGGCATCCTCGAGGGTCGCCAACCGAACGGCGGGGCGGGGCGTCGTCATCGCCGGATTCCTCCGGGTCTCCTCTCCCGTCGAGACTGAGCGTCGTCGTGGACGTGGTGCGTCGTCGCCCCTCCTCCGGTCGTCCACGGCTTCGACGGGACTGACCGAGACCAGGGGCATGCCCAGGTCGCGAACTCTCCTGAGAAGCCCATGCAAAGCGGCCTGGTCGATCACCGGACCGGTGATCAAGGTGTCGCGCCCGTCGTCCGTGATCGTCAGGCCCTCGAACCAGTCCGCCCATCGAGAAGCGAGCTGGCCCGCGATCCGGATCTGATACGCCATCGGCTGGCTGGGATCTGCTCGTGGGTCGAGTGGACCGCCTGGCATCGCCGTCACGAACCTGCGGCGATCGCGGGCAACCCAGCGCGGGCTGCCGGCAGCTCCAACTCAGGCCGGAGCATCGGGACAGGGTTGAAACCCCTGGCGATCAGCCAGACGGCCATGAGCATCTCCTGCACCGCGAGCGGGCCCATGAAGACGCCAAGCGAGAGCCCGAACATGCTGCCGAGCGGCGCGACGATGTAGAGCGCGGCCCCCATCAGCCCCCAGACCGACAGCCACCGGGGCACGAGCCGCGACTGGTAGAGCAGGACGTAGAACATCAGCGCGCCGAGAACGAACGGGATGGCGAGCAACTGATCCCAGGCCACGGTCTCGACGGTGCGCTCGAGGCCGGCGAGCGGCGCCGCATCCGGCTGCGTGCTGAGTGCGATCAGCAGGAGCCACCCGAGGGCGGTGGCGATGTACATGATCATCTCGAGCGCGCCGCGGAAGACGACGTACCCGATGGCCAGCCTCTCGTTGTACCGCTTGCCGATCGGCCAGAACACGATCGGGACCATCGCGAGCGAGAAGCCCGCCAGCAGGACGAGCAGGGCCCCGAATGCCACCCGGTTCGGCTGCGCAGCGACCTGGGCCAGGTAGGCGGGGCCGTCCAGGACCGAGGCGGTCACGACCACGCTGAGGACGAGGCCGACCGTTCCAATGATGTACAGCACGCCGATCCAGACGGCGGCCTTCCGATCTGCATTCATTGCGTTCCATTCCCTTCTTCGGGGCGCGCCCGATCCGGGCGCGCCCGATCAGCTCGTGGAGTGGGTTTCGACTTGCGATGTCGGGACGCGGCGCGGAGCCTCGCCACCCGGGCCCGCTTCGGTCAGCGGGGCGAGAGGATGACGACCGCGGTCTCACGGGACCGGCGGGCCGCGTAGGCGTCCAGGGCCTTGTCGTAGGTGGCCTGGATGGCCCAGAGGCGCGGCCGCTCGTCGTTGTCCGCAGCACGCCCGCGGACGGCGCGCGATTCGCCGCCGGGCAGGTCGACGATGGCGTCGGGCTGCGCCTGGAGGTTGAGCCACCAGGCGGGCTCGGGGTCGGCCCAGCCGTTCATGGCCATGGTGACCAGGTCGGGACCGTCCTCGAAGTAGCCGAGGATGGCCACCCGCTCCTCGCCGCTGCGGCGCCCGACCGTCCTGAGCCGCAGCATGCCCCAGCGGGTCGCGGTCGCGGCCCGGAGGCCGAGCCGGCCGCCCGTTACCGAGTAGACGGCACGCTGGACCGCCCAGAACGAGCGGATGAACCAGCGCGGCGGCAGCGGCGCGGATTTCGTCGAAGGTTCTGACATGGTGATCTCCCAATCCGTGTGAAGGTGGCTGAAGCGTCCCGCGGTTGCCGGGTCAGGTGTCAGGCGAGAGCGGCGACGGGCTCGGCCCAGCGCCACGCCATCCAGACGATGAACAGCAGGCTGGCGATCTCGATCGCCGAGAAGAAGACGTAGTAGGCAGTGGGCGCCGAACCTACGAACAGCGAGCCGACCTGCACGACGGTCATGAACGCGCCCGCGATGACATTCGCCCAGCGGTTCGGCCGGTCCTTCAGAACCCGGGACAGGACGACCATCGCGATCGGGATCTCCATCAGGGCCGAGGCCGCCAGAAGGGCATCGCGGCTCAGGCCCCCTGACAAGGTCGGGTCGTACAGCCCCATGACATCGCAGTAGAGGTAGTTGAGGAGCATGAACACCCAGAGGGTGGACAGCCGGACTCTGATGTCCTGCATTCGTCGCCTTCCTTCGAATTGCCCGATCACGTGGCCCAGGGCGCCCTGCCCCGGTCTGCACGGGCAGCATCTCCCCAGGGAGGGATGGGTTTCATACCTCCCGAGGACTATTCGGGGGACTAATCGCGGGCGCCCGTGGGCAAGCCCGAGATGACGAGACAACCGGCCAGGCAGTGGTGGCTGTCCGTGGTATCCCCGCGCCGCCCGTCATGCCGCGGCCTCACCTGCCTCGCCCGGCATGGGCTCCTTGACCAGCTCCATGGCCTGGACAAGGCCGTCACGCATCCGGATGATCCGGTCGCAGGCCGCCCCGACCTCCGGGTCGTGGGTGACGAGCACGAACGTCTGGCCGTGCTCGCGGTTCAGCTTCCGAATCAGGCCGAGGAGCTCCACCGACCGGTGCGAGTCGAGGTTGCCGGTCGGCTCGTCGGCCAGGACGAGCGCCGGGGCGTTGACAAGCGCCCGGGCGATCGCGACGCGCTGCTGCTCGCCGCCGGACAGCTCGGACGGGCGATGCGTCGCGCGCTCGGCCAGGCCGACCAGGTCGAGCCGGGCGATCGCCCGCTCGCGCGCCTCTCGCCGGCCGAGGCCAGCGTATTCGCCGGCGAGCATGACGTTCTCGACCGCGGTGAGCGTCGGGACCAGGTTGAACTGCTGGAACACGAAACCCATCTCGCGAGCCCGGATGCGGGTCCGCTCGGCGTCCGACATGCGCGTCGCATCGCGGCCGCCCAGCGACAGCTCCGGCGCCGGGCCATGGTTCTGGTCAGGGCGGTGGAGCAGTCCGAGCAGGTGCATCAGGGTGCTCTTGCCGGAGCCGGACGGGCCCATGATCGCGACCAGCTCGCCGGCCTCGATCGAGACCTCGACCCCGCGCAGGGCCTGGACCTCGTTCCTGCGGCTGAGCTTGTAGGTCTTGCGCAGGTTGCGTCCTTCGATAAATGCCATGTCGGTTGCTCCTATTCGTAGCGGAGGGCCGCGACCGGGTCGAGGCGCGCCGCGTTCCAGGCGGGGATGATCCCGGCGACGACGCCGAGGATGGTCGAGAACAGGACCGAAAAGATCGCGGTCTGCGGAGTGAGCAGGAAGAGGATCATTCCCGCGCTCCGGCCGGCCTCGTTGGCCAGGTAGACGACCACCGAGCCAAGGCCCAGCCCGAGCAGGCCACCGAGCAGGCCGATCAAGCCAGCCTCGCTCACGAGCTCGCGGATCACGCGCGCCCGCGAGCCGCCGATCGCGCGCTTGATCCCGATCTCCCGGGTCCGCTCGGCGACCGACATGGCCATCGTGTTGATCACCGACAGTCCGCCGACGATCAGGCTGATCAGGGCCACGCCGACGATGATCGCGTTGAAGATCGCGACCGATGAGCCCACGACCCCGTCGAACTCGGCGCCGGTCATCGCCGACGCGTTCGGGATGTCGGCCTCGATCCGGGCGGCGAGGGCTTCGACGTCGGTTCCCTGGTCAGGGTAAACCGTGATGTCGGTCACGAGCTGGTCCGCCCGCAGGTTCTGGCGGACGAGCGGAGGCAGATCCTGCAGGAAGATCTCCTGGGCCGCCGCGAGCGGCACGATCGCGGTCGTGTCCGGCGCGCTCAGGGTCGGCTCGAGGATCCCGACGACGTCGAACGTCAGGCCCCGGATCTGGAGCGTGTCCCCGGTGCCCTTGCCGAGCTTGCGGGCGAGGTCGGAACCGAGGACGGCCACGAGCGCATCGGCGTCTTCGGCCGTGAGCGCTCGGCCCTGCGCGTAGTGGAAGTCGAACGTCTGGTGGCCTTGATCGGCGCCGGGCAGGACTCCGACGACCATGTCGGGCATGCTGATCCCGCCCGCCGACGCGGGATCGAGGAGGGTGCTGACGCCCGGAACGGCCGCAGCCACCCCATCGATCGCGGCCATGTCGCCGGCCAGGGCGATCGCCATTGGGCTGTCTCCGGACAGTCCGCCGGACTTGTCGGTGACGACGATCTTGTCCGCGTAGTAGTCGCTGCCGACGGCGACGATCGCGCTGATCTTGTTGGCCATCGAGCCGAACACGACGAGGGCCCAGATGCCGATCGTGATGCCGGTGACGGTCAGGGCGGTCCGAAGCCGCCGTCGGGCGAGGTTGCGAAGCAGGCTCATGCGCAGAACTCCTCAAAGGCGTGAAGAGAGCCGCCAGGCGTGGCGAAATTCATCGATCACCAGCGGGCGGCTCGGGTCGGGGCGGATCGAAAGCGCGGGACAGCGCTCCCTGCCATCGCATCCGTTCGTCGCCAGCCACCCATCGGTGGTCTGCGCGGGCAGCGTCTTCCCACGGTGGGATGAGCGTCATCCCTCCCAGGAGGTATTCGGAGGACTAGTCACGGGGCCCTGCCGGGCGGACCGGGTCGAGCCTGCGTGCGGAGGGCCCGGCCGGGCATCGTCGCCGACGCCGTCCAGCTCAGCCCTCGGGGCGGCGGTCCTCGGCCAGGAATCCCAGGGCTCGTCCCGTGGCGACCGCCTGCGTGCGACTGCTGACACCGAGCTTGGCGTAGATGCTGCGGGCGTGCGCCTTCACGGTGTGCAGGGACAGGTACAGCCTGGCCGCGATCTCCTGGTTGGTGAGCCCCCGGGCGATGAGGGCCAGCACTTCGAGCTCGCGGCTGCTGAGGGGCTCGGCGAGACGGCTTCCCGCGACTCTCGTGGCGGACGATGCGGCCCGTCCTGCGTCATCGACGGGGAACGCCGCCAGCAGCCGCTGCACGTACTCCGGACGAACCCCTCGAGCCAACGCCTCGCGGAGCAGGCGAGCCATCGGCGCACCTTCGTCGACGAAGATCCGGGTGAAGCCGCCGGGCTCGGCCAACGCCAGCGCTTCGTCCAGCAGCTCCAGGGCCCTGGCCCTCTCGCCAAGGGCATGGGATCCGACGGCCTGCAGGATCACGGTCTTGAGCTGCTCGTCCGCCCAGGCCCGTTCCTCCACCCGCCGGCGATATGGCTCCAGCACCGCCAGTGCCGCCGCTGGATCTCCCTGGGCGAGGTGCACCCGGGCCCGGGCGAGGGGGAGGTCGTGTGCCTGGGCCAGGTGTGCGGCACCCGCCAGGTCGCCCTGTTGGAGCATCGTCAGCACCTGGGCAGCAGCCACCTCGGGCATGCGATGCACGAACCCGCGCTCGCGGACGGAGTGCTCGATCTGCGCCAACATGGCGGCCGCGCCGGCCACGTCTCCGCGGGCCAGCTTCAGGCGAGCCAGGAAGACCTCACAGATGACAGATCTATCGATCGCGCGGTCGTACTGCCGCGCCAGTTGAAGGCTCTGCTGCCCGTACTGCTCGGCAGCATCCAGATCGTTCCATTCGTAGAGGATGCGAGCCAGACCAATGAACTCCTGATCGGCATTCGAAGTTGAATGATCACCCAGGAGCCGCAGCGAGCATCGGTACGTATCGGCCGCCTGGTAGAGCTGGTTCTCAGATTCCTGCACATTTCCCAAGCCGGTTGTAGCTGACACGGTCAGGTTGATATTCCCGGACGCTTGTCTGATCGCTTTCGCTTCGGTATAGGCCTGGCGGGCCGCGGCACGGTCACCCTTGAGCTGGTACGCAAACCCCAGTGTCCGGACCGCTCTACTGCGGAAAGGCAGGTTGTCGGGGTCCAGGTACTCCAGCGCGCGGTGCGCCTGAGTGATCATGGCTTCCGGCTGGTAGTTGGCGAGCGCCAACGTGGCTCGTACGGCAGCAATTTGTCCTATCAGGTCGCGGGTCTTGTCATCGAGATCGGCACCTTGCAGGACTCTTTCAGCCGCTTGCAGCTTCTCTTCCACACCGGTTGTCTGTCCCGCATTCAACGCCACCGTGGCAGACCTCACCCACAACCACGGCCTGGCATCCAATACCGTCCTTGGCAGCGCATCCAGCCAGTCGAATACGGCTGTGACGGCGGCGCGCGAGTGCTGGGGGATCCGCTCACCGATGATCAGCCGCTCGGCACGTTCAATGTCATTGGCGGCAGCCGCATGGTGGAAGGCTTCGATCTCCAGGGCATTGTCCTCATACCACTGGCTGGCACGGATGTGCAGCTCGGCCACGCTCGTCCCATCGGCTCCACCAGGCGAGGTAGCGCTCTGTTGCAGCCGTTGCCGCAGCAGTTCGGAGAAGAGATGGTGATAGCGGTACCAGCGCCGCTCGTCATCCAGGGGGACGAGGAACAGGTTGGCGTGCTCGAGATACTCCAGGGTGGCCTGGCCCGAAGCCGAGGTTCCGGACGTCACGGCATCACAGAGCGGGCCGCAGAGGCGATCGAGGATGGACGTGCGAAGCAGGAAGGTCTGGATGAATCCGGGCTGCCGTTGGAGGACTTCCTCCAGCAGGTAGTCGAGCACGAAACGGTGGCTGCCAGCGAACGACGCGATGAAGCCGGCGACGTCGTCGCGGCCCTGCAGCGAGATCGCGGCCAGCTGCAGACCGGCGATCCAGCCCTCGGTGCGGGCTTCGAGCGCGGCGATCTCGTCCGCCGCGAGGTCGAGACCCATCGCCTCGTTCAGGAATCCGGCGGCCTCGGACGGGGTGAAGCGCAGGTCGGCGGCACGCAGCTCGGTCAGCTGGCCCCTGGCGCGCAGTCGGGCGAGGGGAAGGGCGGGATCCTCGCGGGTGGCGATGACCAGGCGCATTTGGGGCGGCAGGTGCTCGACCAGGAACGCCAGCGCATCGTCCACCGGCCTGGCGTCGAGGACGTGGTAGTCGTCGAGAACGAGCACGACAGCGCTCGGGATGGTGGCGATGTCGTTGAGCAGGGCCGTCAGCGTCGACTCGGGTGGCGGGGGCTGCGGCGACCGGAGCAGGGCGAGCAAGCCTTCGCCCATGCCGGGCGCGACCGTCTGCAGGGCCGCGATCAGGTAGGTCAGGAAACGGCTGGGGTCGCTGTCGCCTTCGTCGAGCGACAGCCACGCCACCGGGCGCCCGCAACCCGCGACCCATTCGCTCACCAGCGTGGTCTTGCCAAAGCCGGCCGGGGCGGAGACCAGGATCAGCCTGGTGCCGGCAGCGAGGCCTTCGTCCAGCCGCTGCCCAAGTCGCGGACGGAGGACGACGCTCTGCCGCGAAGGTGGGATGTAGAGCTTGGTGGCCAGGATCGCCGCGGGCACCGATCAACTATAGGGACGCGAGAGGGACGCGCGGACCCCAGCACGAGCCGCTCGGCCGGTCGAGTCGGTGGCAGCCCCGACCGTGGCGTGATGCTCGCGCCACGAATCCCAGACGGAACCCGCCCACGCGCGGACCCGGGTCGGGGCGCTCGCGTTCAGCGGGGCGCATCACACCGGTCTCAAGCTACGCATCAGACGGGCGCCTTCATCGCGCTCGACCGGGCGGCGGAAGGTGACGACAGCGTCGACGCGGTCGCCAGAAGCAGCGCTGCGTCCATCAGCAGCGCTGACGCCAGGCACCAGGCGCACGTTGCGCCGAGCACGAATGGCTCCAGGAACGTCAGGTAGACAGAGAAGAGCGTCCCCGCCGTGGTCAGGGCGACGAGACCACGGCGGGCCACCTGGGCGCGCCTTCCGGTTGCGAGGCGACTGACCAGCCAGGCAACGAGGATCGACCCGTAACCCGCGCAGCCGAGCAGTCCGATGGGGATGAGACCCAGCAGGCGCGCGTACTCGCTCCCGTGCACGATGTTGCAGTCCCCCACCGGGCCGCACACGGCACTGGCCCCGGTCAGCTCCACAACGCTGAGGTACCCGGCGACCGCCATTCCGACAGCAGCGATCGGCGGGATCCATCCCGATGGAACGCCTGCGGCGCCACCCGATCGTGTTCTCCACACTGTTGCCGCGACCCAGGCGAGTGAACAGAGCAGGCCAAGGAGTACGACCACCGCGAGCGTGTTCCCCAGTGGGTCACGCCCGATCCGCTCGACGATGCCTGACAGGGGCGAACCCGCCGGCTCCACGGGCGCAGAGGAAGGCGCGGCGATCGTCGACGGCGCCGGAATCGCCTCGAGGATCCCGGGAATTGCCGGCCAGTCCGACCCGCCGCTCGCCAGGAGATGTTCCACGAGGGAGGGCAGCTGGTCGGGGATCTCGACCGATCCAACGAGGACCGCGCCGCCGACGATCAGCGTGGGCACACCGAGTCGCCCTTGCGGTATGTCGAATTGCGCCACGGCCGCCTGGTACAACGTGCTCCCGTTCGGAACGGTGATGTCGATCGTGAGGACCTGGAACTGGCTGCCGAACCGAAGTTGCAGCGGTGGCAGGTCCTCGCTCATCACCTGGTGGCAGTGCGGGCAGATGGGCGAGAAGAAGAGCACCGCTCGAACGACCGCCCCCTGGTCGCTGGCTGGAGATGCCCCGAGGCTCGCACCCGCCGAAAGCGCGAGAAGGACGAGGGCGGCCACCGCGGCGAATGCCTTCGCCCGCACCCGCCGTCGCACGGACCAGACGACGCGGTTGCGGACCACGCGATGGCCGGCACTCACCGGCGGAGGTCCGGCTCGATGGGTGATCGACATCCGCCCGATCGCGCTGCTCACGCCCGGATCGTCGCGATGAGGGCCCGCCGATCGAGCAGCAGGTCCAGGGCATCCGTGATCGACCGGCACACGACATCCGCCACCCCGAGCGTCAGGCCCGAGGCGCCCTCCGGCCCGAGGATCGCGATCCCCAGCCGGGAGGCGCGCAACATCGCCTGGTCGTTGCGCCCGTTGCCGATGGCGACCGTGCCGTGGGCGCCGATCCGCCTGACGAACGCCGCCTTGTCGGCGCCGGTTCGGATGACCGTGACCGACACGCCAATCCGGTCCCCCACGGCATTCGCGGTGCCCAGCGTATCCGCGGTGAGGATGTGCAGCGCGAGGTCGCGGGCCAGCTTCTCGAGTCGCTCCGCCACGCCGTCGATCAGCTCGCCCCGGTTCGTCAGCGTGCCGTTGACGTCGAGGACTAGGTGCTCGAGCCGGATGGGGTCAGCGCCTGGAAGCTCAATCGTCCACATGTCCAGGTCTCCTGCGTCGGGCGCTCGTCCCGTCGACGCCCCGAAGTTGAGCAGAGCGACGCGAACGGGCCGAGGCGCTCGCCGCGTTCACCGTGCAGCGGGCGGAGCGACCCCGACTGGCTCGGCGTCGACCAGGCGAAGCAGGTCGATCGTGTCCGCTAGATGACCGTTGAACAGCCGGTGCGCGACGTCAAGCAGCACGAAGAGGTCAGCATCGCGGACGCGGTAGATGACGGTGGTGCCGCGGCGCTCGGTGGCCACGATGTTGCGGCCGCGCAGGACGGCCAGTTGCTGCGAGATCGATGACGCGGGCGCCCCGATCGCGTCCTGGAGCTGCCCAACGCTCAACGGCCCCCCGCGGAGCAACTCGAGGATCCGGATCCGCATCGGGTGGGCCAGGGCCTTGAAGAACTCAGCCTTGAACTGCCGCAGCCCCTCCGGGTCATCGCGTCGCTGGTTGCCAACCATGCGGCGAACACTACGCACCGGTCTGCTTCGACGCAACTTCCGAATCCTGCAAGAAATAGGAGCCGCCTGTATCATTACGGTGTGCACGAGTTTGTTGGGTCGCTCGAGCCGGGCGCGGACCAGCTGCCGATCTCGGCGCGGTCATGGGCGTTCGCCATCAACAGCACGGTCGATTCCAACGAGATCGCGATCACGCTGCTGTCGTTCATCGTCGCGGCGAAGGTTGTGCGAGTGACCGGGCTGGTCGCCATCCGAAGTCGCCCGAACATTCGCCTCGCGACGGTGCCCGACCTCTCGCTGGCCATCGTAGGTCGGCCACCGCTGGTCCCCGTGTCGGCGCATCTTCTGCCCCACGGGGACATGGCCTGGGTTTCCTGGGTCTTCCAGCGCCCCACGCACGTGCTCAACGACTACGAGGGTCGCATCGAGCGGGTTGACCTCGTCCACCACGCGGGTGGGGGGGCCCCACGGCCACGCCAGATCCAACCCGGGACCTGGGTCTATCGTTTCAGGTTGCCGCCCGCCCCGGGCGCATCGAAGGTGCTGGCCTCGCTCGTCGATTGACGCGAAGGGGGTCCGGCGCTACGCGCCAGTCGCCTCGAAAGCGTCTGGCGGGGATCATCAGCCGCCAGATGGTTCTCGACGTATCGAGCCTGGTCCCGCGCCGCGCGAGCCGCTACGGTGGCACCTGCGGATGCGGGGGATGACGACGGCGGCGGACCGGAGGCGATCGACGATGGATACCCGACTTGGCGTGCTTCTCTGGAGCCAGGCCACCAGCTGGAGTGACTTCGAGACGGCCGCGAGACGGGTGGACTCCCTGGGCTATGACCACCTCTGGGCATGGGACCACCTGTACGCGATCTTCGGGGACCCGTATCAGCCCATCTTCGAGGGATACACCACCCTCGCCGCGTGGGCCAAGGTCACCACCAGGGTGCGGGTGGGGCTGCTCGTCGGCGCGAACACGTTCCGTAGTCCGGCGCTCGTGGCCAAGACGCTCACGACCCTCGACCACATCAGCGACGGCCGCGCGATCGCCGGGCTCGGCGGCGCGTGGTTCGACCTGGAGCACGCGGCCGCGGGCATCGACTTCGGTCGTGGCTTCGGGGAGCGGCTCGACTGGCTCGACGAGTCGGTCGCTTCCATCCGCGCCCTGCTGGACGGCGGAGCGGTCACCTCACCCGTCGGCGGCCGGTACACGCTCGACGCCATGCGGCTCTTGCCGCTGCCGGTACAGACCCACCTGCCGATCCTGATCGGCGGAAGCGGAGAGCGCAAGACGCTGCGCACCGTCGCGAAGTACGCCGACATGTGGAATGCGATGGGCACGGCCGACCTTCTCCGCCACAAGGTGGATGTGCTGCGCCGCCACTGCGACGACGTCGGACGCGACATCGGCGAGATCGAGTTCACCGCGGGCTGCAAGCCGATCATCCGGAGCACGCCCGAGGCGGCGCGTCGCGTATGGGAGGCGCAGATGGCCCACAACCGGACGCCGATGCAGGACGTGCTCGACGATGACACGTTCTGGGTGGGCACCCCGGAGCATGTCGCGTCGATGATGATCGAGCGGAAGGCGCTGGGCTTCCGGACCTTCATCGCCGAGATGGCGGCCCCCTTCGACGACGAGACGCTCGAGCGCTGGATCGGCGAGGTCCGGCCGATGGTGGACGCCGCCTGAAGGCGCGCGGCGGCTATCCGCCCGCTGGCGCGAGTCGGTCCGTCTGGCGGGCCAGGCCAAGGAGCGCCAGGGCCACCGCCCCGAGGACGGCCGCACAGCCCAGCCACAGGGCGGCTCCCTGCCCGGCATCGAGGATGAAGCCGGCGATCGGCGGCCCCAGCCCGGAGCCGAGTCCGCCTGCGGCAAGGGCCACCCCCTGGAACGCGCCGCGCCGATGCACGGGGGCCAGGTCGGACACGAACGCGGGCACGATCGGCATCATCACCATCTCGCCGAACGTGACGAGGACGATCGTGAGGGCGAGGCCCGGCACGGCGATGGCAGACGACAACGGGGCTACGATGGCGAGCCCGGCCATGTACAGCCCCAGTGACACCGCCATCAGGCGAGGCTTGGACCGCTTCTCGCCGGCTCTCGAGACGCGCATCTGGAAGACGACGATCAGCAGGCCGTTGAGTCCGAACAGCAGCCCCCACATCGGCGTCGCCAGGCCGAGCGGCCCCGCAGCGTAAATGGGCAGCGTTGTCACCCACAGGAAGGTGACGCCCTGGATCACGGCCAGCAGCGGCAGGAACGCGGCGAAGATGCGCAGCCGCGGGCCGGCGGCTGTCCCGCGCGTGCCCGGTGAGCCGGTCCGGAACGTCCGCTTGATCTCCAGTGGAACCCCCACCGCCCCGACTCCGACCGGCAGGTCCGCGATCGGCGGCATGCCCGTGCGCGTCCCCGGCGGCCGGGTCTCCGGCAGCCACCGCACCGCGATCACGACATACGTCCCGATGAGCAGGCCGCTGATGGCGAACAGGAGCGGGTAGCCGAGCGTGGAGAGGCCGGCCCCGATGACCGGCCCTGCGATCCAGCCGACCGCGTTGGCGACGGCGAGCAGCGCGAAGGCGCGCGGCCGGCGGTCCTCCTCGACCGCGTCGGCAACGGCCGCCCGGGCCGCCGGCACGAACGCCGGATCGATGCAACCCAGGAGCAGCATCACGAGGCCCACCTGCCATGCCTCGACGGCAAAGGCCATCGAGACCACGAGGAGCGTCGTGCACGAGATCGAGCCGATGAGGACGGGCCGCCGGCCGATGCGATCGGCGAGCCAGCCGCCCACGATTCCCGACACGATCGAGCACAGCGAATAGGCGGCCACGACGAGGCCCGCCTGGGCCGCGCTGGCCCCGAGCGCCTGGACCAGGTAGATGGTCAGGAATGGGAAGAAGAGGCTGAAGCCGAAGCTCGCCACGAGATCGCCCGCGGCGAGCACGAGCACCACCCGAGGAAACTCTCGGCGCAGCTCCGCGACCGCACGGAACGGCGACAGGCGACCGACCCGCGATCCGATGCTCACCGACACGTGTCATCGTCCCACACGGCACTGGCCGCGATTCGTGGCAGATGCCAGTGGGCGACACCCGAGCGGTCAGTGGCGATCGAGGCGCTGATCGCGATCTGGGTTGCGCCTGCCGCCGCCGGGGACGATGCCGTTCGAAGGTTGGCCGACGCGCTCATCTGGAGCTGGAACATCGGAGGCACGGACGCGCACGCGCAGAACTATTCGTCCGTCTGTTGGGGCCCCATGTTCGCCTCGCGCCGTCGTGCGACGCGGCCATCGCGACTGGTGCCGAGTCACGAGGTCGACTCGCTGACGGTCGCGCGCGGGCCGAGGCGGCGTGTCAGCCAGGCAGCGACCGCCGCGACGGCAAGGCCCACGGCGGCGACGACAACCGGCGCCGAGACATGGTCGGCAACGGGTCCGGCGACCACGGACGTCACCAGGGCCACGGCACTCACGATCGAACCGAGGACGCCGAAGACGCGTCCCCGCGCGTCGGACGGCATCGCTTCGAGGAGCGCGGTCTGCGCTGACACCGCGGTCATCCCGTACGCGGCGCCGGCTGCGAAAGCGGCACCGACCACGAAGGGCAGGACCGAGGTGGCGAACTCGCCCAGGACGCTCCCGACCGCCGCCATGAGGGCCAGTGCGAAAGCGAGTGCGCCGAACACCATGAGCCCGACCTCCGCGATCCGTCGGTGCGAGATGCGCCTCAGCCGACGCAGTCCCAGGACGCCGACGACGACCCCGACGCCAAGGGGAAGAACGACGACGGCGAAGTGGCTGGGCTCGAGGCCAATCTTGATTGCCAGCGCCGGACCGAGCACGCCGAGGACACCTGCCACAGCCGCCGCTGCGGCCTGCACGACGATCGGACGCTCGATCTCGAGGTTCCCGCTGATGGCGCGAAACCCTTCAAGAAGCTCGCGGATGGGCTGGACCGCATCGGAACGCCGCAGGTGGTCCGCTTGTCTCACCTCGGGCGGGGCGGGCGGCAAGCCGATGCACACGACGGTCGCGGCAACGTACAGGGCCGCGACGACTCCCAGGACAACCGACGGTCCGACGACGACGACAAGGAGCGGACCCGCAAAGGCAAACCCAACCGCGAACGACACCTGGAACGTCAGGTTGAAGATGCCCAAGGCCATCTCGAGATGGTCGGTCGGCACGACCCGGGGAACCATCGAACCCTCGGCCGGCATGAGCACGACGCTCGTGAGGCTGATCCCGACGTTGAGGAGCAACAGGATCGGGACGCTGACGCCCGCCAGGGCGAGTCCGACCATGAGCGCGGCTCGCACGGCATTCGGAGCGATCATGGCCCATCGCAGGTCCACCCGGTCGATGATCACGCCGGCGAACGGCGACAGAAGCACCTGGGGGAGCATGTAGGTCATCAGGAGCGCGCTCACCGCGGTGTTCGACCGCGTGGTGGAGAACACGAGGATCGTCATCGCGTAGAGCGCCATGTGGCCGCCCACCTGCGTCGCGGCCGCAACGAACCACAGGCGCAGGAAGTTGCGGTTGCGGAAGAGCGGCGTGACCGCCGCCTTCGTCAGGTCAAGGGAACCGGCGTGGGCGGCACCGTGGGCCGCGTGAGCATCAACGGGCTGAGTGTCGAGCATCACACCGCAACCTTCGCCGTGTCGTTGATACCTCGGGTTCGGTCACCCGTGCGACGAACGTATGTCGCGGGAACCTCCCCTCGTCATGACCGGACGTCATCTCGGCGGGCGACTGACCACAGAGCGCCCGGAGCGTCCCGGTGATGGCGCGGAGGGCCAACGAGGGAACGGGCCGCTGGCTCCACTCGCACCGGCCTCATAGGTTGCCGCTGAACGTGTCGCAACCCTCCGGCGACTGTGCCTGGTAGCCGGCCGTGAACCACTTCTGGCGCTGGGCGGACGACCCGTGGGTCCAGGTCTCGGGGTTGACCTGGCCCTGCATCTCCTGCTGGATCCGATCGTCGCCAACGGCCGACGCGGCATCGAGGGCGTCGGCAATCTCCGCGTCCGTGAGCGGCACGAGGAAACCTGTCGCAGCCGCGTTGCCCGCCCAGACGCCCGCGTAGCAGTCGGCCTGGAGCTCGGTCCGGACCGACTGCCCGGTCGCTCCTTCCTGGCTCGTCCCGGCCGACAGCGTTCCAAGGAGATCCTGGACGTGGTGCCCGTATTCGTGGGCGAGGATGTACGCCTGGGCGAACGGGCCTCCCCGGGCGCCGAACGTCGAGCGAAGCTCGTCGAAGAACCCGAGGTCGATGTAGACGTACTTGTCGCCCGGGCAGTAGAACGGGCCGCTGGCCGACGACGCAACGCCGCAGCCGGTGCTGATCTGGTCGGTGAAGAAGCGCGTCTTGGCCAGGACGTATTGCTGCCCCGAGGCGGCGAACTCGTCGGTCCAGTAGGCCTGGATGCTGTTCACGTAGCCGACGATCCGGCAATCCTCGCTGGCGTTCGCGTCGGCCCCCGTCTGGCACTCGGCCGCCAGGGCGCTGCTGGCAGGCCCCGGCTGCTCGGCGCCACCGCCGATCGTCTGGTCGACGAGGCCGCCGACCGTCTCGCCGGTCTGAGGGCTGCCGCCCAGGAGCACCCACACGAGGGCGATGACGATCCCGATCCCGCCGCCACCCCCGACCATCAGGCCGCGCCCTCCGATCCGTGAGCCGCGGACGTCCTCGACCTGCGATGGATCGAGCTTCGCGCCCGTGTTGAACGACATCTCAGGAGCCTCCCGCGGGTGACACGCTCACGGCGGGTCAGGACGCCGCCGGGTAGTCTCGCGGAACCACGGCCTGACGATCGCGGCGTTACAGCTTGATGACGCCGACAAGGAAGAGGATCACCAGGACGATGACAATCACGCCGATGATCCCAACGCCGCCGCCTCTGTTCATCTCGATCTCCCGTTCAGTGATGCCAGGGCCATTGAGCCGTCGCGTCGGGAGCGGATCGCGCCCCTGGGCGTGGTCCCTCGATGCGACGGCGCCTTGGCGATGCAAGTGTCCCGTCAAGCCGTCGGCATGTCATGACGGTCGGTCATGACATGCGGGCCGGGCCCGCTCCGTACCAGAGGGCGACCCCTGGAGCGCGCCGGGCCGCGGTCCGCACGAGACGGGCCGTCAGCGGGCCCGAGCTATTGGCCGCTTCAGCCCGTGACGGCGGGCATCTCGTAGAAGCCGGGGGACCCGGGCTTCAGGGCCCGGTTGCGGACCTTTGTGAGCGTGCCGCCAGTCGCCTGCGCGAGCCCGCGCCCGAAGTCGGTCATGACCTTGTCGTGGTTCCACGTGAAGGCGGGCCTTGCGAGGGGAGCGAGCAGGTTCATCCACCACTTCGGCGTCTCGACCAGCCACACGAACGCAACGTCGGTGCCGCCTGAGCGACCCTCGGAGACGAGGAAGCGGCCCCGGCCGACGATGTCACCGGATGAGATCCCGTCGATCCGACGGGGGCGATCCACCTCGACGGTCTCGGTCGAGTATTCGAAACCGTACCCGGTCGGCGCACGCACATGGAGGCGGTAGATGCTGCCGACGCCGTCGTCCGAGGTCGCGTCCCTCTCGGGGTCGACGCGCTTCAGGGACTTCCACCACATGGGCCAGTCCCCGATCGCGGTCAGCGCGGCCCAGACCGCCTCGCGCTCGCTCGTCAGCGAGAACTCGCTTAAGAAATGGTACCGAGCCGCCATGTCACCCTCCGATCCCTCGGTCAGAGGATACGCCAGCATGCCGGGGTGCTGGACGACCCCTCGCGCCGCCCGAGCCTCGGCTGAGCCAAGGGAGAAGCGCTAGCCCCCTGATGCGGCGACCGGGCGACGACCGTGCTACGAAGGCGACTGCTTGGTTGGTCGTCGCCGAAGCCGCCGGGCGACGGCCGTCGCCAGCAGGCTCATGGCGATGCTCGTGACGACCGGCATCCACCACGAGGGTCTTCCGGCCCGACCCCGACGCATGGACTCCGTGTCCATGAAGATGCCCGTACAGGTCGGACAGCGCCACGCCCTTGAGCCCTGCCCCTGCGGTTGCATGGCCGTCCCGTCCTTCGGGCACTTCCACGCCGTCGGGGTCTCGTCGGTCATCGTGTCTCCCTTGACGAGGTCGAGTGGATCAGCGCCGTACCAGTGTCCGGATGATCGAACGCAGGACGAACAGTCCCACGATTATCGCTCCGGTCCGCTGGAGGGCGACGCGGTTGACGTCGAGGGCCGGCTTCCACTCGACCTCTCCATCCTTGATCACGTAGACGCCCGCCGGGGTCGCCCGTAGCCCGTAGCCGATCCCGTACCCCGACTCCGGCGCACCGTCCGCTGCCACCGCGTCGCCGGTGCTTCCCTGGGCCCCTGCGCTGCTCCCGCCGCCCCCACCGGCGCCGCCCATGACGTTGGCCACGGGGATCACGGTTACCCCGTCCTTCTCGTACGGGTCACCGAACACCCGCTTGACCGTCATCGCGTCTCGGGCATGGTTCAGCACTCCGTGAATGTCCATCGTTGTGCTCCTTGGATGCGTGTGTCCGGCATGCGGCGACGAGTCGGTCCGGTCCCGGTGGTCAGCGTTTGGGCGGGGTGTCCAGGACTCTCGATGCGACGCGAGTCTGGTCGCGCCTCTATCCCTTGCCAAGAGGCGTTCGTCGTAAGGCGGCCTCTGGGTTGACGGGGCAACCCTCCCGCCCTATCGCGACGCCGCTTCTGCGGAGGCGTCGGGCGGCAGCGCCTCGGGCGTCTCGAACGTCAGTGCGGCCTGGGCGTCAGCGGGATTGAACTCGCAGTCGCCTGGGCGGATGAGGCACGTCTGCAGGTCGCGGTCGTAGCCCGGGCAGTCCTCTGTCATGAGGCACTCGTCAATCATGGCTGAACGATCCACTCGGACCTCAAGAGGGTCGAGAGCCGAATGGCACGGACCCACGGGCGCGCCCACGCACCCCTCAGGGCGCCACGCGCGTGCGGCGCCGTTCCGCCTGATCAGGCGGCAACACGATGAACGGATCGTGCCTATTCGGCCGGAACCGGGCTCCACGCCTTCATTGCCGCGTGGGCGAGTCCGGGTCCCGCCGCCAGGACCAGGAGGGGAGCGGCCCGACCGGCTGGAGCGTCCCGCGTCGCTCCACGGAGCGGTACAGCAGGTACACGGTGAAGGCGGTCGCGATCCAGCCGAGGGAGTTCTGGAGCGGAACCCCGTAGTAGGGGCCACCACGCTCCCAGACCCAGGCGCCAACAGTCGGACCGGAGAGGATGGGATCGACCACGAGATCCCAGGCGGCCATCACGAGGGCGCCGATGAGGGCCAGGCGGACGAGGTGGCCGCGGCCCCCTGGCGTCCCGACCGGCCATCCGTCCACGATCAGGTTGGCAACGACGTACGTCGGGTAGACGAGCACAAACCAGGCGAGGGGGATGAGGACCGGGACCGAGCCGAGCCACGGGCCGAGCGTCGCGGTGTAGTGGTACGGACCGTAGACGAGTCCGGTGGCCACCCCGAGTTCCTCGAAGATCCAGGACGTGACCGTCGTGATCGTGAAGAAGGCCAAGGTGAGCCGCACGCCCAGGGAGACTGACGCATGCCAGAGGCTGAAGGTCAGGAGGATGACGATCAGGCCGTTCAGGCCACCCAGGTTCACCGGCAGGAGGGCCAGCCCCGCCAGCAGCCGCCGTACCAGGCCGTCGCACCCGAAGGCAGCCAAGCGCACGCCCGCCATGACAGGCCAGTCATCTCCATCGAGAGACGAGCCTCCTCTTCCGGACGATGGGGCGGGGCCATGGGCGAAGCCGGTCTCCGCGTCTCAGGTGCACCTGCCGGCCGACGCGCTGTCCAGCGAAGCGAGAAGGCGTCCGGCACGCCCGAGGCCTTCAGTGCTGGGCGTCCGCGCCGGTGCTCAGGCGCGCCGGAGGGCGAAGCAGTCGCTGCAGTAGACGGGCTTGCCGCTCGTGGGGCGGAAGGGGACCGATGCCTCCTTGCCGCAGCTGGAGCAGGTTGCCGTGAACATCTCGCGGGGGCCGCGGGAGTATCCGCCGCCACCGCCGTAGCTGCCGCTGTTGTCGCCGTAGCCGGTGCCGCCGCCGTAGCTGCCGCCGCCGGTATCGCCGCGGGCCGCCTTACGACTGGCGCGACAGGACGAACAACGGCGCGGCTCCGTGAAGCCGCGGGTTGCGTAGAAGTCCTGCTCACTCGCTGTGAAGACGAACTCCTGGCTGCAGTCCGCGCAGGTCAACACCTTGTCGCTGTACATAGAAAACCGCTCCTCTGTGCTCGCCGGCGCCCGCGTCCATGACCGACTGTCTCGCGGGAGTCCGTGAGTGGGAGCGATCGTGTCTGCCGGAATTCCTGTGCCCGCCGTGCGGGGCTTACGCGTGCACGGTAGTTGATCCGCGACACGATGGGAAGAGGGTGGAGCATGCGGGTGCGGGTCTGACTAGGTGGGCGACCTCGCGGTGCCACGCCAGACCGTCATCTGCCACTCCTGTTTGTCCCTGCACGATCGGCGGAGAGGGCCGAGTGCCCTGCTCCCATCCGGGGACACTACTTGATGGTCTCCTGATGCCGCGACAAACATCTCGAGCTACGTTCACCGCTCCTCGGAGATCGCGCAGGCGGGCCGTCAGCCCGTCAGAGACCAAGGAGCTGGCGCAGGACCTCTAAGCCAGCTGGGTCGCCAGTCCACGTGGCGCGAAGGCGGTCGAGGCCAACGCGGCGACCCGCCCACCGAAGCACCACCGCCGCGATGATCACGTCGTCGGCTGAACCGATCACGGGCACGAAGTCGGGGATGAGATCGATGGGGCTGATCAGGTAGGCGAGTAAGCCGATCATGGCGAGGCGAACCCTCATGGGCGTCCTGCCATCGGCGAGAAGGCCCCGAACAAGTCGCACGAGATCGGGGATAAGGCGCAGCGCCGCACCAGCCACCGCGCGGGACGGCCGATGCAGCCACAAGAAGCCGACCAGCAGAGCCCACCCGATGGCGGCCACCAAGAACGCGCCGACGATGGCGGTGATCAGATCCATCGCGGACAGATGCTAGTCGCCTGACAGGTTCGACTTCGACAGCACACTACCCGGGCAAGACGCCCAGACACACCGCGGTTGTCAAACCGGGCACCCGGCAGATCCGCGGCTGCCGCGTGACGCTGGGCGGCCGTCGAGGGCCGGTCGACCTCTTCCTGACGGCCTGACCCCCTCGGTCAATGGGTGAGCGCATCGCATCCATCCAGACGAACCGCAAGCAGAAACGCCTCTGCGTTGCCGTACGAGCGAGGCTCAAGCCATGACCATCGGGCCTAGAATCGGCTGTGACGATGTACTTGGTCAGAGAACTCCATGCAGGTCCCGCGTGGGATCACTCGCGGCCGATGGACGAGCAGTCCCTGTGGGGCGAGCACGCGGGGTTCATGGACGAGCTGGTCGATTCCGGCTTCATCGTGCTCGGTGGCCCACTCGATGCCGACCGCGTCCTGCTCGTGGTCGAGGCCGACTCGGAAGCCGCCGTTCGAGCAACGCTCGCCGACGATCCGTGGCTAGAGTCGCATCTGGTGATCGACAGCGTCGAGGAGTGGACGATCCGGCTCGACTCCCGGAGGCAGTAGCGCTGCAGGTCCGCTCGCGAGCGAGCTGGGGCCACACCGGCCGACCACGTCGGAACTCGACGGTGAAGCACCACCTTGCGAACGCCCGATCCAAGGTGGGGGCGACGACGACCGCGCAGCTGGTGTGGGTGCTCGCTCCGCGGCTGCCCGAGCCGGAGGGCCTGGCGCACGCGGACGAGTAGCGGTCTGCTTGACAAGGTCGTTGGGCCAGGGGCAGCCAATGAACGAAACCAGCAGCCACGAACCGGGTCGCTGCTCACCGATACTGGGTCGCTGCGGATGGAGGCCATCCACCATGCGCCTGCTGACTGCCTTAGGGCCCACGCACTACGCTCGCCGTGCAGCGATCGGCGGGCCGACCGTCTTCATGCCGTATCGGGACTCGATCTCGGCGATACGAAGTTCGTCGGGGGGTCCTTCAACGCCGCGGATGTAGTCGGCGAGCTCGGCGAACATCCCCTCCAACCCTGCGGGGAGGATCAGTCCGTTCACCCGACGCGCTCATCTGTCAGGTTGGCGAATGCGTGGGGGATCCCGCGAGGCAACCAGGCGAGACCGTCAGCTGGCACCGCGAACCGCTCGTCCCCCAACTGCACCGTGAGGACGCCGTCGAGCACGAGATAGACCTCGTCCTCCCTGCTGTGCACGTGCAGCGAAGGGCCTGAGGTCCGGGGCGGGATCACCGCCTCGCCGATCGTTACCAGCCCTGCGGTGTCCACTCCGGTAACCCGAGTGGTCCACCCCTCGTTGGCGGGCCCGCCGCGACTCTGACCTGGCTGGAGGACGAAACCTTCGATGCTCACGCCACCCACCTCGCTGAGTTCCTCGATGCGCCGCGCTCTGCAGGTCAGTGTCGTGCCGCAGCCTTCGATAAGGCAACCATGGTGTTCGCGACCGGGGGAGGATGCCGAGGCTCGCGTCGCACGCAAAGGGCCCGCGGGTGTAATACCAGGAGCGAATAGACCGCGCCAGCCAGCCCGCGGACGATGTGCGGGTGAAGCTGTCCACGGTCTGCGGCGTCGTCACGAGCCGCGCGGGTAGCCGCCGTACCGAGCACGACCGCCAGTCGAACCGCAGTCGTCACAACGCCCTGTACAGCACGCGAGCCTGGCAACGTCTCAGCACGCGCATGCTCCGCGCCTGGCGTGGCGATCACGGCAACTCGTGCCCGGGCTACCAGCGCGACGCTCACCCCGCCAGTGACCTAACCGTCGACCACGTCATCCCGCTCGCGTCAGGCGGCGCTCCGTTCGACACGGCCAACTGAGCCGTCCTCAGCCGCTCGTGCAACTCGACCAAGGGCGCCGGAGGGGCCAACCGACCGCGTTCCGCGCGTGCCTGTGGTTCCACGGCTGGCGGAGCCGGCGGCGAGCACCGAGGCGACGATCGTCGCGACGACCTGCGCTCGGATCGTGTCAACATCGAGCTGTTTGCGTTGGGCGGCCTGGAACTGATTGGTCGCGGCTTGGACAGCGTCAGTGGTCCGGTAGATGGACTGACGGTATCCGGCGAGACGCTCGTTGAAATGCCCCAGGTACTCCTGGTCCAGGGAGCTCGACTTCTGGCGGATTTCGAGTAACACGATGCTCCACTGCCCCACCGCGCTGAACGACGTGGCAGAACCCGACCAGAGATTGCGGTTGTGCGGATCTGCGACGTGAGCGCCGTCGACGGTGAAGTTGTAGCCGTACCAATTCGGGCCGGCGGGCGGCTCCACCGTGATGTACCAGATCCCACCGCTCGCAGTCTCTGTCATGGGGAAGGCGTCGGCTGCGGGCGACAAGCCAAGCATCTGCTGGAAATTGAGCACGACGGTGGTTGCCTGGGGCGGGTCGGGGCGAGAGGACTCGCCCGGACATACCGGAGCGACCGTTTGCGTGTGCGACAGCTACCGCGGCTCGCCGGGAACCGGGACCGGCCGTACCACCAGGCCATCGATCCCTGAGAAGTCAGCAGGGTTGCACGTGTACAGCGGCAAACCATTGGCCACGGCGATTGCCGCGATCAGCGCATCGAGCGCGCAGGCAGCCGGCTTGCGCCCCGATCGGCGCAGCGACGATCCGACCTGTCCGAACGCACGGGCGGCAGCGGAATCGAACGGCAGGGGGTCGAAGTCCGCCTCCGCCTGCTGGACCTGCGCCAGGCGGCGAGCTCGCTCGGCCGCATCCTCCGTGACGAGCGGGCCGACCGAGAGCTCGGCCAGGGTGATGGCGGAGATGAGCGGGACGTCGGGCAGGAGCGACGGATCTTCGATCCGCGGCAGCAGGAGCAGCGTGCTCGTGTCGAGGAGGCCCTCGGGATCGCTCACAGATCAGGTTCGATCGCCGCGTCGAGATCGCGCCGCAGCCTCGTCGCGTCGACCGCCGGCAGGCGCCGCCACCGCTCGAGAAGGGCCACGGCGGACAGGCCCCGGGGTCGCAAGGGTCGCAGCTCTGCGACCGCGCGACCGTCGCGCGTCACCGTCACGTGGCCGCCGGCCTCGACACGGTCGACGACCTCGCCTCCGCGGTTCCGCAGCTCCCGGATCGTCACAGTATCCACGGGCCAAGTGTATCACCGGTGATACGACCGTCAAGAGCGATCCAGGGCTGCAAGCCTTCAATCTCTCGGCCTGAATGAAGGGATAAGGCGATCGTGGCTGCTAACCTTTCAATGTCAAGCGAGGATCAAAGGGCGGCGAGCCAGGGCGGACGCGTTTCGAGAGCCTCTCGCGAGATCGCCGCGTCGCTCGGGGACCTCCAGGACCTCTTCGCCGACACTGAGTCAACGACCCAGCACCGCAGCGTGCAGACGCTGTTCGAGCGGATTGAAGTGCTCGGCGCGAGGGAGACGACGGTACCGCTCACCGACACAGTTGCGTCATACGGCTTCGCCGCGGCCATCCCTGACCGGTTCGACGTAACTGTTGGGACTGGTCGGGGCGAGAGGCATTGCCCCGCGACCACCGGCGAGCACCGGTCGGCGCACGACCAGCGCGCTCGTGCCGGTTGCCGGGTCGAACAGGGTCAGCGTGTCGGTGACGTAGCCCGGTCGGGCCTGACTACCGAGCAGCTGATCTACACCGGACGGGCCAAGGGGTGGCTGGAGGTCCCGAGTCCGGAGCCGGTCTCTGGCCCACTCACGAGGGACGGTTCGTGGGCAACCATGCCGACCTCGCAAGATGGTTCGTGCGTCGTCAGCGCAGCTCGCGGTCGAGCGCTCGCCTGATGTCATCGTCGGTACTCCCGAGGCGGCGCGCCTGGACGACGAGCGATGACGCCAGCTCGGCCAGCCGTTGTTGTCGCTCCACATCCGACAGCGTAGGTGGCGCGGCGCTCACCGCGGTGCCACCGCCTCGGCGGGTGACGACAAGCCCGTTCTCCTCGAGTGCGGCATAGGCCCGCATCACGGTCCCAACTGCTACGCCGAGGTCGCCGGCCAGTTGACGGACGGTCGGCAGCCGGGTCCCGGGAGCAAGGATGCCGGACTCGATCGCTGCTACCAGTTGGCGTCGGAGCTGCTCGTAGGGGGGCGTCGGATCGTCCGGCTCGAGTCGAAGCGCGACGGTCACGACGGGCTTCTCGACCCGTCGCCCGGGACCAGGACGATGACGGCGAACCGCAGAGCAAGCGCGAGGGCCACGGCTGCGGCGGCAGCCAGCGCCCACGAGCCCAGCCCGTAGGCAGTCGTGCACGCTTGCCTCCCGACGGTGACCGCTGCCAGGTAGGACAGGCCAGCGAGGGTCGTCGCGACCGTCAGCCCGAACGCAGCGACGATTCCTTCGACGGTCTGACGCCGCAGTGCGTCGTCGACCCGGACGAGCTCCGCATCGGCGCCGTTGCGCGGGCGACGGGTCGTGGCGACAACGCCGGCCCAGGTCAGCGCCAGCACGGCCAGGATGCCCACCGCCATGCCAGCCGTGTAGTAGCCGCCAGGAAATGGGGTGGAGACGGAGACCGCCGCCTCCTCGTGATAGCCCTGTCCGTCCCACAACTGCGTGATGCACGACTGGGTGAACGCCCGATTGAGCCCCGAGTCGTCCGGTGTGGCGACGAGCGCCGCCCAGGTTCCGACGCCGGCCAGCACCAGCAGCAAACCTGCTGCGGTCATCGCCAATCGAGCTGGAAGGTAGTCGCGGAATTCGCGACGCTCCAACCCGGCGGTCCCCTCCGTGCGAGCCCGCGTGTAGGTCCGCTGCTGGCCGATCAGAATCGCCGAAATGACCGCCGCCCCAGCGGCGGCCGGCGCCACGAACACCCACTGGCCGTATCGGCCGAGCCCAGCGACGACGAAGAACACCACCACACCCACGACGATGCCGAGGTAGCGCGACCGCAGTGTTGCGCGGCGAAGGGCGGCCAGTCCTGGGTAGCGCTTTTCGTCGAATGTGAGCGCCCGCGAGCGACGGATGCCGAGCACGGCCCCGGAGACGATCAGGCCCATGGCGACGGCCAACGGCAGCCCGAAGATCAGGAACGGGCCGAGAAAGCTGGTCACGTAGCACTCCTTGTATCAACGGGATGACACAAGAGTGCATTCCTGCCGCCGTTGTGTCAAGTAATTGATACAAGAAGTCAGGCGCCGATGGTCCTCAGCTTCAGCACCCGAAGCACGGTAGATCCTGACCAACCCGTTCTACGTCGGCCGCCTCTGGTCCGGCGAGCCGTCCGCCCTTGGCGCGCTCGTCGACCCGGGAGCGTGGGAGCACGTGCAGGAGCTCCGCGCCCGGTACAGCCGCCGCCACCGGGGCGCCATGACCCGCGCCAGTACGGCCTCGGCGGCCTGCTCGCCTGCGCGGCCTGTGGCGAGCGGCTCATCGGCCACGTCGGCCGCTACCGGCACCAGGACGCCTGCGAGGCCTTCCGGGCGGCCGCACCGCGCCGCGTCCAGCGCGACGGGGCGACGATCGACCCGCGCGTCCGGGGCGAGTCGTACAAGGTCGGCGTGTACGAGGAGGCGATCGGCCTCGCCCTCGGACGCGTCGCCGTGTCGGCCCGGCTCCAGGCGGCCGTCGTGGCCGAGGTGGTGCGGCCCGACGCAGAGGGGAGCGACGTCCTGGCGCAGGCCCGCCTCAAGCGCGAGCGCGAGCGGGCCGCCCTGCAGTTCGCCAAGGACCGCGATCTCGCGGCCCTCGAGGCCACGCTGGCGCGCCTGGACGCCGAGGCCGAGGCGGCCCGCCAGAGGCCGTCACGGACGCCCACGGCCGCCGAGGCGCGCACCTGGCTCGTTCGTATGCACCGCGATTGCCCGCCCCCAGGCCGGCATCGCTGAAAGAGCCGCCTGCCATCGGCGCCGCGAACTAGCGCCGCCCGTTGGGCCGACCGAGCCGCCTGGATGCCATCCCGAAGTCACCCACGTCGCGACGGACGAGCGGCAGCCACGCGGCACCAGCGAGCAGCTGCGCCCCGATCAAGACCAGGATCAGCAGCAGCCCCGGGCCTGCGATGGCCAAGCTTGGGATGAGCCACTCGAATGAGAAGGAAAGCGGTCCGAGCGACCCGAACGTCACCTCGGACGAGTTCGGCCCGCCTCGGGCGATCGATCCGATCGCGAACGCGTCCCCGGGACTGGCAGACGGCTGGTCTACGCGGGAGACGTCGATCGTTACCTTCACCGCCGCGCTCGTCTGGTCCGCAAGGGTCACTACGTACTCGAAGGCATCGGGCCCGATGTAGCCCGAGTCCGGCTGATAGGTAAACGAGCCGTCGGATGCGAGCGCGAGCTTTCCGTGGCCCACGTTGGCCGCGAGCGTCACCTGTCCGCCGGCGGCGATGGACAGGACGTCGCCGAGGAGTTGAGAGGCACTGACCGTCAGTTCCGTGTTCTCCGGCGTTCCGAAGCTCGCTGGTGGGGGTACCAGGAGCGTTCTGGGCGTTGCTAGTTCATACGTTGGGGCGGCGGACGTGCCCGGAGCAGGGGTTGGTGCAGGGCCGAGCGACGGCGATGAACGCGGCGTCGGGCTCGGTATAGGGCTTGGCATGGGACTGCGTGACAGACTCGGGCTGGGTGAAGCCGACGGGCTCGGCGACCCGCGGGGACTCGGCGAAGGCGTCGGACTGAGTGAAGCCGACGGGACCGGCGAGACGCTCGGACCGGGTGAAGCCGACGGGACCGGCGAGACGCTCGGGCTGGGCAATGGGCTCGGGCTGGGCGTCGTCGTCGGGCTGGGCGTCGTCGTCGGGCTGGGCGAGCAGTCATTGCCCGTGTGATTGCCGTCTCCCTGGTCACATGGGTGCGGCGTGTTCTGGCCGCCGCTGGGCGCCGTCGGCGACGCTTTCGAGGCCGCGATGACAGGCTGGGGCGGCAGGAGCATCGAGGCAGCTACGAGGCCCCCGCCGACCGCGAGCCAAGCGACGAGGAAGGCGAGAGGGAGACGGCGCCGGGGCCTCATGTCAGGCGACCTGGTCGAGCGGCGTCCAGATCCGCGCGCGCCCGACGTCCGTGCCTGGCAGCGGAGGATTCTCGGCGGTGCGAATGCCCAACACGAACGCGCGCACGAGCTCTTCGTCGAGTTGGGTGCCCACGCTGTCCTCCAGGCGGACGAGGCTCTCGTCGACCGAGAACGCCTTGCGATATGGGCGTGTCGTCGTCATCGCGGAGAAGGCGTCTGCGACCGCAAGGAGCCGCGCGATCATCGGAATCTGCGCGCCTTCGAGCTGATCGAGGTAGCCGCGGCCGTCCCAACGCTCGTGGTGGAAGCGGATCCCGGCCTTGACGAGATCGAGGTGAGGCAGGTCGCGCACGATCATGTGACCGAGCGCGACGTGCTGCTGGATGACTCCCATCTCCTCGGCCGTCAGCTTCGCTGGCTTGCGCAGGATCTGGTCCGGGATTCCGATCTTGCCGACATCGTGGAGGAGCCCGGCCACGTGGATCGCCTGGCGAAGGTCCGGCGCGAGCCCGAGTCGATCGGCGAGGAAGTCCGCGTAGCGCGCGACGTCCTCGGAGTGGCGCTTCGTGTAGCGATCCTTCGTGTCGATCGCGATCACCAGTCCCTGGAGGATGTCGAAACTCTTGGTGAAGACGGGGGTCGCCCCGGCCGCCTCGGCTACCCGGACGGAATCACCGCCGCTGTTCTTGGCTTCGCCGAGGACCGTCGCGGCGACCGATAGGAGACCCATCACCGAGTCGCCATCGAGCGGGAAGGCACACATCCCCGCGCTGACGGTCAGAGGCAACCGCCCCGACTCGCCGTATGGCAGGGTCACGTCCGTCAGGTTCGATCGAAGCAGGTCGAGCGCCGGCCGCAACGTTGCAACGGTGCCCGGCGCGGAGATCACCAGGAACTCGTCCGGCCCATACCGACCGAGGATCGACCCGTCTGGCGCACAGGTGCCGAGAATGCGGCACAACTCGAGGAGCGCGGTGTCGCCCGCGGCGTCTCCATGGGTGTCGTTGAGGAGTCGGAAGTTGTCGATATCTACGAGGCCTACCGCGACCGTGACTCCTAAGGCGCGCGCTGCTTCAACTCGTCCGGCGAGCGCGGTCACAATCGCTCCGTGGTTCAGCATCCCGGTGAGTGGGTCAAGACGGGTCGCCTCCACGAGGGCGACCGTCTGGCGCCGCAGGCGGCGATGCGCGGAACGGAAGATCAGGTACAGGATCAGCGCCACGGCCAGCGATGCCGTCAGGGTGAGCAGGACGATCTCCCGCCGCGCCGCCTCGATCCGGGCGAGGAGTGTGTCGGCGTGGCGCGTCACCGTCAGGACGGCGCGGACGACACCGCCTGAGGTGACCGGGAGCGATTCGGTGAGGATCTGCGAGGTGCCGGCCTGTGGATTGGCAGTCGTTCCGATGCTCGCCGAGGTCGACCCGCTCGCGGCCCGCACGAAATCCGGCGACGATGGCTCGGCTTGGGCGAGGCCGTCGCTCGCGAACAAGAATGAGCCGGACGGTGTTCGTGCTTCGATCCGAACGATGTCGCCACGACTCGCGACGACCGCTAACGCGGCCTGAAGTGTTGCGGCACGGGCCGACGTGATCGTCCCAGGATCGAGATCGGCCGGCTCGACGGTGCCGTTGACCAGGACCCGAACGAGGGACGCGTCGGAGGTGACGGTCGCGTCGAGGGACTGTGCGGTCACGTCCGACGATACGAGGATTGATTGCCCGGTCGCCGTGACGCCAATGATGAGCAGGAACACGCCGAACACGAGCGCCAACAATGCTGGTGAGCGCCCTGGATTCGAGTCGGTCATCTGCGTCCGGGCCATCACTGGCACGTTAACAACCAGATGGCCCCGCGACCTATGGCCCGATGGTCCGGGATGGAAGCGGATGAAGCGGATCTGGGACTGGTGGCGGAACCGTGACGTGGGGGACCAAGGTCGGCATGACGGGCGACGAAGCGAGGTGCCCGACCGCGAGCAGTCCAGCCGCGTCCGCGGCTGGCATGGGTCGACCCAACAGGAAGCCCTGCGCGTACCGACAGCCGATCGCCACCAGCGCCTGCGCCTGCTCGGTCGTCTCGACCCCCTCGGCGATTGCGGTGATCCCGAAGTCCCGCGCCAGGTCGACCATGACTCGGGCCAGGTTGACTCGGGGACCGGCGATGCCGTCAAGCGCGACGACGAAGGCGCGGTCGATCTTGATCCCGTCGACCGGGAAGTCGGCAAGGTAGCTCAGCGACGCGTAGGCAGTCCCGAAATCATCGATGACAACCCGGACGCCTGCCCGCCGCAGCGCCACGAGCGTGTGGCTCAGGTACGCTGCGTCGCGGACGAGATCCGTCTCGGTCAACTCGAGCGCGATCAGCCCGGACCCCAGGCCCGAGCCCGTCAGGTCGGCCGCGAATGTCCGCAGGAACCCGGATCGCCCCAGATGCCTTGCCGACACGTTGATGTTCAGCGTAATGGGCCGTCGCAGCACGCCGGAGCGCTGCCAGGCGGCAGCCTGGCCGATCGCGGTCCGGATCACCCATTGTTCCAGGGGCTCCATCAGATCTGCCGATTCGGCGACCGGCAGGAAGGCACGCGGCAGCAACAGGCCCCGGGTCGGGTGCTGCCAGCGGACAAGAGCCTCCATGCCGCCGATCGACCCCGTGACAAGGTCGACGATCGGCTGGTAGTGCAGGCACAGCTCATCAGCCTCGAGCGCCGCGCGCAGGTCGGCCTCGAGCGACAGCCGCTCCGTGAGCGCGATATCGAGCTGTGGTGCGTAGGAGGTCTGTGAGGCGCCGCCGTCGGCCTTGGCCTGGTACATGGCGAGGTCGGCGTGTCGGATCAATTCGGCCGGGCGCTCGTCGTCGCGCGCTGTGGCGATGCCGATGCTGGCCGTGACCGCGAACGAGGCGCCGTCAACCAGGACCGGACTCGCAAGCAGCGCCTGAACTCGGGCAGCGACGGCAGAGGTGGCAGACTCGTCCTCGCCCTCGAGCATGATCGCGAACTCGTCTCCGCCGAGGCGCCCGACCACGTTCGTGGAGCGGATCGCCTCCCGCAGGCGACGCGCCACCCCTGCCAGAACCTCGTCGCCGGCCGCGTGTCCGAGCCGGTCGTTGACCCCCTTGAATTGGTCGATGTCGAGGTACAGGATCGAGACCGAGCCGCCCGAGACCCGCCGGCGCTGCAGCGCCGCCTCGAGCTGCGCCATGAAGGAGGGCCGGTTCGCCACCCCGGTCAGCGGGTCGTGAGTGGCCTGGTGCCGCAGCTCAGCCCCTAGCCGCGTCCTCTCCTCGGTCAGCCCCTGCTGCTCCCGCAGGCTCAGCCAGACCCGGTAGAGGACGAGGAGGTACAGCAGCCCAGACCCGACCAGAACCGAGGGCACGTCGAGCACGACGCCGCGCACCGTCGCCCCCAGGGCCGCGGCCGGACCGACCACCGCACCGGCGCCGAGCAACAGGAGCCGGAGCCGTGAGATCCCTGCGCGCCGCTCGATGACGCCGGTCGACTCGCCAACTCGGGCCATCGTCGGATGGAGGGCAGCGGCCCCGAACGCGAGATAGCCGAGCAGCCAGCCCGCGTCGACGAGCTGGCCAACCTGATAGGTGCCGTCGAAGGACAGGAAGATGAACCACACATCGGCGCCGAAGTTGGCCGCGAACGCCAGGGCCAGGAGCAGGAGGCTCGGTGAGGCACGCCGACTGACCAGCATCAAGTGCGTGACCACAGCGAGGAGCACCAGGTCAGCGAGCGGATACGCCGCGGAGACGAGGATGCCGATGGGCGACAGGGTCGGGTCGGCGAGGTACTGGTCGAAGATGAGCGTCCAGGCCACCACCGAGGCTGCGCCCGCGACGATCAGGGCATCGACCCAGGCCGCCGGGTCGCGCCCTCGCTCCGTGCTCATCGTGAGCTGGACCAGCGCGAGCGCCACTGTCGCGTAGCCGGCGAGGTAGAGCGCGTCGGCCGCCGACGGGAATGGCATCTCGCCTGCCCCAGACCCAAGGTACGACAATGCGAGGTCCCCGGCCGTCAGGAGCGCCGTGCCCAGCGCGAGGGTGATCCAGGCCATGCGCCGGGCGGGCCCGTGGAGGCGCACGCCGACCAGGATCGCGCCGGCGGCGGTCAGCCCGTAGACATCGTATGCAGCATCCTGGATGCTCTGGTCGGCCACGAGGAAGTAGGCGGCGAGACCCACCAGCCCGAGCACGCCGTACACGGCCCAGGCGTGGCGGCGCCAGAGCGCAACCGTCACTCCCCTCTGACTCGCGCCCCGGTCCCACAGGCGTGCAGGCCTGAGTGAGCCGGCACGCGTCATCCCGTTAGCTCCGACACGAATCTTGGCATGTCGGCCCATACGAGGCTGCCGCGCAGCGCGCGGGCGAGCCGGGCGGGCGGCCCGAGAGCGTTCAAGGGCGTCTCCGCCCCATCCAACCCCGTTCCACAGCGTGGTGCAGGTAGGTCCAGGATGCCGAGCATGTTCTCTCCCAGGGAGGCAACGCCAAGCTGCGGTAACTTGTGACTCGGCGCCATCACTCCATTGTTCGGGCTCCCGGTACCAGTGGCGCGCCACAGCCGGCGATCTGCGCATGACACCGACCGACGGCGCACTCCTGCGGCTCGTTGCTAAGTCGTGGCGAGACGGCAGCCGCTCGTATCAAGTCGTCGATCGCGCGAACCCGGAACACCCTCGGGCCACGTTCCCGAGCCGCAAGCTGACGGGTCCGGAAGGACCCCGTTTCGGAGCAGCCCCTGCGGAGGGGTCGCGGAGCACATTGAGGCCGATCAGCTCGAGACCCCGTTTCCGGAGTGCTCCTCCATCAAGAACGGGATGATGGTGCTCGCGTTCGTGCTTCAGCTCGTAGCAGCCGCGATCCGCCCGAGGCCACCGTGCCTACGTCGCCCGAATCGGTGACTCCCGTCGGAGGCTCGGTAGGGTCGCCGGATCGACACCGACCGTCTCGGCCCTGACAAGCCCACGCTCGATGAGCCCAGCGATCCCGCTGCTCCGTATGACCGTCCGGTGGTGCGGATGGTCGTGCCAGTAGCTCTGGAGCGTGTCGGTCAGCTGGTCTCGCGGCTCCGGCTCCACCCCCCAAACCTGCAGGAACTCCGCGAATTGGCCGTCGGGGCCCTGGGCTTTCAAGATGAGCGCCAGGATCATGCTGGCTTCGGGGTCGCGCGCCATGACGCCCAGGGTGCCCATTCCGAAGGCGTTCCGTCCGTAGAGCAGCTCAAGCAGCTGGACCATCGCTGGCAGATCACGCCAGGCGGGCACGATCGGTGCCCTGATTGCGCGCGGGCGGGGCCGGGAGCATTAGCCCCTCGTCCTAGAAGGGAAGGCCGAGACCGCTCGCGGGATCCGGCGCGATCTGATAGGACGGCCCGGTCTGCTGCACACCGAAGACCACGGTCAGGACGAGCATCAGCACGATGACGGCGGCCACGATGAGAAGGACGCGGACGAGGTCCCGATAGGAGCCTGCTCGCTGCCCGAGGGACGTTCGTTGGAGCGCCATGGTGCGCCTCCGCCGGGTCGACGAGTCCGGATCGGTCAGCGACTCGGCGCGGTTCGGCGACCCGATCGACTCGTGCCTCGGCGCGTCGCTGGCATCCCTACCCCAACGACGTCCACCCTGATCCCGAGCCAGGCCGACTTCAAGGGCCGTTCGATGCGACCCGGGAGCCACCTGCCGGCGATCGACGTCTATGTGGCAGGGTCGGACCCAACCCGACCTAACGGACACCAAGCGACGTCATTCAGTACGGACCGCGATTGGTCGGCCGTCCGAGCCACCGGCGACGACGACCCGGTCCCGACCCTGCGCCTTGGCGAGATACATCGCCGAGTCGGCAGCGAGGATGAGCTGGGCGGCCGAGGTTCCGTGCTCGGGGTAGGCGGCCACCCCGACCGACATCGTGGCGCTCGGATAGAGTCCGGTCGGTTCGTCGAGCGGTCCCGCCTTGATCCCTTCCCGGAGCGCCTCCGCCCGACGGTACGTGTCATGGAGCGATGCCCTGGGCAGGATCACGACGAACTCCTCGCCGCCGTACCGGCAGGCGATGTCCTCGCCCCGGACGGCCGCGCCGAGGAAGCGGCCCGTCCGTCGGAGCACCGCATCCCCCGCCGCGTGGCCGAAGCCATCGTTGAGCTGCTTGAAGTTGTCGAGGTCTGCGAGCAGCAACCCCAGACCGTAGCCCTCTCGGGTTGCTCGTCGGATCTCCCGGTCGAGCGACTCTTCCATGTAGCGGCGGTTGAAGAGACCGGTCAGCGAATCGCGCGCCGATTGCTCCCGGAGCGTCGTCCGAAGTTGGATGTTGCCCAGGGCAAGAGCCAGGTGCTCTCCGAGCGTCTCGACGAGGCGTTCCCGATCCGCGAGCAGGGCCGCTCGCGCCTTGCCCGCCACCCGGCGACGGACCTGGAGGTGAAGCAGCCCGAGCGTCTCGGTCTGGGCGACGAGCGGTTCGCACAGCAGACCGACCCCGATCGGCTCCACGATGTGCGGGCATCGGAGCTCCGGATCCCCGTCGTGGACCACGTGAAGCCGGCCGCGCCGCAGGGCCCAACAGTCGGTCGGGGAGAACACGCTCCGCAGCGGCGGCGGGTTACCCCATGAAGCCACCGCCTCGACCGTGTTGCCCGAGGACGCCAGGGCGTACACCGCGCCGCCGTCACCGGGGAAGAGCGGCTCGGCGATCCTGGCAATGACCCCATACGCTTCGTCGAGCGACTGGCACGCCTCGAGCAGCTCCCCCATCTGGGCGAGGAGGGTCATCTCTCGTCCCCGTTGCTCCAGCTCCTCGGTGTGGTGCTGGAGCTCCGCATTGGCCTGTTCGAGCTGCTCCTGGAGGTTGGTGCGGGCGGTGATATCGACGACCGTGGCGACCACGAGTGGTCCGCGCCGCGATCGCACCGGCGCGAGACTGATCTCAGCCGGGAACTCGGTGCCATCCCGTCGGCGGGCGGAGAGCGTCAGTCCGCCGCCCATCGGGCGGGGCGTCGGGTGAAGGCGGTACTCGGCCCGCTGGGCCGTGTGTCGGTCGACGAGGCGCGAAGGCACGAGGCGTTCGACTGGCTCTCCGCGGAGCTCGTCGGGCGACCAGCCCACCAGCTGCTGGACCTTCGGGCTGGCATACACGATCCGACCGCGGGCGTCGACGGCGATGACGGCATCCGGGCTCGCATCGAGGAAGGCCTCAATGTTGAGGCCGAGGGCTCCGGTGGCCCGGGCTCGCGGGGCGCGCGAAACGTCCACGACGCCACTTTGGGTGGTCGCCCAAGGGTCCAGACAGGGCCATCTGGCCCCGCCTCCCACGTCTTCCGTCAGAGACGATCCCGCGCCAGGCCGCGCAGCTCGTCCCGCCTCGCCTGTGCCTCTTGATCAGGGATGGTCGAGGGCAGGGATACGCTCGAGACTGCGGGCGGTAAGGGGATCCTGCCGAACCGCTCGACAGCCACACGATGATCGGATCGTGCTGGCCGGTCGGGTCTGGACGGCTCGGCCAAACCATTAATGACGGAGATCGGCCACGACTGTTGAGGTTGTGTCCGGATCGACGAAGACGAAGGCCCAGCAATCCCGAGTGGGCAGGGTGACCCCGATCCCCATGGTGCCGCCGCCGAACCCAGGCGGGATGTCACCGCGCACGACCGTCGCCCGGAGCCAGCCCACACCGGCCGCCTCGGCAAGCGGGATGGCGATGACCCGCATCTCGCCGATCGCCCAGCCGACCTGCGAGTCGAGGACCAGCTTGTCACCGGTGCCGCCGATGATCCACGTTGCCGTGGGCGGCAGGAGCCAACGGAACGGGCCATCCTCGATCGCCCGCCCTGGCCAGCCCTGTGGTGCCGACGTCGTCGAAGGCAACGATGCGGGGCATGCGGTCACAGGCTGGCTGGCCACGATCGGGCCCGGTGTCGAACGTGGCGAACTGGCGGCGCCAGATGCCGGGTTCACCGCGACGACCACGCTGCTCGCGCCCATGGACCAGGTTGCGGTCAACAGCCAGCAGCCCGGTTGTGGCAGGCGGAGCAGGCTGACCGAGCTCGGGTCGACCAGCGCCGCGTAGACAGCTCCACTGGCGCCGGGGACGGGCGTCGGCTGACCTCCGTCGAGGATCGGCAGATCGAGCCGCACCGCCACCACCGTGATGCGGGGCTCGGGCGCGGTGGTGTCGTCGGGGAGCCAGACGACCTTCTCATCGACCCCGGCGACCCATGGCACGCCACCCCAGCGCCACCGGAGACCGCTCACATCGACCTCGGGCGCGGTCCCACCGGCCAGCCGCGTCATCGGCGTCACGGGGCAGGTCCCGACGACATGGGGCGCGTTGCTCGCAGGCCCGTCGGTCGCCTCTACCGTAGCGACTGGGGTCGGCCCAGGGCCGCCTGATGTCTTCGATGGCACGGCTGGTGGAATGAGGGTAGTCGCGACGAGCACGCCTGCGAGCGCGATCGCGACGCCAGCACCCCCGAGCGCGAGGGCACGCGGTACCCGACTCACTGTCGGCCAGGCGCCGGCCCATCGAGCAGGGACGAGCACCCAGCGCCGCCGTTGCCGGGTCTCGCTCACACGGGCGAGGATGCGCTCCTCAAGTCCCGGGCCGGGCTTGCCTTCGGAGCTGGCGACCAGATGCTCGCGGAGCTGCTCATCGAGCCCGTCGCGCGCACTCGGATCGGGGCGCTCGTCGGTCATGCCCGCACCTCACCGATCCTCGGCGCTCAAAGCTGCTCGCAGCGCCGATCGGGCCTCATGGAGTCGTGACTTCACAGTCCCGGCAGGACGGCGGATGACGACGGCGATCTGCTCCACCGAGTACCCCTCGAGGTGGTGGAGGGCAAGGATGGCCCGATGGTCGATCGATAGCCGAGCAAACGCCCGCGCCAGCGCATCGCTCCTCGCGACCAACGCGCCCGGCTCGAGGCTCGCATCAACGATCCGGTCGGCCGCGATCAGCCTGCCGCGGCTATCGTCGGCTGTCGTGCCGTCGTCGGTGATCCGAATCAGCCGGACCCCGCCGCCTCGCCGCAGGGCATGACGCGTGGCATGGACGAGCACCGCGCGCAACCAAGGCTCGAACGCCGACGCGTCGCGGAGCCGCGGCAGGTCCCGCCAGACCATTACGAGTGCCTCCTGCACGATGTCGTCGGCATCGACGCGGTCGCCTCCGATCGCCCGAACGAAGCGCCAAGCACGCTCAAGATGGCTCGCAACGAGCTGGGCGAACGCGTCGTCGTCACCCCGCTGTGCGCGCTCGACGAGTCCGCGCTTGGTGCTGTTCTCGGGCACTGACAAATGGGGCCGCACGAACCACCGGAGGTTCAATGTTTGGTGGGCGGAGTATCGGACGACGCCGCACTCATCGGGCAGTGCGGCGATTCAGTCGCGCAGGGGCATGCTCCCAGCGACACGATGGCAACATCGTGTGCGGTGCCAGGAGGGCATCGCCTCGAGAACCGTCATGGTCAGCGCTGCGCCCCGGTCCGGCTGCCTCTTACTCCTCCAGGAAGTCGCGCAGCTTGCGCGAGCGGGACGGGTGGCGGAGCTTGCGGAGCGCCTTGGCTTCGATCTGGCGAATCCGCTCCCGCGTGACGTTGAACTCCCTGCCGACCTCCTCGAGCGTCCGAGCGCGGCCGTCCTCCAGCCCGTAGCGAAGTTGGAGGATCCGCCGCTCACGGCCGTTCAGTGACTCGAGGACGGCCGAGACCTGGCTCTTGAGGAGCGCCCGCGTGGCGGCTTCATCCGGGGCGAGGGCGGCGGGGTCCTCGACGAAGTCGCCGAGCGTCCGGTCCTGCTCCTCGCCGATCGGCGTATCGAGGGAGATCGTCTGCTGGCTGACCTTGCTGATCTCACGGACCTTGTCTGGGGTGACCACGACCTCCTGGCCCCGCGACATCGCCTCGCCGATCTCCTCCACGGTGGGCTCGCGACCCAGCTCCGAGAGCAGCTGCCGCGACACGCGGATCAGCCGGTTGATCGACTCCACCATGTGCACCGGAACGCGGATCGTGCGGGCCTGGTCGGCGATGGCCCGCGTGACTGCCTGGCGGATCCACCAGTGGGCATAGGTCGAGAACTTGAAGCCGCGCTCGTAGTCGAACTTCTCGACCGCCCTGATCAGGCCGATGTTGCCCTCCTGGATCAGGTCCAGGAAGCTCATCCCGCGGCCCATGTACTTCTTGGCGAGCGAGACGACGAGGCGCAGGTTTGCGCTGGTGAGCTGCTCCCGGGCATCCCGACCCATGTCGACCAGGACCCCGCGACGATCGCGGAGTGCTGTGCCGAGCGGAACCGCGTGGTCCCAGCCCATGTGCTTGAGCTGGGCCGCGTCGTGGCCCGCCCTAATCCAGCGTTCGAGGGCAGGGAACGCCACGCCCTCGCGTGTCCAGTCGTAGATCGCCCGCAGGCCGACGTTGTCGCGCGAGTCGAGGTCCCCGTTGTGGACCGCGAGGTAGGCGAAGTCCAGGAGCATGAGGAAGGCATCCGGCGTGCGCGACAGGTTGTAGGCGGCGACGAGGTGGCGCGCGTCGCGCAGGAGCGCCTTGGTCCCGTCGGACCCGGCATCTCTGGCGGCTTTGACAAGGATGAAGGCGGGCGAGGTCACAAGCAGGTCTCGGGCCGCCCCGTCGACGATGGCATCGCGGACCATCGCGTGCGCCTCGGTCCCGAACGGCAGGCGGTGCTGCGGCTTGGCCGTTCGCGTCGCGTGTTCGGTGTCGTGGAGCGTCCACTCATGGAGCGACACGATCCCCTTCCAGGGGGTCTCCACGAGCTGCTCGCCGAGCTCGATCGCCTTGGCCAGGACGACTTCCTCCTCGGCGGTCAGGAGGGCGACCCTGCCGATCTCAGAGAGGTACATCCGGACCGGGTCGTCCGAGCCGAACGCGTCGGCCGGGAGCGCCTCGAGGTCCTCGGCGGCCGGCTCGCTGAGCTCCCCTGCCGTGGGTGTCTCGAGCTGCTCCGCCGTCGGCTCTTCGAGTTCCTCGTCGTCGAGCGAGGTCGAAGGTTGGGCTGGCGTCGTGGGCAGGTCGAGATCGTTCCGGGAGGCCTCGTCGGCGGGAGGGACATTTACGTTGCTGGCCGTCGCCGCACGACGTCGGAGGGCCCGGGCGCTGGCGACCTGAACCTCGGGGAACGACCCCGACGTTTGGCGCAGCCCATCTCCCATGATCAAGTTCCCCCCGACCACTCCCGGTCGACCCCACTCTACGCCCGCCACAGCTCCGCGCAGGGATCCGGGCAGGGACGGGAGCCCGCCAGGGAATCGAAATCCGCCAATACGATCAGGCGATCGCGGCCACCCACCCACGGACTGCGACTCGTCGCTGCCTGCAGTGAGCGCCGCGTCGCTGTCCGGCGGCTTCTCCACACTCCCCAAGGGCATCCCAATGTTCGTGGACAAGTCGCGATGGCGGAGCGCCCGTTTGTGGACAAGCCCCTTGTGGAAATTGTTTCGAACGTCCATTCTGAATCTTGCCCGAGGGGGCTGACATTCACTGCCGAACCGACCGAGGGAGCAATCCCTGGGGCGGTCCCGGGAAACCGGACCGACGACCGCAAGGCCGCCTGCAACGGGCCCGGCGGCGGATCGACGATCACGAGCAATCGCGAACGCCGGTGCGCCAGTCGGTGGACAAGTTGGTCCCTCCGGGCATTTCGCTGTTCCAGGCGCCACTGGCGCACGCCCGCGAGCGCTGTGGGTCGCATCGTCTCCGGGGCGGGTCGGGCTGCATCGGCCGAGCCTGGCGCAACGGTCAGTCCTGCGCGCGCTCGCCGGCGCTCCGCTCGCCACCCCGGCCGGTGATGGAGAAGGTCGGGATGAATTGGTACCCCTCGCCCGGGACCGTCGCGATGAAACGTGGATGCCGGTAGTCGTCGTGGAGCTTGATGCGCAGGCTCCGGATGTGGCGATCCACGACGTTGCTCTTGCCGACGATGTCGGTTCCCCAGATCGTGTGGAGGATCTCCTCGCGGGTCACACTGCGGCCCGCGTGACTGGCCAGCAGGTAGAGCAGGCTCTGCTCGATCCCGGACAGGCGCACGACCGAGTCCCCGGCGGTCACGCTGCGATTGAAGATGTCGACCTCGATCTCGCCGATCGTGATCGATGGGATGAGGCGCATGTGGATGCCCGCCACCCGCCGGGTGAGCACGATGGCCCGGGCGAGAAGCTCCTCCGACGAGAATGGCATCGTCAGGATGTCATCCACGCCGAGGCCGAAGGCTCGGAGCTTCATCTTCAGGTCATCGCGCAGGGTCAGGCCCAGGACCGGTGTGCCGGTCCGCCGAAGGCCGCTCGATTCGCCGAGCAGGTTGAGCAGCGCGGTGCTGTCAGCGTGGTCCATGTCGACGATCGTGATGTCCGGCTGCCACTCCGCCATGATCGCCACGGCTTCGGCGAGGTTGCCCGCGGCCCGTACGTCGAAGACCCCGTGGTCGAGCGTCAACCTGATCAGGTCCACGACGAGGGCGCGGTCGAGAAGCACGAGCGCCCGGCACAGCGTGCCCGCTGCCATGCCGTTGTCTGCCCCGGGATCGCCGGTGCTGAAACTGCCCTCAGCGTGGCGGGTCGGATCGCGAGGGCGGTCAACCGACCGGCGCGTCTCTCCGCCGCCACGCTCGATCTTCAGGTCAGCATCGGGGTGGCCCATTCGGGTCGCCGCGCGATTAGTGCCGATGCGCTCGTCGCGCGCGCCGACACGGCGATGTATGCATCGAAGCGTCGGGGACACGGTCGCCCGGTCGCCTACTCGACGGCGTTGCTTCGAATGACACCACTTGGAAACAAGAGCGAGCGCGGACCGCACGTCGGGTCAAGAGCGGACGCACCCTAGCCTCGTCGGGCCAGAGGACAGACACCCTGACCTCCAGCCGGACCACATCACCGGGATCGTAAGCGTCCTCGTGGAGGGGAAGGGCTCGGTCACGACGCGACGAGGTCGGCGAACACGAAGCCGTCCCGCTCGACGATGATCCCCGGACTCACGGGCACGGGACGGGCGAACATGGGCCCGTCAGCCACGAAAGTGTGGAACTCCCCGTTCTCGCCGCACGGGTCGACGCCGGCCGGGAGCTCCGCGAGCAGGGCACGATCGAAGGTCCGACCCGCGAAGGAGCGGTCCAGGCAGGACGGGTCGACGCAGACGAGGCGAGCGTCCAGTCCGGCCGCGATCATCTCGTGAGCGAGAGCTGTCGTGCCGCGTCCCCACAGCGGGAACACGCCCGTGAACCCGGCCCGGGCCAGCTGAGCTTCCCGGTAGGCGCGGATGTCAGCGAGGAAGAGATCCCCGAAGACGACATGCGTGACGCTGCGGGCGGCCGCGGATGCCAGGGCGTCGGCCATCGCCTGCTCGTACACCTCGTTCGGGCATGGGTATGGGATCTCCACCCGGGTGAGCGGCAGGCCGACCGAGGCTGCCTGCGCCTCGAGCAGGACCTCCCGAACGCCATGCATGGACACCCGATCGAACGCCCGCGTCACCGTCGTCAGGAGTCCGACGACCTCGACCTCGCCGGCCTGACGCACTTCGTGCAGCGCGTAGGCTGCGTCCTTCCCGCTGCTCCACGCGACGAGCGCGCGCGGCCGGTCCTCGGGGTGCACGGATGATGGCCCGAGCAGGTCCGTCGTGGGCCGCGTCGCGGTGGTCTGTTCCGTGCTCACCGCGCCACCCCCGGCTCGTCGTGCGGCGACACTCGTCGCGCTTCTGAAGGGTGCTCGAGATCGAGACGCATCAGCCAGCGTGGCAGCCGATCGGCGTGGCTCGCGGTCTCGATGACGCGTCGGAAGCCGGCTGCCTCGAACATGCTCGTGAAGCCCGTGTACGAGAAGGTCGCGTCGCGTCGCGTGCCTCCGGGATCGGTCGGATACGCCTCCAGGCCGATCGCGCCGTGCGCACGTGCATAGTCGATCGCCCCCGCCAGGAGTGCCTTCGCAATGCCTCGCCGCCGGTACCCAGGCCGGACGTCGAAGCAGACGATCGACCAGACGGGCAGGTCGTCGACCTTGGGGATGGTCCGGCTCCGCCCGAGCCGCCGCATCGAGCCGCGCGGCCCGAAGCCGCACCATCCGACGGGCAGGTCGCCAAGGTAGGCGACGACACCTGGGACAGGCTCCGTGGCGCACTGGTCGCGCAGCGCCGAGACCAGCTCTGACCTGCTTGAGCGGCTGAACTCACCGGCAGTCTGCCGCCACCACTGGCACCAGCACGACCGGTCAATCACTGGTCCGATGTCGTCAAACCGGTCGATCGTCGCCGGATGGACGGCGATCGGCTCAGCGTGTATGGAGGGGACGGTGCTCGGCTTCATCACCCGACCAGTCTGGCGTAAAGGCATCCGTTTGGACACTACGCTTCCATGGTGTGCGGCCGGACTCCGTTCAGCGACCGCGGGGCAAGCGTCACGGGCCAAGATCGATCGCCTCCGCCGACCCGGTCTCTTTGGGCCACCGGTGGGAGGGTTATCGGGGGTAGGGCGGTGGGGCGGCAGCGAAACGAGCCGGGATGATCCCGCCGGTGATGAGCTACATCAAGAAGCAGCTCGACCGCAGAACATCCCGGTTTGTGAAGGCCGCTTGAGCCCGAGGGAGAGAATGTCGGCGCCCGAGAAACTGACGCGGCGCCTCATACGAGCATTCAACGGGCGAAGACGAGGATGCTAGGCTCCGCCGCCCAGGCGACAACAGCACGAGGCGAACGATGCAGGCGATCACGCCGAACCTGTGGTTCGATGGGCAGGCCGAGGAGGCTGCCGCGTTCTACACGTCGCTCTTCCCCGATAGCCGGGTCGACGAGGTCATCCGCGCGTCAGCCGACAACCCGAGCACGAAGGCCGGTGAAGTGCTGCTGGTCACGTTCACGCTCGCAGGCCAGCGCTTCACCGGCATCAACGGCGGACCCCAATTCCCATTCACCGAGGCTGTCTCGTTCCAGATCGACTGCGACGATCAGGCTGAGGTGGACAGCTACTGGGAGGCGCTCGTGGAAGGTGGTGGCGAGCACGGCCAGTGCGGTTGGCTGAAGGATCGCTTCGGCCTCTCGTGGCAGGTCGTCCCGCGCGAGATAGGCGCCTACCTCGCCGGACCAGACCTGGCTGGTGCGGCCCGCGCGATGGACGCGATGCTCAGCATGCAGAAGCTCGACGTTGCCAAGCTACGGGCGGCGTACGAGGGCGCCGTGTAAGCGGCGGGCTGGCTCCCGGAGCGGGCGAACCTTAGCGGTCTCTTGGCGTCCTTCCTCCATAACTCACCAGCGCAGACGAGACGCCCGCGAAAGCCACAGTGCATCGCGGCGGCTCCGGCACGAATTTCCCTGAGCTACGTTCCACCGCTCCTCGGAAATCGCGTTGGCACGTCGCCGGGGATGAGGCTTAGGCCAGCTCGTCTACGCGGGCCGAGGCATGTGAATTTGCCTCGGGCCCCTTGAGGAACGCCTGACGTGGGCGCTGGCCCAAGGCGGTTGTTCCGACGGACGACTGGCACTCGGGTCCACCCCATCGACTTCTCGGATACGCGGCCATGCGCGACGGATTGTTGACTACGCAAGAGCGTGTGGGAATGGTCGGGGCGAGAGGGATTGCCCCGCGACCAACGACCATCTCGTCGATGCGCCTCGCCGAGCCGCCCGAGCCGTGCGAGTGGCTGCGGAGCGCGTGACGCGGGCGTCGGGCACGACACGCGCCCTACCAACGGCGAGGTCGAGCCTCCCGCTGACTGGAGCGGGGACCCTAATGAGTCCAGCATGCGCGGCAGAGGATGAGGACTAGACCTGCGCTGCGGCGCCGCAGGCACTATACACACGGTGTATAGTCGCACTCGTGTCCACCGGCAATGCGCTCCTCGGCCTGCTCGAGCCGTCGCCTCGCCACGGCTACGAGCTCAAGCGCCTGTTCGACCGCTACCTCTCGCCGGACCGGCCCCTTGCCTTCGGCCAGGTCTACGCGACGCTCGCGCGCCTGGAGCGCGACGGCAAGGTCGCGGTGGCGGGGACGGCCCAGCTCGAGGGCCCGGAGCGGCGCCTCTACGAAATCACCGGCCGCGGCGCCGAGGCCCTCGCGGCATGGCTCTCGGAGCCGATCGACCCCGAGCCTCACCTCCAGGCGGCGCTCTTCACGAAGGTCGCGCTGGCGGTGCTCACGCGACGGCCCGTCGAGCCGCTCCTCGACGCGCAGCGCACCGCGCATCTTGCGAGGATGCGGGAGCTGACCGCCCTGCGGCGCACCGCCGCGCTGCCGGTGGCGCTGCTCGCCGACTACGCGCTGTTCCACCTCGAGGCGGACCTGCGGTGGATCGAGCTGACCGCGGCGCGGGCGGCCGACCTCGCCGGGGTGCTCCCGCCGCTGCTTCCGATTTCCGCCACAGGGGGTGAGGGATGAGCGACCACGGGCTGGAGGGCGCGAGCGCCATTGCCGCCGTCACGGCCTCTGGAGCGGGCACGATCCTGCGGGGCGAGGGCCTCGAGCACGGCTTCGGCCTCACTCCCGCGCTCCGGGGCGTGGACGTCTCGATCGGCGAGGGCGAGGTCGTCGCCGTGATGGGTCCGTCCGGCAGCGGCAAGTCGACGCTGCTCCACTGCCTCGCCGGCATCCTCCGGCCCGACGGCGGGTCGGTCGAGTTCGACGGCCGCCGGATCGACAGCCTCGCCGACGCCGACCGGAGCCGCGCTGCGGCGGACTGACTTCGGCTTCGTCTTCCAGTTCGGCCAGCTCGTGCCAGAGCTCCCGGCGGTCGAGAACGTCGCGCTCCCGCTGATGCTCGGCGGGATCGCCAGGGCGGCGGCGACGGAGCGCGCGGCCGCGATGTTCCCTCGCCTCGGGCTCGACGGGCTCGAGGGCCGCCGGCCCGGCGAGATGTCGGGCGGGCAGGCGCAGCGCGTCGCGGTCGCCCGCGCGCTCGTGACCGGCGCCCCGCGTCGTCTTCGCCGACGAGCCGACCGGGTCGCTCGACAGCCTCGCGGGCGAGCAGGTGATGGAGCTCCTGACGGCGGCCTCGCGGGCCGCCCGGGTGACGGTTCTCCTCGTGACGCACGAGCCGCGGATCGCGGCCTACGCCGACCGGGAGGTCGTGATGCGGGACGGCCGCGTGGTGGCCGGCGGCGCTGCGTGATCCGCCTCGGGCTCCGGCTCGCGCTCGCGGGCGGGCGCGCGGGCAGGGCGGCGACCATGCTCTCCGCGCTTGCGGTGGCGCTCGGCACCGCGATCCTGCTGTTCGCCCTGTCCTTCGCCCCCGCGCTCCAGACCCGGTACGACCACGCCGCCTGGCGCGACACGCCAAGCGTCGTCGACGACCCGAGCAACGCCTCCGCCGGCCTGGCGATGCTGCGGACCGGCGACCACTGGCGGGGCCTCTCCGTCGCCCGGATCGAGGTCGCAGCCCTGTCCGCTGACGCGCCCGTCCCGCCGGGGCTCCCGCGCGTCCCGGCGGCGGGCGAGTCCTTCGTCTCGCCGGCCCTCGCGCGGCTGATCGCCACGAGCCCCGCCGACGAGCTCGGCGACCGCTTCGGCCGGGTGGCCGGGACGATCTCCGACGCCGGACTCATGGCGCCCGACGAGCTCGCCGCCGTCGTCGGCATGGCCCCGACCGAGCTCCTCGCGGTTGGCAACCGGCCCGACGGCGTGCGGGTCGCCGCTCTCCTCGACGGGACTGGCGAGGTCCCGATGCCGTCGAGCCCCATCGTCCAAGTGATCGTCCTGATCGCCGTGATCGGCGCCCTCGCCCCGGTGGTGGTGTTCACCGCGATGGCGAGCCGGCTGTCGGCGGCGCGCCGCGGCCGACGGCTCGCCGCGATGCGCCTGGTGGGCGCGACGCCGCGCCAGGTGCAGGCGCTCGCCGCCGTCGAGTCGCTCGTCGCCACGGTGCCGGGCGCCGCCGCGGGTGTGGCGCTGTTCCTCGCCCTCCGGCCGCTCGTCGCGCAGGTCCCGCTGGTGGGCGCGGGCTGGTTCGCGGAGTCCATCGCGCCGCCGCCGGGCCCGGCCGCCGCGCTGCTTCTGGCCGTCCCGGCGGCAGGTGCGGCCGCCGCCGTGAGCGCGATCCGAGGGCTGGTCGTGTCCCCGCTCGGCGTCCAGCGCCGCGCGCGGCCCGCGCCGCTGCGCCGCCGCCGCCTCCTGCCCCTCGCCGCGAGCCTCGCCGCGTTCGTCGCGGCGGTGGCCATCCTCGCGCACGGCGTCCGCGGCTCGCTCGTGCCGGCGATGGTCGGCGTGCCGTTCCTCGGCGTGGTGCTGGGCATCGCCTACGCCGGGCCGTGGCTGACGGCGGCGGTCGGCGCCGCCGTCGCGCGCGGGGCGCGCGGCCCGGTCGCGCTCCTCGCCGGCCGGCGGCTCCTCGACGAGCCCGCCGGCTCATTCGTCGCGGTGGCGGGCGTCGTGCTCGCCGTCTTCGTGGGCAGCGCGTTCTTCGGCCTCGCGTCGTTCGCGCGGGCCGCGGCGCCGGCGGCCGACCAGCTCGCGCTCCGCCCCGGCGCGCTCGTCTCGCGCTATGGGAACGAGGCGGCGGCCGAGGCGACGGCCGCCGCCCTGCGGTCGACCGCAGGGGTGACGTCGGTCGCCGTCCTGCGCGAGGTCGTCGTCACCACGCCCGAGACGGCCGACGGCAGCCAGCCCGACGTCGCGGTCGTCGTCGACTGCGCCTCGCTCGTGGCCGTGCTCGACGCCCCGGGGCTGTCGTGCGGCGGCGGCCTCGAGCACCTCGGGCCAGGCGGCCGCGCGATCACTGCCGGCAGCGCCCAGTCGTTCGGCTTCCTGTCCGAGCCCGCGGTCCTCCCGACGGGGCCGAGCTTCGCGACCCCCCTCTCGGTCCCGGCCGACCGGGTCGACCGCTACGCGCCGGACGCCCCCGCGGACCCCGCCGCGTCCGTCCCCGCGGTCCTGATCGAGCCCGCCGCGCTCGGGCCGGGCCTCGCGGCCCTCGTCCCGACGAGGATCGCCGTGGGAACCGACGGTTCCCCGGCGGCCATCGAGCGCGCGCGCACCGTGATCGAGCGGTCGATGCCGACCGCGATCGTCGCCACGCGCGCCGAGCAGTCGGCCGACGCCTCGGCGTCGATGGACGAGCTCGCGAGGGTCGTCTCGCTGGGCGTGATCGGCGCGCTGCTCCTCGCCGGGGCGAGCCTCTCGATCGCTGTGGCGACCGGCCTCGTGGAGCGGCGCGTGCCGTTCGCCCTGCTGCGGCTCGCGGGGATGCCGCTCGGCCGCCTTCGCCTGGTCCTGCTGCTCGAGGCGTCGGCGCCGCTCGTCGCCGTGTCCGCCGTCTCGGCCCTGCTCGGCACGCTCGTGGTGCAGGTCCTGCTCCGCGCGCAGTCCGGCACGCCGGTCCCGCCGCCGGACTTGGCGGGCGCCGCGCTCCTCGCGGCCGCCGTCCTCGCATCGCTCGGCGTCGTCGCCGCCGCGCTGCCCCTGGTGGGCCCGGTGACGTCGACCTCGGAGACGCGCTTTGAGTAGCGCACACGGGGATAACCGCTCCTGGAGGTCAGCATGACACCCGCTCTCCGCCGGCTGGGCATCGCGCTGGGCGCCCTCGTCGAGGCAGCCCTCGTCCTCTGGCTGGTCGGCGGCTTCCTCCCCGCCGGCATTCCCCTCGGCCTCGTCACGATCGTCCTGGGCTACCTGATCTACCTGGACATCCTCCGCCGCGCAGCAGACGCTCACTCCGATCGGGCCCAGTGAGGGCGCGGACGCCGTCCTCGCCCCCTAAATCCCCCGGTCAACTGACCGATACCCGCGGGGAGGCGGCTGGCTGACCATCAGGGCGTGGTCCACAGCCTCGCTCCGATCCGCCCCGCCGCGGCGGGGCACTTCCTACTGGTCGGCCGCACCCTCCCCAGTGCCGACCCGGCCGCCGCCGTCCGAGATGGGGCACCTCCCCCTCCCCGACGCGCGGTCCGACGGCAGCGCCTGACGTGGCGGCCGCGGGCGACGACGCCGGCCTCACGCAGCGCGAGCTGCTCATGGAGCTGCGCGAGGACATCCGCGGCCTGAAGGCGGCCGTCGACGCGATCGCGCGGGACCAGGCGGCGGGCGTCGAGCGGCGGGCCGCCATGCAGCGGTCCGCCGACTCCATCTACGCCCGCCTCGACGGGCACGACCGCGACCTCGACCGGATCCTCGCCTGGCAGAACCGCGCCGACGGGGCGCTCGTCCTCGCGCGCTGGGCGCTCGGCGCGTCGCTCGTCAGCCTCGTCGCCGTCGGCATGCAGCTCGTCGCCGCCCTGGCCAAGGCCGTCAACCCCGCGCTGCCCTGACCGGAGGACCCCCCGTGACCGACGACCTTGCCACCTACGGCCTGGGCGCCCTGCCCGACCCGCCCGACGAGCGCGACTACCCGGTGTCCGCGCTGTACGCGGCCGAGGGCATCGAGCCGACCGCCGCCCTGCCGGCGTCGTACGCCGCGCCCGGCATGCCGCCCGTGCTCGACCAGCACGCCACCCCGATGTGCGTGGCCTACTCCGCCGTCGGCGATGAAGGCGTGGCAGGACAAGCGCGACCAGGAGCGCCTCTTCGACTTCGACGAGCCGCGCTTCTTCCGCGAGATCGGCGGCACGGCTGCCGGCGCGTACGTCCGGGACGCGATGAGCCGGATGCGCGCCGTCGGCTACCCCGTCGTGGCCTCGGGCGACGCGGGCCGCCACAGGATCGCCGCCTACTACGCCGTCCCGCGGGACCCCGCGGCGATCAAGGCGGCGATCCACGACCTCGGCCCGGTCGTGCTCTCGACCCCCTGGCACCAGTCGTGGTTCCGCCCGCGCGCCGACGGCACGCTGCCGGCGCCCGACGCGGTCGTCGGCGGGCACGCGATCGTCGCGTACGGCTGGGACGCAGCGAGGCCTGCGCCTGCGCAACTCGCTGGGGCGCCGCCTGGGGCGTCGGCGGCGACTGCTGGATGCCCAACGACGTACGTCCCGCGGATCAACGGCGCGTGGAAGGCCGTCGACGCGATCGAGCACCCGATCGCCTACGCACACACGGTCGACGTCACCGCGCGGCCGAGCCTCAACGTCCGCAAGGGCCCCGACGACCGCGGCCGCGAGGGTCGCCTCGCTCGCCCACGGGCGCGACGTCGCCACCACCCGCCTCGAGAAGTACGGCGGGAGGTACACCGTCAACGGCGCCGCCCGGACCGACTGGCTCGAGGTCAAGGCCGGCACCCGCACCGGCTGGGTCGCCCGCGGCTACACCCGCCTGGTCAGGTAGGAGGACGTGATGGAGGACCTCACCTTCGCGGTCGTGCTCACCGCCGCCGGCGCGACCGCTTCGGCCGCCCTCATCACGGGCCTCATCGCGATCGCGAAGCAGCTCGTGGTCGTCGGGCCGTGGATCAACGCCGACCGCGAGCCGACGGTCGCCTTCGCCCTGTCCGCCCTGCTTGTCAGCGTGGCCGTGATCTCGGTCGGGGTGTTCACCCCCGCCGCCCTGTTCGCCGCGTTCCTGGCCTGGTTCGGGATCGCGCAGATCGCCATGGGCGTCCACGACACGGTCAAGAGCGCGACACCGGCGGGCGCCGCGGTGAGGGACGGCTACCTGCGCGGCACGCTCCCCCGGACGCCGACGCCCCGCCAGGTCGACGTCCTGGCGGCCTACGTCGCCGCCGGAGGGTCCGTGCCCGAGGCGGCGGCACGAGTCGGCGTCCGGCCGAGCACCGCGAAGCGCCACCTGGCCGACCTGCGGGCGCGGTCGGGCCTGACGACCGAGCAGCTGATCTACGGGGGGCGGGCGGAGGGGTGGCTGGTGGTAGCGGGGCTGGAGCCCCGCCCTGACGCGCATCGTCCAGGCGGTCGCATCACGTGGCGACGACCGCTGCTCACCCCAACCATGGTCCGAGCCATGCTTGGGCCCCGACGGCGGACTGCGCCAAGATCGTCACGCTGGTGCACAAGTCACGGTGCACCGTGTTACGGTCCGTGACACCCAAGCTGTCACGACGCGGGATGAGGGTGGTAGTGAAGGACGTCCGCAGCGTCCTTGCATGGTTCGGTCTGTGGGGCACAGCTCTCGCTGGTGCCGTCTGGGCCATTGGCAATGTTGGCCGCACATTGGGCCAGCCCAATCCGGCGTTCTGGACGGACAACGCCGCCATCATCAACCCCATCCTGTTCGTTGCTGGGATCTGGGCGCTCCTCATTGGGCCCATCAACAGCATCCGGCTGACGCGGCAGCTGCGCCGGGTTCAGGGAACCGCCACATCGAAGCACTCAGTCACCAACTCCTCATCACCGCGCACGAGCTGTGTCCTGGCCTCCAACTCGAAGCGCTGGCCGTTCACCCGTGGCGGGTGAACGGTGACAAGCTGGATCGCCTACTGGGCTATCGAATCGAGCGTCGCAAGGACTCGGGCGTCACCTGGACCAAAGGCCGAGGCGCCGTCGGTGTCGCTGGGAATCTGGCCAAGACGTCGAGGCGGACCTCACAGGGCTGCACGTGGCCGACGAGGCGACGTTCACGGCTATCCCGGCGGAACATCGGTTCAACATCACGTGGCAGGAGTTCCGCAACACATCCCGCTACTGGAGCATCTTTGTGACGCCACTCAAAGACGCCAAGGGCCAGTTCATCGGGTGCGTCTCTGTAGACTGCACGCAAAGCGGTGTCCACAAGCCATTCATCGATGCCTGCAACCATCGTCAAGTCACCGGCCTCATCAGCCTGCTAGAGCTGGCATTGCGAGACCTGTAGGGGGAGCCGACCGATGACCTCAGACCGAAACCGCATCATCCCGGACACCGCCGCTGGGGCGACCATCGTCCGCAAGGATCCAGCGGCACGCCACGTGACGTCGGAAGTCGTCACATACCTGCGCGAAGGCGGGGCCAGCAAGGACCTCGTGGACTTTGCCCGCCGTCATGTCGAGCCGCCGCGGCCTGAGCCAAAGCGCTGAGGTGCACCACGCGGAGAGTGCCGGGTAGTAGCTCCGCTAGGGCCGCCGCCCGAACCCTGGCCCGAGGTCGCTGCGGTTCGCCGTTGCTGTCCGGGCTGCCGATGGGCATGGCGTCGAGCTGTCGCTGGCCCCGCAGGTGAGCACCCGAAGCGAGACCGCGCCAGCCACCCCGCCGACGATCTGCGGGTGAAGCTGTGCACGGTCTGCGGCGTCGTCACCAGCCGTGCGGGCAGCCGCTGTGAAGCGCACGCGAGGCGTTCCAGCCCGGCCGGCACAGCGCCGTCACCGCGCCCGCGCCTGGCAGCGCCTCTCCGCCCGCGTGCTGCGCGCCTGGCGCGGCGAGCGCGGCGACTGGTGCCCGGGCTACAGGCGCCCTGCCCACCGGGCGAGCGATCTCACGGTCGACCACGTGGTCCCGCTGGCCGCGGGCGGCGCCCGTTCGACATCGCCACACGTCGGTGCTGTGCCGGTCGTGCAACTCCAGCAAGGGTGCTTCGACCGGCGGGGGCGGGGTAGACCCTAGGCGCGCGGACGCTTGCAGACTGGCGCCCTCCGCTTGTGTTCCCCCGGCCGGGTTTCGCGATCGTGTCAGTCGCTGACCGCGGATCCGGCCAGGCTCGCCCGTGGGCGCCTGTGCCGGCCCGGGTGCCGCGGTGAGCCGGCGTGCGGCCACCAGCGCCACCGCCCAGGCCGCCTCGCCCGCGTGGCGCAACCGCATCGTCGGCTCCGGCGAGGAGGCGCCGACCAGCTGCTCGCCAACCCCGGCAACTGGCGCGTCCACCCGAAGGCCAGCAGGACGCCCTGGCCGGCGCCCTCGACGCGGTCGGCTGGGTCGGGCAGGTCCTCGTGGACCGCCGCTCCGGCTGCGTCGTCGACGGGCACGCCGGGTCGCCCTCGCGCTGCGCCGCGGCGCAGCCGTCGGTGCCGGTCCTGGACGTCGACCTCGACCCCGCCGAGGAGGCCTCGTCCTCGCGACGCTCGACCCGATCGGCGCGATGGCCGAGGCCGACGACGAGAAGCTGCGCGCGCTCCTGGCCGAGGTCGCGGTCGACGACGACGGGCTCGCCGCGCTCCTGGCCGACCTCGCCGGCGGCGAGCCGAAGACCGGGTTGACCGACCCCGACGCCGTCCCCGACCCGCCCGCGGAGCCGGGGTGAGGCCGGGCGACCTATTCGCACTCGGCACCCACCGATCCTGTGCGGCGACGCCATGGTCCAGGCCGACGTAGACCGCTGCTGGCCGGCGCGCGGCCGCGGCTCCTCGTGACCGACCCGCCGTACGGCGTCGAGCTCCACATGGAGTGGCGCGACGACCTGATGACCTCCAAGGCGCCGGCCGAGAAGAGCTACATGCAGGTCGCCTACGACATCGAGAAGGGCCGCGGCCGAAGAAGGCCGACCACGCGACGACGCCGCGGGCGGCGGGCACAACGACCCCGCGGCCTGGTCGGCGAAGTTGACGGTCTCGGGCGCGGTGACCCATGCGTGACGGCAGGCAGGTCGGAGTGACCGGCATGGATGCGCGCTCGGTCTCAACCTCGCCTAGTGAGGCGTCTCCGAACGGCCAGCCCAACGATCGCCAGGATGATCCCGAGCAGCCAGATGGCCGGGACGCCGAAGAAGGCGAACGTCAGTCGCGCGACAGCGGGGTCATCACCGCCCGGGGCACGCCACTGCTGGGAAGTTGAAGAAGCAGGCCTGCTGGCCGCTGTAGAGGCTCGCCATCGCTTCCCCGGCCACGAGGATCGCGACCGCGAGGAGAAGGACTGTCCACAGTCCCACGCCCCAGACGATCCGCCGTTGCGCCCGGCTCACTTGGCCCTCCAGCTTCAGACCGGCCTCATCGTGCGCCGCTGGAACC
>CAWFBS010000007.1:0-99269 GCA_963814115.1 uncultured Chloroflexia bacterium | reverse complement strand
GGAAGGCTCCTCGGCTGGGTCGCGGCGCATTCGGCAAACGCCCGCGGCGCCTCAACCTCCATTTATATAAAGGCCGGTTGATCCTAGCCAGGGCATGCGTCGATGTCAAGACGCGCGGCGAGGAGGCACCCCGCGTGCTCAGTTGGCCGTTGCGACCTGCGCAGCCCTGATCTCGATCTGCTCGAGGAGCGACCTCCAGGATTTCACGAAGGACTCCGCGCCCTTCGCCTGCAGATCGGTGCCGACTGCCTCGACGTCGACGCCAGCAGCCGTGAAGCGCGCCAGGAGCGCGTCCGCGGGGGCAGGGTCTGCCGTGAGCAGGGAGCCGACGCGTCCATGGTCGGCGAAGGCGAGCAGTGTCTCCTCCGGCATCGTGTTCACGGTGTGCGGAGCCGCCAGCCCCTCGACATAGAGGACGTCCGACGCAGCAGGGTCCTTTGTTCCCGTGCTCGCAAAGAGGAGACGCTGAGGGCGAGCCCCTTCGTTCAGCAGCCGGCCCCAGCGGTCGGTGGCGAAGAAGCGCCGGTACTCGGCGTACACCTGCTGGCCGATCGCGATGCCCAGCCTGTTCCGCAATTCCTCCGGCACCGATCCCGCGACCGCCGGGTCCCAGCGGCTGATGAAGACCGACGCAACCGAGCCCATTGCGGCCGGGAGGCCGGCCTCGATCCGTCGCTCGATGCCCCGCGTGTACGCCTCCGCGCAGGCGAGGTACTGCGGCCTGGAGAACAGGAGCGTGACGTTCACCGGCACCCCGGCGAAGATCGAGTCCTCGATCGCCTTGAGGCCCTCCGCCGTCCCCGGGATCTTGATGAAGAGATTGGGGCGCGCGCCGAGCGCATGCAGCCGCGCCGCCTCGCGGGCGGTCGCCGCCGTGTCATGGGCGAGGACGGGCGAGACCTCGAGCGACACATAGCCGTCGACGCCGCCGGTCCGATCGAAGACGGGCCGGAAGATGTCGGCGGCATTGCGCAGGTCGTCGAGCGCGAGATCGAAGAACGTCTCCTCGGCGCTCGCTCCACGGGCCGCGGCCCCGCGGATCGCCTCGTCGTAGGCGGAGGTGCCACCGATCGCGCGATCGTAGATGGTCGGGTTGGAGGTGAGGCCGGTGACCGTGAGGTCGCGGGCATACCGCTCGAGGGTCCCGCTCGTCAGGAGGTCGCGGGTGATGTTGTCGAGCCACAGGCTCTGCCCCGCCCGATGCAGGAGTCCGGTCGGGTTCATCGTCTCTCCAGCTGCGAAAGGTGCGCGGCCACCAGCGCGGCCGCCGGATGCCGAGTCGAGTGACTCACGCCCTCAGAATGCCACCAATCGCGTCGGACCCCGGTCCGTCGCCGTGGCGACAGACCGGCTCACTCGGGCGGGTGCCCGGCCCCGCGGCGAGAGCGGTGCGAGCCTTTCGGCTCGCGCGTTCGACGCTCGTCGATGGTCAGCTCGTCCTCGGCCTCGCGGGCGCGCTTCAACTGCGCGTCGAGCACCTGCTTGAACTGCTTCGCGAGCCCGGTGCGCATCCCCTCGCGTTCCGCTGCACGGAGGTCGTGATCCCGGCGCCGGTCGCGCTCCGCCTCGGCCGGCGGCAGGTCCAGCTCGTCGTCGCGTTCCGGGTCCACGTTGTTCATGGTGCGGAGCGTGCCCCGCCGCGACGCCCGTCGTCAAGCGCCAGCTCGGCCGGTGATGGCGGCCGGAGTGCGATCTCGTGGTTCATATATGCGCTCTCGAGGCTGACCTCCCGGACCAGCCGAGCCACGACCACGGGCGGGAGCAGCGGCACCTCCGATGCGTCCTCCAGCTCCACCTCGAGCAGGACGAGGCCGGGTGGCTCGACGAAGACGTCCAGCTCCAGCAGGTGGCCGGCGAACGGGAAGACGTGGCGCACCTTGCGGATGACACGACGGGCCGGATCCGCATCCGCGAGAGCGATCCGATCGTAGGCGGCCGCATCCAGCTCTTCCTCGTGCTCTTCCCTCGTGATCCCGGCGATCTCGCGCTTCCGAGTCGCTACGTAGCGGATTCGTCCATCCGCCTCGACCTTCCGGATCCGGCGGACCCAGTCACCCTCGGATCGGAGATAGACCTGCTCGATCGGGTGCGGCTGCGCGCCCAGGTTCGCCAGCTCCGCGTCGGATGGCGCGCCGGATAGCAGGTACTTCCGCTCGATCTCCAGGCCGGCCGGCATCGGTGCTGCGAGCCCTCCCCTACACTCCAAGCATGGACCGCCGGGCCGCGCTCGTCCTGCTCGTCGTGCTGGCGGCAGGCGTCTTCCTGGCCGGCCTGGAGCTGATGATCACGGCCGTGGCGTTGCCCGCCATCGTCGCGGACCTGGGCTCGTGGACCGACCTCCGCCACGCCAGCTGGATCATCAACGCCTATCTCCTGGTCTACGTGGGCACCATGCCGCTCGCCGGCCGCCTGGCCGACCTGTGGGGCGTCCGGCGCCTGTTCCTCGGTGCGCTCGTCTTCTTCACGCTGGGATCGCTGCTCGCCGGCAGCGCCGGGACCCTCGACGGGCTGATCGTCGGGCGCATCGTGCAGGCAGTCGGGGGCGGGGCGCTGGTGCCGGTCGCCACGGCTGCCGCCTCGCACCTGTACGAAGGACACGCACGCCCTCGTGCGCTGGGGATCATCGGGGCGCTCACCTTCCTGGGCATGGCGGCAGGCCCGTTCCTGGGCGCCGCGATCCTCGGGGCCTTCCGGCCGGAGGCGGCGCTGGCCCGCTTCGGCTACCTCAGCGGGCCGCTCCTGGACCTCGCCGCTCCTGCCTGGCGGTGGGTCTTCTATGTGAACGTCCCCATCGGGATCGCCGCGCTCGCGCTCGGCTGGGCGGCGACGGCGGGCTGGGACACCCCCCGAACGCGGGCTCGCCTCGACCTCGCCGGGGCGTTGCTGTTCACGCTCGCGGCCGGCGCGATCCTCCTGGGCGTCACGCTGGTCGGCGAGACGGGCGGCGCGGGCGAGACGCTCGGGGTCGACCCCATCCTGCTGTCGGTCGGGCTGGTGGCCCTTGGCATCGCCTCGGCGATCGCGGCCGTTGTCCACGGGCTCCGACGGCCGGACCCGTTCCTTGACCCGCGGCTCTTCACGAACCGCGTGTTCAGCTCCGCCGCCCTGGTCTCGCTCCTGACCGGGTACGGCTTCGCGACCGCGATCGTGGGCGTGGCCGTCTTCGTTGACCGCGTGCTCTACGGCGGTCCAGACCAGCAGCGCGTGGCGCTCGGGGCGCTCGCCTTTGCGACGGCCGTGGGGGCACTGGCATCGGGCTGGCTGGTCCGCCGCATCTCGCTGCGCGTGGTGACCCTGGTCGGACTCGTCGCGTCGATCGCGGGCCTGGCCTGGATGGGCACCTGGACGGCGGACGTGGACCTCGGGGCGGTTGCGGCCGGGGGTGGCCTGTTCGGCCTGGGCTTCGGCATGACGGTCACGCCGCGGTCGACGGCGGCCGTCGAAGCGGTGGGACGGCACCGCTTCGGGGCGGCGAGCGCCACCGTCACCGTGGCGAGGATGATGGGGATGGCGGTCGGGCTGGCCGTCCTGACGGCCTACGGCTCCACGGCGATCAGTCGGCTCTCGGCCGACGTCTATGCCTCGCCCAACGCGTACAAGTCGATCGTCCCGGCGGCGCTCGCGAGCCGCCCGCTCCGTGACCCGCTCGTCGTCAACGCCCTGGAGACGTGGGCGGCCCGCAAGGCGTCCGAGACGATGGTCGTGCTGTTCCTGGTGGCTGCCGGGGTGACGGCCGCCGCTGTGCCGGCTGCGCTCGTGCTCGGCGGGCGGCCGCGTATGCTCTCCGCCGAGACGGGCACATCGGAGCCCGCGGGTGCCGGAGGAGGCGGGGATGACACCGACGGGGCCGAAGCAAGCGACGGCGCCGAACGCGAGCCCGTCACCCTCGTCTGACGGGCTTGGGGCACAGGCCGCCATCGGGCTGCGGATCGAGGCGTGGGGCGAAGGCGGCGCCCGATCCCTCGCCGGTCTCGAGGCGCTCGCCGACGCAGACCAGAACCCGGCGTCCCGCTACTGGGTCGACCTGGCCGACCCGTCGCCGGCGCTGACGCAGTCGGTTGCCCGGCGCCTGCGCCTGCACCCGCTCGTGGCCGAGGACATCGAGGAGCGCAACCAGCGTCCGAAGCTGGAGCTGACCGGCGAGCACGTCCACCTGGTGGCGTTTGCCATCACCTACGGCCGCGAGGTCCAGACCGACGAGATCGACTTCGTGTTGGCGCGCAACTTCCTGCTGACCGTGCACCCGTCGTCGTGGGACCCCTGGACGGCCCAGCATCTCCGCGACGGCGCCGGTCCGCTGCTGGAGCGCGGGGCAGATTTCCTCCTGTGGGCGCTCCTGGACGCGCTCGTGGACGCGTACTTCCCGGTCTTCGATCGGCTGGAGGACGAGATCGACGACCTGGAGGACCGCATCGTCGACGAGCCTGGACGCGCCACGCTGGAGCGGCTCTTCGCGCTCAAGCGGTCGCTGGTCGAGATCCGCCACGTCATGGCGCCCCAGCGCGAGATCTTCAACCAGCTCACGAACCGCACCCTTCCGCTCATCGCGCCGGACAACATCATCTACTTCCGCGACGTCTACGACCATGCGGTTCACCTGGCCGACGAGTACGACTCCTATCGCGAGCTCGTCTCCGGAGCGCTCGATGTCTATCTCTCGACCGTGAACAACAACCTGTCGCTGATCATGAAGCGGCTGACCGGGATCACCGTGGTGTTGGCGGGGATCGGGGCATTCGCGGGGATCTTCGGCATGAGCGAGGCCGGGGCGGCCTTTGCCCGCACCGAGGCACCGGGATTCTGGCTCGTCACGGCCGCGATCGTGGCGCTCTCGCTGGCGATCTTTGGGGTGCTGCGCAGGCTCGACTGGATCTAGCCGTCCGGCGATCCGCCGCTACTGGCAGACGACGGGCTGCGGGGTGGGGTTGGCGGCCGCATGGTCGGCCGGCCCGGAGCTGAGCGGCTCGGCCACCACGATCAGGACGAGCCCGGTGTAGCCGGGGACACCCTGGCGCGGACCCTCCGACGTCTGGAGCGCCAGCTCCTGCTGGGGCTCGCTGTAAAGCTGCGACTGGTGGCGCAGGACCCGGGTGATCTCGTAGAGGAAGAGCTGGTCATCTCTCGTGTAGACCTGGACGAGCATCCCGATCATGGCGCTCCCGTTGTCGATCCGCGACTGGAGGAGCAGGGGCAGGAACATGCCCTCCCGGGCGTGGGCGAACAGGTACGTGGTCCCTGGCGAGCCGGGACGGCTCATGGACGGGAGGTACTCCGCGACGTTGCAGTACGGGAATGCGTTGGGGTCGCTCGGCGGGCGGACCACCGGAAGATCGATGTCGAGGGCCGGAATGACCACGCGCGTGACGACCCGCGCCACGGAGGGGCTCGCCGAGGCGCCGCTCGAAGCACCCGGCGTGGGAAGCGCGGGAAGTGTCGGGAAGGGCACGAGGGAGGGCGATATCCCCGGGGCCGCCGAGACGAACGCCGGGGGACTCGGAGGCGCGGTCGCCTGGGCGGGAAAGCCGTAGGTGAGCAGTCCCGCCCCAAGCAGCGTCACGCCCGCCGCCGTCAGGGCCGCCGGAAGGAAGCGGCCGCCCACCCAGTCGACGATCGATCGCATTCGAACACTCATGCTACCAGCGGGAGCGGGCCCGCCGGTCCAGGGGTCTCGTAGGTCCAGGGGGTAGGTCCCGGACTGGCGGGCGGAGGGTCCGATCGGGCCTCCGGCCTTCGCCGCGCCCGTCGCCGGCCTGCCGGGCCCAGCGTCGGCCAGCCGGACCGCGTCGCGCAGTCGAGGGGCTCGCGCGCTACGCTCCTGCGTGATGCGGAGCTTCATCGCGGTCCTGGTCGGGCTTGTCGTGGGCATCGGTGCCGCCATCGGCCTCGGCGCGGCGGTGATCGTGCTCATGCCCGCCCCCGCCGTCCGGCTGACGCCCGCGCCTCCGGCGGCCTCGGTGGCGCCGGCTGCATCGTCGACGGCACCGGCTGTCGGCGCCACGCCACCGGCGGTGGACGGGGGCGACATCACGCCCGTGCCCGGCGCCAGCCAGACCGTCTCGCCGTTCCCGCTGGTTGGCAAGCCGGCCCCCGCCCTCACCGCTCCGCAGGTCGGTGGCGGTACGATCGACCTCGCCGCGCTCCGGGGCCGGCCCGTCTGGCTCGTCTTCACGGGCACCTACTGCCCGCCCTGCCGCGACGAGTACCCGGTCATGAATGGTCTCGCGGCCCGATACGCGGGGACGGGTCTGGTGGTCCTCGCGATCCACGTCCGCGAGGGGGAACCGACCGTGGCGCCGTTCGTCGCCTCGCTGAACGTCGTCTTCCCGGTCGGCCTGGACGAGGATGGCTCGCGCGCCCGGACCTGGGACGCGGCTGCCCTGCCCGTCCACTACTTCATCGACGCCCAGGGGGTTGTGCGCGATGCCGCGCTCGGCGGGATCGGCCCAGACGTGATGGCGCAGGGCCTCGAGTCGATCCTGCCCGGCATGACGGTCACGCCGTAGCGTGGGGGCCGCCCGCGGCCGCCGTGCGGGGAAGGCCATCGACGATCCGGCAGCGGCCGCGGTCGAGCGGGCAGTCATCGCCGTCCGCGCGCTCGCCGGGGTGCCCGGCGGGCTCCTCGTGGTGTGCGACTTCGACGGGACGCTGACGCCGATCTCCCCCGATCCCACGGCGCCGGCGATCCTCCCTGCCGCCCGCCTCGCGTTGCGACGGCTGGCCCGTGTCGCTCGCCGACGGCCCGACCGGCTCGCGCTCGCCATCCTGTCGGGCCGCGCCGCCCTGGACGTCGCCGGCCGCGTCCGCGTCGGCGGGCTGACCTACCTCGGCGACCATGGGATCCAGGGCGGGGATCTTCCCGTGGGCGCCGCCGCCGAGCGGCTCAGGGTGGCTCACGACCCGCGCCTCGCCGCGCACCGCGCGGTTGCCCAGCGCCTCGGCGACGACGTCGCGCGACTGCTCGTCGATGCGGAGTGGCTCTACGTGGAACCCAAGGGATCTTCGGTCGCCTTCCACTTCAGGGCCGCCGACGACGCCCCGGCCGCCCGCGCCCGGATTCTCGCCGCGCTTGACGATGCGGCGGCCGCGCTCCCGTCGGCGCTTCGCCGCCCGCGCTTCCGGAGGTGGGAGGGCCGCCGGATCGTGGAGCTTCGGCCCGAGGAGGCCGGGGCGAAAGGAGAAGCCGTTGCCCGGCTCCTGAAGCGGCATGGCTCATCGACCGCGCTGGTCATCGGTGACGACCGTTCCGACGCGGAAGCCTTCGCGGCCGTCGCCAGGGAGCGCATCGCGGGGCGCCTGGCCGCCAGCCTCCTGCTGGGGGTCCGCGGTCCCCGGGAGTCGCCCGCGGAGCTGCTCGCGACCGCCGACGTCATCCTGCCGGAGCCCGCCTCGACGGCGATCGTGCTGCGGGCGCTTGCCCTGGCCCTCGAAACGGAAGGCCGCCCGGCGCGCTGAGGAATGTCTGCCGGTGCCCCGGCACTGCTCCTGCTGCCGCCGCGCGGTCGAGCCTGCAGCTGCGCGGTCGAGCCTGCAGTTGCGGCCCGGCCATGCCGGCAGCCGCGGCCCGGCGCTCGCTACCGGATGGCTACGGCGACCCCGATCGCCTGGGCGGCCGACGAGACGCTCGTCAGTATCAGTCCGGGGAACAGGCCGAGGACCACCGTCATCAGCGCGGTGATGGCCAGGCCCAGCCGGAGCAGCGCGCCGTGGCCGATGGGCGTCGACTCGCCCACGGGTTCGCGCATGTACATGTAGACGATGACCCGCAGGTAGTAGAAGGCAGCCGCGGCGGCGTTCAGGACGGCGATCACGGCGAGCACCGTGAGCCATCCACCCGCCTGGACGGCCGCCAGGATCACGTATGCCTTGGCGAAGAAGCCGGCGGTGGGCGGGATCCCGGTCAGGGAGAGCAGGAAGAGGACCATGAGGAGCCCGAGCGCCGGCTCGCGCCGTCCGAGTCCCGCGAACGTCTCCAGCCGGCCGCTCACCCCGGGGCGCTTCTGGAGGGCGGCGATCACGGCAAACGCCCCCAGGTTCATGAAGGCGTACGCGGCGCCGTAGAAAAGCAGCCCTTCGAGGCCCTGCATCACGCCCGCCGCGTACGCGGCGAGGCCCACCAGCATGTAGCCGGTGTGAGCGATCGACGAGTAGGCCAGCATCCGCTTGACGTTGTCCTGCGTCAGGGCCACCAGGTTGCCGAGCGTCATGGTCAGCGCGGCGAGGACGAAGATGACGATCACCCACTCCTGGCGAAGCGGGAGAAGCGCCTCCGCGAAGACGCGCAGGATCACCGCGAACGCTCCCACCTTCGGGCCCACCGACAGGTAGCCGGTCACCGGCGTCGGCGAGCCCTGGTACGCGTCCGGCGTCCAGTAATGGAACGGGACGGCGGCCATCTTGAACGCGACGCCCGTTGTCAGGAAGGCCAGGCCCATCGCGAGCCCTGGCGAGAGGGTCGCCTGCCCGGCGACGATCTCGCCGATCCGGGTTGCCACGTCGGCGATCCGGGTGGACCCGGTCAGGCCCCAGATGTAGGCCAGGCCGAACAGGAAGATGGCGCTGGAGAACGAGCCGAGCAGGAAGTACTTGATCGCGCCCTCGGTCGAGAGCGCGTCCCGCTTGTGGTACCCGGCCAGGAGGTAACCCGGGATCACCATGAGCTCCAGGCCCACGAACAGGACGATGAGGTCCGCGGATGCGGACACGAGCATCGCGCCGCCCAGCGCGAAGACGAGGATCGCGGCGAACTCCGCGATCGGGAGCCCGCGCGGCTCCAGGTAGTCGGGCGCGAACAGGCACGTGATCGCGGCGATCGCGACGAAGATGGTGTCCAGGAATGTGGTCAGGTTGTCCACCTTGTACATCCCGCCGAACGCGGTGCCGGGCGTCTGGCCGGTCCACAGGACCAGGAGGCCCACCCCGACGAGTCCTGCCAGGACCACGCCCAGGGCGAGGTGACGATTCCCGGGCTTCACGATGTCGGCCAGGATGACGAGCGCCGCCACGGCCACGGCCGCCGCAAAGGGGGCGATGAGGGTGAGGTCGGACCAGGTCATGGGGAAGGCAGCTCCCGTCAGCGGCCGATGGACATCGCGACCGCCGGGTCAACCGCGGCGAGGACAGCCTTGACCGGACCCGTGATGAGGTCCAGGACGAGGGCGGGATACAGGCCCAGGACGACCGTCAGGGCGCCGAGCGGCGCGAGCGTCAGGATCTCCGTTGGACGCATGTCGGTCAGGTGGTGCCCGAGCGCGGCCAGGAACTCCGACACCTGCCCGAAGCACACGCGCTGGATCATCCAGAGCAGGTAGCTCGCTGCGAGGATCATCACGAACGTGACAGACACGCCGACCCACGGGTTGAAAGCGAAGGCGCCCTGGAAGACGAGGAACTCGCCCACGAACCCGGCCAGGCCCGGCAGGCCGACGGACGCGAACACGAAGAACCCCAGGGCGGCCGAGTAGACCGGCGTCACCGCGCCCAGGCCGCCCATCTTCGCGATCGTCCGGTCGTGGGTCCGCTCGTAGATCACGCCGACGAGCAGGAAGAGGGCGCCCGTGATGAGGCCGTGATTGACCATCTGGAGGATCGCGCCCTGGAGGCCCTGGGCCTGGAAGATGAAGATCCCCAGCGTCACGAAGCCCATGTGGCTGACAGAGCTGTAGGCGACCAGCTTCTTGAGGTCGGGCTGGACCAAGGCCACGATCGCCCCGTAGATGATGGCGATGATCGACAGCGCGATCAGGAGCGGCGCGAAGACGTGGGCGCCGTGCGGGAAGAGCGGGATGGCGAACCGGATGAAGCCATAGGCGCCCAGCTTGAGCAGCACCCCCGCCAGGATCACCGAGCCCGCGGTCGGCGCCTCGACGTGCGCGTCCGGCAGCCAGGTGTGGAACGGGAACATCGGGACCTTGATCGCAAAGGCCAGCGCGAACGCCGCGAACGCGAAGACCTGGAATGTGCCGTCGAACCCCGCCCCGGCCAGCCGCTCCAGGTCGAAGGCGCCCACCCATGAGCCAGTGGCGTGCTGGTAGGTGAACGCGGTGGCGAGGATCGCCACCAGCATGAGGAGCGACCCGACCAGCGTGTAGAGGACGAACTTGATCGTCGCGTAGATCCGGTTGGGGCCGCCCCAGATCCCGATGATGAGGTACATCGGGACCAGGACCACCTCCCAGAAGATGTAGAAGAGGAAGAGATCCAGGGCCAGGAAGACGCCCAGCATCCCGACTTCGAGGACCAGGAAGGAGATCATGTACTCCTTCACGCGCTCCTTGATCGGCGAGAAGCTGGCCAGGATCGAGATCCACGACAGCGTGGTGGTGAGCACCACCATCGCCACGGAAAGCCCGTCCGCGCCGACCTTGTACTGGATCCCGAAGATCGGGATCCAGTCGGCGACCTGCACGTACTGGAAGGACCCCGCCGCCGAGGCAACCACGTTGCGGCCCGGCAGGAAGCCCAGGACCAGCCACAGGCTGACTACCCAGGTACCCAGCGCGAAGAGCAGCGCGGTCGCGCGGATCGCGCCGAGGTTGCGCCGGGGGATGAACGCGACCACGACCGCCCCCACGAGGGGCAGGAAGATGATCAGGCTCAGGATCGGAAAGGAGGAGATGTCCATGGTGTCCTCCTACCGTGCCGCGATCACGAGGTAGGAGCCGGCCATGATGATCAGGCCGATGGCGATGCCGAGCGCGTAGTTCTGGACCCGGCCCGTCTGGATCCGGCGCAGCCCGGTCCCGGCGTCCATGGTGACCCTCCCGACCGTGTTGACCGTGCCGTCCACGACGTTCCGGTCGAACCACCACAGCGCGTTCGCCACCCGTCCGCCGATCACCATGAACAGGAGGTGGTACAGGTCGTCGAACCACCACTTGTTGAGCGTCGCGCGATAGAGGAAGCGGGTCGCCCCCGACGAGGCCGTGATCGCCTCCACCGTCTGTCGGCGCCCGTTGCGACGGAAGAACCCGAAGAGCCAGATGCCGATCACGAGGCCGATCGAGGCCACGCCGACGCTCGTGAGGATCAGGGCGCCGTCGATGCCGAACAGCGCGAACGGCTGCGTCGACTGGCCCAGCGTCTCCTCGGCGCCCGCGAAGACCGGGTGCAGCCACTGGGTCAGGAGGGGGTTGCCGAAGGGGAGGCCAAGCCACAGGCCCAGCAGCATCGCCGGGATCGCCAGCAGGATCAGCGGCAGGGTCATCGTCCAGGTCGACTCGTGGATCGTGGGTTCGACGGCTGGGTCCACGTGGCTCTCGCCGTAGAAGGTCTTGCCCATCAGGCGCCACATGTAGAACGCGGTCATGCCCGCCACGACCACGCCGATCGCCCAGACCCAGCCGAAGTTGAGCTTGTACGCCTCGCCCAGGATCTCGTCCTTGGAGAAGAAGCCGGCGAAGGGCGGAATGCCGGCGATCGCGATGGTGCCGACCAGCATCGTCCAGTGCGTGATCGGGATCTTCCGCCAGAGGCCGCCCATCTTGTTCATGTCCTGCTCGTCGTGGACGGAATGGATCACCGAGCCGCTGTCCAGGAAGAGCAGGCCCTTAAAGAAGCCGTGGGCCATGAGGTGGAAGATCGCCGCCGCGTAGGCCCCCACGCCGAGCGCCGCGAACATGTAGCCGAGCTGGCTCAAGGTCGAGTAGGCGAGGACGCGCTTGATGTCCGTCTGGGTGAACGCGATCGAGGCAGCCATGATCGCCGTGAAGATGCCGATCGCGGCCACCACGACCATCGCCTCCGGGACGAGGCTGAAGATCGGGTTGACCCGGGCAATCAGGTAGACCCCCGCGTTCACCATCGTGGCGGCATGGATGAGGGCCGAGACCGGCGTCGGGCCCTCCATCGCGTCCGGCAGCCAGACGTGGAGCGGGAACTGGGCGCTCTTGCCCACCGCGCCGCAGAAGAGCAGGAGCGCGATCGCCAGGATCGTCCCGTGGTCCAACCCGGCGATGCGGTCGAAGGCATCGCGCATGTTCAGGGTGCCGGTGGAGACCCAGATGAGCATGATCCCGAGCGCGAATCCCACGTCGCCGACCCGGTTGACGATGAATGCTTTCTTCGCCGCGAGCGCGGCGGAGCGCCTCCCGTACCAGAAGCCGATCAGGAGGTAGCTCGACAGGCCAACGAGCTCCCAGCCCGCGAAGACGACCAGGAAGTTGTCCGCCAGGACGAGCAGCAGCATGCTGAACATGAAGAGGTTCAGGTATGCGAAGAAGCGCCAGCGACCCGGGTCGTGCGACATGTAGCCGACCGAGTACAGGTGGACCAGCATCCCGATCGTCGACACGACGATCAGCAGGCAGGCGGTCAGCTGGTCGACGAAGAACCCGACGTCGACCGTGAACGCACCCGCCGAGATCCAGCGCCAGAGCGTGACGCCGGCGCCGTGCTCGCCGAACCCGCCGGTGAGCGCCTGGTAGACGACCGCCATGCTGAGCAGCCAGGTGGCGGTGACGCTGAGCAGGGGCAGGACGAACGCGGGCCGACCGATCCGGCGCCCGAAGAATGCCGTGAATACGAAGCCGGCGAGCGGGATGGCCGGGATGAGCGGCACCAGGTTGATCAGGCTGTTGGGCACGACGGCGCCGGCTGTCGCCGCGGCGAGCACCGGCGAGACGTTCGGGACCAGGGATGCGAACACGGACGCGGCTCGGTTCCGGCGGCTACTGGCGCATGGTGTCGTACTCGTCGACGAGCGGCGTGCGGCGATTCCGGTAGATGGCCATCACGATCGCCAGGCCTACGGTCGCCTCGGCGGCGGCGACGGCCATGACCAGCAGGGCGATCACGGAGGCGGTCCCGTTGAGGGCGGGCAGGAACGCCCCGAATGCCACGATGGTCAGGTTGACGGCATTCAGCATCAGCTCGATGGACATGAGCATGCTGACGGCGTTGCGCCGGGCCAGGAACCCGAAGGTCCCGATCGCGAACAGGATTCCGGAGACGACGAGGTAGGCGTCCAGGCTCTGGCTCACGTGTCCCGGCCCTCGCGCTTGGCCAGGAAGATGCCCCCGATCACGGCCATCAGGAGGAGCACGCTCACGACCTCGAACGGGAGGACGTAGGACGTGAACAGCAAGCGGGCGAGCGCATCCGTCGCGGTCGAGATCCGGTTCGCCGCCGCACCCCAATCCGTGGCACCGGCCGTGACCGCGATCAGGATCGCGAGCACGATTGCCGCGATTGCGGCGGGACCTGCCTGGGCCTGGAAGACCAGGCGGACGGGCGCGTTCTTCGACTGGGTCAGCATGACCGCGAACAGGATCAGGACGGCGATCGCGCCGATGTAGACGAGCACCTGGGCGGCGGCGACCAGCGGAGCGCCCAGCAGCACGTAGATCCCGGCCAGGGCGCCGAACGCCACGATCATGGCCAGCCCGCAACGGATGATGTCGCGGAGCGTCACGACCAGGAAGGCCGATCCGAGCATCACGGCCGCCAGGACCAGGAAGAGCACGTCGCTCCAGCTGATCCCGAGGACCGGGATGGTATCCGGTATGGCCACCTGTTCCTCTCCCTCCAGCCTGCGTCGTGCGTTGAGTCACGGCGCCACACGCCGCGACCGCGCGCCTAGCGGTTGCGACTGTGCCCGGTGACGCCTCCGTCGGCCGGGCCGTGCCCATTGTGTCCGTTGTTGGTGTCACTCGTGCGCGCGGTGCCGCTCCCGATCACGTGCCCGGCGAGCGACGGCGGGAGCACGGGAAGCTGCCGCGGCCCGACGTCCCGGCCGGAAGCGATCGCCCGCTCCAGCCAGTCGCGCTCGCGGCGCACGTAGGTCATCTCCGTCTCGCGGTCGACCGCGGCGATCGCGATGAGGTCGATCATCGGCTCCTCGCGGCTGACATGGGCGAGCTCGAAGTCCGGCCCGCAGCGCAGCGCGTCGTACGGGCAGGCGTCCACGCAGATTCCGCACAGGATGCAGCGGCTCTCGTCCACCTCGTACTTCTCGAGGATCCGCGGCTTCGGCATCAGCGCGCCGGTCGGGCACGTCTCCGCGCAGCGTCCACACGAGACGCACGGCGTGTCGTTGAGGCTCATGTCCAGCGGCGTGGTCACGAGCGTGTCGAAGCCGATCCGCATGAAGTCGTAGCAGGCCGCGCCCACGACCTCCGCGCAGACGTTCGCACAGCGACCGCAGTCGATGCAGCGGGACGGCTCGCGCAGGATGAAGGCGTGGCTGTCGTCGCGGATGTAGTCGTGGTTCGTGCCCGTGAAGCGGTTCTCGGTCACGCTCCGGAAGCCCGCCCCCTGGTTGTTCTGCGGTTCCAGCGTTCGCAGCGTCGTCCCGTACTCGATCCCCAGCCGACGCAGGTCGCAGAAGCCGATCGCCTCGCAGGTGCACTGGAGGCAGCGGGTGGATTCCGCCACGGCCTCGCTCGGCGTGTACGGGATCTCGTATTCGACGTAGCTGGCGCGGCGCTCCTCGGCCGGCATGGTCCGAAGCCGGTTGCGGGGTGCCTTCACCTCGGAGGTGAACGGGACAATGCTGAGGAACTCCGGCTGCGGCTCCGCCAGCGTCTGGCGGGTCCGGATCTCGCCGAGGTCCATCCCCTTGAGATAGGCGTCCACCGCGTACGACGCCCGGCGCCCGTCGGCGATCGCCTGGACCACGGTCTGAGCGCCCATGCGGACGTCGCCGGTCCCGAAGACACCGGGCCGCGGAGTCAGGAACGTGACGGCATCGGCCCGCAGGCGCCGGTTTTTGGTCGCCTCCACGCCGTCCGACCCTCCGCCGATCCAGGTCAGGTCGGGTCCCTGCCCGATGGCGAGGAGAACCCGATCGCACTCGATGGTGAACTCGGTGCCCGGGGCGGGCTCCGGGCGTCGCCGGCCCGATGCGTCGGGCGCGCCCTGCTTCATCCGGATGAACTCCACGCCGCTGACCTTGCCCGCCGCGTCAGCGATGACGCGGGTCGGGCCGGCCTGGAAGATCGTCGTGACGCCTTCCTCGATCGCCTCGTGGACCTCGCCCGAGGCCGGCATGTCCTTCATGTCACGGCGGTAGACCAGCGTCACCTCGGACGCACCCTGGCGCACCGACGTGCGCGAGCAGTCCATCGACGTGAAGCCGCCGCCGACCACGACTACCCGGCTGCCGGCGTGGCCCGGGTATGGCAGGCCGAGCGTGGCGATCTTGAGGTACTCCAGGCCGTCGATCACGCCGTCCGCGTCCTCGCCCGGGATGCCCAGCGTGTTGGTGTCGTAGCAGCCGATCGCCACCACCACCGCGTCGTAGCCCTGGTTCTGGAGGTCGTCCAGGCTGAAGTCGCGCCCCAGCGCCTGGTTGCACACGAAGCGCCCACCGAGCCGGGTGATGCTCTCGTACTCGGGGTCCAGGACCCGCTCCTTCGGCAGCCGGTATTCCGGGATGCCATAGCGGAGCATCCCGCCCGGGGCCTCGTCACGCTCGTAGATCGTCACGTCGTGGCCGGCGATCAGGAGGTAGTAGGCGGCCGAGGCGCCGGCCGGGCCGGAGCCGATGATCGCGACCCGCTTGCCCGATTTCGGCTGGAGCTCGAACGGGAGCGGTGGGTCCACGTCCTGCTCGCGCATCGCCAGGATCACCTGGTCGCCGGCGTACCGGTGGCTGTCGCGGATCGCGATCGCCTCGTCGACCTCGTCGCGGCGGCAGTGCTCCTCGCACGGGGCGGGGCAGACCCGGCCGAGGATGGACGGGAACGGGATGGTCCGCTTGAAGATACGGGCGGACTCGCGGAACTCGCCTTCGGCGTTCGCCTTGAGGAACCCCGGGATGTCGATGTGGCTGGGGCACTTGTTCTGGCAGGGCGGCAGGCAGTACGCGTTGTGGTCCGAGAAGATCAGCTCCAGGTTGGTCCGGCGCAGGCGGCGAACCTCCTCGGTCTGGGTCTGGACCACCATTCCCGCCTCGGCCAGGCGCGAGCACGAGATCGGCGGATGGTCCTCGCCCGCCACGTCGACCACGCACATCCGGCAGGCCCCGAACCCGGGCAGCTTCGGCTCGTAGCAGAGCGTCGGGATCTCGATCCCGTTGTCCCGGCAGACCTCGAGGATCGTCTGGCCGGCGCGACCTTCCACGACCCGCCCGTCCACCTCAAGCCGGATCACCGGCGTGGATTGCGGGCGCTGCGGCGACTGGGTGCGCAGCAGGCGCTCCGCCAGCGAATCGACGACCGGCTCCGGTCGCGCCGTGGAGACGAGGCCGGCCGGGAGGGAGATCAGGTCGGCCATGGCGGTCGTGCCTATCCTCCGTTGGCAATCCCGGCGGCAGCGACCCCGATCGGGGTGCAGACGCCGGCGGGGCAGACGCCCCGCAGGAGGTGGGCGTCGATCTCTGGACCGAAGTATCGCATCGCGGTCGCGAGGGGGCCGGTGGCGAGCCGCTCGTGGTCGCACAGGGCGCTCCCGGCGATGTCCGCGCTCAGGTCCGCCAGGAGCTGCCGGTCGGTCGGGCGGGCCAGGCCCGCGCTCATCCGCTCGCCGATCTCGGACACGCGGCGCAGGCCGATCCGGCATGGGATCGTCTTGCCGCAGGCCTCGTCGGCGCAGTAGCGGGTCAGCAGCCGCGCCAGGTCCACGATGCAGGTCCGGTCGTCGGCGACGACGATCGAGCCCGACCCGACGTGGGCTCCGGCGGCCCGGAGTGGCCCGAAGGCGTACGGCGTGGCGACGAGCTCGGGCGGCAGCAGGCCGCCGGACGGCCCCCCGACCAGGATCGCCTTGAGCGGCCTGCCGCCCGCGACGCCCCCGGCGAGCGCGACGATCGCGTCGAGCGAGGTCCCCGTCGGAACTTCCGCGACGCCGGGCGTTGTCACCGCCCCGCTGACCGCTACCAGGACCGTGCCCGGGGCGTCCTGGTCGCCGATCGCGCGATACGCATCGGCGCCATGGACGACGATCCACGGGACGGCCGCGAGCGTGACAACGTTATGGACGAGCGTTGGCCGTCCCCACAGCCCGCGCTCGGATGGATAGGGTGGCCGCTGCTCCGGCTGGCCGCGGCGCCCCTCCAGGGCCTTGAGCAGAACCGTCTCCTCGCCCAGCATGTAGGCGCCCTGGACGCCGCGGATGGTCATCCGGATCGCATGTCCCGAGCCCAGCACATCGTCGCCGAGGTAGCCGGACTCCTCGGCGGCGGCGACCGCCTGCTCCAGGATCGCGATCGCGTCCGCGTACTCGGCCCGGACCGCGATGATCGCCTCCTCCGCGCCCACCGCGACCGCGGCGATCGCGAGGCCTTCCACGATCGCGTACGGGCGGGCCAGCATGAGGTGGTGGTTCGTGCCCCCGGCCGGGTCGGCCTCGTAGCCGTTCGCGACGGCGTAACGGGTTCCATCCGGCGACCCGGCCACGGCGCGCCACTTCTCGGCGGCAGGGAACCCGGCGCCGCCCCGCCCCCGGAGGCCGGACTCGGCGAGCGTGGCGGTCGTGAGCGTGGCGCCCAGGTCGTTGAGCGCGCGGGCCAGGCCGGCGAACGCCCCGTCCCTGACCGCCGCGTCAAGGTCCGCGGGATTCCCGGCCGGTGCCTCGCCGAGGAGCGGCCGGGGCCAGGCGGCAGGCGTCGTGAGAACGGTGGTCATCGGGTCAGTGGATCGTCCGGGTTGCCGGGTGCTCACCGGCGAGTGCCCGGGCCCAGGCGGTCGCGTTCGCCGGCGTGACCTCGGGTTGCGGCTCGCCGTCGAGCGCGAGGAGGGGCGCCGCGGCGGCGGCGAGGTGGGTGGGCAGCCAGGCCAGGCGGATCCGGCCGTCCGGCGTCACCCGCCCCAGCTCGGTCCGGAGCCCGGCCGCGATCCCGTCCGCGAGCCGACCGCCGCCCTGCATCAGGCAGACTGTGCAGCGGCAGACGGCAACCTCCTCGACGGCCTTCTCGAACCGGAAGTTGCGGTAGTAGGTCGCGCTGCCGTAGATCATCGCGTACCACGAACCGGTGGTGAAGCTGACCTGTTTGAGGGCCGCCACGGGCAGGTGGCCGAACTCGCCCTGGATCGCCTCCAGGATCGAGAGCATCCGGTGCGGGTCGTAGTCGTGGTCCTCCAGGATCCGGTTCACAGTGGCGATGTCGACGGGCTCGAAGCGGGCATAGGTCGGGTCGGGCACCTCGCGTCCCGAGCGCCGCAGGGCCGCCTCCTCGCGCCGCTCGCCGTACGTCTCCGACGCGCCCCAGTGAACCGCGTAGCGGTCCTTCGTGTCGCGGCCGCCCATGTCGATGCACTCGATGGGGCAGGCCTGGGCGCACTGGAAGCAGGTCTCGCACTTGAGCGTGCCGTGCTCGTCGTAGAGCAGCTGCAGCCGGCCGCGGTACTTCACCGCGATGTCGGGCGTCACCTCCGGGTAGCGGATCGTCACCTTCGGCGCGAAGAACTTCCGGAATGTCAGCGCCATCCCCTTGAGAATCCCCACCCCGGGCACGAAGCTCATGCGCTCGCCCTCACCGGTTCGCCAGGATCGTGACGGCAGTCGCCGTCACGAAGATGTTGAGGAGCGAGGCCGGCAGGAGCCACTTCCAGGCGAAGCTCATCAGCTGGTCCACCCGGACGCGCGGCAGCGTGCCGCGCATCTGGACGAAGATGAAAACGAAGACGAAGGTCTTGAGCATCATCCAGACCAGCCCGGAGACCCACTGGGCGCTGACGAACGCCCAGCCGAAGAACGCGGCGATGATCAGCAGGTTGAACAGGACGAAGCCGATGACGAGCGCCCGGAGCGTGCTGAGACGGCTGGACAGGAGCCAGAACGGCAGCCCCAGGATGATCGTCCCCACCACGGGCGCCAGCGCGATCAGGAAGATCAGGCCGAGGCCCAGCCCGCCCGGGTCCAGGCTCACCGTCACGGGGAACGGCCAGTTGAACGGGGCGTTCCAGCCGCCGAAGAAGAGGACGGCGCTGAGCGCCGAGACCACGAACACGTTGACGTACTCGGCGAAGAAGAAGAACCCGAAGCGCATCCCGGAGTACTCGGTGGCGAAGCCGGCCACGATCTCCGAGTCCGCCTCGGTCATGTCCAGCGGGGTCCGGTTCGCCTCGGCGGTCGCGGCGATGAAGAAGATGATGAAGCCAAGGGGCTGCTTCCAGATGTTCCAGTCGAGCAGCGAGCCGGCCTGCTGGTGGACGATGGAGTTCAGGCTCATCGTCCCGGCCAGGATGATGATCCCGACCACCGAGAGCGTCAGCGGCAGCTCGTAGCTGATCGCCTGGGCGGCGGCGCGCAGGGCGCCGAGCAGGCTGTACTTGTTGAAGCTGGCCCAGCCGGCCATCATCAGCCCCACCACGCTCATCCCGCCGATCGCGAAGAAGTACAGCAGGGCGAGGTTGAAGTCCTGGCCGTAGAGCCCGGGCGCGAACGGGATCACCAGCAGCGTCAGCGGGATGGACGCGAAGACGACGATCGGCGCCAGGGTGAAGATCGGGACGTCGACCCCCAGCGGCGTGAAGTCCTCCTTGGAGAGGACCTTCAGGCCGTGGACCACCGACATGAACGCGCCGAACGGCCCGACGCGGTCCGGCCCCACCCGCAGGTTGATCGCGGCGATCACCTTCAGCTCCATGTAGATGATCAGGAACGCGATCGGGATGGTGATCACGATGAGCGCGGTCGCCGCCAGCACGAAGCGGCCCAGGGGCAGGTTGGCGTTGATGAAGTCCAGCAGCGGCCCCAGCAGCAGCGCGGCCGCCACGGTCAGGACGGCCCCGGCCACCAGCAGGACCGGAACGAGCACCAGGATCGCCCGGGAGCCCAACGACAGGCGGTTCCAGTAGGCGCTCATCACGACGGGGCCCTCACTTGTCCACGCCGCCCATGACCGGGTCCAGTGACGCCATGATCGCCATCGTGTCCGCGATCAGGTTGCCCGGCATGAGGAGCCCCACCAGCTGGAGGTGCAGGAAGCTTGGATCGTGGATCCGGAGGCGGAACGGCTGGTCCGTCCCGTCGCTCATCGCATAGCAGGCGTACTGGCCGCGAGGCCCTTCCACCGCGCTGTAGGCGTGGCCCGGACGCGGGCGGAGGAGGCGCGGCAGGCGCGCCATGATGGGTCCATCGGGCATCTGGTGCAGGCACTGGTCGATGATCCGGAGGCTCTGGCGGACCTCGTCCATGCGGAGCAGGTAGCGCGCCAGGGAGTCGCCCTCGCGGCGGGTCGGGATGTCGAACTCCAGCTCCGGGTAGACGCTGTACGGGTGCGCGCGGCGGATGTCGAACGGCACGCCGGAAGCCCGCAGGTTCGGCCCGGTGGTGCACATTCGCAGGGCGGTCTCGCGATCCAGGACCCCCAGTCCGCGAGCTCGCCGGACGAAGATCTTGTTCTCGTTGAGCAGACCCATGCCCGCTTCCAGCTGCGCCCCCGCGCGGCCCATCCAGTCGCCCAGGCGGCTCATGAACTCGTGGTTCAGGTCGCCGTTGACGCCGCCGATCCGGAAGTAGTTGAAGAGGAGCTTGGCCCCGGTGACGGCGGCGAGCATCTCCATGATCTCGTCGCGCTCGGCGAAGCTCCACAGGATGGGGGTGATCCCGCCCAGGTCCAGGGCGTACCAGCCCAGGAAGAGCATGTGGCTGGCGATCCGGTTGAGCTCGCCGGTCAGAACCCGGATGTATTCGGCCCGCCTCGGGACCTGCACGTCCAGCAGCTTCTCGAAGGACATCACGGGACTCCACTCGCAGAAGAGGGAGCTGATGTACTCGAGCGGGTCGAGCTGGCTGATGATGTGGTGGAAATCGGAGTTCTCGGCGATCTTCTCGACCCCGCGGTGGAGATAGCCCAGCACCGGGTCCAGGTCCACCACCTGCTCGTCGGAGATCTTGAGGACAACCCGCAGGACACCGTGGGTGGACGGGTGCTGGGGCCCCATGTTCAGGAGCATCTCGCCGTCCCCGAGGGTGTAGAACTCCTGCTGCCGCTCGGTCCGCGCCGTCGGGATCGGCTCGAAGATCCCGGCATGCTCCAGCGCGATCGTGAGCGCCGGGTCGTCCAGGCTGCGGCGGGTCGGAGTGGTCATCGGCGGCTTCTTCGCTACCTGGCCGTGGCCGTGCGCCGGACGGTGGTCGCGGCGGCGTCGGCGGGCGTGGCCGCATCCTCCATCGGGCGCACGCCGCCGCCCGGGGAACGCGAGGCGTCATCGGCGAGATGGAAGTCCTTGCGCAGCGGGAAGCTCACGAAGTCATCGGGCAGGTAGATCCGGCGCAGGTCTCGGTTGCCCTCGAACACGAGGCCGAACATGTCGTACGCCTCACGCTCCATCCACTCCGCGCCCTTCCACAGGAAGGTGATCGACGGGATGCGAGGCTGATCGCGCGGGATCCCGTCGGCGATGACCCGGAGCCAGTCCGGCGTCACGACGCTCCAGAGGTGATAGACGACCTGGAAGTCGGTCCCGGTGTCCACGCCCGCGAGGTCGCCCAGGTACTCGAACCGGAGGGCCGGGTCGTCGTGAAGTGTCCGCATGACGGCCGGGACGTCGCCGGGGCGGATCCGCATCTCGGTCTCGTCGTGGCGCTGGCGCACGGGGCCCGTCAGAAGGTTGCCGAACGTTCGCTCGATGAGGGCACGGAAGGCACGGTCCATGTCTACAGCAGGTCCGGAACGCTGGGGCCGATGGCTCGCTCGGGCCAGTGCCCGCGGCGCTCCTTGACCAGCTGCTGGAGCTTCATCATCCCGTAGATGAGGCCCTCCGGACGCGGTGGACAGCCCGGCACATACACGTCGACGGGAAGGACGCGGTCGATCCCCTGGACCGTGCTGTAGCTTCGCTTGTAGCGTCCACCCGAACAGGTGCAGTCACCCATCGCGACGCACCACTTGGGCTCCGGCATCTCCGCCCAGAGGCGGACCAGCGGCTCGGCCATCTTCGTGGTGAGCGTGCCCGCAACGATCAGCACGTCGGCCTGGCGCGGCGACGCACGAAACGGGAACATACCCCAGCGGTCGATGTCATGGCGGCTGGTGGCGGTCGACATCATCTCGATCGCGCAGCAGGCCAGGCCCGAGAGGAGCGGCCACAGGCTGTTCATCCGGATGAGGTCCAGCACGTAGTCTGCCTTCGTGGGGACCACGTCGAGGCCGCCCCAGCGCCCGTTGTTGTGGCGGCCCTCGCCCGACTCGTCGTACCTTCGCATCTCGAGGCGGGGATCGTCCCGGAGATCGCCCCCGCCATACGCGAGCGGGTCCTCCGGACGCCAGAGCGCGTTCGGGACGACGACCGCCTCGGCCAGGGCGTCATCCACGGCCGCCGCCGGGACCGGCAGGTCCGGGTTCGGGGCGCCGCCGACCGGGGGCGCGCCGCGCTCCGTCAGTGCCATGTCAGCACGCCCTTGCGCCACGCGTACGCGAGGCCCAGCAGCAGAATCCCGACGAACAGGAACATCGAGCTCAGGATTCCCGGGATCGCGTCGCGGATCACGAGCGCCCACAGGAAGATGAAGATCACCTCGATGTCGAAGGCGACGAAGAGGAGCGCGTAGATGTAGTACGAGACGCCGAAGCGGCCGTGCGTGTCGCCGTAGGTGTCGATCCCGCTCTCATACGGAAGACCCTTGCCCCGGCTGCCGCGGGTGCGGTGGCTGATCAGCCACGACATCCCGATCGTCAGGAAGACGAACGAGACCCCCGCGAAGGCGAACCCGACGACGTACCAGATCCCTTCCATCGCACCTTTCTATCGCCTGGCGGAGAGACCGGTGCCCAGACGGGGACATGCCGGCCGATCCGCGACGACCCGGTTGGGCCTCGGGTGAAACGGGCGCACGCGTCGTGACCGGACGGTCCGGGCGCGCCACCGCATCCTAGCAGGAGCGTTCCGGGGACGCGGCCGCGCAGGCCCGACCGCACGAACGGGGTCAGGCGTCCCCGGACGTCGTACCGCCCCCGCCGTCCGCCGGCCGTGCCTGGGCCGTCGGCCGTGCCTGGGCCGTCGGCCGTGCCTGGGCCGTCGGCCGACCCTGGGCCGCCATTCGTGGCTGCCCGCCAGGGGCCGCGCGCCGGGCAACGCCGCGAAGGGGCGGCGAGCTCGCGATTCCGCGACCAGCGAGCACGGCCCGGAACCCGCCGAGGTGGCGGGGGTCGAGGAGCCGCATGACAGCGCTGCGCAGGAGCAGGGCAGCCGCCAGGTCTGGCACGCGACCCCGCTCCCGCTCCAGGAGATCCTCCAGTCCGCATCCGGCGAGCAGCTCGGCCTGGGTCGTGTCGCCAAGGACTGCGAAGCCGGCCTGGCTGAGCAGCCGCGCCAGCGTCGTCGTGTCAACGTGGGCCGTCAGGTCGCGCTCGCCGATGTCGCGGTACGGCGCACCGGGCGACGCGTCGGCGACGTGCCCCCGGTACGTCATCAGCGTGCCGGCGCGACGATGCGGGCCGTAGAGCTCCTGCGCCGCGGCCCCATAGTCGATGACCATCACGATCCCGGCCTCGAGCGAAACGGCCACTTCGGCGACCCATCCGTCCAGCGCGAGGCACAGCTCCGCGCGCTGTCCTTCCGCGAGCGCGACGCCGCCCGCGGCGAGCACGCCGAGTCGGGCCGCGATCGCCGGGGTGGACGGGGGCAGGAGGAGCTCCGCGAGCGTCCCATCCGCCGCGATATCGACGTGGATCTCGAGCGGCCGCCCGTTGCGGACCTCCAGGGAGTGGACCGGCAGCGCGTCGAGAAACTCGTTCGCGATGACGGCACCGGTGACCGACGGGGGCACGGGCAGTGACCCGGGCGGGCCGACGACGACGAGGCCGGCGGACGCCGCCCGCTCCGTCAGTTCGGCCAGGCGGTGCGGGTTCAGCTCGACCGGCGCGTAGACGAGGGCGTCGGCCAGCGGCGAGCCGTCCTCCCGCAGGCCGGCCAGGATCGCGAGGGCGAGCGTCCCGGACCCTGCTCCGTATTCGACGAGCGTGAACCGGTGCGGCCGTTCCAGCCGCTCCCATGCCTCCTCCAGCTGGCGTGCCAGCGCGGCGCCGAAGATCGGGTGCAGCTCCGGTGCGGTGAGAAAGTCGCCGTCGCGCGTCGGTCGCGCCCGTGGCCCCGTGTAGAAGCCGCCTTCTGGATGACCCACCGCGAGCGCCATGAAACGAGCGAACGGGATCGGACCGTGCGCGGCAATCTCGGCCCGGATCGCCTCCTCGGCCGGGCCGATCACGGGGTTCGCGGCGTCTGCGGCGCCTGTGCGGGCCGGGCCGCCCGTGTCGTGCCTGCCGCGCGCGCAGTCCGTGGCGCTCGCGTGGTCCGGACCGCGAGGAGGCGGATACCCGGCCCGACCAGCGTGTGGCCCCCGGCGAGGACCGGGATGGGCGCGTCGAGAAGGCCGGCGACCAGGGAACGCAACCAGGGATCGTCGATTCGGTCCGGCAGCAGCAGGTCGGCCGCGAAACGGTCTTCGGGCGGCGGCCAGCCCGCCTCGTGCACTCCCCACCGGTGCGCCATCAGGACGCGGGTGTCGATGACGGCGCCGTCGCCCAGCTCGGCCAGCAGCGCACCCAGCGCCCCGGGCCCGTCACGGTCCACCAGGAGGCCGAGCGCCGACCGTGGGGGCCGGCGTGCCGCGGCGACTCCTCCGGGTGTGTCCGCGCCATCGCTGCCGCCCAGACCGTCGCGGAAGCGGGAGGTTGCGCGCGGGCCGCTGGCGGTTGCAAACGAGCCGCCGCTGATCGTCCCGAACGCGAGCGTGCTCGATGCCCGCAGACCGCGCTCCTCGACGAGCGCCCGGACCCGGCAGGCCGTCCCGCGCTCCAGCGCACGCAGCGTCCGGGCCGACGTCCTGCCCGCCAGCACAAGCTCGGCCCGCCGGTTGCCGATGATCGCCCTGATGCCCCGCAGCCGGGCCTCGACTGCCTCCAGCGGGATGCCGGCCGCCCCGAGCCGGGCGGCGCCGGCGGATCGGCCGAGCACGAGCAGGTCGAGCGGCGAGTCGAGATCGATGCCCAGCCGCCAGCGATCGAGCCCCGAGACAGCAACGCCCGCGACCTCCTCCAGCCACCGAGGCAACGCGTTGTCGGCGGGGAGGTCCGGCACGTCGCGCAGGTGGCGCAGGACGGCCCTCCCCGAGATCGCCACGATGTCCGCCGAGAAGACGTTGTTGGCGAGCGCCGCCGGGGATTGTCCCTCCGCTGCGGCGACGAACGTGCGCCGGTCGCCCTGCGTCGCCAGCGGCACCGCGCCCGATCCCAGCACGACCAGGCCGCTCGCCCCCCCGTCGAGCGCTTCTCCCGCAAGCTGACGTAGCCGCGCTCCGAACGGGAGACGGTCCGGCGGTCCGCCGACCACCCGCACGTCCGTTGCCCCGATCGCCTCGAAGCCGCGCCGGTGGCGCTCCGCCTGGTCAGCCCGTGCGGCGATCAGCGCCTGCTCCAGCGGGCCAGCGTGCGGTCCCGCTTCGGCGTGCAGAATCCGGACGGCGACGGGTGACATGCCCGAACGGTACCCCGGAGGCGGCAGGGTGGGACGGGTGCGAGCGTACGTGGGGCTCGGGGCGAATTTGGGCGATGCCGCCGGCACCCTGGCCGCCGCGGTCCATGCTCTCGCCGCGCTGCCCGGCGTCCGGCTTGTCGGCGTGTCGCGGCTCTATGCGACTGCGCCGGTCGGTGTCACCGACCAGCCAGAGTTCCGCAACGCCGTCGTTGCTTTGGAGGTACCGGCCGGTCCGGATCCCCCCGCCGGTGCGCTGGCCCTGCTCATCGCGCTCAAGGGGCTGGAGCGCGCGTTCGGGCGATGCGATGGCCCGCGCTGGGGCCCGCGCGCCCTGGACCTGGATCTGCTCGTGTTCGGACGCCACACGATCCGAGTGGAGCGCCCCCGGGAGGCCCGCAGCAACGACCCGACCCGCGCGCTGGTGCAATGGCTGACGGTCCCGCACGCGAGCGCCCGCGAGCGCCTCTTCGTGCTGGCGCCGCTGGCCGACCTGGCCCCCGGGCTGCGGCCGCCGGGCTGGGGCGAGACCGTGGCGGCGGCGCGCCGGCGGGCCGAGCTGCGCGAGGGGACGGCCGCGGCCCGTCCGATCGGCGACTGGGACGCCGGGGAGGGTACCTGGACGGCTGACGGAGAGGGTTGAATAGGCCCTCGCCCGGTGACTGCTAGTGGCGGAAGTGGCGCCGGCCCGTGAAGACCATCGCCAGGTGATGGCGGTCGGCAACCTCGATTGCCATCTCGTCGCGGCGGGAGCCGCCCGGCTGGACGATCGCCGTAACCCCGGCGATCGCGGCGTGGGCGATCGCGTCCGGGAAGGGGAAGTAGGCGTCCGAGGCCATCACGGCCATCTTCGCCCGGTCCCCGGCGCGCCGGAGCGCCACCTCCACCGCCACCTGGCGGTTCACCTGGGCGGCCCCGATCCCGACGACCTGGAGGTCCCGGCACAGGACGATCGCGTTCGAGCGGACGTGAGCGGCGACGCGCCAGGCGAACATCAGGTCGGTCAGCTCCTCCAGCGTCGGACGGCGCTGGGTCACCACCCGGAGCTGCCCGCGATCCAGGGCCGTGTGGTCCAGCGTCTCCACCAGGAGGCCGCCCCCGATGCGCTTGAAGTCGAGCGCCGCGATCCCGTAGTCGCGCAACCCATCCGACGGATTGGGCGGGACGACGAGCACCTCCAGGCCGGGCCGTTGCGACAGGGCGACCAGCGCGGCATCGTCGTAGCCGGGTGCGACCACCGCCTCGAAGGTTCCCGCGGCGATCTCCTTCGCCGTGACGGCGTCCATCCTCCGATTGACCCCGATGATCGCCCCGAAGCCGGCGGCGGGATCCGTCTCGAGCGCGCGCCGGTAGGCCTCCGGCAGCCCGTCGTCCGAGGCGAGCCCGACCGGGTCCGTGTGCCGGACGACGACCGCGGTGGGGGCAGAGAAGTCGCGCGCGATCACCCACGCGGCGTCGAGGTCGAGCAGATCGTTGAAGGTGGGTGGGCGGCCCTGGAGCTGGACCGCATCCGCCAGCTTGCCGTCGCGGTGCGTCGTCTCCCGGTAGAACGCGCCGCGCTGGTGCGGGTTCTCGCCATAGGGAAGGTCGGCCACCTTCTCCAGCACGATCGAGACGTGGGGCGGGAACGGATTGCCCGTGATCTCGTTCAGGTACGCGGCGACCTCGGCGTTGTGCGCGGCGACCACGGCGAACGCTTCCGCGGCAAGCCGTTGGCGCAGCTCCGCCGAAACGCCCCCTCGGTCGCGGACCTCGGCTACCACTTCCGCATACGCGGAGGGGCTGCTGACCGCGGCGACGCCGGCGTGGTTGCGCGCAGCCGCCGAGAGGAGTGCGGTCCCGCCCACGTCGATCATCTCGAGCGCCTCCGAGAGCGGGAGGCGGTGCTCCCCGACCTGCGGGGCGAACGGCTTGACGGTCACGACCACGATGTCCAGCAGTCCGATTCCGAGCGCGGCAAGCTCCGCGAGCTCATCGGGCCGGTCTCGACGGGCAAGGATGCCGGCGTAGACGGCCGGGTGAAACGTCTTCACGAGGCCGCCGACAAGAGGCGGGACGTTCGTCAGCGCCGTGACCGGGAGTGCGTCGATGCCGTCTGCGAGGAGGTGCTCGCGGGTCCCGTCCGTGGCGTAGAGCTCGACGCCGAGGCCGGCGAGGTCGCGGGCGAGCGCACTGATCCCGTCGCGATCCGCGACCGATAGGAGGGCTCGCACCCGGATCAACCTCCCGCATCAGCACAACCGAACAGAGGCCGCCCTGGGCGTCGGGTCGGCCTCCTTCGTGGCGGCGAGTATACGCCGCGAGCATGGCATACTCAGCGTCCGGCGCCGGGTGGCGGCGCCGCCGGTGAGGCGCGCCGCTCGCAGCGCCCGCCGAGCCCGCGAAGCGACGGAGGTTCCGCGCCCGTGACCCGCCCGCCCTGGGAGTACCTGTTCGACACGTTCAACGACAAGGTCTTCCCGGACCTGTTCAACGCGATCTGGATCTTCTCCCTCGTCGGGATCGTCGCGATCGTGGTCCTGTACAACGTCCGGACGCGACAGCTGCGGCGCCACCCCCCGTACCTGGATCTCTACGAGTGGCTGCTCTGGACGTCGATCTCGCTGTTCTTCCTGCTGCTCGTCTACGCCATCTTCCACTTCGACTTCATCTTCACCGTGGTTACGATCCCGATCGGCCTGGGGGTCCTGGCCTGGGTTCGCTTCGTCCGCTTCCCGCCCGAGCTCGCGCGCTACCAGCAGCAGCTCGCCAAGGCGCGCTTCTACTCGAAGCAGAAGTTCGCGCACCCCGAATCCACGATCCGGCCGAAGCGCGCCCGGCGGCGCCGCGGCTGAGGTGGAGATCCGCCGCTTCGGCGTCGGACACCGGCGCCCGGATGGCCCCTCCGGCACGACAGGCGTCGTCTCGGCCGTGATTCACGCTGACGCACGTGGCCTGGTCGCCGAGCTCGCCTTCGCGCGCCGCGCCACGATGGAGCTGCATCGAAGCGCGAACAGCGCCTGGCTCGTTGTCGTGGAGGGCGGCGGCTGGGTCCAGGTTGCCGACGAGAAGGCGCGCGTCGCTGCCGGCGAGGCGGTTTTCTGGCCGGCCGACGTGGAGCACGCGGCGTGGACCGAGCTCTCGGAGATGCGCGCGTTCGTGGTGGAGTTCGCCGGCGCGGACGACGCGGCCGCGCGCGGGATCCTCGAGGGCCGGGCGCTCGAGCTGACCCCGGGCAGTGGCGCCGATCCGGCACACGCATCGAGCGCCGGTACCGCGCCCACGACGCCGGCCGAGGGCTCGCTGACGTCCGGCTCGAACGCCGGCGCGAGCACGGCCGCGGAGGGCGAGCCCCTCTGAGCGTGGCGGGACGGGTGGCAGTCCCGCGGGCGGAGCCCGTCCGCCACGGGGAGCGTTCCGGGCGGAGAACCCACGGGCGTAGCCGGCGGGACCGCTACTGGCCTCCGAGCACTGCCCCGAACTGGCCCAGGATGGCCGCGGTGGCGCCCCACACGATCCGTCCCTCCACCACGTAGGCCCCGTAGCGAAGCGGCCGCCCGAACGGATCCGGGTCGACCATCACGGGTGCGACGGTGGGCAGGAACGCCCGCACCGGGACTTCCAGGATGGCCGCGACCTCCCGGCGGTCCGGGACGAACCGCGGCCGGCGCGCCGAGATCGCGACGATCGGCTGCACCCGGAAGTTGCTCGGTGGGATCCACAGCGCGTCCAGCGGGCCGATCACGTCGACCCCGTCGCCGTCCGGGTCCAGGCCGACTTCCTCGCGGGCTTCGCGGAGAGCGGTTGCCGCGGCGTCGGCGTCTCCGGGGTCGACCTTTCCACCCGGTAACGACACCTCGCCCGAGTGATTGCCGCTGTACTCGACGCGCTGGGTGAGCACGAGCCATGCTTCCCCGTCGTCGCCGGGATAGACGAGGACGAGCGCGGCGGCCGGCCGGGCATCGGGAGGGGCCGCCGGGCGCTCGAACGGGACTCCGTCAGGCAGCCGCTCCGGCCGCAGCCAGGCCGGCGGCGGCGGGAGCGGGCGGCGAGCCGAGACGACGCGCGCACGGACCTCGTCGGGTGTCATGGGCGCCATCGTAGTGCGGCAGCCATGGGGTGCCCCCAGGTGATGCGGGGCGCGACACTCGGCAGTGGTCATCAGGCGCCGGCCGGACCGCGGGGCAGGCACTCCGCGGACGCAGCGGACGGGGCGGACGGGGCCACGATGACCGAGATGCGCGGGCCCGTCGGGGATCGTTCCGGCTAGTTCAGCAGCGATCCCTCGTTCCCTTCGCCGTCCTTCTTCCGGGTCGGCGGCAGGTCCATGACCGAGGCAGCCGCCGTGCCGGAGCGGGGCTCGTCGCGTTCGGTGGATCGCGCGTCGCGCCGATCCGAGGTGTCCGCGACAACCGTCGCGCCGCTGCTCGCGAAGACGAGGGTCCCGGAGACCGGGTCCGCGTCAACGGTGATCGCGTCGCCGGGCTTGAACTCGCCGCGCAGGAGTGCCCGCGCCAGCGGGTTCTCCACCAGCCGCTGGATCGTCCGCTTGAGGGGTCGGGCCCCGTAGGACGGGTCCGTCCCGTCCCGCGCGATCACCGCCTCGGCCGCCGGCGACAGCGTGAGGGTCAGGTCGTGCGACGCCAGCCGTCCCTGCAGCTCGCGCAGCAGGAGGCCCACGATGGCCTCGAGGTCGGCCTCCGAGAGGGCGTGGAACACGATGATCTCGTCCACCCGGTTGAGGAACTCGGGCCGGAACTCGGTCCGTAGCGCCCCAAGGACCTGTCGCTTCATGGCCTCATAGCCGGAATCGTCCGGGGTCGGTCGTCCCGTGAAGCCCGTGATGAGCTGGCTCCCGACGTTGCTGGTCATGATGATGACGGAGTTCTTGAAGTCCACCGTGCGGCCCTGCCCGTCGGTCAGGCGCCCGTCGTCGAGGACCTGCAGGAGCACATTGAAGACGTCCGGATGGGCCTTCTCGATCTCGTCGAGGAGGATCACCTGGTAGGGACGCCGCCGGACCGCCTCGGTCAGCTGGCCACCCTCCTCGTACCCGACGTAGCCGGGAGGCGCGCCGATCAGGCGCTGCACCGAGAACTTCTCCAGGTATTCGGACATGTCGATCCGGACCATCGCCTGCTCGTCGTCGAACAGGAAGGCGGCCAGCGCCCGGGCCAGCTCGGTCTTGCCGACACCGGTCGGGCCCAGGAAGAGGAACGATCCGATCGGCCGGCGCGGGTCCTTGAGGCCGGCGCGAGCTCGACGGACGGCGTCGGAGACCGCCTCGATCGCCTCGTCCTGGCCGACGACGCGTTCGTGGAGCCGGTCCTCCATGTGGACCAGCTTTGCCATCTCCCCCTCGAGGAGCTTGGTGACCGGGATCCCCGTCCAGGCGGCCACGATCTCGGCGATGTCGTCCGCGTCCACCTCTTCCTTGAGGAGGCGCGGGCCGCCATCCGTGGCTGCGAGCGCAGCTTCCTGCGAGCGGAGGCGCTCCTGGAGCTGGACCCGAGTGCCGTACTTGAGCTCGGCCGCGGTGCCGTAGTCGGCCTCGCGCTCCGCCTGGTCGATCCGGACCGCCAGCGCCTCCAGCTCGGACTTCGTCTGCCGGAGGCCGGAGATCGCCATCTTCTCGGCTTCCCAGCGCAGCTTCATCGCGCCGGCCTGCTCGGCGATCTCGCCGAGCTCTGCCTCCAGGGCGACGAGGCGCGTCTTGGACGCGTCGTCCTTCTCCTTGCGGAGCGCTTCGCGCTCGATCTCCAGCTGGATGCGCCGCCGCTCCAGCTCATCGAGCTCGACCGGCATGGAGTCGATCTCCATCCTCAGGCGGCTGGCGGCCTCATCGACGAGGTCGATCGCCTTGTCGGGCAGGAAGCGCTCCGTGATGTAGCGGTTGGAGAGCGTGGCGGCCGCGACGAGCGCCGAGTCCGTGATGCGGACGCCGTGGTGCACCTCGTAGCGCTCGCGCAGGCCGCGCAGGATGCTGATCGTCTCCTCCACGGTGGGCTGGTCCACGACCACGGGCTGGAAGCGCCGCTCCAGCGCCGCATCCTTCTCGATGTGCTTGCGATATTCATCGAGCGTCGTCGCACCGATCGTGTGGAGCTCCCCGCGGGCGAGCATGGGCTTGAGGAGGTTGCTGGCGTCCATGGCTCCCTCGGCAGCCCCCGCGCCGACCACCGTGTGGAGCTCATCGATGAAGAGGATGACCCGCCCCTCGCTGTCCTTGATCTCCTTGAGGACGGCCTTCAGGCGCTCCTCGAACTCGCCGCGGTACTTCGCGCCGGCGATGAGCGCCCCGAGGTCGAGCGCAACGACGCGCTTCTCCTTGAGCGTCTCGGGCACGTCGCCGCGCACGATGCGCTGGGCCAGCCCCTCGACGATCGCGGTCTTGCCGACGCCCGGCTCGCCGATCAGCACCGGGTTGTTCTTCGTGCGGCGGCTCAACACCTGGACAACCCGCCGGATCTCCTCGTCCCGGCCGATCACCGGGTCGAGCTTCCCGGCCCGTGCCTCCTGGGTCAGGTCGCGGCCATACTTCTCGAGCGCCTGGTAGGTGCTCTCCGGGGTCGCCGAGGTGACGCGCTGGCCGCCCCGGACACTCGTGAGCGCGCCCAGCACGGCCTCCCGACCCGCCGCGTGGCGCTCGAGGAGCGCCTGGCCCTCCCCGCCGGCGTCGATCACGCCCAGGAGCAGGTGTTCGGTGGACACGAACTCGTCGGACAGCCGGCGCGCCTCCTCGGCAGCCCGCTCCAGCACGCGGCGCGCGCGCGCGTCGAGGGTCAGCTGCCCGCCGGCGATCTTCGCGCGACGGGCGAGCAGCGCGGCTAGCTCTCCGCGGAACACGCCGAGGTCCACCCCGATCCTGCGGAGGGTCTGCGCTGGAACGCCCTCGTCGTCCTCGACGAGGGCGGCGAGGATGTGCTCCGCGTCGAGGATGGGGCTCTGGAGCCGCTCGGCCAGGGCCTGGGCACCGGCGATCGCCTCCTGCGCCTTCTGGGTGAAACGATCAAGGTTCATGGTGCTCTCGGATCCTTCCGGTCGGGGAGTGCGGGGTTGGTGGCGCCGTCCGTGCGCCCGGTGTTCACTCGGTGGTCCGCGGGTCGGGCTGGTCGACCGCATCCAGGAACGCGACCGCGGCCCCGCGGCCCGCCTCGTTGAGCGCAGGCAGGATCACGCGGACCTTCACGTGGAGATCGCCGCGGCCCTCCCCTTTGAGGCGCGGCATGCCCTGGCCGGCCAGCCGGATCACTCGCCCGTTCTGGGTGCCCGCCGGGACGCGGAGCAGGACGCGCCCGGTGAGCGTTCGGACAGGGACTTCCGCGCCGAGGAGCGCCTCGCCGAGCGTGACTGGAAGCTCGCGGCTGAGCGTCGCGCCGTCCCGGTGGAAGACGGGGTGCGGGGCGACCTTCGTGATGAGCACGAGGTCGCGCGCGGCGGCGCCATCCCCGCCGCCACGGCCGCGCAGGCGGATTCGGCTCCCCGTTTCGACGCCGGCCGGGATCTTCACTTCCAGACGCTTGCCGTTCACCTCGACGAGCCGGGTCGCCCCGTGAAAGGCGTCCTCCAGGCTGACCTCGAAGTGTGCCTCCACCGCGGGCGCCGCAGCCTGGCCACGCACGTGCCCCGCCCGACCCGGCGCGGGCGCCCTTCCACGTCCAATGATCTCGTCGGCATCGTCCGGCAACCCGCCGGCGAAGAAGGTGCGGAAGAAGTCGGAGAAGTCGCCGCCGTCGCCGGCGAACTCGAACCGGATGCCCCCCGTCCCGGCGTCGCCCATTCCGCCGCGGCGACCTGCCCCGGGACCCCGGCCCGACCCGAAGCCGGCGAAGGGGCCGCCCGGGCCGAACGGATCGCCGCCGGGCTGGGCCCCGGCCCGGGCGTAGTCCTGCCAGTGGACGCCGAGCTCGTCGTACTGCGAGCGCTTGGCGGGGTCGGCGAGGACCTCGTTGGCCTCGTTGACCTCCTTGAAGCGACGCTCGGCGTTCTTGTTCCCGGCGTTCCGATCAGGGTGGAACTCGCGAGCAAGCTTCCGGTAGGCCTTCTTGATCTCCGCGGCCGTGGCGGTCTTGGGGACGCCCAGAGTGGCGTAGTAGTCCTTGTAGTCCATCGTCCCCTCGCTCAGCGGCGCCCGAGGCGGGTGTGCGATCCTGCCGCGATCAGCGGCTCGACGCGATCGCCGCTGGCTGCTCGGCGGGGAAGCTGGGCCTCGCGGGCACCGCGAGAGGCTCGCCCTGCTTCTCGCCGCCTCCCGACTCCGGGGACCGCCGCTGGAGCGGCTGCGGGTGTCGCCGCAGGGCCGCGTCCAGAACCTGGTCCATCGAGTCGACGAGGACGACCTTGATCTGCTTCCGGATCTCTTCGGGGATGTCGCGAAGGTCCTTCTCGTTCTTCTTCGGCAGGATCACGACCCGCGCCCCCGAGAGGTGCGCGGCAAGGATCTTGCTCTTGAGGCCGCCGATCGGGAGGACTCGCCCACGAAGCGTGATCTCGCCGGTCATCGCCACGTCCTTGCGCACCGGGATGCCGGTGAGCGCGCTCACCATGGCCGTGGCCATGGTGATCCCGGCGGACGGGCCGTCCTTCGGGGTGGCGCCGGCCGGGACGTGAATGTGAAGGGTGTTCTTCTCGAAGGTCTCCCGCTCGACGCCCAGCTTCGTGGCATTGGCCCGGATCCAGGAGAGCGCGGCCCGAGCGGATTCCTTCATGACGTCGCCAAGCTGACCGGTCAGGATGAAGTCCTCGCGGCCCTCCATCTTCGTGACTTCGACCGCCACGATGTCGCCGCCGACCTCGGTCACGACGAGGCCTGTCGCCGCGCCGGTCTGATCCTCGGATTCGAGCTCCCCGTACTCGAAGCGCGGCGGGCCGAGGAAGACCGCCAGCTTCTTGAGATCGACCGTGGTCTTGCGCTTGCGACCCTCGGCGACCTGCCGCGCGACCTTGCGCATGATGTTGGCGAGCTCGCGCTCCAGGTTCCGGACGCCCGCCTCATGGGTGTAGCCCTGGACCAGCTCCACGAACGCCTCGTCCGTGATCTCGATCCGCTTGTCGGTCAAGCCGTGGTTGTGGAGCTGCTTCGGCAGCAGGAACCGCTTGCCAATCTCCACCTTCTCGCGCTGGGTGTAGCCGGGCAGCTGGACCACCTCCATCCGGTCGCGCAGCGGCGCCGGGATGGGGTCGAGCAGGTTGGCGGTGGTGATGAACAGGACCTTGCTCAGGTCGAACGGCACTTCCAGGTAGTTGTCCTGGAACGTGTTGTTCTGCTCCGGGTCCAGAACCTCGAGGAGCGCGGACGACGGGTCGCCCCGGAAGTCCATGCCCAGCTTGTCGACCTCGTCGAGCATGAAGACGGGGTTGTTGGACCCGCTCGTCTTGATGCTCTGGATGACGCGCCCGGGCAGGGCGCCGATGTAGGTCCTGCGGTGGCCGCGGATCTCCGCCTCGTCGTGCACGCCGCCCAGGCTCATCCGGACGAACTTGCGGCCCATCGCGCGCGCGATCGACTTGCCGAGGGACGTCTTGCCCACGCCGGGAGGGCCCACGAAGCAGAGGATCGGGCTGCGGATCGTCGAGGCGAGCGCGCGGACGGCGAGGTACTCGAGGATGCGCTCCTTGATCTTCTCCAGGCCGAAGTGGTCCTCGTCCAGGATGCGGGCCGCCTCGCGGATGTCCAGGTTGTCGTCCGTCGACGTGTTCCAGGGCAGGCCAACCAACCAGTCGACGTAGGTCCGGATCACGCCGACCTCGGGTGAGGCCGACGGGATGCGGCTCATCCGGTCGACCTCCTTGAGGGCCCGCGCGCGGACCTCGTCCGGCATGCCGGATTGCTCCACCTTCTCGCGGAGCTCGTGGATCTCGGCCTGCTGGGGGTCGTCCTCGCCCAGCTCGCGCTGGATCGCCTTGAGCTGCTCTCGGAGGATGTACTCGCGCTGGGTCTTGTCGAGCTCCGACTTGACTTCGCTCTGGATCTTCCCCTTGAGCTCCAGGATCTCCACCTGGCGGTTCAGGAACGTCGAGACGAGCCTGAGGCGCTCGACGACGTCCACGGTCTCGAGGAGCTCCTGGCGCTGCTCGGTGGACATGTCGGGGCTATAGGCGACCATGTCGGCCAGGAGACCCGGCTCGCTGATGTTTCGGGCCGCGACGGCCGCCTCCGGCGGGACCGGTGCGCCCGACTGGACGTACTGGTCCATCTGTGCCTGCACCGTCTTCATCATCGCCTCGACCTCGAGGCCCTTCGGGGAGGCGTCCGGCAGCTCCTCGACCGTGGCTACCAGGTGCGGGCTGGTCGACACGAACCCGTGCAGGCGCAGACGGCTCTGGCCCTGGACGATGGCACGCACGGTGCCGTCCTGGAGCTGCACCACCTGGGCGATCTTGGCGAGCGTCCCGATGGCGTACAGCTCGGATGGGTCGGCGATCTCCTCCGTCTCGGCCCGGCGCTGGGTCACCAGCGCGATGAGGCTTCCTGCGGCGACGGCAGCGTTGAGCGCGTTGACGCTCTTTTCGCGACCCACCTGGAGCGGCACGATCATCTCGGGGAAGATGACCGTCTCGCGAAGCGCAACGAGCGGCAGCTCGCGAGTTCGGGCCTGGGACGCGCCCTGCGTGTCCCTCTTTGTTCTCGGCATCACGCCCTCCTGGCGCGTCTGGGACGGTGGCGCTCCTCTGGTCGAGGTGCCGGCCCAGCGGCCGGGGCCGCGGGGTGGGGGAGCGCGGCGGGTTGGTAGGGTGTCATCCCGATCAGGGCGCGGATCGGGGGGCGCGTTGCCGGTGGGGCGAATGTGACGGCCTGCCGGTCAGAGCCCATGCGGTGCCGCCGGCTCGGGTGCGACCGTGTCGACACGGGCACCTTGCTCCCATTCGTCCGAGAGCGCCTCCAGGATGCGGACCCCGAGACGTTCCTCGAGCTCGAAGAGAATACGGACGCCGGCGAGGTTCACGCCGCGGTCCTGGGTGAGGTGCCGGATCCACAGGATCCGGCGCAGGTCATGGTCCGAATACAGGCGGATGTTCGTCGGCGTGCGAGCCGGTTCGATCAGGCCCTCATCCTCGTAGATCCGGAGCGTCCGCGGATGGACCGCGACGATCCGGGCGGCCACGGAGATGACGTAGACCGGGCGAGCAGGGTCTCGGTCGAACCGGCTGCGCTGCACAGGAGTCCGCGGCTCAGCGGCCGCTGCCTGCCCCGACGAGCTCACGCTCGGGCTGGCTGTCGGCCGTGGAGCTCGGCGAGATCTTGATCTGCTTCGGCTTGATCTCCTCGGCCTTCGGGATGCGAAGCGTCAGGACGCCATGCTCGAAGCTGGCGGTGGCACGCTCACCCACGAGGCCCTCCGGAAGCTCCAGCGTTCGGCTGAAGCTGCCGTGCCGAATCTCGTTGAGGATCCACGAGTCCTGCTCGCGGTGCTCCTCCTCCTTCATCTCGCCTGCGATGGTCAGGGTATTGCCGGTGAGGGTGATCTCCACGTCGTCGGGCTTCCACCCGGCCAGGCTCGCCTTCACGACGAGCTCGTCCTTGTTTGTGGTGATGTCGAGGGCGGGTTCGGCGCCGGCGAACGTGGCGCGCCACAATCGCGGCCGAGCGTCATCGTCGAACAGGCGATCGACGGTTCGGCGCAAGGTGAACAGGTCGTCCCATGGACTGGCTCGACGGATCAGGGTCATGACATGCACCTCCGGGTGCTACGGCTGCTGAACATCCCCGCCACCATGGCGGGCCGGGGTTCGACGGGCGCCGTGCCGCATTTCGGGACGCGATCCCTGGAGCACTTCGCTGCGAACCTTCCGAACACGATCGAAGGATAGAACCATGACAATCTCATTGTCAAGAGATCGGCCCGATGCGTGTACGCCAGGCCGCCGCTCGGGGTCACATCGCTCATCCGGCGCAGGCAGATGCAGGGCCTCGACGGGGGCCGTCCCGGATGGCCGTTCGGGCACCGGGCGTTCGGACCGGAGCTCCGGGCCTATGCCTCCGGAAGCGGGCCGATCAGCGTCTCGTGGAGGGCCGGCTCGCTTTCGCGGCGACCGGTGGCAATGACGTTGTCGCCGGCGCGGAAGATCGTGTCCGGGCTGATCCCCTGGGCGACCTCGTCACGGACGAGCGCCACGATCGAGCACCCGACGGGCAACGCAAGCTGCATCGGCGTCTTGCCGACTGCGGGCGACTCCGCCTCGAGATGGGCTTCCACCAGCTCGTACTCGTGGGCCAGCGGAGCCAGGTGGAGGATCTCGTGGACGGGGATGTCCTGCTCGATGGAGCCGAGGATCATCCGCGTCGGCGAGATCAGCTCATCGACGCCGAGATGCTTGAACAGGGGCTCGTTCTTGGGGTTGTTGACCCGCGCGATCGTCTTTGGAACTGCGAAATGGTGCTTGGCCATCTGGCAGATCACGAGATTGTCCTCGTCATCGCCCGTGACCGCCGCCACGACGTCGGCCCGGTTGGCACCCGCGTCCGCGAGCGCGCTCCCCTCGCAGCCATCGCGAGCCACGACGATCGAGCCGATCTCGTCGGCGATCTGGTCCGCCCGGCGGCGATCCTTCTCCATGAGGACCACTTCGTGGCCCGATTCGGAGAGCTCGCGGGTGAGGTAGTAGCCGACCTTCCCGCCACCCACCACGAGGACGAACATGCTCAGCCCTCCGCGGGCCGGTCAGCCGCGGCGAGGCCGACGGGCGGGTGGTCGTGCTCGGCTCCCGGACGAATGGACGCCTCACCCAGTCCGGGGAGGCCCATCGCCGCGAGGATGCCGTCGGCCATCATGGTCGTGCGGCACACGGTCCCGATCCCCAGCTCGGCGTACGCCTGCGCCCGCATCCTGTCGTTGACCTTCGCATAGACGATCCGGATCCCGAATCCCTCGCGAGCAAGCTGGGCCGCCAGGACGTTCCGGTTGTCGCCCTCGGTCAGCGCCAGGAAGACGTCGGCCCCGGCCACGCCCGCGCGCCGCAGCGTGTCCTCGTCCGTGCCGTCGCCCCGAACCGCCTCGCCGCCGAACGTGGCAGGCAGCCGGTCGAACGCGCGCACCAGCAGATCCATGATGATGACGTGATGGCCCGCGGCGTCGAGCGAGGCGGCGAGCAGTCCCCCGACCCGCCCGCAACCAACGATGACCACCTTCATGCGTGGATCTCCACTGGCATCGGCTCGCGCACCACCCATACGGCGCACGGCGCGTTCTTGAGAACGTAGGGCACGGTCCGCCCGATCGCGAAGTCCCCGCCGAACTTCTTGCGATAGGGAAGCCCGACGACCAGCAGGTCCGCATCCCGCTCCACCGCCTCGTCCACGATCGCGGCACCGACGTCGCGGGCCTGGACCAGGACGGGCTCCAGCTTGCCGTGGAGGTGCTCGGCTGCAGCCTCGGCCGTGTCGAGCACGCGCTGGGCGCTCTCGGAGCGCTCGGCGACGCTGGCGTCGAGGGGGAGCGTCCAGTCGATCTCGACAACGTGGATGGCCACGACCTCGGACTTGGTCGCGCGGGCGGCCTCGACCACGAGCCGGACGATCCGCTCATCGCAGGAGCCGCCATTGAGCGCGATGACAACGCGAGAGAAGAGCAGGATGGGCTTGTCGGCCACGGGGCGAGGGCGACCTCAGGTCAACGATGGTCGGACCCGGGGAAGCGGGCCGCGACGGGTGACGACCGTCGGCGGACACGATACCACCGGGTCGGGACGGCGGCGCGTGCCGTCGGCGACGTTGTGGGCAGCCTCAGCCCGCCTGCTCGTCCGATGGCTCGCGTGCGTCCAGCTGCCCGCGGCGCTCGAAGACCGCGGGCTCCTCGCGCCGGTACGGGACGTTCGTGATGACCGTGTTCGGACGGCCGAGGAGGGCACGGCGGAGCGGGTTTGTCGACTGGTTGTACAGGATCCGCTCCCACCAGTGGCGGGGAACGTACTCGGGGATGACCACGAACGTGACCGGCGGCTCCTTGTCCGGCGTCCACGCCTGGTCCAGCACGTCCAGGTAGGCAAGGAAGGGACCCGTGAGGGCCCGGTACGGGGATTCGACGACCACCAGCGCAACGCCGGGCATCTGGCGAGCCCAGTCGTCGCGGACGCGCTCCGCGTAGGCGTGGTCATCCACCACCAGGACTGCCCGGATGTCCGAGGAGATCGTGCGTCCCACGTTGATCGCCTGGACCACGGACCGGCTGATGCCGTTGACCGGGACCACCACCCGCTCGGCGCGGTGGGGCGGTGCGACGACCTGGTCGGGCCGCAGGGCGAGCTCGCGGCTCGACGCGGCGTACTGGCGGTGGATGAAGTGCATCAGCCCGACGAGGGCCGGGACCAGCACGACCACCAGCCACGCGCCGTTTGCGAACTTCACGCTCACGACCACGAGAAGGACCACGAAGGTCAACAGGCCGCCGAGGGCATTGACCACCGATCGCCACCGCCAGCCGGGCCCACGCTCGGATCGCCAGTGGCGGACCATACCGACCTGGGACAGCGTGAAGCAGACGAAGACGCCAACGGAGTAGAGCGGGATGAGCGCGTGGGTATCGCCGTTGAAGATGAACAGGAGCCCGAACGCGATTCCCGCCAGCAGGATGATCCCCCAGCTGAACGCCAGCCGGTCACCCCGGAACGCGAACTGGCGCGGCATGAACCCGTCCTGGGCAAGGATCGCCGCGAGCCTCGGGAAGGCATTGAAGCTCGTGTTCGCTGCGAGGAACAGGATCAGCGCGGTCGCCCCTTGGAAGATGAAGAACAGCGGCGAATCGTGTCCGTAGGCCGCCTGGGCAACGAGCGCGATGACCGTCGGGCCGCCCGAGTTGTCCTGCGATGGCAGGATCGCGAACGCATGGGCGACGATGGTGACGCCGATGAAGATCGCCCCGAGCAGGAACGCCATCGTGGTCATCGTGTTGGCGGCGTTCTTGGCCTCGGGTGGCTTGAACGCCGGCACGCCGTTGGCGATCGCCTCGACGCCCGTGAGCGCGACGGAGCCCCCGGCGAACGCCTTGAGCAGCAGGAAAACCGTTAGGACGTCGGTCCCCGGCTGGAGGGCCTGGGGCTGCGGCGGCATGGCCTGGGCGGTCCCCATCGCGATGTGCGACAGGCCGATCGTGACGATCCCGATCGCGAGCGACACGAAGAGATAGGTCGGGAAGGCGAAGATCATCCCCGACTCGCGGAGGCCGCGGAGATTGCCGATCGTGATGAGGGAGATCGATACGAAGGCGATCTCGATCCGGAAGTCATACGCCGCCGGGATGATCGACTGGATCTGCTGGACCGCCGACGCGGTGGACACGGCCACCGTCATGACGTAGTCGATGAGCAGCGCCGCCGCGGCCACGAGCCCTGCCGTCTGGGAGAGGTTCTCCCGGGCCACCACGTACGCGCCCCCGCCCGACGGGTAGGCACGACAGACCTGCCGGTAGCTGATCGACACGACCGCGAGGAGGATCGAGATCGCGATGGCAACCTCGATCGACAGGGTCAGCGCGGCCGCCCCCGCGACCACGAGGATGCGCAGGATCTCCTCGGTGGCGTACGCCGACGACGAGATGGCATCGGAGCTGAAGATCGGCAGGGCGAGCTTCTTGGGGAGTCGCTCCTCCGTTTCCTCCTCGTTCGCGAGCGGACGTCCGAAGAGCACCCGGCGAGCGTTCGACCACGCCAGCCCGAACCCGGTGCGGGGGGCGGTAGCCGCCTCCTTGGCGGTGAGCATTCCCGCGCCCGTGTACCGGAAGTACGGGGAATGCGGGCGGTCCACTCGGACACGGCGGTCCCCGATCTTGCGGCCCTGGAGGGGCCGTCGACCGCCGATCACGAGGTGGCCGCCGGGGCGTCCGGCTCGGCACCGGCGGGCTCGCCCTGGTCGCGCCGGTATGGGACGTTGAGGATCACGGTGTGCGGCCTGCCCACGAGCACGGCCCTGAGCCGGCTGGAGGTCTGGTTGTAGAGGACGCGGTCCCACCAGTGACGCCCGACATACTCGGGCAGGACGATGACCGTCGTGGGCGCCTCGCGATCCGGGCTCCAGGTGTGGTCGAGCACGTCGAGATAGGCCACGAACGGACGGACGAGGGCGCGATACGGCGACTCGACCACGACGAGCGGGACGTCTGGGAACTGGTGCGACCAACGTTCTCGCAGCTGGTCACCGTGTCCGCGGTCGTCTGTGACGTACACGGCCCGGAAGTCGTCGCTGAGCCCGCGTCCAACGTTCACCGCCTGGATCACGGCGCGGTTGATCCCGTTCACCGGGACGACCACCCGCTGGGCCCGGCGTGGCTCCGGGATGGGCAGATCATCCGGGAAGGAGAGCTCGGCCTCCTGGCCCCGGTACTCGGAGCGGACCCATTCCATGAGCCCGACCAGGATCGGGATGGCGATCAGGGCGATCCACGCGCCACGCGGCACCTTCGCGATGGTGATCACGATCCAGACCGTCCCGGTGATGATCGCACCGAAGAAGTTGAGGCCGGCGCGCCAAGTCCAGCCCCGGGACCGCTCGCGGAACCAGTGGATCACCATCCCGGACTGGCTGATCGAGAACGAGAGGAAGATGCCGATCGAGTAGAGCGGGATGAGGTCCGCCACGGACCCCCCGAACAGGAAGAGCAGGAGTGCGGACGCTCCGGCCAGGATCGCGATGCCCCAGGAGAATGCCAGCCGGTCCCCGAGGATCGCCAGCTGGCGCGGGGCGTAGCCGTCTGCCGCCAGGATCTGCGCCAGGCGCGGAGCTCCGTTGAATCCCGTGTTCGCCGCCAGCAGGAGGATCAGCGTCGTCACGACCTGGAAGCCGACATAGGGCGCCCCATTGCCGATCACCGACCGGGTGATCTGGGAGATGAGCGTCTCGCGTTCGGCGGGGTCCGGCACGAGCCCATAGGCGTGCGCGAGGAACGAGAGGCCCACGAAGATCGCTCCCAGCAGCAGTGCCATGGCCAGCATCGTGGTGGCCGCGTTCCTCGCTTCGGGGGGCTTGAAGGCGGGGACGCCGTTCGAGATGGCTTCGGTCCCGGTCAGGGCAACGGAGCCAAAGGCGAAGGCCCGCAGGATGAGGAAGATCGAGAGCGCCTCGACCCCCGTGGTGGGAGCGGGGACGACGGGTTGGACGAACGCGGCAGCCACGTCGCCCGACGCGATCCGGGCGAGCCCGAGCCCGATGATCCCCAGGGCGCCGACGACGTACAGGTAGGTGGGGACCGCGAAGATGTTGCCGGACTCGCGCAAGCCGCGCAGGTTTGCTAGGGCGAGCAGGACGATGGCCGCGACGCCGAGCTCGGCCCGCCAGGGCAGGAGATCGGGCACGACCGACGTGGTCGCGGCGATCCCGGCGGCCACGGAGACGGCGACGGTCATCATGTAGTCGAAGAGCAGCGCGGCGGCGGCGACCAGGGCGACTCGCTGACCTACGTTGGCCCGGGCGACCGCGTAGGCGCCGCCCCCGCTCGGGTAGGCCAGGCAGACCTGCCGGTAGGACACCGCGACGAGAAGCAACAGGATGGCGATCCCGAGGGCGATCTCCGGGCCGAAGGCCAGCGCTGCTCCGCCGGCAAGCAGGAGGATGCGCAGGATCTCCTCCGAGGCATAGGTCGACGAGCTGATCGCGTCGGAGCTGAAGATCGCGAGGGCCTTGGTCTTCGAGAGCCGTTCGCCGATCTCCTCCTCGTTCGACAGGGGACGCCCGATCGCGAGCGCCTTGATCCGGCTGAAGGCGCGCCCGATCCCGGTCGTCGCAACGTTCGCGGCGGGCTTGGCCGTCAGCTGGCCGGGGGCCGTGTAGCGGAAGTAGGGGCTATGTGGCCGTTCGACGCGGATGCGCCGATCGCCGACCTTGCGACCGCTCAGCGGGCGCCGACCACCGATCACGCTAGCGTCCGTCTGACAGGCGATCCGCCAGCCGGCCCGGGAGGCCACGTGCCCGGATGTCTGCCTGGGTGGCGGCGATCGGGTAGGCCACGCGGTGCCAGGTCAGGGTCGAGGACGAGGTGTCCAGGATCGCCGCGCTCGCGCGCGAATCGCCGTCGCGGGGCTGGCCGACGCTCCCGGGGTTCGCGAGGACGCGTCGGGAATCGAGAACCAGCGTGGAGCCGTCCGAGGATTCGATCGCCTCCATTCGGCCGTGATTATCGCGGAACGCGCCGGGCAGGTGGGTGTGGCCGAAGAGCAGGTGGGCGGTCGCGAAGGCGCCGAGGTTCGCCCAGGCCCCCGAAGCCGTGGTGATGTACTCCCAGATCGGATCGCGCGGACTCCCGTGGACCAGGGTGAGGCCCTCGAGCTCGCGCCGATCTGGCAGCTGTGCCAGCCACTCGCGCGTCGCGGGCGTGATGTGGCCGGCGGTCCACTGAATGGCGCGCCGGGCGTCCGGGTTGAACCACTCGGCGAGGTCGAGATCGAGGGCTGCCGCATCGTGGTTGCCGCGCACGCCGACCGCGCCCAGCTGGCGAAGCCTGTCCACCACCTCGTCCGGATGCGGTCCGTACCCAACCACGTCGCCCAGGTGCCAGACCGCGTCGACCGGTCCGAGAGCCGCGAGCACGGCCTCCAGCGCGCGCAAGTTGGCATGGACGTCGGAGAGGACCGCGATCCGCATCAGGCGGGAGCGTACCAGCCCGGCCCTCCCGGTGGACCGTCCCGGCCCCGGACCGTCGCCCCAGGCAACGCTCCCAGATCCGGCGGCTCACCATGGATGTCGAGCGCGCTCTCCGGGTTGACGTGGCCACCCGGCCGGGGTTCGGCCCATCTTCCGGCAGGCGACCAGGACATGGCCCGCGGGGACCGGGGCCGCCATCTCCACGATCTCCAGGGTCCCCCCGCCCAACGCAACCAGGGCGGGCCCCGCGCGGCGCACCTCCTCGGCGATACCGGTCCCCTTCCATGCGACGAGCAGGCCGCCGGGCGCGAGCAGCGGAAACGCGACCTCAACCAGGTCGGGCAGGGTGGCGACGGCGCGGGCCGTGACCACGGTCCAGCGCTCGCGGTGTTGCGGGTCGCCGGCGAGGGATTCGGCGCGCACGGCGGCGACCTGCACACGCCCGGCAAGGCCCAGCCCCGAGACGGCCGTCGCCAGGAAACGCGCCTTCTTGGCGATGGAGTCGACCAGCAGCGCCCGCTCGGCCGGCAGCACGATCGCGAGTGGGAGCCCCGGGTATCCACCGCCCGAACCGAGGTCGAGGATCTCCCCGCCGCCGCCCGCGCGGAGCAGCGGCACCGCTGCCAGGGAGTCGAGCACGTGGGCTGCCACGGCCGCCAGTGGGTCCCGGATTGCGGTGAGGTTCACCGCTCTCGTCCAGGCGAGCAGCAGGCGAAGGTGGCCCTCGAGGGCGACGACCGCCGACGTGGGCAGGTCGCCCAGGCCCAACGCGGACAGGCCGTCATCGAGCGCGGCCCGTGCGTCGGCCGGGAGCGGGGGGCATCCGTGGGGGTCGGCCGGGAGCGGCGCGCGATTGAGCAGCCTGGGGCCCTCCAGCAGTGACGACCGGCCCCGGTGACAACCGCGCCGACTCCCGGCCGGCGATCGCCTCGCATTCGACGACCCGACGCCGACGGTCTTGCGCGACCGGCACGGTTCGTGGCCGGGTTTCCCCTGGGCCCCGTGCGGGTTACGGTCCCCGTCGTCGGTCCGCGGTCAGATGCGGAAGCGGATCGTCCGCCCCACCAGTGGGAGTGTCAACGGGCTTATCCACGAACTCGAACCTGCGGGGAGCGATTGTGGACAAGCGGGTATCCATCCGCGTTGTCGGTGGACGGCAGTCAGGCCGCCGATCCGTTGGAGGCGGTTTCGGGCCCGGGGAGAGGAGCCTCGCCGAGGTTGCCACCGCGGAGGCGAAGGGCGGAGCGGGACGGCCGGCGCAGCGCCGCCAGCACGGCCTGCTCCTCCAGGGCCAGCTCCTCCCTCTCGAGTGCCGTCGCCAGGGCGGTCGCGACGCCGCCCTCATCCAGGGCTGCGGTTCCGGGCAGCGCGAGCACGAACGACGATCCGACCCCTGGGACACTTGCCGCGGCGAGCTCGCCGCGCATGGCGCGCGCGAGGTCACGGGCGATCGGCAGGCCAAGGCCGGTCCCGGCGACCCGCGCATTCCCTTCGACCCGCACGAACGGCTCGAAGATCCGCACCCGATCCTCGATCGCGATCCCCGGCCCGTCGTCGCGGACCACCACGATCGAGGTGGCGAGCCCCGTGCTCGCCTCGAGCTCCACGAGCCCGCCGTGCGGGGTGAACTTGATCGCATTGGCGACGAGATTCGTGAGGATCTGCTCCACACGACGTCGATCCCCGGTGGCCGGCCTCAGGCGAGGTGGCAGGGCCCGGACAAGGCGAATCCCGGCCCGGGCGGCGAGCGGCTCGAGGCTTTCGAGGACGTGGGCACAGGCCTCAGCCAACGAGAATTGCTCGATCTTCAGCCCCAGATTTCCGGCCTCGATCCGGCTCATCTCGAGGAGATCCCCGATCAGGTCCGCCATCCCGTCCGCGATCCGTCGGCTTCGCTCCAGGAACTCGCGTTCCACGCCGGGATCGCTCACGCGACCCTCGAGGAGCAGGTCCAGGTAGCCACCGATGCTGGTCAGCGGCGTCCGCAGCTCGTGCGCGACCATCGAAACGAACCCGACGCGCTCGGCGTCCCGGGACCGCAGCTCGGCGACCTGTCGCTCTTCCGCAGCACGGGCGGACGCCACCGCCAGCGCGGCGAGGATCCGTCGGTACGTGGACGAGGGCAGCCGGGCGGTGACCGCCGCTGTGGGCACTCCGCCGGATAGCTCCACCCCCAGATGGACGCCGCCGGCCCCCGAAATGGGGACCACGAAGAACGTCGCGTCCCCAGCAGGGTCGCCGTCCGGGCGCCCGGGAGCACGGTCACGCCGGGCACGGACCACGCGGATAGGTGCCGCCGGCGAGGCGGCGCGCCGCGCCGCGGACCGAGGTGCCTGCGCATCCAGCCAGGCCGCGAGCGGCCGGCCAGCGTCCTCGGCTTCGTTGGCCCGGACAACCACCGTGACGGACCGGGTCGGCTCGTCGACGACGAGCGCCGCCCGCCGAGCCCCGAGGACTCGGGCCACCATCGCGAGGATTCCAGCGAGGTGCGCCTCGGCCCCGCCCGGTCCGGCCAGGATCTCGATCGCCCGGGCGAGAACGGCGCGCTCCTCGTGGACGGCCAGATCCTCGTCGCGTCGAAAGTCGCGCCGGCGGTTCGAACGCGCCGGCGGCGCCGCCCCGCCGGGCGGGTCAGGGAGAGACGCTGTCGTGAACGGTTGGTCGGAGGCGGCCATCGACGCGAGGGTGCTCCGGCGCACCGCGCCGGGCTATCCCCCGAGGGACGCCGGGCCGCGTCCGAAGGTACCGCCCCTTCCCCCGGGAGGGTTCGGCACGGAGGCGCGGGTCGCGGAACCGTCAGCGCGGGACCGCCATGCTCCGGGTGGTCAGCCCCGCGGCGTGCTGCGGATCGGCCGCCCGATCGTCCGACGGACCACGTCGAGCACTTCGTCCACGTATTGCTGCACCTCCCCCTGTTCCGACGCTGTCCGGATGCACCCCTGGACGTGGTCCTCGAGCACGAGCAGGCTGACCGCGTCGACGGCGGCGCGCAGCGCGCTGGTCTGCTGGAGGATGTCGACGCAGTACTCTTCGCGCTCGATCATCCGGGCGATTCCGCGGACCTGTCCCTCGATCCGGCTGAGACGGCGGAGGAGCTGCGCGCGGTCGCGCGAGTAGCTGTGGCGGAACGTGCCGGGCAGCTCGGCGGCCGCCGTCGCGGCCGGCGCCGCCGCGACCTGCGGGGCAGCGGTCGCGTTCTTCTCGCTGGTCATGGGCTGGTCTCCTGGGCGCCGGGGGAGGTTGCTATCATGATACTCCCCCCGGGTATCGGCACGTCGGAGACCGGCGCCGCCGTGCCGCCGCAGCGCGGCGCAATCGACCGGCATCGACGGAACCTCGAGCGGACCGGCTAGACTGCGGCTGATGGATCTCGACGCGGATCTCGACCGCCGGCCCGTCCCGGCCTTTGCTCACGCGAGCGAGGCGGAGCTGGCCCGGATCCTCGACTTCTACGCCGTCGCCTGGGAGTACGAGCCGCGGACGTTCCCGATCCTGTTCGACCGGTCCGGTGCCGTTCGTGAAAGCTTCAGCCCCGACTTCTACCTCCCCGAGCTGGATCTCTACCTGGAGCTGACGACGCTCAAGCAGCGACTGGTCCGCAAGAAGAATCGCAAGCTGCGCCGCCTTCGCGAGCTCTACCCCGGCCTTCGGATCAAGCTTCTCTACGCCCGCGACTTCCGGGCCCTGCTCTTCAAGTACGGGAAGCTCGCACTCGCGGACGCACTCACCGGCGCTGACGGCCAGACCACGCCGCCCCGGGGACGCACAGCGGGCTCCACCGCGGGAGCGCGGCCCGCTCAGGCGAACCAGGTGCCGGCAGTGGCAGGTCCCGGGCGGGCTGGCGACGCGCGACCCGCCGGCGTCGCCGTGCATGACCCGACATGGCGTCCGGACGGCCGCCATCGGCGCGCGCGCCGGTCGCGCGCCGAAGCCCGCGCGCGCGCCGACGCGCGCCTGACGATCGCCCACGGTCCCGGGGCCACGGAGGTCGCGCCATGACGCGCCAACCTGACCTCATCGCGGACGTGTCGGAGGTCCTGCTGACGGAGGAGGAGATCCAGGCCAAGGTCCGGGAGCTGGGTCGGCGGATCAGCGACGACTACGCCGGTCGCGAGCTGACGCTCGTGAGCGTCCTGAAGGGCTCGCTGCCGTTCATGGCCGACCTGATGCGCTCGATCACGATCCCGGTCCAGATCGACTTGATGGAGGTCTCGTCGTACGGGGGGACAGCGACCGAATCGTCGGGCCTGGTCCGCATCCTCAAGGACCTCTCGTCGAGCATCGACGGGCGCGACGTGCTCATCGTCGAGGACATCATCGATACGGGCCTCACCCTGAACTACCTGGTGCGCTATCTCCGCGGCAAGAATCCGGCCTCGCTCCGGATCTGCACGCTCCTCGACAAGCCCGCTCGGCGCCTCGTGGAGATCGCCATCGATTATCGGGGCTTCCTGATCCCGGACCAGTTCGTGGTGGGCTACGGTCTCGACTATGGCGAGACGTACCGCAACCTGCGCTTCGTGGGCGTGCTGCGCCCCGAGGTCTACACGGACCCCGACTGATGTCGCTCCACCGACGACCCCTCGGGCGCGGACGTTGGATCGCGGCACTCTCCGCGATCGTCATCGTGGTCGGCTGCGTGCTCCCATGGTGGCGGGCGGGCGGGCTGGAGGGCATCCCTCCACGCGACGGCAACGGGTTCTATGGCCCGGGGATCCTCGCCTTCCTCGCCGCACTCGCGACGCTCGCCCTGGTCGCGCTGCCGTATGCGCTGGGCGATCGGCCGACGGCCGTCGACCGCTGGTGGGTGTACGGCCTGCTGGCCGGGATCGGCGCGGTGGGGCTCCTCCTGCGCGCACTCGCGATCGCCGTGGACTCGGGTGGGTTCGAGACCATGCTTCCCGACCGCGCGCCCGGCATCTGGCTTGCCGCCGCCGGCGTGGTGGGGCTGGTGTTCGCGACCGGCGAGCTGTACGGGGCCCGGCCGGAGTAGCGGCCGGATCCCGGAACGGGGGCCGGGTCCGGCTCAGCCGCCCAGGTACGCCTTCTGGACCTCGGGGTTCTGGCGCAGGTTCGCGGCCGTGTCACCCAGGACGATCCTGCCGGTCTGCAGGATGTAGCCGCGGTGCGCCACGCCCAGCGCCATCAGCGCGTTCTGCTCCACCACCAGGACGGTCGTGCCCTGGGCATGGATGTCGCGGATAACCTCGAAGATCTGCTCGACCAGGATCGGCGAGAGTCCCATGGATGGCTCGTCGAGGAGCAGCAACTTTGGGCGGGCCATCAGGGCTCGCCCGATCGCGAGCATCTGCTGCTCGCCGCCGGAGAGTGTGCCGCCGGCCTGGCCGCTTCGCTCGCGGAGCCGTGGGAACAGGGCGAAAACGCGCTCGAAATCCGTCTCGAGCTCGGCCTTGTTGTGGCGCGTGTAGGCTCCCATCTGGAGGTTCTCCAGCACGGTCATCCGGCCGAAGATGCGGCGGCCCTCCGGGGCGTGGCCGACGCCGCGCGTCACCAGCCGGTGCGCCGGGACGTGGGTGATGTCGGTGTTGTCGAAGGTGATGGTGCCGGCCCGCGGGTGCATCAGGCCGCTGATGGTCCGCAGCGTGGTCGTCTTGCCCGCACCATTGGCGCCAAGCAGGGTGACGATCTCGCCGGGGAAGACCTCGAGCGTGATCCCCTGGAGCGCGTGGATGTGGCCGTAGTAGGCGTGGATGTTGTTCGCCCGGAGGAGCGGCCCGGCGCCCGGGTTGTCGATGGGAGCCGGCACCCCGGCGGCGGCCGTCACGCAGTCGCCCCTTTGCCCAGGTACGCCTCGATCACGCGCGGGTCGCGGCGGACCTCCGCCGGCGTCCCCTCCGCGATCTTCTCGCCATGGTCCAGGACCGTCACCCGGTCGCTGACGCCCATGACGACTTGCATGTCATGCTCGATGAGCAGGATGGTCAGGCCCAGCTCGCTCCGGATGCGCCCGAAGAGCGCAGTCATCTCGGCCGTCTCGGAGGGGTTCATGCCGGCCGTCGGCTCGTCCAGCAGGAGCAGCTTCGGCTGGCTGGCCAGCGCGCGCGCGACCTCCAGCCGGCGCTGGTTGCCGTAGGCCAGGTTGCGGGCCGTCTCGTTCTCGAGGCCCTTGAGGCCGACGAAGGCGAGCCAGCGGCGAGCCTGCGTCTCGGCCTCCTTCTCTTCGCGGCGGTGGCGCGGTAGCCGCAGTGCCGCGTCCAGCGGGGTCGCGTGGAGCCGGGAATGCATCCCGACCATGACGTTCTCCATCGCCGTCATCGTCTTGAAGAGGCGGATGTTCTGGAACGTCCGGCCCAGGCCGGCGACCACCATGTCGTTCGGCCGGGCGCTCTTGAAGATCCCCAGCTGGTGCAGCAACCGGTCGTAGATGGGCGGCCGGATGATTGCCAGCAGGAACATGGAGATCAGGAGACCCAGGGCCAACAGCAGGGTCACGGCGAGCACCGCGACGGCCCCGGTCGCCGTCGTGAGGAGCGCGCCCAGGAGCAGCACGACGACCGTCGGGAGGACCCACGTCAGCGGCTCGGCCCAGGCGCGACGGCCGCGGGCGATCATCTCCCGGCCCGCAAAGGTCACGCCGCCGTCGGTCGGCTCGTAGAGTCCGGCCACGACGTTGAAGAAGGTGGTCTTGCCCGCCCCGTTGGGGCCGATGAGGCTGACGATGGAGCCCTTCGGGATGTCGAAGTCAACCGTGTTGACGGCGACCAGTCCGCCGAACTTCTTGGTCACGCCCGAGGCGACCAGGATGGGAGCCGGTGCCTGGGCGCTCATGCCTGGACCAGCTCCTCGTTGGACTCGGCGGCCTCGTCCGGCGTCTCGTGCAGCTCGGATCTCCGTTGCCGGCTGGGGAAGAGGCCCTCCGGCCGCAGCAGCATCATCGACACCAGGGCCAGGCCGTAGAGCAGGTACTGGAAGTTGATGAAATTGACCGACCCCAGGTCCACGTTGAGGGGCCCGAGCGCGAACACCGGCACGTGCAGCGACTGAACGAACCCGCCGAGCTGCTTGAGGCCCTGGCTCTGGATCTCGTAGATGATGAAGGCTCCCGTGGCCACCCCCCAGATGTTGCCCATACCGCCCAGCACCACCATCGCGAGGGCGGTGAACGAGACCGTGAAGCCGAACTGGTCTGGGCTGACGATGGAGAGCTTCGCGGCGAAGAAGACGCCGGCCAGCCCGGACGTGGATGCACCGATGGAGAAGGCGAGGAGCTTCGTGGTGACGGTGTTGATCCCCATGCTTGCCGCGGCCAGCTCATCCTCGCGGATGGCGACCCAGGCCCGGCCGATCCGCGAATCCTCGAGCCGGTAGAGGAAGATGAACGCGACCGCGATGATGGCCACGACCGTCAGGAAGTACGGCCACGGGTTGGTGAACCCGAAGCCGGTGAGCCCAAAGAGTCCATACAGGCTCGGCTGGGACAGGCCCACGATGCCGTTGGTGCCGTTCGTATAGGTGTCCGCATTGAGGAACACGACCGGCACGATCTCGCCGAAGCCAAGGGTCACGATCGCGAGGTAGTCACCCCTGAGGCGCAGCGTCGGGGCGCCCAGCAGGACGCCGAACATGGAGGCGACGATGGCGCCGACCAGGAGCATCGGCCAGAAGGGGACGTCCAGGCCGCTGAACGGTGACGCGCCGTAGGCGTAGGTGTACGCACCGATCGCGAAGAACGCCGCGTAGCCCAGGTCCAGGAGCCCCGCAAAGCCAACGACAACGTTCAGGCCGATCGCCAGCAGGACGAAGACCCCGGCGTCGGCGAAGCCGCCGATGAAGTCCTTCTGGGTCCCGAAACCGTTGAAGGGCGGGAGAAGGACAATCTGCGGCAGGAGGACGGCCAGGATGGCCAGGCCCAGGACGATCGTGGTCGACTGGTGGCGGCTCAGGTAGCGGCCGACGCGCCCGAGCGTCGCGCGCCATGGCGCCGGGGTCCTGGACTCGATGCGTCCCGCGCCGGTGCCGGGCCCCGGCGTTCCCCCGCTCATGCGCGGTCGGCCAGCTGCTGGCCCAGGATCCCCGTGGGCCGGAAGACCAGTACCAAAACCAGCATCCCGAAGACGACGGCCTCACTCCAGCGGCCCTGGCCCCAGACGGAGCTGATCACTTCGAGGAATCCGATCACGAAGCCGCCGAGCGCGGCGCCGGTCGTGTTGCCGATGCCGCCAAGGACGGCGGCAGTGAACGCCTTCAGGCCAGCCTGGAAGCCGATGTTGAACACGGTGATCCCAAAGTACAGGCCCTGGACCACGCCTGCGGCGCCGGCCAGGGCCGACCCGATGAAGAACGTGAGGGCGATCGTCGTGTTGATGTCCACGCCCATCAGCTCGGCAGCGTCGCGGTCGATCGCCGTGGAACGCATCGCGCGGCCCAAACGCGTCCGGCCAATGAACAGCTGGAGGGCCACCATCAGACCGACGGCGAGGACGATCACGAACAGGTTGATGAGGTTGATCGAGATCGGACCGAGGTTCAGCGGGGTGTTCGGGATGATCTGGGGCGTGGTGACGATGGAGTTGCTGATCGCCACGAAAGCGATGTTCTGGAGGATGAAGCTGACCCCGATGGCGGTGATCAGCGGTGCCAGGCGTGGCGCGTTGCGCAGCGGCCGGTAGGCGAGCCGTTCGATGACCACGCCCACGATCCCCATCACGATCATCGCGATGATGAAGGCGAGGATGAGCACGCCCGCGAGGAGGATCGGGTCGTTGATCGCACCCGAGAAGCCGAGCGTGGTCAGCAGCCACCACGACACGAACGAGCCGCACATGAAGATCTCGCCATGGGCGAAGTTGATGAGCTCGATGATCCCGTAGACCATCGTGTAACCCAGCGCGATCAGCGCATAGATCGCCCCGATCGTCACGGCGTTGATGAACTGCTCCTGCGCCTGCGGCATCGCGTTGGCGACCGTGAGGTGCTGCGATGGATCCGCCACGATGCCACCGAGAATGAGGACGTAGGCGACGAGCAGCGCGACCAGGGCCGCGAGCAGGCCGCCCGGGCGCCAGGCACCGAGGCGACGACGAGAGGTTTGGGTCACGGCCGCGCTCACGGGATCATCACGGGGCAGCTCCGGATCCTGGTGCTCGCGGAGGCAGGGGCGTCAGCGGACGCCCCTGCCTCCGCGGTTGCGGGCTCTTACTGCAGCGGTTCCGCAGTGAAGTCGCGCTGCTTGAGGAACTTCCAGTCCTTGGTGGCTGCGTCGAACGCGTAGTACGAGATGATCTTCTGGGTGGTGTCGCCGTTGGCGTCAAAGCTGAACGTGCCGAGCGCCGTGTCGTAGGTGTTGGACGGCGTTGCCACGTAGGCCCGGACCGCCTCGCGGAGCGCGGCCGGATCGGTAATCCCGGCGCCGGCCTTCGCGAGCGCCTGGAGGAAGACCTGCGTGCAGGCGTAGGCCGCTGCGCTGTAGGCTCCCGGATCCGTGTTGAACATGGCCTTGTAATCGGCGGTGAACTGGGCCGCGTTGGGGATGTCGTGCGGGCCGGCCACGGTGCCGTAGGTGTTCGCGTCACCGGCGTCGCCGGCGATCTGGAGGAACGAGCTCTTCGTCGCGACCGAGCCGTCGACGATGCCGTCACCGCCGCCGAGCGGGATGTTGGCGATGTTCTGCTGGGCCATCTGCAGTCGGAACAGGCCGATGCCGGACGTCGTCACGCCACCGTAGAAGACGTACTGCGGGGCGAGGCCCTTGACCGTGGTCACGTAGCTCGTGAAGTCGGTGGTGCTGCCGGGGATCCCGTCGCGCTTCAGGACCTTGCCACCGAGCTTGGTGAACGAGTCCGCGAAGACATCGGAGAGGCCCTTGCCGTAGGTCTGGGTATCGTCGGCCACGTACGCCGTGGTGGCCTTGGCGATGTTGTACGCGATGTCCGCGCCTGCCGCGCCCTGGAGGTCGTCGGTGCTCGCGACGCGCACGTAGGCGATCTTGGTCGGGTTGGTGGGCCGCAGCGACAGCGGGTCGGCGCCGCCCCAGGGCTTGGTGAGGCTGGGGTTGGTGTTGGCGGGGCTGCACTGCATCAGGCCGGCCGCGTTGCTGACCGGGATCTCCGCCTGAGCGACGTTGGAGTTGTACGGGCCGACGATACCGATCACGGCCGGGTCATTGGCCAGGGTCTGGATGTTCTTGGCGCCCTGCTGCGGGTTGTGCACGCCGTTGAGGGCGTCGTCCTGCTGGTTGATGGTGACCGTGAAGCCGGGCACCGGGTTCTTGGCGATCGCGAGCGCCACGCCGTTCGCGGTCGGGACGCCGTTCGGAGCCTCGCCGCCGGTCATCGGCAGCTCGATCCCGATCTTGACGGCGATGCTGCCGGCCGCCGCGCTGGCGGGCGCCGCGGCGCTCGCTGCGGCGCTGGCGGGCGCCGAACTGGCCGCGGGCGCCGTGGTCGCGCTGCTGCTGCAGGCGGACACCACGATTGCGGCGATAGCGAAAGCTGCACCCACGCGGGCGAGTTTCATGCGCGTCTCCTCCTCTTCCCCCCGCCCTGCGCGCACGGATGGCGTCCGTGGTTCTCGCGTCAGCCCCGTCGCCGTTGGACGACGTGCATCCCTCCCCAGGGGCACGTGGCGGACGGCGGGGATATTGGGCGGGGGCCCATTTGGACTCTCCATGCGATGCGCCGGGAGAGATGCCGTATATTAAGCAGCAGCGACTCGAATGCAATACTCGGGGTCGCGCGCCCCGGCGTGGTCCGGCGGGTTGCACGCATGCCCGCCGCCCCGGTGCGGCGCTGCGACGCCAAGGTTCCCGGTCGAGCCCGTCCGAGGACCAATCACTGTACGTGCCGGGTCGCCTCCAATCGCGAGGTTCGGAGCCTGCCGGGTGGAATACCAGGTTCGAGCGGCACGCATCACCGACGTCGAGCGCATGATCGCGCTCTGGTCGACGAGCGCACCGGCTGCCGGTTCGGCAGCGACCCTCGACGCCGGTGACCTTCTCAGGCAGCTGGTCTTCCTCCCGCAGGCGAGCGTCGTCGTGGCGGAGACCCTGCGTGCCATGGCCGGGCTGGCGGTGCTTGCCCTCCGGCCGTCCGTCCAGGCCGGCGGCTACGTCGGCATCGTGGACCTCCTGGTCGTGGATCCGCGCCACGATCGGGATCAGGTGACCGGCGTCCTCGTCGAGGAGCTGCTCCGGTCGGCGCGGAACAAGGGCTGCACGGTCGTCGAGGCCGCGCTCCAGTCGGCCGGGACGTCCCTGCCGGTCTGGGAGCGCTTCGGCTTCAGCGCCGCGGGGCCGCGTATCGAATGTCTGATCCGGGCGGAGCGGGCTTCCGCCGGCAGGGGGTAATGGCCGGTCCCGGCGCGCGGCGTCGGGCGGCCCGCGGTCGTCGAGTCGAAAGCTCGGCGCCCGTGCCAGCGAACAGCTGAGGAGTCATCGTGGGCAAGAACGTCGCCGTCTTCGTGGACGTCGCGAACATCTTCTACGCGGCCAAGGCGGCCGGAGTGGACATCGACTACGTCCTGCTGCTGAAGGCGGCCACGGCCGGGCGCGATCTCGTCCGGGCGTACGCCTACACCGGCCTGGACCCGGACAACGAGAACCAGCGCAACTTCCACGCGTTCCTGGCGCGCCACGACTTCCGCGTCGTGAGCAAGGACATCCGGAAGTACGGCGACGGCAAGGTCAAGGCGAACCTCGACATCGAGCTCGTCGTCGACATGATGAAGACCGCCCGGAACCTCGACGTGGCCGTCGTGGTCTCCGGGGATGGCGACTTTGCCCCGGCCATTCGCGCCGTCCAGGAAATGGGTGTGCGCGTCGAGGTGATCAGCTTCCGAGGCAACACCAGCTCGGACCTGATGGACGTCGCCGACAAGTTCACCGACATCACCCAGCTCGCCAAGGTCGAGAAGGGCTCCACGGTCTCCGGTCGGCGCGTCGCAACGGACGAGGAAGACCTCTCGATGACCGAGGTCCCCGACAAGCTCTCGGAGGGAACGGGGCGTGGTCGCGGACGTGGTCGCACCCGCGTCGAGCGCGAGCCCGTGGCAGCAACGCGCACGGTCACCGACCGGCCAGCCCGCGCACCGCGCACTCGCCGGCCGGCGGCCGTCGCTGCCGCCGAGCTGGTCCCCGAGGAGCAGATGGACGACCAGGGCGTGATCATTGCGCTCCCCGGCGAGAAGCTCTCGAAGGCCCGCCTGGTGCTTCCCCCTGTCAGCGCGCAGGCGGAGACGGGCCAACCGGAGAACGCCGAGGTTGTCGCGGTCGTGGAAACCGACGGGGTCGCCGTGGCCCTCGAGGTCGACGGTGATGGCGAGGCCCCGCGGCGGCGCCGGCGCCGCGGCGGGCGCGGGCGGGGCCGTGGACGCGGCCATGAGGGTGGCGTCGAGTCGTCCGCGGAGATCGAGGCCTCGGGCCTTCCTCAGGCTGCCAGCGTCGTCGAGGAGGAGCCTGAGTTCGTGGTGGATGACGAGTCCATCCCGGTCCAGGCTCCCCGCCCGGTTCGACCGGCGGCCTTCGGTTCGGTCTGGGATTCGCAGATCGGCGTGGCTGCTCCTGCTGCCGGCCGGGCTCCGCAGGCCGACGAGGAGTTCGACGACGAGCCGGAGATCCCCGAGTACCTGCTCGCGGAGCGGCGGAACCGAGGCGGGCAGGGAGCCCGCGGCGGCCAGCCCGTCTCCGGCAACCGCGGCGGTCGTGGTCGCGGGGGCTCGTACGCCGCGGCGATCGACCGCGAGCGCTACGGACGGGGAGGTGCCCCGAGCAGCGCCGGCGGCACCGCTCGCTATGGCGAGCCGGCCGGCCGCGGCGGCGGGAGCCGCGATGTGCAACCGCGCCGCGATGTGCAACCGCGCCGCGACGCGCCCCTGCGGCGCGACGCGGGGCGTCCGATCCAGGCTCGTCCCGAGCGCCTCGAGAGCCGTCCGGAGAGCAGCGAGCCGTGGAGCGAGGTTCCCCCGGAGCTCGAGGAGCTGCTGAAGGCGCAGCTGGCCCAGAAGCTCGTCCGCCAGGCCGACGCGCGGCCCGTTGCGTCGACCGCGTCGCCGTCCGCCGAGCCGGCACGGGCCGGATCGGATGAACCGACGGCGCCTCGTGCACGAGGGCGGCGGCGCCCCGCTGCTTCCCCCGCGCCAGGCACTGTCGGCGTGCCCGACGCGAGCCAGTCCCAGGCGGAAGCCCCGGTGGCGGCGTCTCCGGCCGCCTCGACGCCCGCGCCCGCTCGACGGCGTCGTGTGGCGTCGACCGCCACGCCATCGACCGGGGCCGCCCCGGTTGCCGCGCCCGCGGTCGATTCTGTGTCGCTGGACGTCCCAGCCCCGAAGCGCCGAGCGACCAGGGCGAAGACCGTGGCCCCCGCAGTGCCCACGCCCGAGGCGGGCACGCAGGCCCCGGACGCCCCGAAGGCCGCCCCCAAGCGCCGGACGACGCGGGCGGCCGCCGGGTCCGCGGCGCCTGCCGCAGATCCGGCGCCGGCTTCCGTGGATGCCCCGGCACCGAAGCGCCGGGCGACCCGGAAGGCGGCTGCGCCGGCCGAGGGTGCCTGAGCCAACGTCCCGCGTCGTGGCCGCACGTCGCACGCCACGGCCGGACTCCGGCGGGGAGCGGTCGGCCGGTGCCGCCCGTCTCCCGGCCCGGAGCGGGTCGCCGGAAAGCCTGGGCCCGCCCGCGTTACCCTCGGCGCGATTCGCGACCCGGGGGCAGCCGGCCGCGCTGGCCTCCATCGAGCGGATGCTCGAGGGAAGCGCTCCGCAGGTGCTCCTGCTGATCGGACCCGCGTCGATCGGCAAAACGACGCTTGCCCTCGACCTCGCCGCCGGGTTGCTGTGCGCGGCCGGGGATGGCGAGGCGCGTCCGTGTCGTGCCTGTCGTGCCTGTCGCCTGGTCGCCCTGGGCACGCACCAGGACCTCCATCGCCTGGCGCCGGAGGGCTCCGGGCGCCAGGTGCGCATCGGTGATCCGGGCGATCCGGAGCCCGGCACCGTTCGCCACCTGATCCGCGAGCTGGCGCGCCTGCCGGTCGAAGGCCGACGTCGGGTGGCGGTGATCGAGGGCGCCCACCGGATGAACGAGGATGCGCAGAACGCGCTGCTCAAGACGCTCGAGGAGCCGCCTGCGGGAGCGACGCTGATCCTCTGCGCCGACGAGCCGGAGCGCCTGCTTCCCACGGTTCGGTCGCGGGCAGCGACCCTGCGCCTGGGTCCGCTGGGGATCCGCGCGATCGAAGGCCTGCTCGGCGAGCGAGGGATCGATCCACCTCGCGCTGCTCGGCTGGCTCGCCTGGCGGCCGGCCGCCCTGGCCTGGCCCTCGCCTACGCCGCCGCGCCGCAGGCCGTCGACGCGCGTGAGGAGATCTCGCGGACGCTCCTGGACCTGGTGGCGGAGAGCCGTTCACGTCGCCTGGTCGTGGGCCGCGAATTGCTGGCCCGCGCAGCTGAGCTCGCCAGCCTGCGCGACGGTCCGGACGCAGCCGGGGTCCAGCCGGCCGGGGTCCAGCCGGGCTCGATGTCCAACGGCGACGAGGCGGACCAGGCGGCGAAGCCGGCCCGCTCGTCCCCGGCCGAGCGCCGGCGTGCCGCAGGTGCCCTCATCGAGGTCTGGGCCGCCGTGGCCCGCGACCTCGCCGTGGTCGCCGCCGGGGGCCGCAGCCGGGCGTTGAACATTGCCCTCGTGGATGATCTCGAGGTGGCTGCGTCACGCATCCCGGCCGGAGCCGTGCCGGCATTTCTCGCCCGGCTCGCGCGAGCAGCGCAGCTGCTGGAGGCCAACGCCAACCCGGAGCTCCTCGTGGACGTCCTCGTCCTCGCCTGGCCGCGAGCGGCCTGACAATGCCATCCCTGCCGCGCGACCTCCCCGCTCCGGGGCCGGGCCGGGGTTCCTCACAGGGCGGGGCCCCGGCGGTCGACGAGCGGGTCGAGGCGGTCGTGATCGGGGTTGTGCAGGGAGTCGGGTTCCGCTGGTTCGCGATGGAGGCTGCCGGTCGCCTGGGTCTGCGAGGCTGGGTGGCCAACCGGGCCGATGGAGCCGTCGTCTGCGTGGCGGAGGGGCCGCGGCCGGTCCTCGAGGCGCTGCTGCGCGAGCTCGCCCGCGGTCCCATCTCCGCCGACGTGGAGCGGGTCATCCCGGCCTGGATGCCCGCCACGGGCCGGTTGGGCCGATTCGAGATCCGATCGGGAAGCCACCCCGGCGACTGACGGAGCGGCGTGGCGGGCGACCCGTACCTTCGGGTGATGGTCCCCGCCGCCTCGAGCGACGCATGCTTTCCGGGTGGACCCGGACGAGACGATCGCCGAGGTGCTTCCGCGCCTCTTTCGCGAGGTGCTGGACGGGCTTGCCCGCCTCGAGCAGCTTGGCGCCCGCAGCGACGCCGCGCGCCTCCGAGCGGAGGCGATCGCGGGGTATTCGCGCGCCTGGGATCCCGCCTGTCAGAAGCGGCTGGAGCAGCTTCGCGGGCGAGTCAACCGTGCCGTCACCGACCTCGAGCAGCGTCGGCGGCTGAGCGTGGCCTGACCTCCGGTCGGTCGCGACTCCCTGGCAGCCGGTCACCGGCCGCGGGTTCGGGCGTCCCGTCGACGCCACGAACGAACGCGCCGCAACGGACCGACCCCTCCGACGGTACGCTCTCTCCCGTGACCGACGATCAGCCCCGTGACCTGCTCGCGACCGCGCTCGCCGCATACGACCGGCTCGCCGAGCTTGGTGAGACCGTCGAGGACGAGTGGACCTACGTTACGAAGCTCGCCGAGGTTGGCCGCGCCCGGCTGCGGGCCGCCGTGCCCGGCCGGAGCCGGGGTGCGCCGCCCGACCGCGCCGCCGCGATCGAGGCGCTGGCCGCCGAGGCGGGCAGGATCGCGGATCCGCACCGCGCCATCGACTGGCTGTCCACCTTCCCGGCCGTGGCCGAGCTGGCGTTCGGTGGCCCCCGCGACCCGGCTCGGGCCGGACCGCCGTCGGGCGGGGCCTGAGCGTGCGCTTCCAGGATGCGTCGCGCGATGCGCGTGCCGTCGTCTACGCGGGGATCCAGGCCGACCCGCTTGTCGCGCGCATTGCGGCGCTCGCTGCCGACGCCACGTACGGGCAACGCCTGCTGGCCCGGGCGGTCATGAATGGCGAATCCACGGACCCCGCGACGTGGCGCCTGATGTTCCCGACCCTGCTTGGTCCCGGGGCGCGGGATCTCGAGCGAGCCGAGGCGCTGCTGGCCGCCAGCCTGGAGGTCGCCGAGAGGGGAGAGCAGGTGCGCAGCCAGTTCCGGGGAGCGTTCGTCGAGCAGCTCGCCCAGGTGCTGGTCGGCCGGCGTACCGGCGAAGCGGCCGTTCACCGGGAGCGCCGTGTCCTGTTCGACGGGGTCGCCTCGGAGATCCACCCCTACGACCTCACGGTCGAGACGGCCGGCCGCGAGGAGGTTTGGGACTGCAAGTGGGGCGCGCGCGGGATCAACGCCGACGTCATGAACCAGCTGGACGACGCCCGCCGCCACGCCGTGGACGAGGACCGCTCGATCCGCGTCGGGCTGGTGATCTTCGACGTGCGAACCTCGTGCGCGGTGCGGCTCTCGCAGCAGACGGCGCCGCGACAGGGGACCGCCGTCGTGACGCTCGAGACGCTCGACGCGCTCGCGGGCCAGAAGACGACGCCCGCATGACGGAGCCGGATCCGGACCCAGGTGCCCTGCCGGCCGTCGAACCATCCCTGCCGTTCCCTCCGCTCCGTATCGAGCAGGCCTACCGCGTCAGGTTCGACGAGGCAACGCCGGACGGCCTTGCGAAGATGTCGGCGCTGCTTGGCTACCTCCAGGACGTCGCGTGGCGCCATTCGGAGCTGCTCGGGTTCCCGCGGGAGTGGTATGCCGAGCGCGGGCTGGCCTGGGTGGTCCGGGCCATGGACGTCACGCTCGCCGCGCCGATCCGCGATGGCGACCGGCTTGGAGTCTCAACCCGGATCGTCGGGTTCCGCCGGGTGATGGCCCGTCGCCACTCCGAGCTTCGCGCCGCCGACGGCACGCCCGCGGGCGACGCCAGCGTGGACTGGGCCATGACGGACGGGCGGGCCCCGGTCCGGATCCCGGGTGAGTTCTCCCGCATTCCCGGTGTCGACCTGTCCCCGTTCGCTCCGACCCGGGTGGATCTGCCGCCAGCGCCGCGCGGTACCCCGGAGCTGCAGCTCGTGCCGCGTCTTCGCGAGCTCGACCCGATGGGCCACGCCAACAATGGGGTCTACTTCGACTGGCTGGACGAAGCGGTCGCGACCGCCGGCGGGGCGGACGACGTGCGGGTCGCGACGCGCCATTACCGCGTGGAGTACCTGCGCGCGGCAGGACCCAGCCGTGCGCTCGCGTCCGTCGCCTGGCGCGACGGACCAGGCTGGGCGTGGCGCCTGGCGGACGATGCCGGGGACCTCGTCCGGGGACGGCTCGATCCTGGGGTGGGCACGTAGCCCTGGGGGCGTAGCCGGGAGGGATCGCGCGCCACCTGGCGGTCGCGCAATCCGCCCGCCGTCAACGGCGCACGAGATCCGGCCAGAGCCGCGACGCGTCAGCCGGCAGTGACCAGCGCCCGCCGGAATCGCCAGACCGCCAGCGTCATCAGCACGACGGCGAAGCCGGCCAGGACCGCGAGCTGCGGCAGGATGTCGACAAGCGTCTCCCCATTCAGGAGCAGGCCGCGGAAGGCATCCATCGCCCAGGCATGGGGGGTTACATGCGACAGCGTCTGCATCGCGGGCGGGAAGACTTCCGGCGGGACCATCGTGCCGCCAAGGAGCCCGAGCAGCAGCCCAAGGGCGGGGCCGATCGCGCCCGCCTGGCTGGCGTTCGACGCGATCGCGCCGATGAGCATCGCGGCGCCGCCGGCCACGAACGAGAACACCAGGATGATCGCTGCCGTGGCGACCGGGTTGGCCCAGTCCACGTTGAACATGAGTGCCGACGCGAGGACGATGAAGCCGCCCTGGAAGAGCGCCAGGCCAACCCGTCCCATCCCCTCCCCGAGGATGATCGTGCCGACGCCCGTGGGCGTGGACAGCATGCGCCGCGAGATCCCGAGCTGCCGAGTTGTGATCAGCTCGACTGCCCCGGTGAGCGCGGTCAGGAACATGAACAGGATCACCTGGCTCTGGGCCCCCAGGCTGAACCCGTTGGCGCTCTCCGTCGATGAAGTCGCCACCGACTCGACCTTCACCGTAACGCCGGGCGCCGCGGCAGCCGCCTGCCGGGCGGCAGCGAGGGCATCCGGGAACGGGATGCCGTTGGTCGCCGCGGCGAAACGTGCGGCACGGACCAGCGCCGACTGGGCCGCCACTGCCCGCTCCACGCTCGCGCGAACCGCGCTGGCGGCCTGGGTGGGCGGCGCCACGTACTCGACGGAAGCCGTCTGCCCCGACGTGAGCGCCTCGTCGTAGCCAGCCGGGATGACCACGCCGAACTCCACGAACCCGCGGGCAACCGCGTCACGGAGATCGGCGACCGAGCTGTACGTGCGGACGTCGACTTGAACATCGCCCCCCTTGGCGATGCCGGCCGCCAGCTCCCTGGCGAACGCCCCGCCGTCGGCGTCCGCGATCCCGACCCGTTCGGACCCCTGGCCGCCGTAGGTGATCCCGAGCACGAGGATGAGGATGATCGGGAGCAGGACGATGAAGAAGAGGCCCTGCCGATCGCGAGCCGTGCGCACGAGGTTCGCCTGGGCGATCGCGAGCGCCTTCCTCATGACCTGCCCCATCAGGGCACCAGGGCCCGGCGGGCCCGGACCAGCCCGATGGCGCCCAGGATCGCACCCATCGCGAGCAGCACGCCGACCGATGGTGCGATGTCCATGAAGCCTGACGTCGGGGAGGCCAGGGTGTTGATCCCGCGCAGGAACCAGTAGTGCGGCGTGATCTGCGACACGGCCACCAGCCCGGCCGGCGCCTGACTGAGCGGGATGAACACGCCGCCGATGGCGGCCAGCGACAGTGCCACGATCGCATTGAGGCCGCCTGCCTGCTGGGGAGTTCGGGCCAGGGTCGCGACCACGGTCGAGATGCCCATGGCGGCGATCACCGCGCTCAGGACCAGGGCTGCGACGAGCGGCGGAGAGCCCCAGCTCGCGTGGACCAACACGGTCGTGGCGAGAACGAGAACGCTCATCGAGACCAGCCCCAGCACGAGCCCCGCCAGCGAGGTACCGAGGATGATCGCCGCGGGCGACACCGGCGCCGCCAGCAGCCGCGCCAGGGTCCCGGTCTGGCGATCCGCCAGCAGGGCAAGCGCGCCGTACTGCGTGGCGAAGAACACGAACATGATCGCCATCGCCGCCCCGTAGAACGTCGCCAGGTTGGCCTGGAGATCCTCGGTGGGCGACTCGACGACCGAGATCGGCCCCGGCTGATCGACGGCGACCTGGGCGGCGGCGATGGTGCCGGAACCGACCTTGCCCCCCGTCGCCGCGCTGGAGGCGACCATGAGCTGGACTGCCCCCACGTCGCTGGCGAAGCGGCTCACAGCCGACCGCGCAACCTCCAGCGACACCGGGAACGCGCCGCCCAGGATCCGGATCTGGGCCGGCCGTCCGGACGACACGGCGTCACTGAATCCCGCGGGGATGACGATCGCTGCCCCGGCTCGACCGGCCCGGACATCGTCCGCCGCGGAGGCCTCCGTGGCAGCCGGCGTGATGTCGGCCACCCCGGCCCTTGCCAGGCCGCCCAGGACGTCGTTCACCAGGGCGCTCGATACCGGGCCGCTGTCCTCGTTGACGACGACGAAGTTGGTGTGGAACGAGGAGAAGTCGTTGGGGATGAGGAGTGAGAACGCGAGGGCCAGGCCCAGCGGGGTGAGGACCGCGAAGATGATCGCCGAGCGGTCACGGAGGCGCTGGCGCAGGATACGAGCGGCGATGACCAGGGCGACCCGCATGACGTACTCCGGCGGCCCGGCCTAGTCCCGGAGCGCCTTGCCGGTCAGGTGCAGGAAGACGGCCTCGAGATCCGGTTCCACGACCTCCACCGACCGGACCGAGACGCCGTCACGCGAGACTGCCTCGAGGAGCCGCGGCAGGAGCCGGCGCGCCTCGACGACCAGGATGTCGAGTCCGCCCTCGTGCGGCGTCGCCTCGCGAACGCCGTCCAGCCCTCGGACGGCCTCCGCGGCGGTCCGGACATCCCCGCTTGCCACGAGGCTCACCCGGTCAACCCCGCCGACGAGCGCCACGAGCTCGCGCCGTGTGCCTTCGGCGATGATCCTGCCCTCGTCGATGATCCCGACCCGATCGCAGAGGCGCTCGGCCTCCTCCATGTAGTGGGTCGTGTACAGGATGCCCATCCCCGCGGCGCTCAGCGCCTCGACGCTGGAGAGGATCGCGTTGCGGCTCTGGGGATCCACCCCGACCGTGGGCTCGTCCAGGACCAGCAGGCGCGGCCGGTGGAGCAGCCCGACGGCGATGTTCAGGCGGCGCTTCATCCCGCCCGAGAAGTGCTCAGTCCGCTCCTTCGCCCGGTCGAGCAAGTCGACCACGCCCAGGACCTCGTCCACTCTCGACGCCAGCACGCGCCCACCCAACCCGTAGAGCCGGCCGAAGAAGACCAGGTTCTCCCGGGCGGTAAGGTCCGGGTAGATGGCGAGATCCTGCGGGACCAGGCCGATCGCTGCCTTGGCGCTCGTCGTGCCGACGTCGAGCGGCCGGCCATCGACGACCACGGTGCCCTCGTCGCGAGTCAGGATTCCACAGATCATGGAGATCGTGGTGGTCTTGCCGGCCCCGTTCGGGCCGAGCAGTCCATACGTCTCGCCGCGAGCGATCGAGAAGCTGACCCCGTCGACGGCCTGGCGCGTGCCGAACCGCTTCCGCAGGCCACCGCAGCGCAACACGGCGTCACTCGTCGGGGCGGTGGCCGGGTGCGGCGATGGGACGGATTGCGCGGACGTCGAGGGCCCCGGATCGACGGAAGACGGCACGACGCCCGCGCCCGGGCCGGGTGAGGCAGTCATGGGCGCACTCCCTTGCACTGGCCGAAGCGAGCCGAAGTGTCCGATCCGGGGGCGGGGATGGTTGAGGGCCGTTCGGCCCATTTCGCCGGGGCGGCACGTCGCTCATGCGGCCCGGCCCCAGGGCGGGTCCCGGCCCGGCCCCAGGGCGAGCCCCGGCCGGCCTCGGCCCGGCCCGATGGTGGGTCTCCCCCTTCCGGCCGGGCCGGCCTCGTCAGCCCGCTGCGGCGAATGGCGGCATGCCAGCCGCGGTGGACGGCTCGGCTGGCGCGGCGGTTGCCTGGCGCTGGAACTGGGTCCGGTACAGCTCGGCATACAGGCCGCCCGCGGCGAGCAGCTGCACGTGCGTGCCCCGCTCCACGATTCGGCCGCCGGAGATCGTGAGGATCAGGTCAGCCTCGCGGACCGTCGAGAGGCGGTGCGCGATCACGACTGACGTGCGTCCGGCCAAAGCCGTCCGGAGTGCGATCTGCACCGCCACCTCGGACTCCGAGTCGAGGTGCGCCGTCGCCTCGTCCAGGACCACGATGTCCGGTGCCTTCAGGAGCAGCCGGGCGATGGCGATTCGCTGCTTCTCGCCGCCGGACAGGCGGTAGCCGCGATCGCCGACCACCGTGTCGAGGCCTGCCGGCAGCGACTCCACGAGCGGCATGATCTGCGCCGCCCGGAGTGCCTCGACGAGCTCCTCGGGAGGGGCGTCGGGCTTTGCATACAGGAGGTTCGCCCGGATGGTGTCGTGGAAGAGGTGCGCGTCCTGGGTCACCACGCCGATGACCCGGTGGATCGAGTCGAGGGTGGCATCCCGGACGTCGATCCCGTCGATCCGGATCGCGCCGGCCCGCACGTCGTAGAGGCGCGGGATGAGATTGCTGATCGTGGTCTTGCCGGCGCCAGAGGGCCCGACCAGCGCGATCAGCTGGCCCGGCCGGGCGACGAACGAGACGTCGTAGAGCACTTCCTGCGAGGGGGCCTGGTCCAGCACGGCCACGGATTCGAGGGATGCCAGGGACACCTCGTCGGCCCTTGGGTAGCTGAAGTCGACGTGCTCGAACTCGATGGTCGCCGGGCCGACCGGGATCACCGACGCGTCAACCTTCTCCGCGACCATCGGCTGCAGGTCCAGCACCTCGAACACGCGGTCAAAGCTGACAAGCGCGGTCATGATGTCCACCTGGACGTTCGAGAGCGCCGTCAGCGGCGCGTACAGCCGGTTGAGGTAGGCGGTGAGGGCGACGACCGTTCCGACCTGCAGGGCACCGTCGGCGGCAAGCACGCCACCCCAGCCGTAGACGAGCGCCGTGGCGAGCGCGGCCGTGAGCAGGATCGCCACCATGAACACCCGCGTGTACATCGCCTGGGTGATCCCGATGTCCCGGACGCGACCTGCCTTCTCCTCGAAGCTCCGGATCTCGCGCAGGGGTTCCCCGAACAGCTTCACGAGGAGCGCCCCCGCGACGTTGAAGCGCTCGGTCATCATCGAGACCATCTTCGCGTTGAGGTTGTAGCTCTCACGGGTGATCGCCTGCATCCGGTGGCCCACCCAGCGGGCCGGCAGCAGGATCACCGGCAGCAGGGCCAGCGCGACGAGGGTGATCTGCCAGGACAGGAGGAACATCGCGGCGAGGGTGATGGCCACGCTCACGATGTTGCCGATCACCGACGAGAACGTGTCCGTGAAGGCCTGCTGCGCATCCAGCACGTCGTTGTTGAGGCGGCTCACCAGGGCGCCGGTCTGGGTTCGCGAAAAGAAGGCGATGGGCATCCGCTGAAAGTGGGCGAAGACCTGGGTGCGCATGTCGAAGATGAGCCCTTCGCCGATCCGGGCCGAGATCCAGCGCTGCCACAGCGACAGGGCCGCGTCGACCAGCGCCAGGCCCGCGAGCAGGAAGGCCAGATCGACGACCAGCCCCGAGTCGTGCTGCAGGATGCCGTCGTCGATGATTGCCCGGTAGATGAGCGGGTTTGCCGCGCTGAGCAGGGCGTCGACCACGATCAGGGCCAGGAACACGGCGAGCATGCGCCGGTACGGCATGGCAAACCGGGCGATTCGCCGCAGGATGCCCTCCGACAGCCGCTGGGACCGCACGGATTCGTCCCGCCGAAACGAGCGCATCAGGCTCCAGCCGCCGCTCGGGCCGCCGCCCATGCCGCGCCGCATGCTCACCAGACACCCCCCGCCATGCCACCCGCAAGCGCGTCCGGGGATGTTACCCGGACGCCAGCCCGGCGGCCGCTTGTGTCGATTATCGCTCCCACCCGGGGCTTGGCCGTTCCCATCAATAGGTTGACGTGGCGCGTCAGCGGGGCCAGTGGGCGAGGGGTCATGGCGACGAGCATAGGGCCAGTGCCCCGGGCGAACGCGCGGGCGCGGGCACCTGGCTCACCGACGCCGCGCGGGTCGCGGTGGCGGCTGCCCCTGCCCGTCGCCGCGGGACATCCGCCGACTCACTAGCATGGGAGATCGATGGCCCCTCCCATCATCGATCGCTCCTACCACGCCCTGCTCAGCGTGCCCTCGTTGGGCCGTGTGCTGCTGGGCATGCAGCTGGCGCGGATCGCTCAAACGATGGTCAGCGTGGCCCTCGTCCTGTTCACCCTCATCCACTATGGCTCAGCGGCGCTGACCGGGCTGGTGATCTTCGTCAGCCTCGTCCCGGGACTCCTGATCAGCCCTCTGGCAGGAGCCCTGCTTGACCGCCACGGTCGAACCAGGCTCATCATCGCGGACTTCGTGGTCGCCCTCGTAGCGCTCACGTTGATCGGCCTGCTCGCGCTTGGGGGGGAGCTGCCGGCGTGGCTCCTCGTGCTCATCGTCGGTGTTGCCTCGCTGACCAATCCGCTGAGCAGCACGGGCCTGCGGAGCCTGTTCCCGATCCTGGTGCCCCCCCACCTGTGGGAGCGCGTCAACGCGGTCGACTCGAACGGCTACATCGTCGCGTCGATCATCGGCCCGCCGCTCGCCGCCGGGCTTGTCGCCCTGGTCGGCGCCCCGGTCACGCTCATCGGTGTCGGAGCCGTATTCGGACTCGCCGCAGTGGTTCTGATCGGTGCGCCGGACCCGCGCACGGCCACCACCTCGAGCGGCAGTCTGGTCCGCGACGCGTGGGAAGGCATGCGGTACACGTGGCGCAACCCGACGCTCCGGGGACTCGGCTTTTCGATCTCCCTCCTCAACCTGAGCGGAGGCATGACGACGATCGTCGTGCCGTTGCTGGTGCTCGACCACCTCCACCTCGGCGAGGCTGCGGTCGGCTGGGTGTTCGCCATCAGCGGCGCGACGGGGATCTTCACGGCCTTCCTGGCGGGCCGGCTCGATACCCACGACCGGGAGTGGTCGATGATCGTGTGGCCCATGGCGGGGATGGCCATCGCGGTCGCTCTGCTGCTCGCCACCGACAGCCTGCTCCTGGTCGCATTGTCGATGGCGCTCATTGGGCTCCTGAACGGACCGCTCGACATCGGGCTGTTCACCATGCGCCAGCGGCGGACGGACCCAGCGCTTCTCGGCCGCGCCTACGCGGTCTCGATGTCGTTCAACTTCATGGGATTCCCGGTGGGTTCCGCGATCGCCGGTGTGCTCGCGCCCGCCTCGGTGGATGGCGCGATCACCTTCGGAGTGGTGGCCTGTGTCGCCGCAGCGGTCATCGCCGCAATCCTCATCCCCCGCCTCGAGCCGTCCGTGGATCTTGTCCAAGCCACCAAACCATCTCCATAGCGGCACGACGTTCCGGGCTCGGCCGGCTTGCATCTGCGCCCATGTCGGGTTCCGGATCCTCCTGAGGGTGCGGGGCTGCGCCCCGAATTCCCGCGTCGAGTTCCCGGCAGGTCAGGGCTTGATCAGCAACGGCGGGGGCTGAACGCGCCGCCTGGCACGATGGCGAGCCGCCTTCGCCCGGTTGCCACAGCTGGCCATGCTGCACCAGCGCCGGCGACCGGTCCGCGAGGTGTCCTCGAACACCCAGCGACACCCGTTGTTCGCGCAGATCCGGAGCCGGTCGGTCTCTCCCGCCGCGATTGCCCCGACCAGCGGACCAGCGAGCCCGGCCAGCGCATCCTCGAGCGGGTCTCCCAGGTGGCGGCGGCGGGTCGCCAGAGCGCCGTCGGTGAGCACGAGCTCAACGACGCTTTGGGCGCGGAGAAGCGCGTTGACCGTCCCGACGGCGGACGCATTGGCCGGGCGCCCGGCCACGATCGAATCGACGACCTCGCGGAGCGCACCGCGGGCCGCCCGTATGTGGGCCAGGAGATGGTCCCGGCGCGTGGCGCTGACGGACGCGAGCGACCGCGCTTCCTCCGGGCGCAGGAGGCCGTGTTCGACAAGCCACGCGCTCGCGTCGTCAAGCGTCGAGAGGTGCTCGACCGGTCGAGCGCTGCCGTCCAGCTCGTCGGTGTTCAGGAAGTCGAGCGTCGTCTCAATGGACGCCACGCGTCGGTCGTCCTGATGTTCGATCTCGTCCATTGGTAACCACTCTAGACACTTGACGGGTTACGCGCAACCGGCTATCCTCCGGTAACCAGAGCGACGGTCATCACAGGTTACGCGATCGGCGCCACATGGGGGATCGAATGATGGTGGCAGCGCTCGTGTGGGTCGTCTTCCTGACGGTCCTGGTCGCGACCCTTGGTGCGGTGGCGGTCCTTCACGGAGTCGACAGCCGTGAATCGTTCGGCGACGATCGGCGCCGCTGAGACTCGGGGGGGTTCATCTGATGTGGCAGACCCACTACGCCCTTAGCTTGTTGCGGATGCGGGAGCTCGAAGCGGAGGCCGACCGGCGTCGGCATTGGCAGCTCGAGGTTGGCTGGGATGGCCGCCCGTCCGCACTCGGCGGAGCTCCGAATCGGGCCCGCGCCGGAGCTGCACGGGCAGCCAGGCTGATCAGCCGCGCTGCCGGACGGTTCGCAGTGTGGCTCGACGGGTGCGTGTCCGTCGAGGCGGTCCCGGATCGAGGCCTGCGCGACGCCTGATCCCGAGCGTGGCCAGCGGCCGCGGAAGGGACACGGTGTCCCTCAGCGGTTCCGACCGAGGCGGCAGAGCTGCGGGGACCGTTTGCGGTACGACGCAAAGGGATCCTCACCGCGGTGATCGTTCAGGTCCCTTCGGCTCTTGCCATGCCTGCCGGCCGCTGGGCACCCTTCGACGGGAGGTGTCGGTTGGTCGCAGAGGCGCTGTCCCGTGAAGGAGAACGTAAGCCAGGCGTGGACGCGGTCGGTTCGCCGCGCGAAAGCCCGCTCATCTCGACCAAGCTCCACGTTCCGCGTGTCGCGGTCTATGGTGACCGGCCGCGCCTGAGCGGACACTTGGACGGCGCGCTCGACGACGCCACGCGCCTGACCCTGCTCTCCGCCCCGCCGGGCTATGGCAAGAGCGTCGCCGTGGCGGGCTGGCTCGCCTCACGCAACGTTTCATCCGCCTGGCTCTCGCTCGACGCCGCCGACAACGACCCGGTGCGTTTCCTCCGCTACCTCGCTGCCGCTCTGGAGCCGCTGAGGCCAGAGATCGCGGGCGCGACCCCCGCCCTGCTGGAGAGCGCGACTGGCCGCGAGAGCGCCGCGATCCTCATCGACGCGATCGGGGCGGTGGACGACCCATTCGTGCTCGTCCTTGATGACTACCACACGATCACCGCTGAACCTGTGCACACCATCCTGCGGGTGCTCATCGAACAGGGACCGCCGTTCGCCCACGTGGTCGTGATCACGCGCGAAGACCCCGCGTTCTCGCTTCCCCGGCTGCGGGCGCATCGCCGGCTCGTCGAGGTGCGGGCCGATGAGCTCCGATACACCGTGGACGAGGCGGCCGGATACCTCGGCGAGACATCGGGACTCAAGATCGACAAGGCGCACATTGGGCAGCTCGTCGAGCGCACCGAGGGCTGGATCGCGGGCCTCCAGCTTGCGGCGATCTCGTTCAGAGACCAGCCCGCCGCCCACACGCTCGTCGAGGCGTTCACCGGCAGTCATCGGTTCGTCCTCGATTACCTGGCGGCCGAGGTCCTCGAGAGGCTCGACCCGGATCTCCGGGCCTTCCTCGTTCGGAGCTCGATCGCCGACCGGTTCACCTCCGGGCTCTGTCGGGCACTGACCGGGCGCGAGGACAGCGCCGCCCTTCTCGAGCGGGCCGAGCGGATGAACCTTTTCCTGATCCCCCTCGACCTCGAGCGGCACTGGTATCGCTTCCACCATCTGTTCGCCGACTACCTGCGGACGCTGCTCGACCCGGCCGAGGAGATCGCGCTCCGTGAGCGCGGGGCGGACTACCTCGAGGCCGCCGGCCTGCTCGAGGAGGCGATCGGCCAGGCGGTCGCGGCTGAAATCGACCGACCGGGCGATCCGCCTGCTGGAGCGCCAGGCCCGTCGGACGTACGCGTCGGGCGAGCTCACGACCATGCTGGGTTGGCTCGACGCCCTGCCGCGCGACCGGGTCGCCGCGAGCTCGGAGCTGGTCTACCTCCGGGCGGTGGCCTCCTTCTTCGTCGGTCGCGTAGAGGACGCGGCGCGAACCTGCGACGAAGGTGAGGCTGCCTGCCGTGATGGCTCCACGCCGGGGCCCCTGCTCACGGCGTGCGCGCTCATCGCCGCGTTCTCCATCAGAGCCGACGCCGTGACCCTGGGACGCGCCGCCGTCGAGGCAGTCGGAGACGACCGGTTCCTGCGCGCTCGGGCACTCCAGGCGCTCGCGGCCGCCCAACTCACGGCTGGGGAGCTCGACTCGGCCGGTGAGGCGGCCCGGTACGCGCTGGACCTTGACGCGGGCTCGCGCAGGTCGATGCTCGTCGGCCCGGCGACGACGGCGCTGGCCACCGTCCTCACCCTGACCGGTCACCGGCGAGATGCCGAGGCGCTCTGCCGACAGACCCTCGCCGACCACGCCTCCGAATTCAGCCACATGGCAGGCGCGACGCCGTACGCCCTCTACTGGCTCGGCGGGGTGCGGTACGAGGCGAACGACCTTGCCGAGGCAATCGACTCCCTCGAGCGAGCCTGGGCGGTTGCCGGCACGTTCGGCTTCGGTCGGGCGCTGCTGACCTCGAGCGTCTCGTACCTCGCTCTCGCCCGGCAGGCGACCGGTTCACTCGAGGCGCTCGATGCCGTCCGCACGGTGCGCCGCGACGCACACGCGGCCGGTCTCACAGGCATCGATGGGGCGCTGGACGAGATCGAGGCGCGGGTGCAGCTGATGCAGGGTGACCTGGCCGCGGCGGCGGGCTGGGCTGACGAGGTCTGTCGCACCGCAGCCACCGAGCAGGGCGCCTCGGGCCTGCCCCGGCTCGCGCGCGACCTCACGCTGGCCCGCGTCCGGCTGGCCCAGGGCAAGACCGCCGAAGCCCGAAGGTTCCTCGATGCCGCGCGAGTGGCAGCCGCGGCAGCTCACGACGTGGCCGACCTCATTTCTGTTGGGGTCCTCGAAGCCGCACTCGCCGAGGCATCGGGGGTGCGGACCCAGGCCCAGCGCGCGCTCGAGGGAGCGATCCGGCTGGCCGCGCCCGAGGGGTACCTGCGCCGGGTCGTCGATGACGCACGCTCGATCGCTCACCTGCTGCCTGCGGTCCGACGAGTCGCTCCGGCGTTTGTGGACGAGGTCATCGCCGCGCTCGCGGCTGTTTCCGGTGTGACGGCTGGGGCCCCGCGGCGTGCGGGTCCGTCGCTTTGGCAGGACGAGCATGGAGAGCCCCTCGAGGCGCTCACCGCGCGCGAGCTTGAGGTGCTCCGGCTCATGGCCGCTGGCTCCGGCGATGCCGCGATCGCGCGCGAGCTCATCGTGTCGCTTGCCACCGCCAAGTGGCACGCGGCGCACATCCGCTCAAAGCTCGGGGCAAAGAGCCGGACCCAGGCGCTCCTGCGGGCGCAGCAGCTCGGACTGGTGTAGGCGGCAAACCGCGTTCCGGCGGCCGGCACCGGCCGCGCTCGTCGCTCCCCATCCCCTCACGCGGCGAAACCATCCCTGCGAACCATCCTTTGGGTGGGCGTTGCGCGCAGCGGGCTCGGCCAGGATGACGGCATGAACCGCTACGAGATCCGGGTCATCGGTCACCTCGATGCGCGACGGGCACGTGCCCTCGGCGCCGAGGAGTTCCGCCGGCTGCCGGATGGCGATTCGATCCTGGTCGTGACTGCGGTCGACCAGGCCGCCACGTACGGCCTGCTCGCGCGCATCCGGGATGCCGGCCTCGAGCTCGTCGCGGTCGCGCGCATCCCCCCGGACGCTTCGGGTGACACGGACATGGCGACGGGCGCCAGTTGAGGAACGAGATGGACGCATGGATGCCGGCCAGCCTGGCCGGACGGGAACAGGTCGTGCGCGAACGGCAGGAATGCCTGCGCGCTGAGGCACGGGACGAGCGCCTGGCGCGCATGGCGCGGGCGCCGCACCCCCTCTCCCCGGCACGGGTCAACCGAATGCGCATCGTCGCGTGGGCGCTCGGCGCCGGCGCGATGGGAGGAACCGACTGATGAAGCTGCTCCGAAACCTGGGCCGCCGGAAGGTCCGCACCGCCCTCACGATCCTGGGGATCACGATCGGGATCTGGGCCCTGGTGGTCTTCGGCTCGATGGCGAACAAGATCAACAGCCTCGTGGCCGGGGGATCCACCTACTACGAGGGCAAGCTCTCGGTCAGCGCCAAGGGCGGCGCGATGGGTCTTGGTGGCCCGATGGCCGTCTCGCTCGGCGACCGTATCGCTCGCCTCCCCGGCGTGGACGTGGTGGTCCCGGGCGTGACGATGCTGCTCTCCGACGAGCCGAGCGGCATGTCGATGAGCATGCCTCAGATGATCACGGCCGCCGTGGCGGGCGCCGACAAGGGCCGCGAGACCTTCCCGATCCATTACGCTTCCGGGCGCGCCATCAGCGTGACCGACGAGGGCTCGAACGTCGCCGTCCTCGGCTCCGACCTGGCCCGCCAGCACAGCGCGCACGTGGGTGACACGCTCCTTCTGCACGGCGAGCCGTTCACGGTCGTGGGGATTTTGGAGCCGACGCTCACCGCGCCGGACGAGGATGCGGTCGTCCCGCTCGCCGCCGCCCAGCGCCTGTACGTGGGAACCCTGCCGCCGCTCGTGGCAGCAAAGCTCATCCCGTCCGAGATCGCGACCGGGTTTACCGTGTACCCGAAGCCGGGCACGATCCCGCAGGCCGTGGCGGCCGAGATCAAGGCCGCGGTCCCCGACGTCACGACGATGACCGGGGCGGACTTCGACAAGCAGATCGGCGGGGCGACCTCGATCCTCAACTCGATCCTCGTCGGGATCGCGCTCATCAGCCTCGTCGTGGGCGGCCTCTCGGTCATCAACACGATGGCGATGTCGATCGCCGAGCGGACCCGCGAGATCGGCATCAAGCGCGCCATCGGCGGCAGCCGCGCCCGGATCGTGCGCGAGTTCGTCACCGAGTCCGCCCTCATCGGCTTCATCGGCGGGGCGCTCGGCCTGGCCCTCGGGGCGGCCGTGGTCACGCTCGTCAACGAGGCCGGGCGCAGCTCGGGCACGGTCCTGTTCGAGCTGACCAGGGACACGGCCCTCTCGGCCGTTGCGTACTCGACGGTGCTCGGCGCCCTCGCCGGCCTCGTTCCCGCCCTCAACGCGGCCCGGCTCGACCCGGTGTCCGCCCTCCGATACGAATGACCGGCACCACACAGACAGGAGATCGTCCGATGTCACTCTTGGAAGGCCGCAACCTTCGCAAGACCTACCGCCTCAGCCGGCGCAACACCGTCGAGGCCCTGCGCGGCGTCGACATCAGCATCGAGCCCGGCGAGATGGTCGCCATCATGGGCCCGTCCGGCTCGGGCAAGAGCACCCTCATGCACATCCTGGGGCTCCTGCACGCCCCCGATCCGAACCACGGCCCGGCTCCCGAGCTCACCTTCGATGGGCGCGACGTCAGCCGTCTCTCCGACGGGGAGCGCACGCGCCTGCGGGCCCGCGAGATGGGCTTCGTCTTCCAGGACTTCAACCTGGTGCCGACGCTGACGGCGCTCGAGAACGTGCTGCTGGCCTGCGACTACGCCGGGCTCCGCGGCGCCCCCGCGAAGGCGGCCGCGCTCGAGGCGCTCGCGCTCGTGGGGCTTTCCGAGCGCGCCGACCACCGTCCCGTGGAGCTCTCGGGCGGCGAGCAGCAGCGCGTCGCGATCGCCCGCGCCCTGGTGAACCGGCCGTCGCTCGTCCTCGCCGACGAGCCGACCGGCAACCTCGACTCGGAACGGACCGCCGAGGTCCTCGCCCTGCTGCGCCAGCTCAATCGGGAGGCGAACCAGACCTTCATCCTGGTCACCCACGACGCGGAGGTCGGCGAGGCCTGTGACAGGGTCGTGCGCATGCGCGACGGGAAGATCCGCGACCACGGGCTGTCCGCGGTCCGCTCGCGTGGTTCGGACTTCCTGGCCGCCGAGGCGACGGCCTGAGCCGATGCCGGAATCGAGCCTCGGACGAAGCTGCATCGACGGAGAGAGGTTGGAGATGCGACGCGGAGCGCGTTTGATTGTGGTCCTGTTGACAGCCGTGGCACTGGGCGCCTGCTCATCGCAGCCTGCCGCGCCAGCTTCCGTTCCGACCCACCTGCTCGCCGGGCAGCCCATGACGGCGTGCCTCGTTCAAGGCGAGGTCCCGGTAAAGGCGGAAGTTCTAGGCGTGTGCGGGACGTTGAAGGTGCCCGAGGATCGCTCGAACCCGGGTGGGCGCCAGATCGGTTTACGGGTCGCGGTCGTCCCGGCGCTCGCCGCGGTCCCTGCGCCCGACCCGTTCTTCGCGATCGCCGGCGGTCCCGGCGACGCCAGCACGCAGTTCTTCGCCTGGCTACCGGGCTTGTATGCTGGAGTCCACGCCACGCACGACATCGTGCTCGTCGATCAGCGTGGAACGGGCGCGTCGAACGCGCTCACCCTGCCGCCGCCGCCCGACACGTCTGCGCTGTCCCCATCCGGGGCCGACGCGCGTCTGTCAGCGTGGATGAGCGACGCCCTTGCGGCGCTCGATGCCGACCCGCGCTTCTACACGACCACCTTGGCGGCCGACGACCTCGACGACGTCAGGGCCGCCCTCGGCTACGACAAGATCGACGTGTACGGCACCTCGTACGGCGGAACCCTTGCGCAGTACTACCTTCGCCAGCATCCGGACCGCGTCCGACTGGCGATCCTCGACGGCGCGACTCCCCTCGACGTGGCGGTCATGGAGCGAATGGCGGCCAACAGCCAGCACGCGCTGGACCTCCTGATCGCTCGGTGCGCCGAGGACCAGGCCTGCCACGTGGCCTTTCCGCAGCTCGCCAGCGAGTGGTCGACGCTCAGGGCGGGGCTCGCCACTGGTATCACCACGAACGTCACGAACCCCGACACCGGGGCGCACGCGGTGGCCGATCTCGCACTCGTCGGTCCCTCGATCCACGACGCACTGCTCACCGGATCGGCAGCGGCGCAGCTCCCGCTGGCGATCCGTCTCGCCTACGAGGGCAAGTGGGACCAGGTGGGCCAGCTCGTACCCGCGCCACCGAGCGGAGGCGCGACGCTCGTGATGGCGGACGAGATCCTGTGCTCCGAGGCCTGGGCGCGCTTCGACCCGAACGAGGTTGCGCGCGGCGGCGCGGGAACCTACGCCCTCCCGATGGAACTCGCCAACGCCCAGGAGCGTGCGACGCTGTGTCGCTACCTTCCAACGGGCGTGGTGCCGGCGAATGACGCGTCACCGGTGCGTACCACGATCCCGATCCTCTGGTTGACCGGCGACGGCGACCCACAGGACCCGCCGGCAAACCTCACCGCGGTGCCGTCGCAGGAGCCAAACAGCCTGATCGTGGTCATGCCGGCACAGGAGCACGTGGTCGGCCATCTGGGGTGCGGCCCGGCACTCATCGCGAGCTTCCTCGACGCTGGGACCGCGAGCGGCCTCGACACGTCGTGCATCGCGGCGGGAGCCGCTCCGAGTCCCACTTTCCGGCTCCCATGAGCTCGCCCCAATCCGAAGGTCATCGGATTCGGCGCGTCCGCCGAAGCCTCGGACGTGAGCGGCGCGGTCATCGCGGCCGACAACGGCTGGATCGCGGGCCGGGCGTCGTGTGACCCATGCGTGGCGAACTCGATGTGGGGTGGGCGGTCCGTGCGCCCGGCTTGGCCGGCCGCTTTCACCAAGGCCAGGCCACGGGCAGCCACTCACCGCGGCTGGCGGCCGGGTATCCCCCGAAGGTGAACCAGAGCTCCCCGGTAGCGGGGCAACCGACGGCTGCGTAGACAGTCGAGAGGTTCTCGCAGCGCCGCTCGACGCCGGCATCCGCGAGGATTGCGATCAAGTCCTCTGGCAGACTGGCGCGGGTTTCACGCGCATACAGCTCGGTTGCCATGGCTTCCATCCGCGCGTAGCGGGATCGGGAGCTGCCCGCGGGCGCGGTCGAGCCCAACGCGCACGCGTGGTTGGTCCCGACCAGCCAGGGCCCGGAGGAACCTCGTTTCGCCACCCCACTGCAGGAGCACTCGAGGATCGCGAACTCGTCGCTCTTGCCGTCGACGGCGAACAGCAGCATGCCTTCGTCGCGGTCGACCTCGTCGAGGCGAGCAGCGACCTCTCCGATGGTGGAGCAGGTCTCGAGCATGTCGGTGAGCAGGATCCACCCGGAAAGGTGCGGCCGCCCCGGGCGCGGCGCGTCCGCTGTCGGCAAGGCTTGATGATGCAGCCACAGCCGGTCCCGGTTGATGCCGGTTGCCGCGAACACGTCTCCGTCCTGGCCGAAGCACAGAGTCGGGATCCGGCCGGCGACCTCGCGGATGGTGGCATGGCCCCAGATACCGGGCACAAACATGTCGTTGTTCCGCGCCACCCAGGCATGCTCATCGAGCCTGCCCACGAAGCCACTGCAGCCGTCGTCGACGCAGCTCTCGATGTAGTTCCACTCGGCGATTCGCTGCAGGGGCAAGCCTGCCCCTCGGCGAGCCCCTCGAGCTCGTCCTGGAACCGCTGAGGCAGCGTGCGGAGCCAGGGCAACGCGCCGCGCGACAGGGCGGCGAGATCCAGCGCATCGGGACGCTGCGGCCGCTCGCGGACATACCGGGCGATGTTCGCATCGAGCCGCGCGCCGAGTGCTCGTCCCGCGGCGCGCCCGATCTCCCGGGGCGTCCCCGCGTAGTGACGAACGCGATCGGAGGGCGCGGTCCTCGCCGGTCGCGAAGCTGGCGGGATCGTCGCGTGCCTATCGGCCGGCGTGGCCGGGTGTCCGGGTGTTTGGGAGCGTCGTCGGGGCGGCGGTTTTCGTGGTGCCAGTGTCGGTCATGGTTCCCATTCCGCACCCGACGCGGGGTCCTGCGCGCCGGTGAGATCTCGCGGCGGAACGGTCACCTGTGGGTGCGTTCGCTCGCGGTCGGCCGGCCATTCCGGCCGGTGATGGAGAAGGTCGGGATGAATCGGTACCCCTCGCCCGGGACCGTCGCGATGAAACGTGGATGCCGGTAGTCGTCGTGGAGCTTGATGCGCAGGCTCCGGATGTGGCGATCCACGACGTTGCTCTTGCCGACGATGTCGGTTCCCCAGATCGTGTGGAGGATCTCCTCGCGGGTCACACTGCGGCCCGCGTGACTGGCCAGCAGGTAGAGCAGGCTCTGCTCGATCCCGGACAGGCGCACGACCGAGTCCCCGGCGGTCACGCTGCGATTGAAGATGTCGACCTCGATCTCGCCGATCGTGATCGATGGGATGAGGCGCATGTGGATGCCCGCCACCCGCCGGGTGAGCACGATGGCCCGGGCGAGAAGCTCCTCCGACGAGAATGGCATCGTCAGGATGTCATCCACGCCGAGGCCGAAGGCTCGGAGCTTCATCTTCAGGTCATCGCGCAGGGTCAGGCCCAGGACCGGTGTGCCGGTCCGCCGAAGGCCGCTCGATTCGCCGAGCAGGTTGAGCAGCGCGGTGCTGTCAGCGTGGTCCATGTCGACGATCGTGATGTCCGGCTGCCACTCCGCCATGATCGCCACGGCTTCGGCGAGGTTGCCCGCGGCCCGTACGTCGAAGACCCCGTGGTCGAGCGTCAACCTGATCAGGTCCACGACGAGGGCGCGGTCGAGAAGCACGAGCGCCCGGCACAGCGTGCCCGCTGCCATGCCGATATCGAACCTCCGTTTTCGTCTGGGGCGCGAGTGCAAGACCTGTCGCGCCCCGTGGGCGACCCGGTGAAGGTCGAACCGACGCCGTCGTCCGCCGCCGGCCCGAGGCCGCTGTCCCTCGAGGTCAACGGACGTGAGTGTCCGTCCTCCGTCTTCCGCTGTCATTACGGCCCGTCATTCGCCGGGCGACACCCCCGCGGGAGCCCGTTACCGGCGCAAAGGCTCGCGTCCGGGGCACAGCGTCGTGCTGGGGAAGTCCGACTGCGATGGTGCGTTGTCGAGATGGCCCCCGGCGGCCCGTGGCTGGACCTGCTGATGTGACCTTTGTAACATCTAAATAGCCGCTTTGACCATTAGGATGGGAAGGGGGTCCACCCATGGCCGTGCGCCGCACCCGCATCCTCGCGGTCGCGCTTGTCGTCACCGTGGCCGGCTGCGGCACGATTACTGTGCCGCCGATGTCGTCTGCACCCACCACCACGCCCGCGCCGGTCACGCTCCCATCGCCTGCCGCGACAGCCGCTGACGCCTGGCTCCCGGTTGACCTCGCACAACCGTCGATCGTGACCATCTCTCCGTCCCTGGCACCCGGTTACTTCTGCTCGCCGTGCCACGCGCCCGCGACCGGCCAGCTCTTCGGAGTGGGTGAGTCGAACGGCGGGCTGATCGCGGTCGGGGTTCAGCAGCCGCCGGCTGAGCCGGTTGCGTTCCAGTCGAACGACCGAACGCACTGGACCTCGTTAGCTGGGTTCAGTGGCGCGACGGGCTCCTCGGCGGACGCGGAGGCGTCGAACGGGGTGCGGGCGGTCATCGTCGGACTCGACCACAGCGGAGCGACGGCGTGGGCCTCCGACGGCGGAGCGTGGACCCAAGCCCCGAGTCAGGCTGATCTCATGGTGCCCTACGCCGCGGGGGCGATGACGTCGGTGACTGCCTTCGGCGCCGGGTTCGTCGCCGGTGGCTACCGCGACGATCCGTTGCATGGCAAGGCGGCGGCGGCCGTGTGGCGTTCGAATGATGGCCTGGCGTGGACCGCCGACAGCGCCCCGGGAGCCTTCGCCGGGGGCCGCATCTGGGGGATCGCGGCCAAGGGCGGGACGCTCGTCGCCGTCGGGACGAACGGCGATCCAACCTACGGCCCCGCGGCTGTCTGGCGCTGGACCGAGGCCACGGGCTGGCAGCGCGGGAGCATCGCCCCGGACGCGACCGGAGCGATGCTCGCGGTGGCCGTCACCGCGAGCGGTTTCGTTGCCGTGGGTCAGAACGGCCACGACGATGGTGCGCTGGCCTGGCGGTCGCCCGACGGGCTCAGCTGGACGGCCGCACCAAACCAGCCTGCGTTCCATTACTTCTCATCGCCGACCCGTATGCAGTCCGTGGTCGTTGGCCCTACCGGCCTGGTGGCGGGCGGCTGGCGGTCGGATGCCGGGAACGGCTCGGCGGTCACCTGGACTTCGAAGGACGGCGTGACGTGGATCGGGCCGACCTGGGAACCGTCGTTCTCGGGCGGGCAGATCACCGGCCTCGCGGTCAGCAGTGGCGGGCTCGTTGCGGTCGGCAGGACCGGGTACCCGGACAACAACCAGGCCGCGATCTGGGTGAGCGCCACGCCGTGACCAGACCGGCCCCCACGCCGTGAGCCGGATCGCTTCTCGCAACGCTGCGGTCGTGCGGTTGACCGGACGACTGAGTCCCAGCGACCTGCTGTGGGTCGCGAATACCGCCCATGGCCCGGGCGGCCATTGGCATGCGCGGGTTCGCGGCGGCGAACCCGACCACGACCACCTGGCGTCTCCCGAAAAGGCGATCGCGTACCTGGCAGACCACGCCGTTCCCATCCCGGACGAGCCGCCCGATCGGGTCGCGCTCGCTGAGCTCGGGGCCGTTCGAGCGATGGTCGACCGACTCCTCACGCCCGGCCTCGACCCATGGACCGACGAGGGACGGGCGCTGCTTGGGACGGCGAGGTATGGGCTCGACGAACAGGGCCGGCTGGCCGACGCTCAGACGGGCTGGCGAGGCTTCTCCCGGGACCTGCTTGTCCCCTTGCTCGCGCTCGCCGAGAACCGCGCGGGTCTGCGGCAATGCGCGAACCCCGCCTGCCGCCTGGTCTTCGAGGACGGCTCCCTCAGCCACACGCGTCGGTGGTGCGACACGGCAGCCTGCGGCAACCGCGATCGTGTCCGCAGGGCGCGCAGCCGGGACGACGCGGTGCCGACCTCCCGCTCGGATTCCCGAGCATCCGACCAATGACCGCGCTGAGGCACGTCCGACGCCACCGTGGCACGATCTGGCAGATGACCAGCAGACCCGCCGTGGAGCAGCACCTGCGCGATCTCGCCTGGCTGCGCCGCGTCCGCGACCGGATCGACCGGGAGTACGCGCAGCCGCTGGACGTCGAGGCGCTGGCTCGCGGCGCGCATATGTCGGCCGGGCACTTCAGTCGTGCGTTTCGGCTCGCCTACGGGGAGTCGCCGTACAGCTACCTGATGACGCGACGGATCGAGCGCGCGATGGCGCTGCTGCGGCGCGGCGACTTGAGCGTCACCGAGGTCTGTTTCGAGGTCGGCTGCTCGTCGCTGGGCACCTTCAGCAGTCGTTTCACGGAGCTGGTCGGCCTGTCGCCCAGCGCCTACCGGCGCAACGCGGCGCGCGCGACCGTTGGGATGCCACCGTGCCTGGCGAAACAGGTGACCAGACCGGTCAGGAATTGAGAAGCGCGGGTCACCGAGCCACACCCAGTATGACCGCCATGCACAGCACCATTCGCATGAGGCACCGAGCATGACCGCCATCGACATCACCATTCACGCGACCTCCCTCCCGCACACCGACCCGGAGGCCTCCCTCGCCTTCTATCGCGACGTCCTCGGCTTCGAGGTCCGCAGCGACGTCGGAAGGGGTGGCATGCGCTGGATCACGGTCGGTCCCCCCGACCAGCCCGGGACATCGATCCTCCTGGCGCCGCCGGCCGTCGACCCGGGCATCACCGACGACGAGCGCCGCACCATCGCCGAGATGATGGCGAAGGGCACCTACGGGTGGATCCTCCTGGCAACCAGGGACCTCGACAGCGTCTTCGCGCGGCTGGAGGCTGGCGGCGCCGAGGTCGTCCAGGAGCCGACCCAGCAGCCGTACGGCATTCGCGATTGTGCCTTCCGAGATCCCGCGGGCAACCTGATCCGCATCAGCGAGCTGCGCTGACACGGAGACTGTGCGCCGCATGACGGAGCCCGGACCAGAGTCGCGGACCGGAGCTGCGGTGGTCAGGCCTTGTCGATTCCGGTGAGGTCCTTGTCCTCCATCTCCCACGCGTGGTCGAGGGTGTGGAAGGCAGAGTGCCGGATCAAGAACGGCAGCGTCCACGACCGCATGCGCCGCGTGACCGCCCCGGCGTTGTATGCACGCATCGCCGCGACATAGGTCTCCCGATGCTGCCGCAGTCCGTCCGGGGTGAGCGCTGCGCCCTCCGGTATCCGCAACCCGACCTGCTTCGCGAAGTCCTCGCTCTCGGTGCGGATGGTGTGGCGGATGATCCGGTCGCGGTCACGTCCTCCCCCGCGCGGGCCCTTGCGCATCTCCGGCGAGACCCTCGCCGCGACGCCGTCGAAGAACGCCCAGCAGGCTCGCAACAGCGTGATCCCACGCTCGAGCTCCGCCTCGGTCATCGGCCCCTGCTCGCTCGCAGCGGGCGAGAAGGATATGCCCCAGAAGTCAGTCGAACCGGTTCCGACCCCCTCCTCCACGATCTCGAGGGGCCCTGCAGAGCCGAACTCACGTGCCATCCCGGCGAGACCCGCGACCGGCCGGTAGCGCTCCCGATACGACTCGAGCATCTCCAGGGCGAGCTCGGCGCTCTTGGCGCCCCGGCTCCACCCCGGCCAGTCGATGCCGAAGGCGACGAACCGCTTCTCCTTGGGTCCGCGTTCGATGACCGTGCGGACGGGCATGGCGCAGTATTGCATGGGGTGCAACAAGCTCCACGGGCCGCCGGGCACACGATGCGCTGCGGCCCGCACGGCGATCGTGGGATCTGCTCGCTGACATCAATGCGACTACCAGCCGCGCCTGCACTCGTCCTCGACACCGTGAGACAGGTACGCCGACACGGCCTGAGCCGTCTCGCTCACGCAGATCGGCTGACCGAGACTCCGGTTCGCTATGTCCGGGAGCGACCGGGCGAGCTGATCCACGTCGACGTGAAGCGTCTCGGCCGGGTGCCACCCGGCGGCGGTCATCTGATCCTCGGCGACGACGCTCGCAGGCACACCCAGGGCGGCTACGACTATCTCCACGTCGCGATCGACGACGCGAGCCGGGTCGCCTACGTCGCGGTCCGCCCGGACGAGCTCGCGCAGAGCACGGTCAAGGGACGCCGTACACCGTCGAGCGGGAATGACCGAGGGGCGGGCCCAGCCGATGCGGCCCGACTCGCAGGCGCAGCGCGTCTGCGGGCGCCACAGCGGATCGGTCTCCCGCGATGTCCGCATTGCGCTCCGGGCTCCGCGCTCAGTCGAGGATCAAGCGCGTTCGCTGGAAGCGCCGCATCGCGGCAGTGAAGAGGGTCCCGTCCAGCACCAGGAGGATCGCGGCCAGGCCGATGCCGATGGTGAGCCAGTCGAGGCCGACGAGCGTATCGATGACCTGATGGCGGACGTCCGCGGGCAGGGCCGGGATCACGAACGCCGGGACGAGCAGGACCGCGACAATGGCCAGGCTCATATTTTGGACGGCCTGGCGGACCGTCGGGGCCCGAAGCGCCACGAGCGAACCGCCGCAGGCGACGAGCCCCGCGCCAAGCAAGCCGAAGACACCCAGGATCAGGATCGCCTGGGGCGAGTACAGCAGGATCGCCTGGTCCAGGTTGGCCAAGTTCACCGTCAGCAGCCCCACCATTGCGTTGACGACCATGAAGCCCCACCCGTAGGCAACAGCCGCCATAACCTTGCCCAGCAGGATTGACCGGTCGGACAGGCGGCTGGCCAGCAGCGTTTCGAGGGTGTGGCGCTCGCGTTCGCCGGCGATCCCGTCGGCAATCATGCTGCTCGCCAGCAGGAGTGGGACCCAGGCGAACGGCAGGATCGCAGCCGGCTGGCGCGCCAGATCGGGGCCGATCTGCAGCGGCAAGACGACGCCGAACACGACCACGGTAAAGAGGAGGCCCCGCAACGAGCGGCGCACCGTCCCGGACTGGAGGAGCATCTCGCGCAGGTCCTTGCGGGCGATCGTCAGCGCGTCGGGGATCATGCGTCGGCATCCATCAAGGCGAGGAAGGCTTCCTCAAGATCCGCGCCGCCTTTTCGGACTTCGTCTATCGCCACGCCCTCGCGAACGAGCGTGGCGACCAGTGGGGCCGTACCGGCGCCGTCCTTGATGCGCAACGTCAGCCGGCCTTCCGCCAGCGACGCCGATTCGACCGCGGGATCTGCCGCCATCAGGCCCACGATTCGATCGGTCAGGCCCGTGCCGGAGACCTCCATCCGATCGCGCCGGGCCTGGCTTCGAAGCTGGTCGGGGCGGCCGATCGCGACCAGGCGCCCGCTTCGAATCACGGCGACCTGATCGCACAGCTTCTCCGCCTCGACCAGGTTGTGCGTCGTCAGGAAGACCGTCACGCGCTCCCGCCTGGCCAGGGCCGTCAGGTCGTCTCTCAGCGCCGCGGCCGCGATCGGGTCCAGGCCGGCCGTCGGTTCATCGAGGAACACCAGCGACGGGCGGTGGAGCAGCGTCCTGGCCACGGCGAGCTTCTGCTTCATGCCTCGGCTCCACGTCCCGACGATCTCCTCGCGGCGGTCCCACAGGCCCAGACCGTCGAGTAGCTCGCGGACGCGCCGCTCCCTCTCGGGCCCCGGCAGGTGCCAGACCCGGGCGTAGAAGTCCAGGTTGTCGCGGGCGGTCAAGCGCTCGTAGAGGCCTGAGTGTTCGAGCAGGGCGCCGCAGCGCTCCCGGGCGGCGGCGCCGTCGGTTCGGGTGTCGTGCCCGAGTACGGTGGCCGTGCCGCGGCTGGGTTCGAGCAGGCCGAGCAGGAGACGGATCGTCGTCGTCTTGCCCGATCCGTTCGGGCCCAGGAAGCCGAAGATGGAACCGGCCGGGACTTCGAGCGAGATGCTGTCCACCGCCCGCAGAGACCCGAAGTCGCGGCCCAGGTCCTCGATCCGGATCGCGCAATCAGCCGCGGGCATGGCGCAGCCTTACGTCGCTGGAACTCGCCGGCACTTCCGGAAGTTCGGCCGCGGTGCGCCGGAGCGCGTCGCGATACGTCCCGTAGGCGGTCAGGCCGGCGTCGGTCAGACGGCATACCGTCCGGGGCACCTTGCCGCGAAACGTCTTGTCGATCTCGAGGTAGCCGGCGGCTTCGAGCCGGACGAGATGCGCGCCGAGGTTGCCCTTGGTCAGGCCGGTCTCGCGGACTAGGTAGATGAAGTCGGCCTCTGCCACCGTCGCAAGTACGGTCACGATCATGAGTCGGGCCGGCTCGTGGATCAGCCGATCCAGCGACGCGATCCCCGCCGCGTGACGGGCGCCGGTCCCACTGCCTGTGGTCACCGCTGGTCCTCTGTTCGTCCGCCGAGCCGGACCGCTGGAGGTATGAGCGCAACGTCCTGACGCCCGAAAGGAAGATCGCGATCCCAGTTGCCCCGAAGAGGAGCGCGCTGCCGCCGATCTCGCCTGCGCCAAGCACCTCCGACGCGCCTCCAGCGACCACGGCCACGGCCGCGAGGAAGTAGAACCGACCGAGGCCGAACCGGAACGCAGGCACGAGCAAGGCGGCCGCCAAGGTCAGGCTCTGCAGCGCCAGGACCCGGCCGGGAGTCGCGGCCGAAGCGCCGAGGGCGATGGCGGTGCCGCCCACGATCACGAGTCCCGCCAGCATGGTCCGGCTACTTGACGAGTTGCGGCGATAGGCCACGTAGCCGGTCCGCGGATAGGTGAGCCGTTCCTTGCTCCTCTTGATCGCGTGACGCACTGCGAGCGTTCCGAGGAACACGAGGAGCGTCAGGGTCGCGACCGCGGCGAACCTGACGGCCCCGGGGCTCGCCGCAGCCTCCAGCGTAAGAACGAGGCCCACGGCCCCGAAGAGCACCCCCAGCCCGATCTCGGCGAACCCGTCCTCGTACCAGTAGCGGCGGGTCCTTCGCTCGATCCCGTTCTCGTTGTTCATGACCGTGGCCCAGGCCTTCCTTTGTGCGTGCTGCTCCTACCAACGCAGACTAGTCTGCGAGTCAGACCAGCTGCGCGTCAAGGCCCATGCCCGGCGAGGTGTGGCTCTTCCTCTCGCTCCCCTGCTCCTGTACGCGGGCGGGCTCGCGGTCAGCGTCCATTGTTTCGTCGTCGGCTACGAGGAGCCGACCCTGCACCGCCGCTTCAGAGCGACCTACGGGGAGTGCCGGCGGAGGGTCCCACGCTAGATCCCGAGGCTGTCGCGGCGCGGATGACGACTTGGTGGGCTTTCCCGTCACGGTGAGAAGGTCGAATCGTCCATCGGTGGGACAATCAGGCGTAGAGGGAGCGAGCCAGGGCGTCGCGCCTGTTCACCTGCCAATCCCGAGGACGTGCGGTCCGTGAGCCTACGTGGAGCCACAATGAGACTAATCGGACGGTCCGCACGCGAGCGGGTGATCGTCCGCGAATATGGCCGCGACAGCCTGCTCGTCTGGGCGAACCTGCTCCTGGGTTCGCTCTTCGCCGCGCTCGGCCTGCGGATCGGGATCCAATCCGAGGAGCAGCTCGCAGCGCGGATCGAGGCGGACACTGCCGAGATGCGGGAAGCGGGGCTACCTCGTCTCCTCGGCCCAGACCTTCACATTGCCGGAAATCGCTGGCCGCAACACTGACGCCCACTGGTATCGGGTCACCTTTGAGCTGTCCTCGCGTCCGGCGAACGGCTGACGATCCCCAACCATTCGGTCGCGGGCATCGCTGCGCCTGACGTTGCCGCCGGACGACCCGCTCCTTCCGGGGTTCTTGAGCCCGTGAGGATCTCGCCACCGCATGGTCACCACGATGACCGCATCGGGTGGCCCACCTCGCGCCCTCGTGTCGGTGGGGCACGCGGATGGACGCGTGGCTGCCGGTCGGAGGTGCCATCCGCAACGAGGTCTTGACTGCGGGCTGCGCTGTTGGCGCGGTGCGCCCTAGACTCGCCTTCTTCGGTCCGGGGCTCCATGCGGGCTCGGGGACACCCGTGGATAGCGGTCGAGGGGGGTGCCATGGACACGGTCAGATCGAGGGATGGAACGCTGATCGCCTACGAGCGCGTCGGAACGGGTCCCGCGATCATCCTGGTCGGGGGTGCGCTCAGTGATCGAGCCGGCGCCGCGTCTGTGGCGGCCGCGCTCGCCACTCGCTTCAGCGCTCTTGCCTATGACCGGCGCGGACGGGGCGACAGCGGCGACACGCCGCCGTATGCGGTGGCCCGAGAGATCGAGGATCTCGATGCCCTCATCGCGCAGGCAGGCGGACAGGCGTTTGTCTATGGCCACTCGTCGGGGGCGGCGCTCGCCATGGAGGCGGCGGTCAGTGGCCTGCCCATCCCGAAGCTCGCGCTCTACGAGCCGCCGTACATCGTGGACGACAGCCGGGCGCCGCTGCCGGAGGACTACGTGCCCACCCTTCGGGCACTCGCAGCGGCTGGCCGGCCGGGTGCCGCGCTCGAGTATTTCTGGCGCGTTGGCATGCTCATGCCGCCAGAGATGATCTCCCAGATGCGTGCCGCCCCCTGGTGGCCGGCCATCGAGGCCCTGGCCCACACGCTCTCCTACGACGGCGAGGTCATGGGTGATCACATGACCGGCAGGCCGTTGCCAGCGGAGTGGGCGACGCGGGTGACCATCCCGACCCTGGTCATCGACGGCGCGGAGAGCCCGGCCCAGCTGCGAAACGCGGTGGCAGCCGTCACAGAGCTGCTGCCACACGCGGAGCGCCGGACCCTCGACGGCCAGGGCCATAGCGCGCCACCAGAGGTGCTCGGTCCTGTTCTTGAGGCGTTCTTCCTCGGTTGAGGGCGTACCACCGATGAAGCCGATGAGCGAGCCGACACTGGACGGCGAGCGGGTTGTCCTCCGGCCGGTGCGCAGGGATGATCGGCCACAACTCCGAGAGATCCTCGCGGAGCCCGAAGTTGCTCGTTGGTGGGGTCCCGGCGGCCGAGAGGTCCCGCCACTGACGAGCCACGAGCGGCTCAGTGGGTCTGACGACCGCGCCTACCCAGACGACGGGCTGGGCTGGTCGGCGTGGATCACTTCGCTGAGTGGCGCATACCCAATGACCTGCCCAAAGTCGCAGGCACGTTTGAATGCGCATCGCCCCCGACGATCGGTTCGATCGCGATCGCCAGGCGCTCGGCGTTCCGCGGGCAACGCCGCAGGACCGGGTACAGGGCCTCGCCATCTCGCCCCCGGCGCGGCTTGTGGAAACGATCGGAGCGAGGTTGCTCGACCTGCAGGCGGAGGACGCAGTCGGGGCACCAAGGGTCCCGGGTCAGGAGGTCGGCGGCCCGTTCGAAGGCGCTCACGAGACCCAAGCGTGGCCTGACGGGCTGGACAGGATTCGCTCGATCGCGGCGGCGAGCCGGAAGTCGCGCTCGGTGATGCCGCCCGGCGCGTGCGTCCAGAGCGTCAGCGTCACGACGTTCCAGTGGATCGCAACGTCGGGGTGGTGGTTCTGCTCGTCGGCCGGATCAGCGATGCGCGTCACGAGCTTGAGGGCGGATCGGAAGTCGCGTGTTCGTACCGTCCGCATCAATCGACCATCGGTCAGCTGCCAGGCGGGCAGCGCAGCGAGGCGGCTCGCGATCTCTCGCTCACCGTCTCCGGGGCCCTGTCAATCGCGCCGTTCGACGGGCAATGCGATAGCTCGCACACGCTCGACGCGACCGCGATCGAATACGGTCCCACCCGAAGATGTCGCGGATCGGGGTCGCGTTCGCCGCGCTCTGTTCGAACAGGTCGGCAAGGTCATCGAGCATCTCGGCCCAGCCCGGCCCCATCCGCTCGCCCGATGAGCATCAGGTGACGCTCTGGGCACCGGCCACCGCGCGATGGGTGGGCGGAAGCTTTCTGGTGCGAGCCTTGTACTCCCGCCAGCGCCCCTTGTCGCCAATTGCCTTTGCGAGGGACACGTCATCTGCCTCCATCGCGGAATTCTGGTCGTCGGTGCTCGGCCACGCGCGCGGCGCGCTCGAGCACGGCTTCCCTGTCCGCGGCCCTGCTATGCGATCTTGTGGCGGTAGGTCTTCATCGCGAAGACGTACGCGACGACGAGGATGCCGACGCACCAGGCGAGGGCGATCCAGATGTCGGTGCCGACCGGCTGCTGCGTGAACAGGTCGCGGATCGCGTTGACGATCGACGTCACCGGCTGGTTCTCGGCGAAGGCGCGCACCGGGCCGGGCATGGTGTCGGTGGGCACGAATGCCGAGCTGACGAACGGCAGGAAGATGAGCGGGTAGGAGAACGCGCTGGCGCCGTCCGCGGACTTCGCGGTCAGGCCGGGGATGACGGCGATCCACGTCAACGCCAGGGTGAACAGGATCAGGATGCCGGCGACCGCGAGCCAGGCCAGCGCTCCCGCCGATGAGCGGAAGCCCATGAGAAGGGCGACGAGCACGACGACGCACGAGCGAGACGAGATTGGCGACCAGCGAGGTCAGCACGTGCGCCCAGAGCACGGACGACCGCGCGATCGGCATGGACTGGAACCGCTCGAAGATGCCGCTCTGCATGTCCAGGAAGAGCCGGAATGCGGTGTAGGAGATGCCCGAGGCGATCGTGATGAGCAGGATGCCGGGCAGCAGGTAGTTCACGTACGAGTCCGAGCCGGTGTCGATCGCGCCGCCGAACACGTAGACGAACAGCAGCATGAAGGCGATCGGCATGATCGCGGTCGTGATGATGGTGTCCGGGCTGCGCGTGATGTGGCGCAGGGATCGTCCGGTCAGGACGGCGGTGTCGCCGAAGAAGTGCGTGGTCATCGTCGTTCCCTACCTGCTCTTGCTGTTCGTTGCTGTCTGCCGTGTCGGCGCTGCCTGGCCGTTGTCGCCGACGATGGCGAGGAAGATGTCCTCGAGGGTCGGCTGCTTCTCGACGTATTCGACCTTGGCGGGCGGGAGCAGCCGCTTGAGCTCGGCGAGGGTGCCGTTCACGATGATCCGGCCCTCGTGGAGGATCGCGATCCGGTCGGCGAGCTGTTCGGCCTCGTCGAGGTACTGCGTCGTGAGCAGCACCGTCGTGCCGTGCCCGGCGAGTTCCTTGACGGCCTGCCACACCTCGATGCGCCCCTGGGGGTCGAGCCCGGTCGTCGGCTCGTCGAGGAAGATGACCGGCGGATTCCCGATGAGGCTCATCGCGATGTCGAGGCGGCGGCGCATGCCGCCCGAGTACGTCGACGACCCTCCGCGCGGCCGCGTCGGTCAGCGCGAAGCGCTCGAGCAGGTCGTCCGCGATCGTGCCCGGGTCCTTGAGGTGCCGCAGCCGGGCGACCAGCACGAGGTTCTCCCGCCCGCTGAGGATCTCGTCGACCGCCGCGAACTGGCCGGTCAGGCTGATGGACTCCCGCACGTCCGCGGCCTGCGTGGCGACATCGAAGCCGTTGACGCTGGCGGTCCCGGCGTCGGCCTTGAGCAGCGTGGACAGGATCTTCACGACCGTGGTCTTGCCCGCCCCGTTCGAGCCGAGCAGGGCGAAGATGCTGCCCCGCGCGACGTCGAAGTCGACGCCGCGCAGCACGTGCAGCTCCTTGTAGGACTTCTCCAGGCCCCGCACGTGGACGGCGGGTCCTGGGCGCGTGACGTGGCTGTCATCTGGTCTCTTCTCCTCGTATCCGTGTTCCACCGTGTTATCACCGTATGCATACGGTGTAGACTGCAGCAGTCTAGGTATGCGGCGTATACTTGTCAAGCGATGAACCGATGAATCGACAGGAATGCAACGATGAACTCGACCGGACAGGTGCAGCGCGGACGACCCGGCCTGACCCGTGAGGCCGTCGTGGCCCGTGCGCTCGAGATCGGTACCGCCGAAGGCCTCGAGGCGGTCAGCCTGCGGCGCCTCGCGCAGGAGCTCGGCGTCACGCCGATGGCCCTCTACCGCCATGTTCGCGACAAGCAGGACCTCATCAACGCTATGACCGAGGCGGTCCTTGACGGGATCGACGCCACGGCCGGGCTTCGGCCCGAGATGAGCTGGACCGAACGGATGCGCCTGGCGATCGACAACTACAAGGAGCAGATCGACGCGCGTCCGCTTGCTCTTCCTCTCAGCATCGCCTACAGCGGCGAAGGCGCGGCGGCCCTCGGCTTCTGGAGGGTGCTCGAGGACCTCCTGGCCATCCTGCTCGATGCGGGCTTTGGGCGGCGGGAGGCGATCGTCCTGATCCGCATGATCTCGAACCTCCTCGCTGGCTACCTGCTGCTCCTCCAGCAGGGCACGCCCTCCGACGCTACGCCGCTCGACGCCCACCAGATCGACCTGCTGCGACGGCGCTTCGCGCTCGCCCAGCTGAGCCTGCCCCGCGACGAGTTCCCGAACCTGGTCGAGAGCGCGGAGGATACGGCCGAGGTCTGGCTCAGCGACCCGAACCGCTGGTGGCAGAACACGGTCGACCTGATCATGTTCGGCCTGGAGCGAAGATGCTCGAGCGTGACCGCGTCGGAGTGCCGCCGCAGGCGGTTCCCTCGTAACCTGGAGCCGAGTTGCGATCTTCAAAGACGTGGCTGACGACGTCAAACGGTAAGAGCCCGCCGAGGGCCGTGTGAGGCCGAACTCGACCGTAGAAGTCGACCGGGCACCGAACCAGCGAGGGCACTGGCCTGGCTGGTGCTATCCCCTGCACGCTTACATCGTGACGCGACTCATGCGCGGGACGCGTCAGCGGGTCGAAGCGACGGCCGCGGCCGTCTTGCCGGCATAGGGCACGATCCGCGGACTCCGCCTTCTGTCGCCGCCGTTCAGGCTGTCGACGTCCGGTCGGATCGTCGCGGGTGTCGGCGTGCCAGCCGAGGTGTGGTGACGCTGGTTCTGCGCGAAGGCCTCTCCGGCGATCAGGACGCCGATGTGCCGGTGACAACGGCAAGCGACGACTACCCGATCGTCGGCGATCGGATCCGGGCCCCGGAGACTGACAGGCCCGTAGATGCGCGCCACCGTCCGATCTTGGGTGCTGCGTTCGGCCGGATCCTCGCGCGAGCAGATGGTTGACCGCGGCCGGATCGAGCGCCAGATGCGAGAACTCGCCCTCGAGCACGTCGGAGGCGGCATCGGCGACGGGACCTACCTCGAGCGGCTCAAGCAGCTCCGCGCGACCCTGGCAGCTACCGAAGACAGCGCACAGGATGGCGTGCCGCCGGAGAGGGCCGTCGAATGGCTGCGCGCTCAGCGAGACGTGGGCAACAGCCGACGTTCGCGAGGCCAAGGAGGACCTGCTGCACGTGATCTACAAGCGGATCGTCGTGGCGGGGCGCTCGTTCGTGAGTGTCCGGCTGACCCAGGCGGCCTACGCGCACGGGTTCGCGCTTGCGCTACCTGAGGCTGAAATGGCGCGCCCGACAGGTGTTAGGCGCGCGTTTGCAACCTACGAGCTGCCGATCGAGGGCCGCGACGAGTGGGTGGCGGCGGCGAGGCGGCTGGCGTGAGGGATCGCCCTGCCGGATGCGCGACCGACCGAGAGATCGTCGTGGTCGCCGCGGTCCTCGTCGCCGGATCGGAGAAGGCGGCCGCCCACCGCCTGGGCCTGTCGCACTCGACCGTGAAGCACCATCTGGCGAATGCCCGGTCCAAGGTCGGAGCGGAGACGACGGCGCAGCTGGTGTGGATCCTGGCGCCGCGGCTGCCGGAGCCCGAAGACATGGCTCAGGTGGACGAGTAGCGTCTGCTTGACGAGGCCGTGGCGCTAGCGGGCTGGCACCTCCCGCACCGACCTCAGCATCAAGGAGGTCCGGCTGGCTCGACTGGAAGCCGGATGAGTGGACCGCCCCAGGCATTCCGGTCGCCCACCCCAATACCAGGTTGTGGAGCCAATACCGGCGAGGGCAGTATTCCGCTGTGCGCACAATCGTCTTGGTTGAAGGGGTGACCGACGAGCTCGCCCTGACCCTGGCCGCCCGGCGGTCGGGACGCGATCTCGAAGCCGAAGGCGTGTCCGTCGTTCCGATCAATGGCGCCCACGCCATGAGCCGGTTCTTGCAGCGGCTGGCTGCCGAGGAAACGCGAGCGAACATCGCTGGACTCTATGACGAGGGCGAGGAGCGAGTCATCCGAGCGGCCCTGGAGCGCGCGGGATACGGTCCAGGTCTTGATCGCAGCGGGTTGGAAGGGGCTGGCTTCTTCGCCTGCAGCGTTGACCTGGAGGACGAGCTGGTTCGGGCCGCCGGCGCGACCGTCCTCTCGAGGCTCATCGAGATCGAGGGCGACACGCAGCCATGGCGCACCTTCCGCAAGCAGCACGCGTGGAGTGGTCGCCCCGTGGATCATCAATTTCGCCGTTTCATCCGGAGCGTGTCGGGCCGCAACAGCCGATATATCCGAGCGATCGTCGACACGATCGATCCATCCAGGCTGCCTCGGCCTCTACGGCTGCTGCTCGATTACGTTGAGCCCCGACGAGTTCGGCGCGAGTAGCCAGCCTGCCGCTCAGTACGAAAGCCGTTCAAGGTAGTCGCGATGCGCGTCGTAGTGGCGCGAGGAATCCCACAGGATCGTCTCGACGAGCGCCTCTCCACCCAGCCAGGGCCAGCGATCGATGGCGAATAGCTCCTCGTCCGTGCATGGCTCGAGGGCCGTCAGCAGCCGGGTGAATGACTCGTGGAACGCCCGCCGCGTGAGTTCCGGTGGATCGTCCAGGTGCTCGCGATGCGTCCGCTCGTTGACCGCGTCGGTGGCGTTGGAGGGATCGGTCTCGTCGTATGGCTGGCGGCCAGCTCGGAGGCACTCGATCACGAGCACTGAGTGGTCGTGCCACCAAGCCATGTGGGCAACAAGGTCCTTCCCGGTCCAGTGGTCCATCGCTGGCTCGAGCAGCCGCTCATCGGGGAGGTGCTCGATTGCTCCAGCCATGCGCTGGTGTGCCTCTCGCATCGTGCGAATCAGCTCCAGCTTGTCCATCGAGCGAGATTGTATCTATCTGGCGGGTCTGGGCAGTCGTGGAGCATCGACCCGCGCCAAGCCCGAATGGGGCTTCCGATCGAGGGTCGCGATGAGTGGCTGGCTGCGGCGAGGCGGCTGGCATGAGAGGCCGCCCCGCCGGATGCGCGACGGACCGGGAGGTCGTCGTCATGGCCGCTGTGCTCGTCGCCGCGTCGGAGAAGGCGGCCGCCCACCGGCTCGGTCTGTCGCACTCCACCGTGAAGCACCACCTGGCGAACGCGCGGTCGAAGGTGGGCGCGGAGACGACGACGCAGCTGGTGTGGATCCTCAGCCCGCGGCTGCCGGAGCCTGAGGGCGAAGCGGCGACGGACGAGTAGCGACGGTCCAACTGGGTCTGCCCCGCGACCGACGACCTTCTAGTGATGCGACTCGCGGAGCCGGCGGAGCCGTGCGAGTGGCTCCTGAGCGCATGACGCGGCGGTGCCACGACCGTGGCGGATTGGGCGAAGACCACGTTCCGGCCCCCTCATCGCGATCTTGACGACCGTGCAGGAAAGCGCCACCAGCGTCGTGACGGCGGCGGCACCCGGGCGAGAGACGCGGTTACGTCGCCTCAAGCGTCGCGGCGGACGAGGGCAGCAGCGCCGAGGGCAAGCGGGACGACGGCGTAGGTCAGCATTACCAATGCCGCCTGCCACGGCGCCAGCAGGGCACTGAAGACCGAGTCCTGGTTGCCGGTCGTGGCCAGCTGACCCGCGAGGGCGCCCGGAACGAGCGACGAGAGCACTTCGTTCCACGGTGCCGGCACGTGAGCGGCGACCAGCGGGACGATGTACCAGACCAGCGCGAGGACAACGACCGTCGCGAGGCCGGATCGAGTGATCGCTCCAAGCCCCAGCCCGATCAGGGCGAACGTCGCGGTTGACAGCCCCATGGCGATGACGAACACAAGCCCGCCGACGTCGAGCGGCGTCTGGCCACTGATCGGCCGGTCCCCGAGGATGGCTGCACTACCCAGCAGGGTGACGAGCAGCGAGGCCTCGGTCGCCACGAAGGTGACCACCGCCACCACGACGGCCTTGGCGAAGAGGACCTGCGCCCGATTCGGCATGGCGAGGAACGTGGTCAGGATCATCCCGTTGGCGCATTCCGAGGTGATGGCCACCGCGCCGAACACGGCCATGATGAGCGACGCGATCCAGCCCATCAAGGTCGGCAGCGATCCCAGGGCGGCGTTCGCCCGGCGTTCTGGTGTCAGCCCGTCCCAGGTCGCGACGAAGTACCAGGCCACTGCGAGCATCAGGGCCGTGAACACCACCAGGACGCCAAGGACGAGCCAGGTCGACCGAGCCGTGCGGAGCTTGAGCCACTCCGCGGCGAGGATGTCAGCCATGGCCCGTCCGCGGGGACTGGGCGGCATACTCGGTCGCCTCGGCAGTGAGCGCCAGGTAGGCGTCCTCCAAGGAGGCGCCGCCCGACGTGAGCTCGATCAGCGGAATCCCGAGGCGTGCCGCGATTACGCCAATGGCTGCGGCGTCAATTCCGGTGACCTGGAGGAGATCGCTGTCGTGTTCGCTCGTCACCATCCCACCGCCGCGTTCGAGCGCCGAGGACAGTTCTCCGGCGCGGGGTGAGCGCACGATCACGCCCTTGCCGTACCGGTCGGCGAGTTCGGCGACGGTGGTGTCCGCGATCAGTCGGCCGCGGCCGATCACGATCAGGCGGTCAGCCGTGATCGCCATCTCGCTCATCAGGTGGCTCGAGAGGAGGACCGTTCTCCCCTCGACAGCGAGAGACCGCAGCAGGTCGCGAAGCCACCGGACGCCGTCGGGGTCAAGGCCGTTCACCGGCTCGTCGAGAAGCAGGAGCGCCGGATCGCCGAGCAGGGCGGCGGCGATGCCCAGCCGCTGCTTCATGCCGAGCGAATACGTCGCGACGCGATGTCTCGCCACGCCGCTCAGGCCCACTTGCTCGAGAAGCGAGCGCACTCGCGCCTGGCCGATCCGGTGGCTTCTCGCAAGCCAGCCGAGGTGATCGGTCGCCGAGCGCCCACCGTCTACCGCCCCGGCGTCGAGGAGAGCCCCGACCTCGCACAACGGGCGAGCGATGCGCCGGTAGGGACGTCCGCCGATCAGGACGGTACCGGCCGTCGGCTCAGCCAGTCCCAGTGCGAGGCGCAGCGTCGTGGTTTTGCCGGCTCCATTCGGGCCGAGGAACCCAGTCACCAACCCGGGGCGAATGTCGACCGAGAGGCTGTCCACGGCCAGCGTCGCGCCGTAGCGCTTGGTCAACCCCCGCATCTCGAGCATGCGTCCATCCTATCGAGCCAGCCCCACCCGGCGAACGCCCGGTCCAAGGTGGGGGCCGAGACGACTGCGCAGCTGATGTGGATCCTCGCGCCGCGGCTACCCGAGGTCTCGGGCTCGGTTCGCGAGCAATTGAGCACGTACGGAGACTTGGTTCGCGGGCCTCAACGGTAGGGTTTGGATTAGGCTCGCGAGGCCCGCGCCCGAAGGAAGCGTTGTTGTGCGAGGTTGCTCGTCCGCATCGCGGCGGCCTCATAAGCTTCGCGCGCCGCGTCCGTGTGGCCGAGCATTTCGAGCAGGTGCGCGCGCACCGCGAACAGGCGATGATCCTCCGCGATTCGTTTGTCCGTTTGGAGCGTCGCGAGCATCTCGAGACCGGCCGCTGGTCCCTGGGTCATAGCGACGGCTACGGCTCGATTGAGCGCAACGACGGGCGTGTCGGAGATCTCGGCCAGCTGGTCGTACAGCCGCTCGATGCGAAGCCAGTCCGTCTCATCTGCATGAGGAGCGCGGTCGTGGGCGGCAGCGATCGCGGCCTGGAGCACGTACGGGCCGGAAACGCCTTGCGCAAGGGCCTGGTCGACGAGCCCTGTTCCCTCGGCGATCGCCGCATGGTCCCAGAGACTTCGGTCTTGGTCGGCCATCGGGACGAGCTCGCCGGCAGGGCCCGTTCGGGCGGGGCGCCGAGCGTCGGTGAGCAGCATGAGGGCGAGCAGGCCGCTGATTTCTGGGTCGTTGGGCAGCAGACCGTGGACGAGCCGCGCGAGCCGGATCGCCTCGGCCGCGAGATCTGGCCGCTGGAGGGCCGACCCGGATGTGCTGACGTATCCCTCGTTGAAGATGAGATACAGGACGTGCAGGACGACGGCGAGGCGGTTCGCCCGTTCCTCGCTCGACGGCAGGCGGAAGGGGATCCCGCTCTCCGTGATGGCCGCCTTCGCCCGACTGATCCGGCGCGTGACGGTGTCTTCCGGGACGAGCAAGGCCCGGGCGACCTCGGCCGTCGTGAGCCCGCCGAGCGCCCGCAGCGTGAGCGCGATCTGAGAAGCCTGCGTGAGCGCGGGGTGGCAGCACATGAACAGGACGATGAGGGAGTCGTCGGCGTCGTCGCGGTCCGCATCAGCGGCAGGCGCGAACCGCTCGGTCGGTAGGACTTGCGCGGACACGGCGTCCTCGCGACGCCGCCGGGCCTGTCCCTGGCGCAGCAGGTCAGTGAGCCTTCGTGACGCCACGGTCACCAGCCAGCCGCGCGGGCTGGCAGGGATGCCCTCGACCGGCCACCTGGTCGCCGCCGCGATGAGCGCCTCCTGGACGGCGTCCTCGGCGGTGTCGAACTGGCCGTAGCGGCGAACGAGCGCGCCGAGGACCTGCGGCGCCAGGTGGCGCAGCAGGTCCTCGATCGGCGTTTCGGTCACGCTCGTTCAGCCGTCTACGAGTTCGTCTCGCGACTCGACGATCGGACGGACGTCCGCGTAAGCGCGCTCCTGGACACTTTCCGGACCGGGAATGGTCGAGAGCTTCGCCGCGATTTCGGTCGCTCGATCAAAGCTGGCGCACTCGACGATCCAGTAGCCGGCCAACACTTCCTGGGTCTCCGCGTAGGGACCGTCGGTGACGACGGGCAGCCCCTGCTTGAGCTGGATGCGCCGGGTGTGCACGGGCGCGTCGAGGCCGCGGGTTTCGACGAGCTCGCCTGACTCGTCGAGCTCGCGATTGAAGGCCTCCATGAACGCGCCCATCGCTGCGAAGTCCTCGGGCGACCACTCTGCCCTCGCGCCGGGCTTGCCGCCCATCGCGTCGTAGTCGGACTGTGTGGCATGCGTCGAGATCATGAACTTCATCGCCGGTCTCCTCTGCTGGGCACCCTCTTGGCGCCGCTCATCCGAATGTCGAACCAGACCACACGTTCCGGACATCCCTGACGATCGGACGTGACTCCGGCCGCCGCATCTCCCGACGAATGACGTTGCGGTTACTCAGCTTGCCGCTCTGGCTTCAGGACCGATCATTGTCACGTCAGGTGGCGTTCGTCGTCGATGACCTCGCTTGCCATCCGGGTCCACATGGCCCAATCGGCCAACTAGAAGCTGAAGCCCGCCGCCCGCACGCTTGGGGGCATGACGGCGCGCTGGTCTGATCCACACCGACTCCCGGGCTCCCCAGCCTGTCGCGACCTCGGGTACGTCCGCGCCGTCAACCCCGCGAGCGCTCGATGAGCGAGGTCGAGCTCGCCCTCGCCTTCCTATCGGGCGTCGTGACCGGCCGATGAGCGACATCGTCCTGGTCGCGATCGTGGGGTTCGCCGGGATCATCGGGACCGGCGTCCTCTCGCCGCTGGTGCTCGGCTGGCTCAACGCCCGATCGCGGATCCGGGAGAAGGAGGAGGACGCCGAGGACGCGGCGATCGCCAAGGCCGCCGAGTGGAAACGCCAGGACGAGGTCGCGGCGAAGGCCGCCGCCGTGGCACTCGAAGCCAAGAAGGCGGGTGAGGCCGCGGCAGAGGCGGCGCTGGTGCAGGCCGAGGCTTCGCGGACGCTGATCGGCAAGATCGACGTCGTTCACACCCTCGTCAACTCCCAGATGACGAGCGCGATGCAGGCCGAGATGGACGCCACCACGCGCGAGCTCGCCCTGATGCGCGAACTCGCCGATATGCGCCACGTCGCTCACCCAGGCGTCGCCACGCCGGCCGTCGACCGGGCCATTGCCCTGACGATCGATCGCCTGAGTGTCCTCGGGGCCGCGCTCAGCGATCGTCACCTCGCGGCCGACCAGGTTGCCGACCAGGAGCGGGCGGCAGTCAGGCAGGGCATCGGATCGCCTGGCGATCCCACGCCGGTATGAGAACCAAGGTCGACTTCCTGCTGCACGTGATCTACAAGCGGATCGTCGTGGCGGGGCGCTCGTTCGTGAGTGTCCGGCCGACCCAGGCGGCCTACGCGCACGGATTGGCGCTGGCGCTGCCCGAGAAGGTTGAA